>NZ_BPWI01000002.1:0-847120 GCF_040369125.1 Duganella hordei
AGGACGTTGATAGGTCAGGTGTGGAAGTGCAGTAATGCATTAAGCTAACTGATACTAATTGCCCGTACGGCTTGTCCCTATAACCTTGGCAGGTTATGGTGAATGAGAAGTGCGTTGAACGTTCGTTGATACAACTTCATTACCCAATTACTTACCGATTCCAGATTCTGGGCAACGTTCACAAGAACGCGGCTCGTACAAGTCAATGCCTGATGACCATAGCAAGTTGGTCCCACCCCTTCCCATCCCGAACAGGACCGTGAAACAACTCTGCGCCGATGATAGTGCTGCAACCAGTGTGAAAGTAGGTTATCGTCAGGCTAGTTATTATGAAAAAACCCCAACAGATTGAATGCTGTTGGGGTTTTTTTTCGTTCGGATTTTTGAGGTTGTGCGAGAATGGGGCGATATCCCGGAAGCAACCTTATGCCAGGTATTGCAACACGCTCCGTTCGCCTCTTTTTCCTGCTCCTGTTGGGGCTTTTTTCCGTTGTACGGGCCGCGCCGCTCAGCCTGCGATTTGAGCATCTCGGCGTCGAACAGGGACTGACGCAGGAATCCGTCACCTTTGTTCTGCAGGACCGCCACGGCTACATGTGGCTGGCCACCCAGGCCGGCTTGAACCGTTACGACGGTTACCGGATGACGGTGTTCAAGAACGATCCGTCCAATCCCCGCAGCCTGCTCGACAATTACGTGCACGCGCTGTACGAGGACGCCGGCGGCACGCTGTGGGTCGGCAGTAAAGGCGGCCTGGACCGCTATGATCCCGCCACCCAATCCTTCGTGCACCAGATCAACAAGAACGGAGGCCTGACGGTGACCGGCATCGTCGGCGACGGCAAGCAGGGCTTGTGGCTGGTGACCAGCGAGGGCCTGCAGCGCTTCGACATCCCCACCGGGCAAGTGCAAACGTTGCGACATGCGGAGGCCGACGCCGACAGCATCGGGGACGATCGCGTGACGGCGCTGGTGCGCGACAAACCCGGCAATCTGTGGATCGGCACCGCCAGCGGGCTGGAAGTGCTGGCGGCCGGCAGTTCGAAATTCAGGCATCTGTCGCCGCAGGCCGGCGCGGTACTTTCCAACAGCATCCTGTCGCTGTCGATAGGCGCGGACGGCGTGTTGTGGGCCGGCACCCAGAGCGGTTTGCAGGCATGGCGCCTGAACGGCGCCGAGGCGGAGCGCATCGCGCTGGCGCCGGATGAAGACTTGTCAGGCCAGCGCGTCGTCGTGCTGCTGCATGATAGCGATGGCGTGTTGTGGGCCGGCACCTTCGCCGACGGCTTGAAGCGGCGCGATCCCGTCTCCAGGCATTTTTACCACTACCGCCGCAACAGCCAGGACCGCCACGGCATTGGCGACAACCAGATCAGCGCCCTGTACCAGGATCGCACCGGCACCTTATGGGTCGGCAACTGGTACAGCGGCGTCGACTGGGTGGACCTGGCCAGCGGCGGTTTCGAACGCTACACCGAATATCCGGGTGTGCTGCCCAGCATCAGCAATAACAAGGTGCGCATTATCGGCGGCGCCGGCGGCAACAAGCTGTGGCTGGGCACCGGCGACGGCCTGACGCTGCTGGATCTGGACAAAGCTGAAAGCAAGACCTGGCATCATGACGAGGGCGATCCAGCCAGCCTGCCCGGCGACCAGATATTGGCGCTCGACACAGACCGGCAGGGCCGGCTGTGGGTCGGCAGCACCACCGGACTGGGATGGCGCGATCCATCCAGCGGCAAGTTCACGCGGACCGCGCTCGATGCCGATCCGGCGTCGCTGTCGATTCAGCGCGTGCTGGTCGATCATGCCGGCGAGATCTGGGTGGCGTCGCGCGCCGGCCTGCACCACATCGATCAACACTCCGGCGCGATCACCACCTGGCGCCACGAGACGAACAATGCCGACAGCCTGGACGGCCGTATCTACGCCTTGCTGGAAGACCACGCCGGTGTGCTGTGGCTGGGCACCGAGAACGGCCTGGACCGCTTTGACGCCACCACCGGCAAGTTCCGCCATTACCGCCACGATCCGCGCCGGGCGGACAGCCTGAGCCACAAGCGCGTGCACTACCTGTACGAAGACGACAAGGGCCGCCTGTGGATAGGCACGGCGGCCGGCTTGTGCATGGGCGAACGCGGCGCCGACGGCGAATTGCGCTTCCGCTTTTATCCCAGCCGCAACGGCCGCGCACCCGATCCGGTCGGCGCCATCCTCCCCGACCGGCAGGGACGTTTGTGGATCAGCAGCACGGCGGGCTTGTCCATGTTCAATCCGGATACCGGCGTGTTCAAGGAATACACCTCGCGCGACGGCCTGATCGACGGTTCCTATTTCATCGGCTCCGGCTACAGGGCGGCGGACGGCACGCTGTACTTCGGCGGACTGGCCGGCGTGACCGCGTTCCAGCCGTCGCACATCCACGACAACCCCCACGCGCCGCCGGTATCGATCACGGATTTTTCCATCTTCAACCAGTCCATCCTCAGCGATGCGCTGCGTACCGACGTGCTGGCCAAGGGACCGATTTACGAGGCCAAGTCGCTGCACCTGAGTTATCTCGACGCGGTGTTTTCGTTTGAATTCGCCGGCCTGCATTACGCCGACCCGCAGCGCAACCGTTTTGCCTATCAGCTCGAAGGCTTCGATCCGCAATGGGTAACGGCCGACGCCGGCAAGCGTTTCGCCACCTACACCAATCTCGACCCGGGCCGCTATGTGTTCCGCGTGCGCGCCGCCAACAAGGATGGCGTCTGGAGTTCCGATGCGGTGGCGATGGAGGTCATCATCGCGCCGCCGTTCTGGAAATCCTGGTGGTTCCGCATGCTCGGGCTGAGCCTGGCGATGGGCGGCGCCTATCTGCTGATACGCTTCCGCATCAACATGCTGGTGCGGCAAAAGCACGTGCTGGAAGCGGAGGTCGGCAGCCGCACGCGGGAGCTGGTGCAGCAAAAGGAATCGATAGAACGGCAGAAGCAGGAGGTCGAGCGGCAGAAGGAAAGCGTGGAGCTGGCGCATCGCAATATCTCGCTGCTGTCCGACATCGGCCGGCGCATCACCGCCAACCTCGACAGCGAAGCCATCATGTCGATGCTGTACCAGCAGGTGCATGCGCTGATGGACGCCAGCGTGTTCGGCATCGGCATTTACCGGCCCGAGCAGGAGCTGATCGAATATCCGTTCGCGATGGAGCAGGGCAAGCGCTATACGCCATACACGCGCAGCATGCGCGAACCCAACCAGCTGGCCGTGTGGTGCATCACCAATGCGCAGGAAGTGTTCATCAACGATCTGGAGCAAGAGTATGCGCGCTACATCGAGAGCCTGGACCTGGTGTCCGGCGCCGACGACATGGGCACGCTGGAGGACGGCTCGCTGCCGACCGAGCCGCGCTCGCTGATCTATGTGCCGATCTCGGTCACCGGCCAGGTGCGCGGCGTGATCACCGTGCACAGCTATCGTACGCACGCCTATCAGCGCATCGACCTGGACATGCTGACCACGCTGGCCTCGTACGTGGCGGTGGCGTTTGCCAACGCCGATTCGTACCGGCAGCTGCGGGACGCCCAGCAGCAACTGGTGGAGCGCGAGAAGCTGGCCGCGCTCGGTTCGCTGGTGGCCGGCGTGGCGCACGAGTTGAACACGCCGATCGGCAACAGCCTGGTGATCGCCAGCACGCTGGAGGACAAGACGATAGAGATCGACAATCGCAACAGCAGCAACCAGCTGCGGCGCTCGGACCTGCAGGCTTTCATCGACGCGGCGCGCGAGGCGTCGACGCTGCTGATGCGCAGCCTGCGCAACGCGGCCGAGCTGGTCAACAGTTTCAAGCAGGTGGCGGTGGACCAGGCCAGCGCCAAGCGGCGCCATTTCGACCTGCACCAGGCCAGCCAGGAAATCGTCACGACGATGAAGAACCAGATCCGCAAGGCCGGGCATCAGGTCGAGCTGGAGATGCCGGACGATATACAGATGGACAGTTTCCCGGGACCGTACGGCCAGGTCATCATCAACCTGATCAACAATGCACTGCTGCATGCGTTTGACGGCCGCAGCGGCGGCACGATCAAGATGTGGGCGGTGCGGCTGGGCACGGATCAGGTGCGGATTGTGTTCCAGGACGACGGCAAGGGCATCGAGATCGAACACCAGGCGCGCATTTTCGATCCCTTCTTCACGACCAAGCTGGGACAGGGGGGCAACGGACTGGGGCTGAGCATCACGTACAACATCGTGACCTCGCTGCTCGATGGCAGCATTCGCGTGGACAGCGCGGTGGGCGTGGGCACGCGCTTTACGATAGATCTCCCGCTCAAGGCGTCGCTGGCGGGAGATTGACGGGAAGGCGGGGTCAAACGCCCCAGATGATGCTTTCGTTTTCCTGTTTCGCGGCGCGCAACATCTCCAGCAGCGGATAGGCACGGGCGGCAAAGCCGACGCGTTGCAATACGGCGTGCTCCACCGTTTCGCCTTCTTCCTTTTCGTGGGCATGCGCGTCGTGTTCGACGTCATTTTCCGGATGCAGCTTGCTCTCGGCAACCTCGTGTTCGAGCACCGACAAAGCCTGGGCCGCTTCCGCCGCCGTGATCACACCGCGCGTCGGATTTTTGTGGAGCAGGTCCAGGATGCGTTGCGCATGTTCCTGGTACATCAGGACTTCCGGACTGGATGGGGATTTGAACGCAATTAACATAGAGTGCTTTCTTAGTCTTGTAGTTGAACGATACCACGGTGCACCGCTTCTTGCCTGAGCGGCAGGCCGTTAGCTTAGACATTAGGCCATGGGTACAACTTTACAATAGAGCCGCTCATCTGTATGAGCGCTAGCGCACGTCAGATTAAGCATCTTTTAAGCCAGCGCCACCGTTTCAGTTCAATTTGAATGAACTCAGGTAAGTTTCCACCTCGTCCTGCACGATGTTTTTATCGCGGCCCATGACGATGACCTGGTAAATCCTTTTGTCCTTTGCAATAAAACGTCCAATCAGGCGCATCGCTTCACCATTCTGGCTGCCCTTTGCCTCAACTTCGAGCGTGGATTGCTTGCCGTTAACAGAGGACTTGTTGCTGGTGACGGTGGCGCCGATATTGTTGACCAGCGCGGTTTTCATGGCCTCGATGGCGGCCGGTCCCTTGGCCGCATCCGCCAGCTGCGCGCTGCCGACCGCGAACACGACGCCGTTCACTTCGGCGGCCGTCATCGTCATGCTGACGTCCATGCCGTCCAGCTGGATGGCGCGGGTCTGGCTGGCCGGCTTGCCGGGGAACAGCACCGCGTAGGGCGCGTCGTTGCTGCGGTAGTCGCGCCAGTCGTATTGCGGGCTGCAGGCGCACAGCGCGGCCGCCAGCATCAGCGATAGGGATATTTTCTTCATTTCCCGGCCTTTTCTTTTTTCTTGCGGGCTTCTTCCTGCAGTTTCCATTCGTCGATATGGGCCAGCTGGCGCAGCACGCGCGAATTCGGGTCGATGGTGACCAGTGCCTGCGGCGGCAGCGTCAGTTCGCCTTTGCCGTCGGTCATCGCCAGCTTCTCGATGCGGTTGTTGACGCGCACTTCGAGCGGCATCGGGAAGGCGCCGCCATCCTTCAGTTTCCAGCTCAGCTTGAGCTGGTTGCCGCTGCGTTCTTCCACTAGTTCCGGCAAGGCCGCGTGGTACAGGTAGGCGTCGAAAAACCAGCCCAGGTCGCGGCCGCTGACCTCGTTGGCGATGGCGATGAATTCCCTGGTGCTGCTGTAGCGCGGCTGGAAGTTGCCCGGCGCCGGCGTGTCGGTGCCGTACACCATGCGGCGCGTGGCGCGGAAGAAGGCGTCGTCGCCGATCAGGTTGCGCAGCGTGTGCAGGATCAGCGAACCTTTAGTATAGATGTCGTTGCCCGGACCGCCGCGCTCGTCCTCGTAGACGTCCTCGATGCGCATCGATTTGCCGCTGACCACGGGCACCTTGTTGCGCAGGGACTTGCGCTGGTTGAACAGCTCTGCCTGGAAGTCCATCTCGCCGCGCAGGTATTCCAGGTACAGCGGCTGCATGTAGCTGCCGAAGCCTTCGTGCAGCCACATGTCGTCCCAGTCGGCGTTGGTCATCTGGTTGCCGAACCACTCGTGCGACAGCTCGTGATGCAGCAGCCAGTCGTAGCCGTAGGGCGATTTGACGTAGCCGTTGCCGTAGGCGTTGATGGTCTGGTGTTCCATGCCCAGGTGCGGGGTCTCGACCACGCCCATCTTTTCGTCGCCGAACGGGTAGGGACCGATGCGGCTTTCGAAGAAGGTCAGCATCGGCGCGAACTCGGCGAACAGGCCCTGGGCTTTTTTATCGTGGCCTTTCAGGTACCACATGCGCAGCGGAATCTTGTTGCCGTAGCGGCTGTCGTACTCGCCGGACAGCATTTCGTACGGGCCGATGTTCAGCGCGACGCCGTAGGTGCTGGGATTTTTCGCGCGCCAGTTGTAGGTGCGCCAGCCGTCTTTTTCATCCATGCCGAGCGCGACGCCGTTGCCGGCCACCACCAGCGGCGTCGGCACGCTGATGTGCAGGTCGATCAGCTTGGGCTTGCCTTGCGGATGGTCGATGCAGGGCCAGAACAGGTCGCAGCCCTCGCCTTCGACGGTGGTGGTGATCCATGGCTGGCCGTCTTCGGTCTTGCTCCACATGAAGGCGCCGTCCCACGGCGCGTGGCTGGCCACATGCGGGATGCCGTGATAGCGGATGCGCACTGTGGTGACGGCGCCGGCCGCCAGCGGCGTGGGCAGGGTCAGGTACAGGCGGCCGTCCGGATTGCTGATCGCCGACGGTGCCAGCGCGACGCCATCCACGCTGGCGAAATCGATCGGCAGGTTGCGGTCCAGTTCGACGGCGATGCGGGTCAGCGGCGCGGTGGCGGTGAAGGTCAGCGCGGCGTCGCCGCTGATGCTTTGGGTGGCGGGATCGACGCGCAGCGCCAGGTCGGCCTTGTCGAAGGTGACCGCCAGTTGCTCGGGCGCGCGCGGGCTGCCGGAGTTGGCGGTGAAATCGGTCAGCGGCACCTGGCTGGTGGCGCAGCCGGCCAGCAGGGCGCTGGCGGCGAGGTAGAGGGGCAGGCGTGTCATTGAATTCCCGGCTGATTAAATGAGCAGCGAGCAATATATCAGCAAGGCTAACGAAGAGGTGACGATAAGCGGCCTCATCGGCAGAATTAAGCACGGGCAGCCAGCACGGGGATACTTCAGCGGTCGCGCAGCGCCCGGCGGTACTGGATCGCTTCGGCGACATGCGGTTGGGAGATGCGTTCGGCCTGCTTGAGGTCGGCGATCGTGCGCGCCACGCGCAGGATGCGGTGGTAGGCGCGGCCCGACCATTGGAAGTGTTCCATCGCCTGTTTCAGGTGTGCCTTGCCGGCCTTGTCGGGCTTGCAGAAATGATCGATCTCGCGCGTGGTCAGGTACTGGTTGCGCTTGCCTTGGCGTTCGAGTTGGATATCGGCGGCTGCCTGCACGCGCGCGGCGATGACGGTGGTCGGTTCACCATCGGCGTCGGCGCTGAGCACCTCCGGATTGACGGCGGCCACTTCCATCTGCATGTCGATGCGGTCCAGCAGCGGGCCGGACACGCGGCTTTGATAGCGCCGGATCAGGTCCGGCGAGCAGTTGCAGACGCCGCTGATATGGCCCGAATAGCCACAAGGGCAGGGATTCATGGCGGCGATCAGCTGGAAGTGCGCGGGGAACTCGGCCTGCCGGGCGGCGCGCGAAATCGTGATGCGGCCGGATTCCATCGGCTGGCGCAGCACGTCCAGCACCCGACGGTCAAATTCCGGCAGTTCGTCGAGGAACAGCACGCCGCGGTGCGCCAGCGAAATCTCGCCGGGGCGCGGCACGCTGCCGCCGCCAACCAGGGCGACACCGGAACTGGTGTGGTGAGGCGACCTGAACGGCCGGCGCTTCCAGTGCTCGATGCGGAAGCTGCCCGTCAGCGACTGCACGGCGGCAGCCTCCAGCGCTTCCTCGTCGGTCATGGCCGGCAGCAGGCCGACGAAGCGGGCGGCCAGCATGGTCTTGCCGGCGCCCGGCGGCCCGACCAGCAAGATGCTGTGATTGCCGGCCGCGGCCACCTCCAGCGCCCGCTTGACCATCAGCTGACCCTTGACGTCGGCAAAGTCCGGATAGTCCGGCTGCGTCACCAGTTGCACCGGTTCATGCCGCGACAGCATGGCGTCGGCGGACTTGGCGCCGAAGTGGCCGCACACTTGCAGCAGCGATTGCGCCGGGTAGATGGCGGCATCGGCCACCAGCGCGGCCTCGTCGGCGTTGGCCATCGGCAGGATGAAGGCCAGCCGGCCGCCGTTGCGCCGGGTTGCCAGCGACATCGCCAGCGCGCCGCGTATCGGCCGCAGCTCGCCCGACAGCGACAGCTCTCCGGCGAATTCATATTGGTGCAGGCGGGCGGACGGAATCTGCCTGGACGCGGCCAGGATGCCGAGCGCGATCGGCAAATCGAAGCGCCCCGATTCCTTCGGCAAATCGGCCGGGGCCAGGTTGACGGTGATGCGTTGTGCGGGAAATTCAAAGCCGCCGTTCTGGATGGCGGCGCGGACGCGGTCCTTGGCTTCCTTGACCTCGGTGTCGGCGAGCCCGACGATGGTGAAGGCTGGCAGCCCGTTGGCCAGGTGCACTTCGACGCTGACTTCCTGCGCCTCCATGCCCGCCAGGGCGCGGCTCTTGAGTACGGCTAGGCTCATGGGATGGCAGACCGACCAGTGATAACCAGCCGCCAGCGTAGCCCAAGCCCGCCGTCCCGCCTTGCGCTAGCCCAAACGGGCGGGCGCCGGCCGCATTTCGCTTACTTATTCCGCTATTTTATTGACCTGCCGCCTTGGCTTCCAGCTCGGCCAAACGGGTTTCCAGCGCTTCCAGCTTGGCGCGGGTCTTGGCCAGCACTTGCGTCTGGACGTCGAATTCCTCGCGCGTGACCAGGTCCAGCTTGGAAAAACCCTGCGTCATCATGGACTTCACGTTTTTCTCGATGTCCTTTGCTGGTGAGTTTTCGATGGCTTGACTGATCTTGGTCTGCAAGTCGTTAAAAAAAGTGTTCATATCCATAATATTCCTTGATCTAGTCGCCCATGCGTCGCACCATTGCGGTGCATGTCGGCGTTAAAGTGGTGCGAAATTCGTGATTTTTGCCGCCGCAGGCCGCCCAACTCCCACTTTTGTCGGAAACGCCCCGTTGTAGTTGCTGATGCAGCCGCTATCACCTCGGCAACATTAGCTGGCACGCATTCTGCTAAAGAAGCTAATGATGCTGTTCACCGCTTCGCTTTACAAGGATTTTAAACCGCAACTGCTAACTAAGTTCACACTACACAAGGAAAAATACAATGAAAAGCTTGACTAAGAACTTTACCCTGAACGTAACCCTTGCAGCGTTGACGTTAGCATTCGCATCCCTGAGCGCCGGCATGGCGCACGCCGAAGACGCGACACCCGCGCCGGAAGCGAAACCCGACAATGAAGTCAGCTTTAACGCGGCCATTGTCAGCGACTACCGCTATCGCGGCGTATCGCAAACCCGTCTGAAACCTGCTCTGCAGGGCGGCGCGGACTATACCAATAATCCGACCGGCCTGTATGCCGGTACCTGGTTGTCCACCATCAAGTGGACCAAGGACGCAGGCGGCGACGGCGATGTCGAATGGGATCTGTACGCCGGCAAGCGCGGCGAGATCGTCAAGGACGTCTCGTACGACGTCGGTGGCCTGTACTACTACTACCCATCGAACGGCCTGCACCCTAGCGCCAATACTTTCGAATTGTACGGCCAGATCTCCTATGGTCCGGTCTCGCTCAAATACTCGCAATCGACGACCAACCTGTTCGGCTTTGCCGACAGCAAGAACAGCGGCTACGTCGACGCTTCCGGCAACTTCGAGTTGACCGACGGCTACATCCTGAACGTGCACGCGGGTCACCAGAACGTAAAACACAACGGCGCCTCCAGCTATACCGACTACAAGCTGGGCGTGACCAAAGATTTCGGCGTAGTGACGGTGGCATTGGCGGCGGTCTATGCCGACACGAAAGCCTACGTCGGACCGGATGGGAAGAACCTGGCAAAAACGGGTGCTGTCCTGTCCATTTCCAAAACCTTCTAAGCGAGGCCAGCATGAAAATGATTACCGCCATTATCAAGCCGTTCAAGCTCGACGAGGTCCGCGAGGCCCTGTCGGCGATCAACGTGCAAGGCATTACGGTCACCGAGGTAAAAGGCTTCGGTCGCCAAAAAGGCCACACCGAGCTGTATCGCGGTGCGGAGTATGTGGTGGACTTCCTGCCGAAGACCAAGATCGAAGCGGCGGTGGACGATTCCATCGTCGAACAGGCTATCGAAGCGATCGAAGGCGCTGCCCGCACCGGCAAAATCGGTGACGGCAAGATCTTCGTGTACAACCTGGAACAAGTGATCCGCATTCGTACCGGTGAAACCGGCAACGAAGCTCTTTAAGGGGAAGATTGATGAAGAAAACTATAACAACGTTGCTAGCTGGGGTTTCCATCCTGTTTGCGCTGGCTGCTCCGGTCCATGCCGAGGATGCCAAGCCGGCAGCGTCGGCACCGGCCGCGTCCGCACCAGCCGCCGCTGCCGCGTCGGCGCCTGAAGCTTCGGCACCGGCCGCCGCGCCAGCTGCCGCCGCTCCGGCGCCGGCCGCCGCCGCTCCGGCCGCTCCGGCCGAAGCCGCCGCCGCACCCGCACCTGTCCCGAACAAGGGCGACACCTCGTGGATGATGGTGTCGACCATTCTCGTCATCATGATGTCGATTCCCGGCCTGGCGCTGTTCTACGGCGGCCTGGTCCGTTCCAAGAACATGCTGTCGATCCTGCTGCAAGTGTTCACCATCTTCGCGCTGATCATCGTGCTGTGGTGCGTCTACGGCTACTCGCTGGCGTTCACCGAAGGCAATGCCTTCATCGGTAAATTCGACCGTGCCTTCCTGAACGGCATCTGGGATCCGGCCAAGGCCACGTTCTCGACCGCCGCCACCTTCAGCAAAGGCGTCGTGATTCCTGAATTCGTCTACGTCGTGTTCCAGGCCACGTTCGCCGCCATCACCTGCGGCCTGATCGTCGGTTCCTTCGCCGAACGCGCCAAGTTCACCGCCGTACTGGCCTTCGTCGTACTGTGGTTCACCTTCGCTTACCTGCCAGTCGCCCACATGGTCTGGTTCTGGACCGGTCCTGACGCGATCAAGGATGCCGCCACCGCCGCCACCGAAGGCGCGAAAGCCGGCTTCCTGTTCCAAAAAGGTGCGCTGGACTTCGCCGGCGGTACCGTGGTTCACATCAACGCCGCAGTCGCCGGCCTGGTTGGCGCATACATGATGGGCAAACGCGTCGGCTACGGCCGTGAATCGATGGCTCCGCACTCGCTGACCATGACCATGATCGGCGCTTCGCTGCTGTGGGTCGGCTGGTTCGGTTTCAACGCCGGTTCGGCGCTGGAAGCTGGCGACATCGCTGCCCTGGCCTTCGTCAACACGCTGCTGGCCACCGCCGCCGCCACCATGTCCTGGCTGCTGGGCGAGTGGATCTTCAAAGGCAAGCCATCGATGCTGGGTGCCGCTTCGGGCGCCGTTGCCGGCCTGGTCGCGATTACCCCGGCTTGCGGTTTCGTCGGTCCGATGGGCGCGCTGATCATCGGCCTGCTGGCTGGCGTGATCTGCCTGTGGGGTGTGAACGGCCTGAAACGCCTGCTGGGCGCCGACGACTCGCTGGACGTGTTCGGCGTGCACGGCGTGGGCGGTATCCTGGGTGCGTTGCTGACCGGCGTGTTCGCTTCGCCATCGCTGGGCGGTCAAGGCATCTTCGACTATGTCACCAACAAAATGTCGGCCGATCCTTACTCGATCGCCAGCCAGGTGACCACGCAAGCCACCGCGATCGGCACCACGATCCTGTGGTCGGGCATCGTGTCGCTGATCGCCTACAAGCTGGTTGACATCGTCATCGGCCTGCGCGTTCCGGAAGAAGAAGAGCGCGAAGGCCTGGACATCACCAGCCATGGCGAGTCCGCGTATCACGCTTAATCCTGTGCTTAATTAATAATGTTGCATCGACCCGTTTCGGCGGGTCAACGAAAAGCGCCTCCAAAAGAGGCGCTTTTTTCATTTCCTGCCTTTAAAATACGGTTTTCGCCCCGATTTGGGCTATCTGCACGGTAATAGCTAAGGAAGTAAACATGGTTCCCCATCTCGTCACGGCCCTGACCGGACCGCTGCTCGATCTTGAAGAGAAAATCCTGGCCGCCACGCCGGCCATCGAGCGCTGGTTCAGGCTGGAGTGGCAGGAGCACACGCCGCCATTCTATTGCTCGGTCGATATGCGCAACGCCGGCTACAAGCTGGCGCCGGTCGACACCAACCTGTTCCCGGGCGGCTTCAACCATCTGGCGACGGAAATGCTGCCATTGTCGGTACAGGCGGCCATGGCTGCCATCGACAAGTATTGCCCGGACGCGCGCAACCTGCTGCTGATCCCGGAAATCCACGAGCGCCATCCGTCCTACCTGCAAAACGTCGCGCGGCTGATGCAGATCTTCCGCCAGACCGGGCTGCACGTGCGCCTCGGTTCGCTGTCGCCGGAAGTCACCCAGCCGACGCCGCTGGCTTTGCCTGATGGCAACATGCTGGTGGTCGAGCCACTGGTGCGGTCGGCCAACGGCCGCCGCGTGGGGCTGAAGGATTTCGATCCGTGCACGATCCTGTTGAACAACGACCTGTCGGCCGGCATCCCCGACATTCTGCAGAACATCCATGAGCAGAGCCTGCTGCCGCCGCTGCATGCCGGCTGGGCGATCCGCCGCAAGAGCAACCACATGAACGCCTACGACGAGGTGGTCAAGAAGTTCGGCAAGCTGATCGGCGTCGATCCGTGGATGCTCAACCCGTTCCACGCCAAGTGCGACGCCGTCAACTTCCGCACCGGCGAGGGCTACGACTGCCTGGCCGCCAACGTCGACGCGCTGCTGTCGAAGATCAAGAAAAAGTACAAGGAATACGGCATCAAGGACCAGAAGCCGTTCGTCATCGTCAAGCCGGACGCCGGGACCTACGGCACCAGCATCCTGACCATCAAGGATTCCAGCGAAATCAAGGACTTGAGCCAGGCCCAGCGCGACAAGATGATCGTCATCAAGGATGGCAGGGAAGTGACCGACTTCATCATCCAGGAGGGCGTGCCTACGTTCGAGAGCATCAAGGACGCGGTGGCCGAGCCGGTGGTCTACATGATAGACCGCTATGTGGTCGGCGGCTTCTACCGCGTGCACGCGGAAAAGGGCATCGACCAGAACCTGAACGCGCCCGGTTCGCAATACGTGCCGCTGGCGTTCGCCCAGCAGCACGCGGTGCCGGACCTGAAGGCCAAGCCGGGCACGGCGGCGCCCAACCGTTTCTATGTGTACGGCGTGGTGGCGCGGCTGGCGCTGCTGGCGGCGTCGCTGGAAATGGAACGCACCGATCCGAATCCGGAAGTCTACTAAGCCTCCGCGCCGGGCAGGCCGACTGGTCCGCCCGCCGGTGCCGCAGGCGAAACTCGGCTAAAATCAGGCATTACCCAGAATGGATGCGCCCATGAAAATAGCTTTCCTCGCCGACCCCTTGGCCAGTTTCAAGACCTACAAGGATTCGACCTACGCCATGATGGTGGAGGCGGCCAAGCGCGGCCACACCGTGTATGCCTTCGAGCAAAAGGACATGGCGCTGGAAAACGGCGTGGTCACCGCCAATGCCGCCCAGATCACGCTGACCGGCGATTCCCACGACTGGTACCGCGCCGCGCCGGCGCACGAAACCAACCTGGGCGAGTTCGACGCCATCATCCAGCGCAAGGATCCGCCGTTCGACATGGAGTACATCTACGGCACCTACCTGCTGGAGATGGCCGAGAAGCAGGGCGCGAAAGTGTTCAACAAGCCGTCCGCGATCCGCGACCACAATGAAAAGCTGACCATCGGCCAGTTCAGCCAATTCACCTCGCCGACCTTGGTGACCTCCGACGAGGCGCGCATCCGCGCCTTCCAGCAGCATCACGGCGACGTCATCCTCAAGCCGCTCGACGGCATGGGCGGCACCGGCATCTTCCGCGTGACGATCGACGGCATGAACCTCGGCGCCATCATTGAAACGCTGACCGACAATGGCGCCCGCACCATCATGGTGCAGCGGTTTATCCCGGAGATTGCCAAGGGCGACAAGCGCATCCTGGTCATCGGCGGCAAGCCGGTACCGTTCTCGCTGGCGCGCATCCCGCAAAACGGCGAGGTGCGCGGCAACCTGGCGGCCGGCGGCATCGGCGTGGCACAACCGCTGACCGAGCGCGACTATGAAATTGCCAATGCCCTGGGCCCGGTACTGGCGGCCCGTGGCTTGTTGCTGGTAGGATTAGATGTTATTGGTGATTTCCTAACGGAAGTGAACGTCACCAGCCCAACCTGTTTCCAGGAAATCACCCA
Organism: Duganella hordei; assembly: GCF_040369125.1. Taxonomy (NCBI): domain Bacteria; kingdom Pseudomonadati; phylum Pseudomonadota; class Betaproteobacteria; order Burkholderiales; family Oxalobacteraceae; genus Duganella; species Duganella hordei. The sequence continues at coordinate 14,482 of NZ_BPWI01000002.1, forward strand.
GCAAACGGGCTTCCCGGTGGCCGCGATGTTCATCGACGCGGTCGAAGCGGCTGTGGCGCACGACTAAAAAATTAACAATAGCGCCGGACGCCGTGAAAAAACGTCCGCGCTCACTGGCGGTTTAAGAATATGGTTGGCATACTGCTTATGACGCACGCACCACTGGGACAGGCCTTCATTGCCGCCTGCGCCCATGTGTTCCGTGGTCCGACCGAGCGGCTGGAGGCGATCGACGTGGTCGCCGACCAGGACCTCGGCGAAGTCCAGGCGCTGGCGGCGGCGGCGATCAAACGTCTCGACGCCGGCGATGGCGTGTTGGTGATTACCGACGTCAAAGGCGGTACGCCCGCCAATTGCTGTGACCGTCTGGCGGATGCCGGGCGGGTGGAGGTGATCGCGGGCATCAGTTTGCCGATGCTGCTGCGTGCCATCACCTACCGCCGCGACACGCTGGACGTGGTGGTGGAGATGGCCCTGGCCGGCGCGCAAAGTGGGGCGGTGCGTGTCGATAACCGAATCCGGGTCGGGCAATCCTGACTTTGGAATTATTTCTTGCAGTGCGCATTTCTGATTGAGACAAAAGAAAAATGATTCAACAAGAACTTGAGATTATCAACAAGCTTGGTTTGCATGCGCGTGCCTCCGCAAAATTCACCCAACTGGCAGCAAAATTTCAGAGCGACGTCTGGCTGACCCGCAACGCGCGCCGCATCAACGCCAAGTCCATCATGGGCGTGATGATGCTGGCCGCCGGCAAGGGCGCCAAGGTCACGCTGGAAGCGGACGGCGCCGATGAAGGCGATTGCATCGCCGCGCTGATGGCGCTGGTCAACGACAAGTTCGGCGAAGGCGAGTAATGCCCGCGGAACGCAGCCGCCCCCGTACCCCGACAGGTCCGCCTATGGCCTCCTTCACCTTGCATGGCATTCCCGTTTCGCGGGGGATCGCCATCGGTCGCGCGCACAAGCTGGCGCCGGCGGCGCTGGACGTCAAGCACTACCTGGTGGCCGAAGAGCAGGTCGAGGGCGAAGTCGCGCGCCTGCAGCAGGCGCTGGCCCAGGTGCACAAGGAACTGCAGACGCTGTGGAACGAGTTGCCGAAGGACGCGCCGACCGAACTGGGCGCCTTCATCGACGTCCACGCGCTGATCCTGTCGGACCCGATGATCTCGGAGGCGCCGCTCGACATCATCCGCACCCGCCACTACAACGCCGAATGGGCGCTGCTGACGCAGATCGACGAGCTGTCCGCGCAATTCGACGAGATCGAGGACCCCTACCTGCGCGAGCGCAAGGCCGACATCCAGCAGGTCGCCGAGCGCGTGCTGAAGGTGTTGATGGGCACCGAGCAGATCCTGCCGGCCGCCGGCGGCGAGGACGAATTCCAGGCGCAGATGATCATCGTCGCCCACGACATCTCGCCGGCCGACATGCTGCAGTTCCGCGACCGTTCCTTCATCGGTTTCGTCACCGACGTCGGCGGGCAGAACTCGCACACGGCCATCGTCGCGCGCAGCCTGGATATCCCGGCGGCCGTCGGCATGTCCGGCGCCTCGACCCTGATCGAGCAGGACGACTGGCTGATCATCGACGGCGACGCCGGCGTGGTCATCGCCAATCCGAGCGCGCTGGTGCTGGAGCAGTACCGCGAGCGCCAGGGCGCCGCCGCCCGCGCGCGCAAGAAGCTGCAAAAGCTGAAGAAGACGCCGGCCATCACCAAGGACGGCACCGAGATCACGCTGCTGGCCAACATCGAACTGCCGGACGATTGCCCGGCCGCGATGGAGGCGGGCGCCAACGGCGTCGGCCTGTTCCGCTCCGAGTTCCTGTTCATGGGCCGCAACAGCAAGATCCCGTCCGAGGACGAGCAGTTCGAACAGTACAAGAAGGCCGTGGTGGCGATGAAGGGCCGCCCGGTGACGATACGCACGCTCGACATCGGTGCCGACAAGCCGCTCGACCAGAGCGAGCACACGGCGCTCAATCCGGCGCTGGGCTTGCGGGCGATCCGCTACTGCCTGGCCGAGCCGCAGATCTTCCTGACGCAGCTGCGCGCCATCCTGCGCGCGTCGGCGTTCGGCAAGGTGCGCATCCTGATCCCGATGCTGGCGCACGCCTTCGAGATCGACCAGTCGCTGGCGATGATCGCCCAGGCCAAGGCCGAGCTGCGCGAGCAGAACGTCAAGTTCGACGAGAACGTCGACGTCGGCGCCATGATTGAGATTCCGGCCGCCGCGCTGGCGCTGCCGATGTTCGTCAAGCGGATGGACTTCCTGTCCATCGGCACCAACGATCTGATCCAGTACACGCTGGCGATCGACCGGGTTGATTATGAGGTCGCACACCTTTACAATCCGCTGCATCCGGCTGTGCTGCAATTGATCTCGATGACGATTGCGGCCGGGCATAAAGCCGGCATCGACGTGGCTGTGTGCGGCGAAATGGCGGGCGATGTCAAGCTCACCCGCCTGCTGCTCGGCATGGGGTTGCGCGAATTTTCGATGCACCCGGCGCAGCTGCTGTCGGTCAAGCAGGAAATCCTGAACAGCGACCTTGCGCGCATCATGCCGCAAACCCGCAAGATCATGCGCTCGATGGAACCCAATGTTATTGCAGACGCGGTCGAACAATTGCAGTTGATGTAACGGAGGGTGCTACAAAATGCCCACAGCGTCGTTATGGCTCCTCGCCGTACTAGCGTACTGTCTTCGTCGCCATGCCTAGCTGTGAGCATTTTGTAGCACCCTCCTAGTCGGTGGGACCCATCCTCGCGGTCCCGCCTTGATAGATGGCCCGTGGGGCCGACCTAAAAAACCAATAAACCACATGTCATCCTTAGGATACGTTACCCCGCAAACCATGCATTTTGCGCAGCCGCTGCCGCTGCAGAGCGGCGCTTCGCTGCACAACTACATGTTGATGTACGAGACCTACGGCACGCTCAACGCCGACAAATCGAACGCGGTGCTGGTGTGCCACGCGCTCAACGCCTCGCACCACGTGGCCGGAGAATATGAGGGCAAGCCGAAAAGCCTGGGCTGGTGGGACAATATGGTCGGTCCCGGCAAGCCGCTGGACACCGACAAGTTCTTCGTCATCGGCGTCAACAACCTCGGCTCGTGCTTCGGCTCGACCGGCCCGATGCACGTCAATCCGGCGACCGGCAAGCCTTACGGCGCGGCCTTCCCGGTCGTCACGGTGGAAGACTGGGTGGCGGCGCAGGCACGCCTGGCCGATCAACTGGGCATCAGCCAGTTCGCCGCCGTCATGGGCGGTTCGCTGGGCGGCATGCAGGCGCTGGCCTGGTCCATCATGTACCCCGACCGTTTGCGCCACTGCGTGGTGATCGCCTCGACGCCCAAGCTGTCGGCGCAGAACATCGCCTTCAACGACGTCGCGCGCCAGGCCATCCTGTCCGATCCGGATTACCACGGCGGCGACTTCTACGAGCACGGCGTGGTGCCGAAAAACGGCCTGCGCGTGGCACGCATGGTCGGCCACATCACCTATCTGTCCGACGACGACATGGCCGAGAAATTCGGCCGCAAGCTGCGCGATGCGGCCGAGGCGGGCGACTACAAGTTCGGCTTCGGCGTGGACTTCGAGATCGAATCCTACCTGCGCTACCAGGGCGACAAGTTCAGCGAATACTTCGACGCCAACACCTACCTGCTGATCACCAAGGCGCTCGACTATTTCGACCCGGCGCGCAAGCACGGCGGCGACCTGGCCAAGACGCTGGCCGGCACCAGGGCCAAGTTCTTCCTGGCCTCCTTCACGACGGACTGGCGCTTCTCGCCGGAGCGCAGCCAGGAGATCGTGCAGGCGCTGATCAGCAACCGCCGCCAGGTGACCTATGCCGAGATCGACGCGCCGCACGGCCACGACGCTTTCCTGCTGGAGGATGAGCGCTACATGAACATGGTGCGCGCCTACTACGGCCAGGTGTGGAATGAAATAAAGGATGTCGCATGAACTTCAATGAATTAAGCACCGCCCGGCCGGACCTGGCCTTCATCGCCCACTGGGTGCCGGAGAATGCGCATGTGCTGGACGTCGGCTGCGGCGACGGCGTGATGATGGACTACCTGCAGAGCGACAAGCGGTGCAGCGGCTACGGCATCGAAATCGCCGACGACAAGGTGCTGGACTCCACCAGGCGCGGCGTGCGCGTGATCCAGCAGGACATGGAAAAAGGCCTGGCCATCTTCGGCGACGACAGCTTCGACACGGTGCTGTGCCTGTCGTCGCTGCAGATGATGAAGCACGTCGAGCCGCTGCTGCGCGACATCGTCCGCGTCGGCAAGGAAGCCATCGTCTCCTTCCCCAACTTCGCCTACTGGCCGCACCGCGTGGCCCTGCTGAAGGGCCGCATGCCGGTGTCGGAATCGCTGCCGTACGAATGGTACGACACGCCCAACGTGCGCTGCGCCACCATCACCGACTTCCGCGACCTGGCCGTCGAATGCGGGCTGGACGTGATCGAATGCGTGGCGCTGGCCGAAGGCCACCGCGTATCGTTCCTGCCCAACCTGCGCGGCGACCTGGCCGTGTTCCGCCTGCGCAAAAAGGCGGACCACTGATGGCCGGCGTGGAGGCCACGGCGCGCGGCTGGCGCACCTATGTCAACGGCCGCACGATATCGATCCTGTTCCTGGGCTTCAGCTCCGGGCTGCCGCTGTACACGCTGATCTACCTGATGCAGGCATGGCTGGCCAAGTCCGGACTGGACGTCAAGGCGCTGGGCCTGTTCGCGCTGGTGACCTTCCCCTACACCTTCAAGTTCCTGTGGGCGCCGTTCATGGACCGCTACAGCATCGGCCCGCTGGGCCGGCGGCGCGGCTGGATGGCGCTGACGCAGCTGGCGCTGTTCCTCGTCATCGGCGGCCTCGGCATGCTGGACCCGAAACTCGAACTGAGCCTGATCGCCGGCTTCGTGTTCCTGATCGCATTCCTGTCGGCCAGCCAGGACGTGGTGATCGACGCCTACCGCCGCGAGATCCTGGTCGAGAACGAGCAGGGCCTGGGCGCAGCCATCGTCGTCAACGCCTACAAGGCCGCCAGCCTGATCCCCAGCGCGCTGGGGCTGGTACTGGCGGACAGCATGCCGTGGCAGGCGGTGTTCTGGATCGTCGCCGCCTTCATGCTGCCGGGTTTCATCTGCACCTTGCTGTCGAAGGAACCCGCCGTGTATGGCGCGCCGCCCAAGAACCTGCAGGAGGCCGTGGTGCTGCCGTTCCGCGAGTTCGTGCTGCGCGATGGCTGGAACCAGGCCTTGCTGATCATCGGCTTCGTGCTGCTCTACAAAATCGGCGACAGCATGGCCACAGCGCTGTCGACCAAGTTCTTCCTCGATATCGGCTTCACCACCAAGCAGATCGGCCTGGCCGCCAACGCCACCGGCTGGTGGGCAGCGCTGGCGGGGGGCGCCGTGGGCGGCATCTGGATGATCAAGCTGGGCATCAACCGCGCGCTGTGGGTGTTCGGCGTGCTGCAGGCGATCGCCATCCTCGGTTTCGCGTGGCTGGCCAGTACCGGGCCGGATCCGCTGCTGCTGAGCGCCGTGTTCGGCTTCGAAGCCTTTGCCAGCCTGGGGCTGGGCGCGGCGGCGCTGGTGGCCTTCATGTCGCGCGCCACCGACCCGCGCTACACGGCCACGCAATATGCATTGTTTTCCAGCCTGGCGGCGGTCCCGCGCACATTCATCAACTCCTCGGTGGGTTATATTGTGGCCGAAACCGGGTGGTTCTGGTTCTTTATCGTGTGCTTCATCCTCGCTTTTCCTGCGATGATGATGCTGCCGAAAATCGCACCATGGAACAGTGGAAATGAAAAAGCTTAAATTGAAGAGCGCCTTGCTGGCGCTGGCGTGCCTGGCCGGCGCGGTGCCCGGGTTGTCTGTCCATGCGCAGAACGACGGCATCCCGGTCACCAGCATGTCGCGCCTGCGCGGCATCGGCGGCGACGCCCGCCAGTTCGACCAGCAGTCCAAGCTGCAGTACGACCAGATGCTGGCCCAGGCGCACCAGAAGGACGCCGTCGCCACCGAGCGCAATCCGCAACTGATACGCCTGCGCGCCATCGCCAAGCGGCTGATCCCGTTCACCGCGCGCTGGAATCCGGACGCGGCCAACTGGAAGTGGGAAGTCAACCTGCTCAACTCGCCGACGGTGAACGCCTTCTGCATGCCGGGCGGCCGCATCGCCTTTTTCAACGGCATCCTGACCAAGCTCAATCTGACCGACGACGAAGTGGCGATGGTCATGGGCCACGAGATCGCCCACGCCTTGCGCGAGCACGCGCGCGAGCAGGCCGGCAAGAACGCCCTCACGTCGATCGGCGCGCGCATTGTCGGCGCGCTGGGCTCGGCCTATTTCGGCGTCGATCCGCGCCTGGGCGACGCAGTGGCCGGCGGCGCCGCCAAGACCGCCGCGCTGAGCTATTCGCGCAGCGACGAAAGCGAGGCCGACCTGGTCGGCCTGGACCTGGCGGCGCGGGCCGGCTTCGATCCGCGCGCCGGCGTGGCGCTGTGGCAGAAGATGAGCGCGGTGAACAAGAGCCAGCCGCTGCCCTTCCTGTCGACCCACCCCAGCGGCAGCAAGCGCATCGACGACATGAACGCGAACATGCATCTGGTGCTGCCGGTGTTTGCCCGCGTCAAGGGACTGGATCCGAACAATCTGCCGCCGTACCACTCGCTGGCGCTGCCGCGCTCATAATGGCCAAGGCGCCGCTGCCCATGCGCGACGGTGTCGCGCCCAGCTACCTGTGGCTGCCGGAAGGGCAGTGGCCGGACCTGTTGACCTTCCTGGTCGCTTACTATCCCGATGTGACGGAAGCGTCGTGGCGCGAGCGCATGGCCCGCAGCGACGTGGTGGATGGCGACGGCAATCCGCTGGCGCCGCACAGCGCCTACAAGCGCGGCATGCGCATCTTCTACTACCGCGAGCTCGATGCGGAGACGCCGATCCCGTTCGAGGAGGAGGTGCTGTTCATGGACGAGCATCTGGTGGTGGTCGACAAACCGCACTTCCTGCCGATGATACCTACCGGCCGCTTCCTGCACGAGACGCTGCTGGTGCGGCTGAAGAAAAAGCTGGGCGAGGAAGAGCTGACGCCCATCCACCGGCTGGACCGCGAGACGGCCGGCGTGGTGATCTTTTCACGCCGCCAGGACAGCCGCGGCGCCTATCAGTCGATGTTCCAGAAGCGCGTGATCGAGAAGGAGTACGAGGCGCTGGCGCCGCGCCTGCACGGCCGCGACTTTCCATTCACCTACCGCAGCCGCATGGTCGATGGCGACAAGTTCTTCATCATGAAGGAAGAGCCGGGCGAGCCCAATTCCGAAACCCTGATCGACGTCATCGAGCACCGCGCCGACTGCACCTTGTACCGGCTGCAGCCGCACACCGGCCGCAAGCACCAGCTGCGGCTGCACCTGGCGTCGCTGGGCATCCCCATCGTCAACGATGCATTCTATCCGGTGGCGCTGCCGTGCAAGCAAGACGACGTGTCGCAGCCGCTCAAGCTGCTGGCGCGCCGCATCGCCTTCACCGACCCCCTCAGCGGCGAACGCCGCGAATTCAGCAGCCGCCGCAGCCTGTAAGCGGTCAGAGGGTGTGGTTCAAGTCCACCGCGATGGTGGTGGCGACCAGGATCACCATTGTATTGCCGAGGTCGTGGTAGGCGTGGTATCCCGATTGAGTTCCAGCATCAGCCCACACCAGATCATTCAAATGCACGGTTGTACCGGTGGCGTTGTTGTTATTGGTGATGGTCAGCGTACTGCCAGTCACGAAGTGCTGCACGCCGGCGGTGCTGGCGATGGTCAGATCGTTGGGACCGGTGCCGACGAAGCTGATGTTTTCGACGCCGGTAATGCCGGTCAAGCTATCCAGGTTCAAGCTGGCGTTGGCCAGCAAAAACAACGTATCGTCTCCGGCACCGGCATGCACCGTGGCGTTGTCGGCTGCGGTGAGGCCTATCATGTCCGAACCGCTGCCGGTGGTGATGTTGGCTGATGCGTGGGCATACACGGTGTTGTTGCCGTTGCCGGTGGTGACGGTAAGGTTGTCCAGGCCCGAGACGAACGCATCGTCGCCCATGGTCACATTGCCATAGTTCCCGGTGTAAACCAGTGAATGATTGCCGAGTGTAATGGTGCTGTTGGAGCCATTGCTTACCACGGTGACGTGATCATCGCCGGCATGGTTGTAGGTGATGACCGCGCCATCGCTCAGATAGTAGGTCACATAGGTGCCCGCCCGGTCCGCAAATTCAGTAATGTTGCCGGCCTGGTCGGACACGCGCACACCGAAGTTGTCTGTCAACTGGGCCGAGATGCCGCTCAGTGTCCACGAGGCGTTGCCTGTCGAGCCGGCGCTGGTCGTCGCTTGCAGCCAGGTCGCGCCGTGGTCCAGGGTCACCTCCACAATTTCGTTGGGCAAGTCGGTGCTGTGGGTGAGGTTGCCGCCGATCGTGTTATCTCCGGAGGAGAAGGAGGTGGAGCCGGTCACGTCGGCGCCGGCGGCATGGGTATCCACGGTAACAGGATCGCTGTTGCTGGTGACGGCGCTGTCGACGCCATGAACCGTCTGCTTGACCTCGATCTGGTTGGCGGCATAAGTGCCTTCATCGAGCACGAAGCTGCTGCCGGAGCCCTCCGTCCATGCGTCCGTCGGGTGCAGCCGGTAATACCATGTGCCCGTTTCGTTCAGCTCCGCGACCTGCACCGTGACGGCCTTGGTGATATGGTCGGTATGGAACGTGGAGGACGAATTGGTGTCCGATGCGGGCGCGGTATCGGCGATGGAGAGCGCCGGCGTCGCCGGCGCCGGGTAGCTGCCGGCCGTGGTGAAGTGCAGCATCACCGTGTCGCCGGTGATGCCGGCGTTGCCGGCGGCGTCGGTGATCGTCGCACCCTGCACCGTGTAGTGGGTGCCGGCGGTGAGCGCATAGTTCAGCGTGAAGCTCAGCGTATTGCCGCTGATGTCGCTGTTCGACAGCGTCACCTGTTGGAAGCTGTTCGGATCGTCGTCGTCGGTAATGGTGACGACCGTGCCGTCGGCGACGTAGATGTCTTCATTAAACGTAAAGCTCAGGGTATTGTGGGCTACTACCGTCACCGACCCGGCGCTTTCGGCTGGCGTGCTGCTGGTCAGCGTTGGCGCGGTGTTGTCGATGGTCAAGCTCAGCGTGTCGCTGAGCGCCGTGCTGACGTTGCCAGCCACATCCGTTACGCGCGCGGCCAGCACGTAAGCGCCGTCGGCCAGGCTCTCCAGCGTGATGTTCTGGAATGAGATGTCGCTGCCGGGGTGGTGCATTTTGCCGGTGGTGGTCCCCAGCACCCCATAACCATCCAGGTCGGTGCTCTGTATCGTGTAATGACCGACCACGGCCGAGCCGTGGCTGGTGTCGATCAGCTCGATCCGGTCGCCGATGTTCAGGCCGGTCATGCCGTCGACCGCCAGCGTGACATAGGAGAAGGATCTGGTGATGTGGTCGTTATGGAGGGTGCCGGTGTCGAAGTCGCTGAGCAGCGTCAGCGCGTGGCCGCTCAGCGACACGCCGGTGTCGTAGTCGTATACCTTCGAGACTGACGACGACGCGTTGCCGGCCAGGTCGACCACGCGCACCAGCACCTTGCCGATCTGGTTCAGCGTCACGGCGGCGTTCCAGTTATTGCCGCTGACGGTGGCGTTGTCCCAGGTATCGCCGTTGCTCATCGAAATCTGAACGGCCAGTCCGCTGCCCGACAGGCCGGCAATGGTGCCGGAAATGGTCTGGCTGGCGACGTTGGTAATGTAGTCGCTGCTGCTGGTGCCGCTGTCGTTCGACAGCGCAAAGCTGCTCGACGGCGCGCTCGGCACCTGGTGGTCGTAGGTATATGTCTGGCTGACGGTGCCGCTGTTGAGCGTGTAGGTATTGCCGACGCGCGCCAGAATCTTGCTGGTGAAGGTCGAATCCTGGCCGCTGCCGAGGTTGGCGGTGTCGATGCTGCCGCTGTAGCTCCAGGTGTTGCCGCTGGCGCTGGCCTTGTGCCAGCTGGCGCCGTTGTCCAGCGAAACCTGGACGAAATCGTTGGTGCCCAGCGTGCCGGTATAGGTGCCGGTGACGACCTGCGCGTCCCAACTGGTGACGAAATCGGTGCTGCTGGCGCCGCTGTCGATGAAATGCATCGCCGCATCCACCGTCGCGCTCGGCGCGCTGTGCGCCGTGGCGGTGGTGGTGAAGAAGAACTGGCTGGTGGAACTGATGCTGTGGAAGCCGATGTCGCTGGCTACCGTGCGCAGCACGTTATTCCCCATCGTGACGCTGTAGGTCAGGCCGGCTTCCAGTGGCGTGGTCAAGGTGATGACCACGTCGGTGCCGCTGTAGTTGACCTGGCTGTCGCTGGCCGACACCGGCCGCGTATCGTGGGCGCCGACGATGCGGGTGGCCAGCCCATCCTTGGTCATGTACGTCTGGCTGTGGCCGCCGCTGATGATGAGATTGCCTTCGCCGGCCGCCATCGCCTCGCTGAAATGCAAGGTGATCGTGTTGTTACCGGTGGCGGTGACGGAAAGCAGGGTCGGCGTAGGGGAAGAGGGCATGGCATTTCTTTGGTAAATAGGCGCAACCTGTATGATAACAAGGAAACATGCCTATTTACCTTTAGGAAATTCCTATCGCCGCAGTTTTTTTGTTTGCCTACAACAAATCAGCCGTAGATGATGGTCAGCGGCGCGTGATCGGAGAATTTTTCGTCCTTGTAGATGGCCACGCTGGTGGCCTTGGCGGCGATGCCCGGGGTGGCGACGTGGTAATCGATGCGCCAGCCCACGTTCTTGGCATAGGCCTGGCCGCGGTTGCTCCACCAGGTATACTGCTCTTCGCGCGGGTCGAGGCCGCGGTGCACGTCGACAAAGCCGACTTCGTCGAAGACGCGGGTCATCCACTCGCGTTCCTCGGGCAGGAAGCCGGAATTCTTCTTGTTGCCCTTCCAGTTCTTCAGGTCGATTTCCTTGTGGGCGATGTTCCAGTCGCCGCAGATGACCACTTCGCGGCCCTCGGCGTGCAGCTGCTGCAGGTGCGGCAGGAACAGGTCCATGAAGCGGAACTTGGCTTCCTGGCGCTCCGGGCCGGACGAACCGGACGGGCAGTACACCGAGATCACCGTCAGGTTGCCGAAATCGCAACGCACATAGCGGCCCTCGGCGTCGAACTCCGGCGCGCCGAAGCCGATGACCACGCGGTCCGGTTCGATCTTGCTATAGACGCCGGTGCCGGAATAGCCTTTTTTCTCGGCATAGTGGAAGTGGCCGTGGTAGCCGCCCGGGTTGAGGAATTCCGGCGTCATGTCCGGCGCTTGCGCCTTCAATTCCTGGACGCAGACGAAATCGGCGTCCTGCGTGGCCATCCATTTGAAAAAGCCCTTGGTCGAGGCGGAGCGGATGCCGTTCAGGTTGGCGGAGATGATTTTTGGCATAAGGGAGCGGCGTAAATTTTGGAATGCGTTAGTGTAGCGTTAAAATACCGGCACTTTAAAGAAATGAGCCAACATGACTAATTCAGTGAATAACCTGCGCCAGGAATTTATCGCGTTTTCGGTCCAGACCGGTGTCTTGCGCTTCGGCGAGTTCACCACCAAGGCCGGCCGCCAGTCGCCGTACTTCTTCAACGCCGGCTTGTTCCATGACGGCGCCACGCTGGCGCAGCTGGCGCAGTTTTACGCGCAAACGCTGCTCGATTCCGGCGTCGAGTTCGACATGCTGTTCGGCCCGGCTTACAAGGGCATCACGCTGGCGTCGGCCACGGCAGTGGCGCTGGCCGGCAAGGGCCGCAACACCTCGTTCGCCTTCAACCGCAAGGAAGCCAAGGACCACGGCGAAGGCGGCACCATCGTCGGCGCCAAGCTGCAGGGCAAGGTGGTCATCATCGACGACGTGATCTCGGCCGGCACCTCGGTGCGCGAATCGGTGGATATGATACGCGCCGCGGGCGCCGAACCGTGCGCCGTGCTGATCGCGCTGGACCGCATGGAACGCTCCGGCAAGGACGGCGCGCTGTCGCCCAGTTCGGCGGTGCAGGAAGTGGCCAAGACCTACAACATTCCGGTGATTTCGATCGGCAACCTGGACGACCTGTTCAGCTATCTGAACGGCGCCGGCGCCGATCCGCAGCTGCTACAGTACAAGGACGCGGTGGCCGCGTATCGCACCCGCTACGGCATTGCATAAAAAGCTATATTGCTAGACTTTGATATTTCTATGGTGTAACCTTCTTTGAGGTACCCGGAGACAAAAAAGGCTAATCCATGAACATCGCAACACTGAAGGTGCACGGCGACGACGAGGGACTGGACGATATACGCGACGGTCTGCCGACCGAGCCGGACAGCGATTGGAAAAAGGGCGACGTGAAGCCGGACGGGCGCGTGCGCATCGATTCCGGCTTTTACGTGGCCGTCGGCACCGACATGGATCCGGATGCGCTGCTCAAGCAGATCCGTCACTACCTGGCCGAATGCCAGGCGCGCGGCATCCATTTCGAGCGTTCCGACGTGGCCGCCGAGCTGCGCATCTCGTTCACCACCGAGCGCGGCGAGGCCACGCCCAGCCTGGACTTCACGCTGGCCGACCTGACGCTGCTGACCGGCATGGGCATCACGCTCAGCATCACCGCCTGATGCGCTTTTCCGAAGACCGTCTGGCCAGCTTCCGCGCCGGCCCACAGGCCGAGCGCCGCGTCCACATCTGGGAACCGCAGGGCGCAGCCCCGCGCGCGGTGATCCTGGCGATCCACGGCGGCATGGCGCATGCGGGCGACTACGTCACGCCGGCGCTGTATTTCCGCCGCCACGGCATCGCCACCGTGGCCTACGACCTGTGCGGCCACCAGGACGCGCGCCGGGTCGACGTCCCCGGCTTCCACGTCTTCCTCGACGACAGCGTGGCTTTCCTGGCTTGGGTCAAGCAGCAGTATCCCGGCGTCCCGATCTATGTCATGGGCCATTCGATGGGCGCGCTGATCGCCACCCACCTGGGCCTGGGGCACTTTGCCGGCGACGCCGCCATCAAGGGCTTCATCCTGTCGTCGCCGTACTACGTCAACGCGATCAAGGTGTCGCCGGTGCTGCTGGCGCTGGCCGGCGTGCTGGGCGCTCTGGCGCCGCGCATGAAGGTGCCGCTGGCGCCGCTGACCGATATGCTGACGCACGACAGCGCCATCACCGCCCGCCATCATGACGATGAACGCGACGGCATCCGCGCCACCGAAATCACGGTCCGCTTCGGCAACGCGCTGACGGCGGCCCAGCAGGGACTGGCGGCGCGTATGCCGGCCTGGAAGCATCGGCTGTTCGCCGTGGTTGCCGGCGACGACAAGCTGGCCGACGCCGACGCGGCGCAGGCGATGCTGAAGTCGGTGCCGGCGGCGCTGCTGACGTATCAGCGGCATCCGCAAAACTATCACGAGAATTTCAACGAGCTCAATCGCGAGCAGATCTTTGCCGACATCCTGGACTGGATGGCGTTGCGCCCGGCGTGACATGCGCCGCCGGCCGGGCGCCTTTCCTGCTTACTCCAGCACCCAGACGTACTGCATCTGCATCCATGACTGGACCGGCTTGCCGGCCTGAGTGGCCGGCTTGAATTTGCATTTGAAGATGCCGCTGCGCGCCGCCTCGTCCAGATCGGCGTGGCCGCTGGATTTTTTGACCTTCGAGTCTTTCAGCGTGCCGTCGGCGCCGACCAGGAAGCCCAGCGTCACGGTACCGGCTTCCTGCCTGGCGATCGCCCCTTCAGGCCAGGTCGGCTTGGCGCAGTGCTCGAAGTCGGCCATGGCTTGCACCCTCTTCGCCGAGGCCTTGTCGGCGGCCGTGGCCTCGGCGTAGATCGACATGCAGGCCAGCGCCAATCCCAGCATCGGAATCGCGGCCTTCCAGTTCAGGGCCTGCGGGGCAGGGCGGCACAGTCGTTGAATACGGTCCATCAAATTTCCTCCATTGGCCGCTTGGGCCAGGTGGTGAGTGGAGAACTGGAGTCGCTCCAGTTCTGAGAGTGCAAGCGCCAGACGCCGCGGTTCGCCGAGCTGCCTTGCTGCGAAATCGTCTGCAATCAGTTCGCGTTCGATGCGGATGCGGTTCGAGATCCACCAGACGGCCGGGTGGTAGAACAGCAGCGTTTCGATCACGTTCTGCAGCAGGTTGACCAGGTAATCGTGGCGCTGGATGTGCGCCATTTCGTGCGCCAGCAGCGCCTCCAGCAAATCGGGCGGCATGCCGGCCACCAGAGCCGCCGGCAGCAGCACCACCGGGCGCCACCAGCCGGCGGTGATCGGGCTGGCGATGCTGTCGACGACGCGCAGCCGTACGGCGCGTGTCACGCCGAAGCGCGCGGCCAGGCGCCGCAGGCTGGCTTCCCAGCGCAGTTGCTGGTCGCGGTGCCGGCAGTCGCATTGCTCCGCGGCGCGGTTTATCCACAGCAGGCCGAGGATCATGCGCAGCGCCAGCACGGCGGCGCACAGCGCCCACAGGCTGACGATGTCACGCACCGAGTCGCGCAGGTCGAACGGCGTGCCGTCGCCGACGATGGTTTGCGCGGCGAGATGGATCACGTTGATATCGATGATGCCGCCGGCGGCGTCGCCGTTCAGGCGCCGATACAGTTCGATGGCCGGCCAGCACAGGCAGGCCAGCAGCGCCGAGCAGGCGGCCAGGTAGCGGTATTCGGCGCGGCTGTTACGCAGCAGCGTCAGCGCGACGGCGGTGGCGCAGCCCAGCAGCAAGCCTTGCCACAGGAAGTGCACCAGCGTCAGCCCGAGGGCGAAGATGAAGGCGCTCATTTCTTTTCTTCCTTGAGTATCTTCTCGATCTCCTCGCGCTCCTTTTTGGAGATGCCCGAGCGCAGCGCCGCCAGCACCAGCGCCTTGGCCGATCCGGCGAAGGCCTTCTGCATCAGGTCCTTCAGCAGGTTGGTCTGCAGCGCGTCCTGCGCCTGCGCCGGCGCATAGATGTGCGAGCGCTGGCTCTCGTCGCGGATCAGGATGCCCTTGGTGTGCATGATCTGCATCAGCCGCAGCACGGTGCCGTAGGCCAGGTCCGGCTTCTCTTCCAGCATGGCTTCGTGCACCTGCTTGGCGGTGGCCGAGCCGAGCGGCCACAGGGCTTGCAGCAGATCGAGTTCGGCGGCGGTCGGTTTCGGAATGGTCATGGCGTTCTCTTGTCGGCTTGCTAAAGTATTTGTAGATTAGTCTGTCTAGACAAAAATGTATACTTTAATTTTCAAGCCTGCTGTAAGGCGTTGTGCAATGTAGACATCTATGTCTAGATTGTGATGGTGAAGCGGGCGCCGCCCAGTGGCGAGTCGTCGATGGCGATGGAGCCGCCGTGCAGCGCGATGGCCCTGGCGGCGATCGCCAGGCCCAGGCCATGGCCGGCGGCGGCATGATCCTGTTCGCGGGCCAGGCGGTAGAAGGGCTCGAACACGCGCTCGCGCTCAGCGGCAGGGACGCCGGGGCCGTCGTCTTCGATGCTGATGTGGATACGCTCTTCATCGCGGGCGGCGGATAGGGCGATACTGCAAACGGCGTACTTGGCGGCGTTGCCAAGCAGGTTGTTGATGGCGCGCGCCAGCAGCCGGGCGTCGCCATGCAGCTCGCCCAGGTCGCCGGGGATGCTGGCGCTGAATTGCGCAGCGGATTCCGGCGCCGGCATGCAGGCTTGCAGCAGCGGCGCCAGCGCGAACGGCTGGCGCGGCATCGCCTGCGCATGATCGAGCTGCGTCAGGCCGAGCAGCTCGTTGACCAGCGACTTGAGCTCGTCGATATCCGCGCCCATCGCGTCGATGCGGCGCCGCATATCCGGGTTGTCGATCGCGTGCCGGTCGCGCAGCAGCTCCATGCCGAACTCCAGTCGCGCTATCGGCGTGCGTAGCTCGTGCGATACCGAATGCAGCAGATGCTTGCGCGCCTCCAGCAGCAAGCCTATGCGCTCGGCCATTTCGTTGATGCGGCCCGCCAGCGGTGCGATGCTCGATGCCGGCCTGACCTGCGCCCGCGCCGCCAGGTTGCCCTGGCCGAAATCATCGGCCACGCGCGACAGCGCCGCCAGGCCGCGTCCATGCGCGCGCGTCCACCATCCTATCGGCACCAGCAGGAACAGCGCGATCACGCCGAAGCGTATCGCCTCCATGCCCAGCGCCTGGCCGATATCAATGGGCAGATTCTGCGCGTGGATCACATCGCCGTCGCTGCCGATGTAGCGCGCGCCGTTGGTGTCGACCCGGCGGTAGAACGCCTTGCCGCCGACGTCCATCACCACCGCGCCCTGCAGCAGCGGGGCGCGTTTGTCGGCAGGCAGCGCGGACAGCGTGGCCTGCAAGGGCTGCAGCTCCAGCGTGGCCTCGGACACTTCACGCACCTTGTTCAGGCGCGGCAGCCATTCGTCGGCGGTCGCCTTGTCGATGTACTGCTCCAGCAGGAAGATCTGGCCGGCGGACTGGCGGCGCGCGATCTGCTCCAGCGGATCGCCGAACAAGCGGCTGAAGGTGAAGTAAATGACGCCGCTGGCCAGCGTGATGGCCAGCAGCACCAGTACCGCGAAATGCCGGAAAAGCCGGTTCATTCCCAGGCCGAAGGACTGAACAGGTAGCCTTCGCCCCATACGGTCTTGATGCGCTCCGGGCCACCGTCGTTGAATTTGCGGCGCAGGCGCGAGATGCAGTTGTCGATGCTGCGATCGAGGCCGTCGAATTCGATGCCGCGCATCCGCACCAGGATATCGTTGCGCGACATGACCTTGCCCGAGGCGTCGGCCAGGATCAGGAACAGTTTGAATTCCGTGCTGTTCATCGCCACCTCCTGCCCGCGCCAGAAGACGGCGCGGTTCTCGCGCGAGATGCGCAACTGGCCGATGACGATGTCGCTGCCTGCCGCAGCCGCGCCGCGCCGTTGCAGCGCGCGCAGGCGGGCCAGCAGCACGCGTGGCTGGATCGGTTTGTTGACGTAGTCGTCCGCGCCCTGTTCGAGGCCGGAGACTTCGTCGAAGCTGTCTTCGCGCGCCGTCAGGATCAGGATGGGCACGGCGCTGAGCTGGCGCAGCTGGCGGCACACCACCAGGCCGTCGACGCCGGGCAGCGTCAGGTCGAGGATCACCATGTCCGGCCGGGTGGCGCGGAAGCGGTCCAGCGCGAGGTCGCCGCGAGTCACCACGTCGACCTCGTAGTCGAATTCGTCCAGGTATTCCTTGACCAGCGCGGCGAGCCGCGCATCGTCTTCCACCAGCATCACACGCTGCATCGGGCCTCCAATTTGAGCGGTATTGTAGTGGACTGCGGCGTGGAAGTGGCAATTTCGACAATCCGGTACAGATTCGTACACTTTTTATACAAATGACGCCTACAAATTGAGGACAATTCAGCGACAGATCGAGGCGGATTTCGAAGGCGGGGCTCTTTACATTGGAGGCTCCTACTTCAACCCGGAATCTGAACATGAACAAATTTTTGTGCACTGCTATCGCCATTCTCTTCGCAACCCCGCTGGCGCAGGCCGAAGACTTTTACATCGGCGCCAATCTGAGTCCGTCGGCGAACGGCCATACCAAGTTCACCGACAACGGCGCCACCACGGAACGCGGCGCCGGCAGCAAGGCCACGCCGGCCGGGCTGTTTGCAGGCTATGTGTTGTCGCAGAATTGGGCGCTGGAGGGCGGCTATCGCGGCAGCATCGGTTCGACCAGCTTCGATCTCGCTCCCGGCTACCAGCTGAAGGCCCGCAACAGCGCCGCCTACCTGGCTGCCAGGGGAACCTGGCAGCTGAACGAGGACTGGTCGCTGTTCGCCAAGGTCGGCGTGGCGCAGGGGCGCATGGTGCTGGACATCAGCGGCAAGGATGCGCCGGCCGGCACCACGACGCGCAAGACCGGCGCCTACCTGAGCGTGGGGGCATCCTACCTGGTGGGCAAGGACGTTGCGGTGCAGCTGGAACTGGAACATACGGACAAACTGAAACACGAAGGCTTGACCTCGACGATGGATCGATTCGCGCTGGGCCTGCGCTTCGGCTTTTAAGGAATACATGAACAAGCTATCCCCGTTATTTTTCCTGCTGGCCGCATGCGGACCGGCGCTGGCCGAGAACACCGCCGGGCTGATGATGCCCGACGGGAGCCGGGACATGTATGTGGGGATAGGCGTCGCCACGCGGACCGCGGTGGCTGCAGGCGAGGACCGGCCGGTGTCGCTGCGGCCGCTGCTGCAGGTCCAGTGGAGCAATGGCATCTTCGTGTCGGCCACCGGCGTGGCGGGCTTGCATCTGTCGGAAACCGCCGGCGTCGAATATGGTCCTCTGCTGGTCGACAGTAATTCGCGCGATCCGGGCGAAAGCCGCCGCCTGCGCGGCACGCATCCGGTCAAGGGATCGCCGGACGTGGGCGGCTTTTACAACTACTACCTGGGCGATAACGCGCGCATCCTTTTCAGTGCGGTCTACGACACCAGTGCGCACGGCTTCAAGGGGCAGCTTGGCATGCAGAAGAGCTGGTCGTCGCTGGCGCCACATCATACGGTGTCGCTGTCGGCCGGGGTGTCGTTGGCCAGCGACCCGGTGGCGCGCGAACTGTATGAAGTGAGCACCGCCAGCGGCGGCGTGCGCGATTATCGGCCCTCCGGAGGCGTGATGGCGATGAGCGCGGGCGTCAACTGGAACTGGGAGTTGAGCAGCAAGTGGCTGATCAACAGCTCCGTGACGGGCACGCGCCTGGGCACGACGCCTGCCGGAAGTCCCATCGTCGAGCGCCGCAACTTCATCACCTGGTCCAGCGGACTGGCGTACCGGTTTTAAGCGCCATATGCTCAGGCTCCTCCTGCTCAGCCTTGCCTTGCTGCCGTCGCTCGCCTGCGCACAGGAGGAGTCGGACTGGATCGACTACCGCACGGCGTACCGGCAGATGATCTGGTTTGAGAAGTACGGCAAGCCCAAGCAGTTCCTGCAGAACCACTTCCGCATTCGTCCGCGCGACAAGAGCGTGCCCATGGAGGGATTGCGGCTGACGCTCAAGGGCAGGAGCACGCAAACGGCCTTGACGCTGGATGCCTTGGGCCGTGCCGTGTTCCCGTTCTCCAAGGCCGCCTATGACGACAACGCGGAGCTGACGCTGAACCGCAAGGCGGGCCAATTGAAGTCCGGCGCTTGGGTGTCGATCGTGACGCGGCCGGACGGCGTCTATGCCGTGGCGGATTTGCACACCGCCTGCGACCAGTTGCTGGCGTATCTGCGCTACTCGGGCGAGGCGGCAGGCAAGAGCTGCGCCGGGGTGCAGTTTTCGTATCCGAGGAACGATGCGGCGACGGTTCGATACCAGGGCGCAGATGGGGCGGCGGTGGCGCTGGCGGCCAAAGAGGGGCCGGCGTTCAGAGGCGACGTCGTGATCGGCTTCCGTATCTTCGCCTATCGATTCAGCATGCAGCCCGATGGCGGGCAGGTCGTCACCAGCAGCACGCCGCTGGCCATCGCGGCGCTGCTGGAGTAGAGAATATTACTGCAGCGACTGGAGCGCGTCGTTGAGGTCCGCTACGATCTACTCGGTGGATGTGAACAGGCGTTTGAGTTTGCGGCCACCGGTGATCTCGAAGCCGTGGCGTTCGTAGAAAGTCAAGCTGCGGTCGAACTCCGGCAGCGGCGGCGTGCAGACTTCCAGCCGGTTCCAGCGGCGCTTGCGCGCCAGCTCGGCGGCCGCGTTGAGCAGCAGGGTGCCGACGCCGTTGGCACGGAACGGCGGGGCGACATAGAATTCCTGCATCGTCGCCAGCGCGCCCTCGGCGTACAAGGCGCGGCCTTCGGAGATGCCGACAAAGCCGATCGCCTGGTCTTCCGCGATCGCCACCAGCGCGAGGTATTTTTCCTCGCGCAGCAGCATATGGCACAAGCTGGCGGTCTTCTGCGGTTCCAGGTTAAAGGTCTTCACGCCCAGGCGCCCGGATATTTCCTCCGTCAGCGCCACCGCCATCGCGGCGATGGCGGCTGCATCCTCGGGAACTGCCAGGCGTATTCTCGTGTCGGTCATTGCGGTGTTGTCTCATGTGGTGGCCGGACCAGCAGCATAGCAGTTTTGCCGGCGACAAAAACACGCGCTTTGTCACGGCCTCAAAACTCCCATTGATGGCGCTTAAAGTCCGGCAGACCAGGCCACGTAAATTGTTAGTATGACTGGGATACTGAAAATTTTTTCGAATACAGGCGCTGACCAATTTCTTGGACATAGCTGGATAGAGTATTGTCCAGTTGACGGCATGCCTGTCACATATGGGACTTGGGGAAATGCTCCCACCGGCAGTGGCAACGGCCTGTTCGAGAATCTGGAGCTTGGGCGTGATGCCATTGCATGCAGAGTCGCTTATCTCTCGAGCGAACAGGAAATCCGCTTGTTTGAAAAGATCGCCCAGTACAAGAGGCTGGGGCGGCAGGCTTGGTCATTTCATCGTCCGTGTTCAGCCTTTGCTGCGGACGCATGGTATTGCGCAACGGGAGAATGGCTGACTCATCGGATAGGACCTGCCAGCACTCCGGCCGTACTTGCTGGGGCAAATTGAAAAGGACGGGAGTGCATTCTGCAGCATCAAGGGACTGCTATTTCATAGCGCCATGGTGGTCGAACGGGTGGACCTGCATAGAGCCGAAAGCGTAATGCAGGTAAAGGTGGTGATGGTGTTGACCCGGCCCGGCTTGAGCGGCGCATTCGATATCGATATCCCGCTTTCTGGCGGCATCAAGAGTATCGTTTTCGGTGATGCCCATACCCCTATCTGGAACCGTATTCAGGGGCCAATACATCAAGAAGCTGTTGCATAGAGATATCGGTTCATTGGCGTCAGGGAGATGTTTGGTTCGTCGAAAAAAAAGGACGCCGTAGCGTCCTTTTTTTCTTAGCCGGCCAGCTTGGCCTTCAGCAGCTCGGTCAGCTGCGCCGGGTTGGCCTTGCCGCGCGAGGCCTTCATCGCCTGGCCGATCAGCGAGTTGAGCGCCGCCTCCTTGCCCGCGCGGTACTGCTCCACCGATTTCTCGTTGGCGGCGATGACGTCGTTGACGATCGCTTCCAGCGCGCCGGTGTCGGAGATCTGCTTCAGGCCCTTGGCTTCGATGATGGTGTCCACCAGGTTCTCGTCGCTCGACTTGGCTTCCCACATGCCGGCGAAGACTTCTTTCGCCGCCTTGTTGGAAATCGTGCCGTCGGCGATGCGCTTCAGCAGCGCCGCCAGCTGGGCCGCCGATACCGGCGACTGATCCAGATCGACGCCTTCGCGGTTCAAGGTCGACGAGACGTCGCCCATCAGCCAGTTGGCGGCGGCCTTGGCGTTTTCCTTGCCGGCCTTTTCCACCACGGCGACGAAGTAGGTCGCCATCGCCTTCGACGCGGTCAGCACCAGCGAGTCATATTCCGGCAGCGCGTATTCGCTGACGAAGCGTGCGCGCATCGCGGCCGGCAGTTCCGGCATCGAGGCTTTGACCTTCGCGATCCACTCGTCGGAAATGACCAGCGGCGGCAGGTCCGGGTCGGGGAAGTAGCGGTAGTCCTGCGCGTCTTCCTTGCTGCGCATTTCGCGCGTTTCCTTGCGGTCCGGATCGTACAGGCGGGTGGCCTGCACCACCTTGCCGCCGTCTTCGATCAGTTCGATCTGGCGGCGCACTTCGACGTGCACGGCTTCCTCGATGAAGCGGAACGAGTTCAGGTTCTTGATCTCGCAGCGGGTGCCGAATTCCTTCTGGCCCTTCGGCCGCACGGAGACGTTGACGTCGCAGCGGAACGAGCCTTCCTGCATGTTGCCGTCGCAGACGCCCAGCCACATCACTAGCGAGTGCAGCGCCTTGGCGTAGGCCACCGCTTCGGCGGCGCTGCGGATTTCCGGCTCGGAGACGATCTCCAGCAGCGGCGTGCCGGCGCGGTTCAAGTCGATGCCGCTCATGCCGGCATAGTCTTCGTGCAGCGATTTGCCGGCGTCTTCTTCCAGGTGGGCGCGCGTCAGGTTGACGGTCTTGGTGACGAATTCGCCATCCTTCTCGAAGCCGAACGTCAGCGAGCCGCCGATGACCACCGGGTCTTCGAACTGGCTGATCTGGTAGCCCTTGGGCAGGTCCGGATAGAAGTAGTTCTTGCGGGCGAAGATGGAGGCCGGCGCTATCTTCGCGCCCACGGCCAGGCCGAAGCGGATCGCGCGGTCCACCGCCTGCTTGTTCATCACCGGCAGCACGCCTGGCAGCGCCAGGTCCACAGGGCTGGCCTGGGTGTTCGGTTCGGCGCCGAACTTGATCGGTGATCCGCTGAAAATTTTAGATTCGGTCGTGAGCTGCACGTGGTTCTCAAGACCGATGACGACTTCCCATTCCATATGATTCTCGCTATTTGTTCTGTGGGTTAGATGCCGGCCGGAGCGCGGGTGTGCCAGTCGGTCGCCAGCTGGTACTGGTGGGCGACGTTGAGCAGCTTGGCTTCACCAAAGTGCTTGCCGATGATCTGCAGGCCCACCGGACGATTCTTGTTGCCGAAGCCGACCGGGATCGACATGCCGGGCAGGCCGGCCAGGCTGGTCGACAGCGTGTAGATGTCGGCCAGGTAGGCGGCGACCGGGTCGTCGGACTTGTCGCCCAGGTCCCAGGCCACGGTCGGCGCGACCGGTCCCATGATGACGTCGCAGACGGCGTTCGGGCCGTTCAGCACCGCTTCGAAATCCTGCGCGATCAGGCGGCGGATCTTTTGCGCCTTCAGGTAGTAGGCGTCGTAGTAGCCGTGGCACAGCACATAGGTGCCAACCATGATGCGGCGCTTGACCTCGGCGCCGAAGCCTTCGGCGCGGGTCTTGCGGTACATGTCCGACAGGTCCTTGTATTCCGCGGCGCGGTGGCCGTAGCGCACGCCATCGAAGCGCGACAGGTTGGACGAGGCTTCGGCCGGCGCGATCATGTAGTAGGCCGGGATCGACAGCGCGGTGTTCGGCAGCGAAATGTCCACCAAGGTCGCGCCCATCTCGACGTACTTGGCCAGCGCGGCGCGCACGGCTTGCTCGACATCGGCGGACAGGCCTTCGCCGAAGTACTCCTTCGGCACGCCGATGCGCAGGCCCGTCAGGGGCTGGCCCAGTTCGCGCGTGTAGTCTTCGTCGATGCCGCCCATTTCAGGCGTCAGCGAAGTCGAATCGCGCTCATCGAAGCCGGCCATCGCGTTCAGCAGCAGCGCGCAGTCTTCGGCGGTTTGCGCCATCGGGCCGCCCTGGTCCAGCGACGAGGCGAAGGCGATCATGCCGAAGCGCGACACGCGGCCGTAGGTCGGCTTGATGCCGGTGATGCCGCAGAACGCGGCCGGCTGGCGGATCGAGCCGCCGGTGTCGGTGCCGGTGACGGCCGGCGACAGGCGAGCGGCGATGGCGGCGGCGGAACCGCCCGACGAGCCGCCGGGCACGGCGCTTTTATCCCATGGATTCCTGACCGGGCCGAAGGCCGAGTTTTCATTGGCCGAGCCCATCGCGAATTCGTCACAATTGAGTTTGCCCAAGGTGACCATGCCGGCCGCGCGGAATTTCTCCACCACGGTGGCGTCGAACGGGCTGACGTAGTTGGCCAGCATTTTCGAGCCGGCGGTCGAGCGCCAGTCGCGGGTGACGAAGATGTCCTTGTGGGCGATCGGCACGCCGGTCAGCGGCGTGGCGGTGCCGGCGGCGATGCGGGCGTCCGCCTCGGCGGCCTGCGCCAGGGTCAGCGCGCGGTCCACGTGCAGGAAGGCGTTCAGGTCGCTCTTTTCGATACGGTCGAGGAAGTGCGTCGCCAGCTCGGTGGCGGTGATGGCTTTGCTTTGCAGTAGCGCGGACAGCTCTTTAATGGTTTTGGTGTGCATGGCGTTTCAATTCAGATTCGTTGCGTCGTCCCCGCGCAGGCGGGGACCCATAGAACGCTGGCCAGATCGGCGCAGCATGGATTCCCGCTTTCGCGGGAATGACGATTTATTCGATCACTTTCGGCACCAGGTACAAGCCGTCCTGGGTCTTGGGCGCGACGGCCTGGTAGTCTTCGCGGCGGTTCGCTTCGGTGGCCGCGTCTTCGCGCAGGCGCAGCGCGATGTTGTTCATGTGCGCCGCCAGCGGATGGCTCAGCGGGGCGACGCCGTCGGTGTCGACCGCCTGCATCTGTTCGGCCAGCGCAAAAATGCCATTCAGCTGGTCCAGCGCCGTGGCGCTTTGCTGCTCGCTCATCTCAAGTTGGGCCAGTTTGGCGATGCGGGTTACGTCGGATAGGGTCAGGGACATGGCGGATGGCGCGGACGGGCCGCGCTAGGTTTAGTTGTTGTAATGATAAAAAACTGGATATTCTGCCTATTCGCTGGCAAAAGTTGATGATTTCCGGCTAACTTGCGACCTCAACCGATACACTTTTGGCTGGATTTTCGGCAAATCGCATTCAAATTATAAGGTAGAATGGCGGGTTGATGCGTTGACGGCGCTGAATCATTGCTGCCGCCGCGTCACGACAGGATTTCTTTCTAACGGCTTACGCGCACACCAGTAGCGCCACAGGACACACATGTTTGGTTTTTTACGCAGGTATATTTCCACCGATCTGGCCATCGACTTGGGCACGGCCAACACTCTGATTTACGTACGCGGCCAGGGCATCGTTCTTGACGAACCTTCGGTTGTCGCGATCCGCCAGGAAGGCGGCCCTAACGGCAAGAAGACGATCCAGGCAGTCGGTAAAGAAGCGAAACAGATGCTGGGCAAGGTCCCAGGCAACATCGAGGCGATCCGCCCGATGAAAGACGGCGTGATCGCCGACTTCACCGTCACCGAGCAGATGCTCAAGCAGTTCATCCGCATGGTGCACGACTCCAAATTCTTCCGTCCTTCGCCGCGCATCATCATCTGCGTGCCGTGCGGCTCGACCCAGGTCGAGCGCCGCGCGATCCGCGAATCGGCGCTCGGCGCCGGCGCCTCGCAGGTCTACCTGATCGAAGAGCCGATGGCGGCGGCGATCGGCGCCGGCCTGCCGGTCTCCGATGCCACCGGCTCGATGGTGGTCGACATCGGCGGCGGCACCACCGAGGTGGGCATCATCTCGCTGGGCGGCATGGTCTACAAAGGCTCGGTGCGCGTCGGCGGCGACAAGTTCGACGAGGCGATCGTCAACTACATCCGCCGCAACTACGGCATGCTGATCGGCGAGCAGACCGCCGAGGCGATCAAGAAGGCCATCGGTTCGGCCTTCCCGGGTTCGGAAGTGAAGGAAATGGAAGTCAAGGGCCGCAACCTGTCCGAAGGCATCCCGCGCTCGTTCACGATTTCGTCCAACGAGATCCTCGAAGCGCTGACCGACCCGCTCAACAACATCGTTTCGGCCGTGAAGAACGCGCTGGAACAGACGCCGCCGGAACTGGGCGCCGACATTGCGGAAAAAGGCATGATGCTGACGGGCGGCGGCGCGCTGTTGCGCGACCTGGATCGTCTGCTGATGGAGGAAACCGGCTTGCCGGTGCTGGTGGCGGAAGATCCGCTCACATGCGTGGTGCGCGGCTCCGGCATGGCGCTGGAGCGGATGGACCAACTGGGCTCGATCTTCTCCTACGAATGATCTGACAAAGACGGGGCCGCGAATCAGCGGCCCCGATGCTTAGTGCTGAGCTGACACTCGTTGGCGCGCGAGCGCCGGATTATTGGAAGTCATGGAATACAGTCCTCCGCCACTTTTCAAGCAAGGCGCCTCCGCCCGGGTCAAGATGACGGTGTTCGCGTGCATATCGATTGCACTGCTGCTGGTCGATTCACGCATGCGCACCTTGAATACCGTGCGCCAGGTCGCGGGTACCGTGCTGTATCCGCTGCAAATGGCAGCCTTGCTGCCGCGCGACGCCATCTACGGCGTCGGCGATTATTTCTCCACGCTGTCCTCGCTGGAAAAGCAGGTGCGCGAGCTCAAACGCCAGCAGATCGCCGGCGCGCTGGTGCTGCAGCAGGCGCAGCTCCAGGCCGCGGAAAACGGCCAGTTGCGCAAGCTGATGGACGCGCGCGAGCATTTGCCCGTCAAGTCGATGCTGGCTGAAATCCTGTACGACGCGCGCGACGCCAACAGCCGCAAGATCATCCTCGACCGCGGCACCCAGCAGGGCGTCTCGCTCGGCCTGCCGGTGATCGACAACCAGGGCGTGGTCGGACAGGTCACGCGGGTATTCCCGTTCACCTCCGAAGTGACGCTGCTGACCGACAAGGAGCAGGCGGTGCCGGTGCAGTTGCTGCGCAACGGCTTGCGCAGCGTGGCCTTCGGCCGCGGCAAGTCCGGCGCGCTGGAGCTGCGCTTCACGGCGCCGAACGCGGACATCCAGGTCGGCGACATCGTCGTCACCTCGGGCCTGGACGGCGTCTATCCCGCCGGCCTGGCGGTGGCGCGCGTGACGCAGGTGGAGAACAGCGCGGCCGGCTCGTTCGGCGGCGTGGTCTGCCAGCCGCTGGGCGGCATCTCGAACAACACGCAGCTGCTGATACTGATGTCGGCGCCGGACATGCCTCCGCGTCCGCCCGAGGAGGAGCAGCGCGCGCTCAAGAAGCACAACAACAAGATGGCGCCGATCAAGGAGGCGCCGAAAGAGGGCGTCGATCCGGCACCGGCTCCCGCCGCCGCGCCCGCGAACAACGCGGCGCCCGGCCTGATGCCGGTGATGCCGCCGCCCGCGCCCAAGCCGGCGCCGGCCGCCGACGCGACCGCACCTGCAACGGCGCCCGCGGCAGCGCCAACAACGACACCTGCCGCCGCGCCGGCCGCGACCAACGTCCAGCCCGCGCCCGCAGCCGCCAAACCGAAGGAGCCGGCACGATGAATCGTCCGCACTATATCCTGCTGCCGGTCAGTCCGCTGTTCATCGCGTTCAGCCTGTTCGGCGCATTCTTACTGAACCTGCTCCCCTGGGGGAACTTCATCGGCGTGCCGGATTTCGTGGCGCTGGTGCTGGTGTTCTGGGGGGTGCACCAGCCGCGCAAGGTAGGCATCGGCACCGCCTTCTTCCTCGGCCTGCTGATGGACGTCCACGATTCCACGCTGCTGGGCGAGAACGCGCTGGCCTACACGCTGCTGTCCTACTTCGCGATCATGCTGCACCGTCGCGTGCTGTGGTTCCCGCTGCTGACGCAGGCGATGCACGTGTTCCCGCTGCTGGTGATGGCGCAGTCGGTGCAGCTGCTGGTGCGCTTCTTCGTCTCCGGCAAATTCCCTGGCTGGTTCTACTTCATCGAAAGCGCCATCGCCGTGGCCCTGTGGCCGCTGGCCACCTGGCTGCTGCTTGCCCCGCAGCGGCGCGCGGTCGACCGCGACCACACGCGGCCGATCTGACGCCGGGGCAGGGGTATGACTGAGCTCAAGGACAACCAGCGCGAACTGCAGCAGTTCCGCCTGCGCCTGACGGTGCTGGGCGTGGTGGTGTTCGCGTGTTTCGGCGCGCTGCTGGCGCGCTTCATCTGGCTGCAGGTCTACAAGCATAGCGATTACGTCGCCCAGGCCGAGGAAAACCGCATCGCCATCGTGCCGATCGAGCCGAACCGGGGCCTGATCCTGGACCGCAACGGCGTGGTCCTGGCGCGCAACTACTCGGCCTTCACGCTGGAGATCACGCCGTCCAAGCTGAGCGCCACGCTGGACGAAACCATCGACGAGCTGTCCAAGCTGATCACCGTCGAGCTCAAGGACCGCAAGCGCTTCAAGAAGCTGCTGGAGGAATCCAAGGGCTTCGAGAGCGTGCCGCTGCGCACCCGCCTGACCGACGAGGAAGTGGCGCGCTTTTCCGCGCAACGCTTCCGCTTTCCCGGCGTGGAGGTGCAGGCGCGCCTGTTCCGCCAGTACCCACTGGGCGAGATCGCATCGCATGTGATCGGCTTCATCGGCCGCATCAACCAGAGCGAGGCCAAGGCCATCGCCGACACCGAGGACGCCGCCAACTACAACGGCACCGATCATATCGGCAAGGAAGGCCTGGAAAAGAGCTACGAGAAGCAACTGCACGGCATCACCGGCTACGAGGAAGTGGAGAAGTCGGCCGGCGGGCGCGCCATCCGCACGCTGTCGCGCACCGCCGCCACGCCGGGCAACAACCTGATACTGTCGATCGACATCGAGCTGCAGAAGGTCATCGAGGAAGCCTTCGGCGAATGGCGCGGCGCACTGGTGGCGATCGAGCCGGAGACGGGCGACATCCTGGCCTACGTCTCGCGTCCCGGCTACGACCCCAACCTGTTCGTCGACGGCATCGACGCGCAAAGCTGGAACGAGCTCAATACCTCGCTGGACAAGCCGATGGTGAACCGGCCGTTGTCCGGCACCTATCCGCCCGGCTCCACCTTCAAGCCCTTCATGG
Source organism: Duganella hordei (assembly GCF_040369125.1). Classification (NCBI taxonomy): domain Bacteria; kingdom Pseudomonadati; phylum Pseudomonadota; class Betaproteobacteria; order Burkholderiales; family Oxalobacteraceae; genus Duganella; species Duganella hordei. The sequence continues at coordinate 42,838 of NZ_BPWI01000002.1, forward strand.
CGCTGGCAGCGCTGGAGTCGGGCAAGCGCACGCCGGGCCAGACGATTTTCGATCCGGGTTCGTTCACGCTGGGCGGCCACAAGTTCCGCGACGATAAGCCGGGCGGCCACGGCACGGTGGACATGTACAAGTCCATCGTCGAATCCTGCGACACCTACTACTACATCCTCGGCAACGAGCTGGGCATCGACGCCATCAGCGATTTCATGAAGCCGTTCGGCTTCGGCCAGATCACCGGCATCGACCTGGAACACGAGAAGCAGGGCGTGCTGCCGTCGAAGGAATGGAAGCGCAACCGCTTCAAGAAAAATCCCGCCGCGCAGAAGTGGGTCGGCGGCGACACCATCTCCATCGCCATCGGCAACGGCTACAACAACTACACGCCGCTGCAGATGGCGCACGCGGTGTCGAACCTGGCCAACAACGGCATCGTGATGAAGCCGCACCTGGTCAAGATCATCGAGGACAGCGTCTCCCGCGCGCGCAAGCTGACGGTGCCCAAGGAAAGCTATCGCATCGCGCTCAAGCAGGAAAACATCGACGTCATCAAGAACGCCATGGTCGGCGTGACCACCGGCGGTACGGCGGCGCGCGCGTTCGCCGGCGCCGGCTACACCTCGGGCGGCAAGACCGGCACCGCGCAGCTGGTGGCGATCAAGAAGAACGAGAAGTACAACGCCAACCTGATCGCCGAACGCCTGCGCGACAACGCGCTCTACACCGCCTTCGCGCCGGCCGACAAGCCGCGCATCGCGATCGCGGTGGTGGTGGAAAACGGCGGCTTCGGCGCCGGCGTGGCCGCGCCCATCGTGCGCAAGGCGCTCGACTACTACCTGCTGGGCAAGCGCCCGAACGAAAAAGAAACCACGCGCGTGCCGAAAGAGGACGCAGAACTGCGTTCGGTGCAGGACATCCAGGCCGAGCAGGGCGTCCCCGACGACAAGAAGCCGGGCGCCGAAACGCCGGGCAACAAGGAATAAAGGATCAGCATGCGCATCAACGAAAGGCGTTCCCTGTGGCGCCGCCTTCGACCGTACTTTGCCGTCTTCGACATACCGCTCGCGCTGATCATCATGGCTCTGCTGTCGGTCGGCCTGGTCACCTTGTACTCGGCCGGTATCGGCATACCCGGCAAGGTGGAGGACCAGCTGCGCAATATCGTGCTGGCCTTCGTCGTGATGTGGGTCGTGGCCAACGTCACGCCGCAGATGATGATGCGGATCGCGGTGCCGGCCTATGTGGTGGCGGTGGCGCTGCTGGTGGGCGTGGCGCTGTTCGGCACCATCAAACTCGGTGCGCGGCGCTGGCTGCACGTCGGCGTCGATATCCAGCCGTCCGAATTCATGAAGATCGCCATGCCGCTGATGCTGGCGTGGTTCTTCCAGCAGCGCGCCGGCCAGCTGCGCTGGCAGCACTATGTGATCGCCGCCGTGCTGCTGGCGATTCCCGTCGGCCTGATCGTCAAGCAGCCCGACCTCGGCACCGCGCTGCTGGTGGTGGCCGCCGGCTTCTGCGTGATCTTCCTGGCCGGCCTGGCCTGGAAGGCGCTGATGGTGCTGTTCGTCGCCGGCGCCGCCAGCCTGCCGGTGATCTGGTCGGTGATGCACGATTACCAGCGCGAACGCGTGATGACGCTGATCGACCCCACCTCGGACCCGCTGGGCAAAGGCTTCCACATCATCCAGTCGACCATCGCGGTCGGCTCGGGCGGCATCACCGGCAAGGGCTGGACCCATGGCACGCAGGCGCACCTGGAGTTCATCCCCGAGCGCACCACCGACTTCATCTTCGCCGTGTTCTCTGAAGAATTCGGCCTGACCGGCAACCTGGTGCTGATGGTGCTGTACCTGCTGCTGATCGGCCGCGGCCTGGTCATCGCCGGCAACGCGCCGACCTTCTTCACCCGCCTGCTGGCGGGCGCCATCACGATGATTTACTTCACCTACGCCTTCGTCAACATGGGCATGGTCAGCGGGATCCTGCCGGTGGTTGGCGTGCCGTTGCCGTTCATGAGCTACGGCGGCACCGCGCTGCTGACGCTGGGCCTGGGCGCCGGCATCCTGATGAGCATTCAGCGCCACCGCAAGCTGGTGCAGACCTGATGCGCATCCAGGACGGCCGCTCGCTGTGGCAGCGCGCGCGGCCCCATGTGATGGTGTTCGACGCCCAGTTGGCCGTCATCATGCTGATGCTGCTGTCGGTCGGGCTGGTCACGCTGTACTCGGCCGGCATCGCCATTCCGGGCAAGGTGACGGACCAGCTGCGCAATATCTGCATGGCCTTCCTGGTGATGTGGGCGGTGGCGAACATGTCGCCGCAGGCGATGATGCGGCTCGCCGTGCCGGCCTACACGCTGGGCGTGATCCTGCTGCTCGGGGTGGCGCTGTTCGGCGTCGTCAAGGGCGGTTCGCGGCGCTGGCTGAACGTGGGGTTCCAGATCCAGCCTTCCGAATTCATGAAGATCGCCATGCCGCTGATGCTGGCGTGGTACTTCCAGGGCCAGCAGGGGCAACTGCGCTGGCAGTCGTATGCCGTCGCCGCGCTGCTGCTGGCGATCCCCGTCGGGCTGATCGCGCGCCAGCCGGACCTCGGCACGGCGATGCTGGTGGTGGCCGCCGGCGCCTGCGTGATCTTCCTCGGCGGCCTGTCGTGGAGGGCGATGGCGGCGCTGGGCGCCGCAGTCTGCGCCGGACTGCCGCTGCTGTGGGCCGTGATGCATGACTACCAGCGCGACCGCGTGCTGACGCTGATCGATCCCTATCACGACCCGCTGGGCAAGGGCTTCCACATCATCCAGTCGATGATCGCCATCGGCTCGGGCGGCGTCGGCGGCAAGGGCTGGACCCATGGCACGCAGGCGCATTTGGAGTTCATCCCCGAGCGCACCACCGACTTCATCTTCGCCGTCTTCTCGGAGGAATTCGGCCTGACCGGCAACCTGGTGCTGCTGGTGTTGTACCTGCTGCTGATCGCGCGCGGCCTGAAGATCGCGGTGAACGCGCCGACCTTCTTCACCCGCCTGCTGGCCGGCGCCATCACGATGATTTACTTCACCTACGCCTTCGTCAACATGGGCATGGTCAGCGGCATCGTGCCGGTGGTCGGCGTGCCGCTGCCGTTCATGAGCTACGGCGGCACCGCGCTGATGACGCTGGGCCTGGGCGGCGGCATCCTGATGAGCATACAACGCCACAGCCGCGGCATCCGCAGTGGCGCCGCCGTGCCGGCATGGGGCGCGACGGCATGATGGAGATTAAGGATACCGAACGCGAACTGAGCGAATTCCGCACCCGCGTCAACGTGCTGGGGGCGTTGGTGTTTGTCTGTTTCGGCCTGCTGCTGGCGCGCTTCATCTGGCTGCAGGTGATCAAGCACAGCGACTTCGCCGTCAAGGCGGAGGAGAACCGCATCGCCATCGTGCCTGTGGTGCCGAACCGAGGCCTGATTTTGGACCGCAACGGCGTGGTCCTGGCGCGCAATTACTCGGCCTTCACGCTGGAGATCACCCCGGCCAAGCTGACCAACACGCTGGACGAAACCATCGACGCCCTGTCCGAGCTGGTGACGGTAGAGAACAAGGACCGCAAGCGCTTCAAGAAGCTGCTGGAAGATTCCAAGGGCTTCGAGAGCGTGCCGCTGCGCACCCGCCTGACCGACGAGGAGGTGGCGCGCTTCTCTGCGCAGCGCTTCCGCTTCCCCGGTGTCGAGGTGCAGGCGCGCCTGTTCCGCCAGTATCCGCTGGGCGAAACCGCGTCGCACGTGATCGGCTTCATCGGCCGCGTCAGCCGCTCCGAGGCCAAGGCCATCGAAGATACCGACGATGCGGCCAACTACCGGGGCACCGATCATATCGGCAAGGAAGGGCTGGAGAAAAGCTACGAGAAGCAGCTGCACGGCGTAACCGGCTACGAGGAAGTGGAGAAAACGGCGGGCGGCGCGGCGATCCGCACGCTGTCGCGCACGCCGGCGGTGGCGGGCAGTAACCTGATCCTGTCGATCGACATCGAACTGCAGAAGGTGGTCGAGGAGGCGTTCGGCGAGCGGCGCGGCGCGCTGGTGGCGATCGAGCCTTCCACCGGCGATATCCTGGCCTATGTTTCGCGTCCCGGCTACGATCCCAACCTGTTCGTCGACGGCATCGACGCGCAAAGCTGGAACGAGCTCAATACCTCGCTGGACCGGCCGATGGTCAACCGTCCGCTGTCCGGCACCTATGCGCCGGGTTCCACCTTCAAGCCCTTCATGGCGCTGGCCGCGCTGGAGCTGGGCAAGCGCCGGCCCGGCGACGTCACCTCCGATCCCGGCTACTACTACCTCGGCGGCCACAAGTTCAACGACGACGTGGTCGGCGGCCATGGTTCGGTCGACATGCGCAAGTCCATCATCGTGTCCTGCAATACCTATTACTACGCGCTGGGCCACGACATGGGCATCGACGCCATCCACGATTTCATGAAGCCTTTCGGTTTCGGCCAGCAGACCGGCATCGACCTGGAAAACGAGAAGACCGGCGTGCTGCCGTCGCAGGACTGGAAGCGCAAGCGTTTCAAGGGTGCGGCAGGAAAGTGGGTGGGTGGTGATACCATTTCGGTCAGCAACGGCTCGGGCTACAACGCCTACACGCCGCTGCAGATCGCGCACGCGGTGGCCAACCTAGCCAACGACGGCGTGGTGATGAAACCGCACCTGGTCAAGATCGTCGAAGACAGCGCCACGCGCGCGCGACAGCTGACGGTGCCGAAGGAAAGCTATCGCATTCCGCTGAAGCAGGAGAATATCGATTTTATCAAGAACGCAATGGTCGGCGTGACCACCGAGGCCGGCGGCACCGGATTCCGCGCCTTCAGCGGCGCAGGCTACACCGTGGGCGGCAAGACCGGCACCGCGCAAGTGATCACCATCAAATCCGGCGAGAAGTACAACGCCGCGAAGCTGGCCGAGCGCCTGCGCGACAATGCCCTGTTCACGGCGTTCGCGCCGGCCGACAAGCCGCGGATCGCGATCGCGCTGGTGGTGGAAAACGCAGGCAAGGGCGGCGCGGAAGCGGCGCCGATCGCGCGCAAGGCGCTGGACTACTACCTGCTGGGCAAGCGCCCGGCGGAGAAGGACACCACCAAGGTGCCGAAGGAAGACGCGGAGACGGTGCTGCCGGTCGAAGGGCAGACGCTGGAAGAGCAGGCGGCGGCGGCCGAGTTCGAGCGGCAGGCGCCGACGCAGCCTACTGCGCCTACGCCGGCGCCCGCGACTCCCGCCGCACCGGTGCCGGCCGCTCCGGCCGCGCCAGTGCGGAAAAAACCATGAGGACGACATTATGCATAACATCGTGCGTAACATCCTGCGTATAAACCGAAGCCGTATCCTGTTTTGCCTCGCCGCGCTGGCGATGCTGGCGCTGGCCGGCTGCGGCACCGCGCCGACCGTCAACGAACCGGCTTCCAAGGCGCCGCGCACCGGCGGGCCGGTGATCAAGTCGCCGTCCACCACCAAGCCTTCCTCCGGCCTGCCCGAGCTGCCGCCCGCCAACTCGGGGCGCGGCGGCTATTACCAGGACGATGGTCCGGGCGACGCGCCGCCGCCCAACCTGGCCGACGTGCCGGACGCCGACGTGCGCAACGATCCGCTGCTGCCGCGCTCCAATCGTCCGTACGTCGTCTTCGGCAAGACCTACACGCCGATCACCGACAACCAGCCGTTCACGCAGATCGGCGTGGGCAGCTGGTACGGCAAGAAATTCCATGGCCAGCGCACCTCGTCCGGAGAAATCTACGACATGTACAAGATGACGGCCGCACATCCGACGCTGCCGATTCCATCCTATGCGCGCCTGACCAACCTGGTGAGCGGCGCCGTGGTCGTCGTGCGCATCAACGATCGCGGCCCGTTCCACGCCAACCGCGCGATCGACGTGTCGTACACGGCGGCGTTGAAACTGGGCTTGCTGGGCAAGGGCAGCCACGAACTGCAGATCGAACGCATCCTGCCGGATGAGGTGGACCGCATGCTGGCCACGCGCGCCGGCGTATCGGGCACGGTGTCGCCGCGCCTGCAATCGCAATCGCCGTCGCGGCAGGCATCCGGCGGCGGCTTGGGCAACAACGGCTCGGGCTCGCCGCTGATGCTGACGCCGTCGATGTCGCTGACCCAGCCGCTGGTGTTGACGCCGAAGGCCGTGCCGGCAACCGCAACGACGAGCGGGCAGCCGGCCGCCGCGCCGGCAATCGAAGCATTGATGCTGGCCGACCGCGCGCCGGTGGACGAAAATGTGCTGGCCGCCAGCAGCGGCGGCAGCGCCAAGGGCGGCTTCTACCTGCAGCTGGGCGCCTATTCGCGCGCCGAGAACGCCGATGCGATACGCAACAAGCTGGCCGGCAGCGGCTTGAATGGATTGGAGGTAGTGCAGAGCGGTCCGGTGCACCGCCTGTTCACCGGGCCGTTCAACACGCGCCAGGAAGCGCTGCAGGCGGCGCAAGGACTGCCGTCGTCACTGAGCCTGAAACCGATCGTGGTCCAGCGCTAGGGTTTATTTGCAGGCGTGTGCTTCGGCGTTCGGGAAGCCGCCGCGGATCTGTTCCAGTTTGGCCTTCAGCGCGCCGTCGACGTCGCGGAACTGGAAGGCCAGCAGCTTGCTGCCGCTCATGCGCGGCGTGATGCGCGCGGTGCGCACGCCCTGTTTCGTCAACGCCGCCAGCTGGTTCTGCGCGGCGCTTTCCGACTTGAACACGCCCAGCGAGATCGCCCAGCGCAGCGGCGAATTGTCGGACATGATGAAGTAATTGGTGACGCCCAGCGCGCGCAGTTCGGCGGCCTTCTTGTCGGCGCCTTCCTTGCTGCCCTGCGGCGGCATATGCACGATATAGCTCGATACTTCCGTGCCCGGCAGGTTGTGGCGCGACTGGCGGTCGCCCAGGTTCAGCGGCGCCAGCTGGGTTTCAAAACGGCGCGCGTCGGCGATCAGGAAGCTGCCGATCTCCAGGCAGGCCTGCGCTTCCGGCGCGTCCTTGGCGGCAGCGCTGGCGGCGGCGCTGGCCGCTGCGGCGGTCGCGGCGGATGCGTTGTTGGCCTTTTCCGCCGAGACGATGGCCAGCTTGCCGGCGTTGAGCTGGTTGAGCAGGCGTTGCGGCTCGCGCTCGTTGCCGCTGAAATGGCCGAGATAGCCCCTGCCGTACGCGAACAGCGCGGCATTGATGGCAACCAGCGACCAGAAAATAAATTTCAGCACAAGCTTCCTTCGGTGTCTTACCCGGCGCTGCCGGCGGCAGCATGCAATCCGATTAACACGATATTCTCGACCACACGGTACGGCACTTTCAGCATCGGCGCAATATACGGCGCGGCGCCACCGGAGATGATGCACTCGCTGGCCCCGTGCAGCGCGAACGCGTGCTCGATGGCGCCGCTCTGCGCGGCCAGGCAGCCGCTCAGGATGGCGTCGTCGGTATTGTCGGCGAATCCGTCGGCCAGCTTACCGTCTTGCGCGATTTGCGGCAACTGCGCGGTGTTGCGCGCCAGCGAACTGGCCATCAGGCCCAGGCCCGGCAGGATCATCCCGCCGAGGAACATGCCGTCGCCGGTGACGGCATCGATGGTGGTGGCGGTGCCGCAGTTGGCGACGACGATATCGTGCCCCGGCGCCAGCGCGTGGCCGGCGATGGCGGCGGCGAAACGGTCGCAGCCCAGCTGTCCTGGATTGCGGTAGCCGTTGGTCACGCCGGCCAGCGACGGCAGCGAGGCAAACCAGTCGATCGCGTATTCGGGAAGCAGCATGGCGGGGAAGGTCCGCTGCAGCACGTATTCCAGCTGTACGCGCAGCGCGCCGCCGGCCACGTTGGCGATGATGATGCGGTCCACGCCGCGATCGCCGACCGCTTCGCTCAGGTGCAGTTCAAGGTGCAGCAGGTCGGCGTGCATGACGGCGCCGTGGGCGACCCATGCGCCCAGTTCCGTGCCCGGTTCGGCCAGCGCCCATTTGACGCGGGTATTGCCGGCGTCGATCAGTAAAATCATGATAGTCCGATAGTAGAAGATAAGCGTAGCGATACATCGCCGGACAGCACCTCGGCGCGGCCCTGTTCCGTATCGAGCATCAGGCGGCCGATGGCGTCGACGCCGGCGGCGCGGCCCTGTTGCAGCACCTTGCCGTTGTCGAGGATGACGACTTCCCGGCCTTGCCATGCATGTAGTTGGTTCCAGCGCTCGGCAAAGGGCGCGAAGCCGGTGTCGTCGAATTCGTCCAGCACGGCGGCCAGGCGGCTGAGCAGGGCGGCCATCAGCTGGTTGCGGTCCATCTTGGCCAGCCACGGCGCGGCGGCGACCTCGCGGCCGATGGCGGCTTCCAGTTCGTCCGGCATGACCAGGTTGATGCCGACGCCGATCACCGCCCAGATGCCGCTGTCGTGGCGGGACGGCTGGGTTTCGACCAGGATCCCGGCCAGTTTTTTACCATCGCGCAGCAGGTCGTTCGGCCATTTGATCTGCACCGGCACGCCGAGCGAGGCGATGGTTTCCGCCAGCGCCACGCCGACCGCCATCGGCAGGCCGGACATCCTTTGCAGCGGGCCCTTGAAGCGCCAGGCCAGCGAGAACATCAGCGCGGCGCCCGGCGCGGACAGCCAGCTGCGGCCGGCGCGGCCGCGGCCCGCGGTCTGGTTGCCGGCGATGCGCAAGGTAGGACCGCGCAAGCCGTCGACGCGGGCCAGCAGGTCGGCGTTGGTGGAGCCGGTTTCTTCGACGAGTTCAATCGCCACGTGCGACGCGCTCGTCGCACAGGTTGCGTTGATGGCGGCGGCGGACATGGTCATGGTCATGGCGGCGTGGCCGGCCCGGGCGGGGCGGCAGTTTCAACAGCGGCGGATGTGCGCGGCTTGTGCGGCGCCTTGCCGAAGGCGAAATCGTAGACCGCATTCGGCAGCGCCCTCAGCACCTTGGCGACGACCCCCATCTGCCACGGGATCACCTTGTAGCTGCTGCCGGCGGCAATGGCGCGCACGGCCCGGGCCGCGAATTTTTCCGGCGCCATCAGGAACGGCATCGGGTAGGGATTCACCCTGGTCATCGGCGTGTCGATGTAGCCGGGGCAGAGCGTCACCACCTTGATGCCGTAGGGTTTCATCTCCAGCCGCAGCGATTCGCAGTAGCTGATCACCGCCGCCTTGGAGGCGCTGTACGCTTCGGCGCCGGGCAGGCCGCGTATGCCCGCCACGCTGCCGATGCCGACCAGGCGCGCCGGCGCGCGCTGCGTCCGCATCGCGGCGATGAAGGGCGCGAAGGTGGCGGCGGTGGCGACCACGTTGGTCGCGATCACCGCTTCGAACACGGCGATGTCCTCGGCGAACTCGGTCAGCGTGCCGACCGAGATGCCGGCGTTGGCGATCACCACGTCGACGCCGCCCGCGTAGGCGAGGAAGGCTTGCGCGGCGGCCGCGATGGCGGCGTGGTCGCGCACGTCGGCCGCGTAGGCGCGGTGGCGTTCGGAATTGGGAAGGGTGGCGATCAGCTGGTCCAGCATCTCGCCGCGGCGGGCCAGCAGGCCGAGCGTGGCGCCCTGCGCCGCATATTCGGCGGCGAGGGCCGCGCCCAAGCCGCTCGAGGCGCCGGTGATGAAGACCCGCTGTGGGCCGGCGCCGTGGTCAGGCATGCTTATTTCTTTTCCGCTTTCGCTTTCGCGACCAGGATGTCCATCACCTGCAGGCCTTCGGCGTGCAGTTCCGCTTCGGTGTTGGCGGACTTGGAGCCCTCGTTGGCCATGGTCGGCGAGGTGACGTACTTGCCGTCGATGGCGATCATCGGCCACGAGTCGACGCCGTAGGCATCCATCATCGAGATCGACTTGCGCACGCTGCCGGCCACGCCGAAGCCGCGATAGGTGTCGATGAACTTCTGCTTGTCGATGCCCTGCTTGGCGATGAAATCGAATACCAGCTCGTCACGGTTCATGCGGTTGCGGTTGACGTGCATCTCGTTGAAGATCTTGCTGTGCATGGCGTCGTTCAGCAGGCCCATGGCGCTCAGCGTGAAGAACATCTTTTCCTGCGGCAGGTCGGTGCCGCTGCGCGAGATGTGCATGCGCTTGAAGACGATGGCGTCGCCCTGTTTCTTGACCCATGTGGTCAGCGACGGATCGAAGGCGAAGCAGTGCGGGCAGGCGTAGTCGAAGAACTCCAGCACTTCCACTTTCTTGCCGGTGTCGACCGGCTGCGGCGCCGCCAGCGTCTTGTACTCGACGCCGTTTTTTGGATCGGCGGGGGAGGCGGACGACAGTGCCACAGCGCTCATCATCAGCGCGCCAACTACGAATTTCATCAATCGCATCTTGAGACTCCTGGCTTATTTTTGATTGCGCACGACTGCGACGTCGACGCCGTTTTCGGACAACTTGCTGCGTACCTTGTTCATCGCCTCGACCTGGTTGAACGGGCCCAGACGCACGCGGTGCAGTACACCGGTGTCGGTGGCGCGGTCCGAGACGTTGGCCTCGAAGCCCAGCAGGGCCAGCTTGGCGCGGGCGCTTTCGGCATCGGCGATTTCACGGAAGGCGCCGGCCTGCAGGTAGTAGATGAATTTGTCGTCGCCGCTGTCCGCGGCGGCGGCCGGAGCCGCCTTGGCCGGCACCGGCGCGACGTTGGCGGCTGCCGGCACGGCTGCCGTCGCAGGCGGTGCCGCTTTAGGCTTTTCTGCCGGCGCAGGAGCTGCGGCCGGCGTGCCCTGGATCTTGTCCACCACCGCCTGCAGCGGATCGCCCGCCGGCGCCTTCGGCGTGTCCTTGGCAAAATCCTTTGCCGCTTCGCGCGCCGCGTCCTTGTTGCCGTACATCGGCTTGTTCGGATCGGCGGCCTGTCCCGCAGTCGGTTCCGTCGCCTTGCTGCTGCGTCCCTTGTCGGTGAACGGCGTCGAGCCCTTGTTGATCACCAAAGCCACGACGACGGCGATCGTCAGGCCGATGACCAGGCCGATCACGATGCCGATGATGGTGTTGCCCTGCTGACGCGAACGCGGGTTAAAGCTGGAGCGGAAATTCATTGTGCGGGATGTCCTTCGCAATTACATTTTATTGGGCGCGGAGACGCCGATCAGCGCCAGGCCGTTGCGCAGCACCTGGCGGGTGGCGACCATCAGCGCGATACGGGCCGCCTTGAGCGCCTCGTCGTCGACCAGCACGCGTTCGGCGAAGTAGAAGCTGTGCAGGTTGGCGGCCAGGTCGCGCAGGTAGAACGCGATCTGGTGCGGGCCCAGTTCGGCCTGCGCGCGCGCCAGCGTTTCCGGGTAGGCGGCCAGCGTGGCCAGCAGCGTCGCCTCGGTCGGCGCGGTCAGCGGCGACAGGTCGACGTTGGCCAGGTCGGCCTCGGCGCCGGTCCACTGCTCCAGCATGCGGCAGATGCGCGCATGGGCGTACTGCACGTAATACACCGGATTCTCGTCCGAGGTCTTCAGCGCGACGTCGACGTCGAACACGAACTCGGTGTCGGCCTTGCGCGAGATGAGGAAGAAGCGCACCGCGTCGCGGCCTTTTTCGATGTCGCCGCCGCCCGACCATTCAATCAGGTCGCGCACGGTCACGTAGGAGCCGGCGCGCTTGGAGATCTTGACTTCCTCGCCGCCCTTCATCACGGTGACCATCTTGTGCAGCACGTAGTCCGGATAGCCTTGCGGGATGCCGACGTTGACCGCCTGCAGGCCGGCGCGCACGCGGGCGATGGTGCCGTGGTGGTCAGACCCCTGGACGTTGATGGCCTGGGTGTAGCCGCGCTGGAACTTGACGATGTGGTAGGCGACGTCCGGCACGAAGTAGGTGTAGGTGCCGTCCTTCTTGCGCATCACGCGGTTCTTGTCGTCGCCGTAGTCTTCGGTCTTGAGCCACAGCGCGCCTTCTTCCTCGTAGGTCTTGCCGGACTTGTTGAGCATGTCCACGGCCGCGTCGACCTTGCCGTCGGCGTACAGCGACGATTCGAGGTAGTAGTTGTCGAACTTGACGCCGAAGGCCTGCAGGTCGATGTCCTGCTCGTTGCGCAGGTAGGTCACGGCGAAGTGGCGGATCGATTCGATGTCCTCGACGTCGCCCGAGGCGGTGGCCGGCGAGCCGTCCGAGGCCGACACGGTTTTCTTCGCCATGAAGTCGGCGGCGATGTCGGCGATGTAGTCGCCGTTGTAGGCCGATTCGGGCCACTGGGCGTCGCCCGGCTTGTAGCCGCGCAGGCGCGCCTGCACCGAGTTGGCCAGCGTCTGGATCTGCACGCCGGCGTCGTTGTAGTAGAACTCGCGGGTCACATCGTAGCCCTGGGAGCCGAACAGCGACGACAGCGCGTCGCCCAGCGCGGCCTGGCGGCCGTGGCCCACGTGCAGCGGGCCGGTCGGGTTGGCCGAGACGAATTCGATGATGACCTTCTTGCCCGCGCCGGCCGCCGAGGCGCCGTAGGACGCGCCTTGCGCCAGCACGGCCTTGACCACGGCCTGCTTGGAGGCGGCGGTGACGCGCAGGTTGATGAAGCCCGGGCCGGCGATGTCGGCCGATTCCACCAGGCCCTTGCCGGCCGGGTTGGCCAGCAGCGCGTCGACCACCTTGGTGGCCAGTTCGCGCGGGTTCATTTTCAGCTGCTTGGCCAGTTGCATGGCGATGTTGCAGGCCACGTCGCCATGCGAAGGATCGCGCGGCCGCTCCAGAACGACGTTGGCAGTGACGTCGGTACCGGCCAGGATGGGTGCGAGGGCGGCCCGGAACAGGGCGGTGATATCTTGTTTTTGTTGGGCGAGCATGAGCAGTCTGGCGGCCGGGCCGCGCTAAAAATGTATCCGAAAGCGAAAATGGCCGGCGGCGGGCGCCGGCCAAACAGCGGTAATTATACTGGTTTGCCAAGATGGTGCGTGGGCACGCCGGACGCGTGAAGCAAGAAAGCTGGCTGAAGTCAACGGCGCCTTTCTTCCGTCGCATTACAAAAGTGTAACGCCGCATTCGTTGCCATGGCGCGGATTTGAAAATATGATTTGCGCACATCCACCACCAAACGGAGCACCTCATGTCTGGATTCAAGCACGTGGTACTGGCGGCCGCCCTGCTGGCCTCGGCCCAGGCGCATGCCGGCGACGCCGTCTCCGGCCCGCTGCCCCCGGGGTGGACGCCGTTGCAGGGCGGGGCGACGCTGTCGGGGGCGTTCCGGCAGCCGGGCAGCACCGATGTCGCCGTGCTGGTGCGGCACGGCGGCGGGGAGGCATACGGCCTGGCCGTGGTTTCGGCGGCGGGAGGCAAGGCGGCGGGCGTGGTCAAGACCTTCGGCGATGCCCGGGCCAATCCGCCCAGCTTGTCCCTGGTCCGGCCGGGCAGCTACCGGCCCGTGTGCCACGACGGTGGCGATTGCCCGCCGCAGGCCATCGCCAACGAGGCGATCGGCCTGTGCTTCGGCGAAGCCAGCTGCGAGATCATCTATTTCCGGGACGGCGTCCTCCATGAGCTGGTGACGACGGACTGACGCCGGGGCCGGCCCCGGCCGGCATATATGTACCGTTACACTTCGCTTCATGCCCTTGTCATATGCACTGCTGTATACTGCGCGATCACGCCCGCCGGCAATACCTGGAATTAGCATATGAACAAGCAGCGCCCGACGCTCTCCTTAAAGTCCCCCGCAAAGGCTGCAGCGCCCAAGCTGCGCGCCAGCCATGCGCGCGACCTGAAACCGTCGCTGCAAACCAGCTTCCAGACCGGCCTCAAGCCCGATTCGCTGGCCTATAGCCTGATCGGCGCCGCCCAAGCGGTGGCTCAGGTCCGTACCGGCACCAATCTGCCGCAGGCGCTGGCCCAGGTCTGGGCCAAGGGCGACGCCACGCCGCAGGCGCGCGGCGCGATGCAGGACATCGCCTACCGCTGCATGCGCCAGCTGGGCCAGAGCGAAACCCTGATCGGCCTGATGGCGCCGAAGGCCCCGGAACCGCTGGTGGCGGCGCTGCTGGCCTGCGCGCTGGCGCTGATCACCGCGCCGGACGAGGTGCCGCCGTACGAGGAATTCACCGTGGTGGACCAGACCGTGACGGCGGCCGACGCCCATCCGGACACCGCCCGCGCCAAGGGCATGGTCAACGCCGTGCTGCGCCGCCTGCTGCGCGAGCGCAAGGCGCTGCTGGAGACCGCGCTGCTGCAGCCGCTGGCCAAGTGGAACTACCCGCAATGGTGGATCGACGCGGCCAAGGCCGCCTGGCCGCAGGACTGGCAGGGCCTGCTGGCGACCGGCAACACCGCGCCGCCGCTGACCTTGCGCATCAACGTGCGCAAGACCACGATGGAACAATACCTGGCCACCCTGGACGCGGCCGGCATGGCCGCCGAACAGATCGGCCCGTTCGCCGTGCGGCTGGCCAAGCCGGTCGGCGTGACCTTGATACCGGGCTTTGCCGACGGCGCGGTCTCGGTGCAGGACGCCGGCGCCCAGCTGGCCGCGCCGCTGCTCGATGTCCGGGACGGCATGCGCGTGCTCGACGCCTGCGCCGCGCCGGGCGGCAAGACCTGCCATATATTGGAGCTGGCCGACGCCAGCGTCACCGCGCTGGACGCCGACGCCAAGCGACTGGCGCGCGTGGGCGAGAACCTCGATCGGCTGCAATTGCAGGCCACGCTGCGCGCCGCCGACGCCCAGAGCGCCGGATGGTGGGACGGCAAACCGTTCGACCGCATCCTGGCCGACGTGCCGTGCACGGCCTCCGGCATCGTGCGCCGCCACCCGGATATCCGCTGGCTGCGGCGCAAGGGCGACACGCTCCAACTTGCAACACTTTCGTCCAAAATCCTCGACAATCTTTGGCAGATGCTTGCCCCGGGTGGTAAATTGCTATTCGTGACATGTTCCGTGTGGCCGCAGGAATCCGAGGCGCAGGCGGCCGCTTTTGCTGTACGTAATCAGGCTGTGCGGCTCGATGCGCCCGGTCAGTTGCTCCCCGCCGGCGGCTCCGGGCAGGATCACGATGGTTTGTTCTACGCGCTGTTCCAGAAAAATGCGTAACCGTTTTGCCTGTATATTCCCGAGTACGACGCAACCGACGCAACCATTGAGCACCGGCCCACACGTGACACGACGATTTTTTCGCCTCCTGATCGGACAACTGCTGCTGATACTGGCATGCCTGCTGCCGCAGGCGGCAAGCGCCGCCGATGGCGTCGAGATCCGCCGGGCGCTGGTCGAGGCCAGCGACGAGGGCTACCGGCTCAACGCCAAGTACGGCTTCGAACTGACCAAGGACATGGAGGACGCGCTGGGCTACGGCGTGTCGCTGTACTTCACCACCGAGATCGAATTCACCCGTCCGCGCTGGTACTGGTTCGACGAGAAGGCCATCGTCAAGCGCCAGACCCTGATACTGGGCTACAACGTGCTGACCCGCAGGTACAGCGTCAGCGTCAGCGGCGGCGTCAAGCTCAACTACTGGTCGTCGCTGGAAGAGGCGCTGGAGACGATACGCAACCCGAACCGCTGGGTGGTGGCGCCGCGCGGCGCGCTCAAGGTCGGCGAAACCTATAACGTCAAGCTCAGCATGGGGCTGGACCCCAACTACGTGTCCAAGCCGCTCAAGGTCAACGCCCTCAACAGCAGCGAATGGCGTCTGGCGTCGGACAAGAAAAACTTCCCGTATAAGGCGGAGTAGTGAGCACGGCCCTGCGGTATTTTTCCGTCGTCGGCGGCGCCATTGTCAGTATCCTGCTGTTCCTGCTGGCGTCCGCGTCGGCCAATTCCGGCTTTTTCGACCGCTACTACGCCTGGCTGCTGGGCCTGAACGCGGCTGTGGCCGGCGCCTTGCTGCTGCTGGTGGCGGTGTCGCTGTTCCGCCTGTATGCCCGCTACAAGAGCGGCAAGTTCGGCTCCAAGCTGATGGCCCGGCTGGTGCTGCTGTTTGCCGCCATCGGCGTGCTGCCGGGCCTGGTGATCTTCCTGGTGTCGGTGATGTTTGTTTCCCGGTCGATCGAATCCTGGTTCAACGTGCCGGTCGAGCAGGCGCTGGAATCGGGCATCAACCTGAGCCGCGCCGGCCTGGACGCGGCGTTGGGCGACCTGACCGTGATCGCCCAAAGGACCGTCCAGCAACTGGCCGAGCAACCCTACGGCACCGAGCGCGCCACCCTGGCCGGCCTGGTCAAGGAACAGGCGGGCATGCAGAACGCCATCATCGTCGATGCCGAGGGCGGCCTGGTCGTCAGCGCCCGCGCCAGCCGCAGCGGCAACCTGTCGGCCGACCTGCCGACCCGCGAAATGATGGACAAGGCCAAGAGCGGCGACAGCTACGGCGCGCCCGAGGGCGGCAACGAGCTGCGCAGCAACCTGATCGATGCACCGGTCAACCAGCAGGACAACGCCAACCAGCTGCGCCTGCGGGTGGTGATGGCGATCCCTGACCGGGTGCAGGACAACGGCACCCACCTGGCGCCGCGCTACCTGCAGCTGATCCAGCTGGCGCCGGCCCAGCTGGCCGCTGACGGCGAAACCATCCGCAGCGCCTATTCCGACTACAAGGAGCGCTTCGTGGCCCGCGTCGGCCTGCGCAAGATGTACATCGTCACCCTGACCCTGACCCTGCTGCTGGCCGTGTTCGGCGCCATCGCCAGCGCCTTCCTGATCGCCAGCGACCTGGCCCAGCCGCTGCTGCTGCTGGCCGAGGGCACGCGCGCGGTGGCCGAGGGCGACCTGTCGCCGCGGCCCATCGTCGCCACCTCGGACGAGCTGGGCACGCTGACGCAGTCGTTCAACACCATGACGCGCCAGCTGTCGGACGCGCGCAGCGCCGTCGAGCGCAACCGGGCGGCGCTGCAAAACGCGAAAGCCCACCTGGAATCGGTGCTGGCCAATATGTCGGCCGGCGTGATGGTGCTGGACCACGAATTCCACCTGATCAGCTGCAACGACTCGGTCGAGCGCATCCTGCAGCAGGCCGGCGTGACGATGATAGGGCAGAAGCTCGACGAGATCGAAGGCTTGCAGGAGTTCGGCGGCGCCATCGTGGCCGCGTTTGCCGCGCAGAGCGCGCAATCGGCGGCCGGGCGCAACCTGCAGCGGCTGCACTGGCAGCGCCAGATCGAGGTGCCGCGCCGCAGCGCCAGCCTGGACGACAACGACCTGACCTTGCTGACGCGCGGTTCGCGCCTGCCGGTCGAGGGCGGCGGCAGCGGCTACCTGGTGGTGTTCGACGATATTTCCGACGTCATCTCGGCCCAGCGCTCGATCGCCTGGGGCGAAGTCGCGCGGCGGCTGGCGCACGAGATCAAGAACCCGCTGACGCCGATCCAGCTGTCGGCCGAACGCCTGCAGATGAAGCTCGAAGGCAAGCTGGCGCCGGCCGACGAGGAGCTGCTCAACCGCGGCACGGCCACCATCGTCAACCAGGTGGCGGCGATGAAGCGCATGGTCGACGACTTCCGCGACTACGCCAAGACGCCGCCGGCCGTGCTGCAGCCGCTGGACCTGAACGCGCTGGTCGAGGAAATCCTGCACCTGTACCTGAGCGGCGAGGGAGACGACATCATCCACCCGCAACTGGCGCCCGGCCTGCCGCTGGTGATGGGCGACGCCACCCAGCTGCGCCAGGTGATCCACAACCTGCTGCAGAATTCTCAGGACGCGATGGCCGAGCTGCCGGCCGGCGCGCCGCAACCGCACATTGACGTGATCAGCGAAGCCATTCATTATCAGGGCGCGGACGGCAGCACGCGCACGGCGGTGCGCCTGGCGATCTCCGACAACGGCCCCGGATTCGCGCCGAAGATCCTGGCGCGGGCGTTCGAACCGTATGTCACGTCGAAGGCGCGCGGCACCGGCCTGGGCCTGGCGATGGTGAAAAAAATTATCGATGAACATGGGGGACGGATCGATATCCAGAACCATGTCGATAGAAGTGGCGCGTCGGTATTGATTTTGCTGTTAAAGTTAGCACCGGCGACGCAAAATACCTAGTTTCAATGACTAAAAAAATCATTGCCGCACATATGACGGCGAAATGAGGAAGGCAAGGGAAGATGGCAAACATTCTGGTAGTGGACGATGAAATGGGTATCCGCGAGTTGCTCTCGGAAATCTTGAGCGACGAGGGACACGCAATACAACTGGCGGAAAACGCCCAGCAGGCGCGCGAGGCGCGTGCCGGCGGCGCGCCGGACCTGGTGCTGCTCGATATCTGGATGCCGGATACGGACGGCGTCACCTTGCTCAAGGAATGGCAGCGCGACGGTTTGCTGACCATGCCGGTGATCATGATGTCCGGCCACGCGACGATCGATACGGCGGTCGAGGCGACCCGCATCGGCGCGCTCAATTTCCTGGAAAAGCCGATCGCGCTGCAAAAACTGCTGAAGGCGGTCCAGCAAGGCTTGACGCGGGCCCAGGAAACGGTGCGCGCGCCGGCGCTGGCGCCGCGTCCGGCGGTGGCCCAGCCGGAGGAGGTGGCCAATGTCAGCTTCACGCAGGCTCCGGCCGCGTCGATCACCGTGCGCGGCGGCGCCACCGTCGCCGGCAGCGACAACCACATGTTCAACCTGTCGTTCGACCTGCCGCTGCGCGAGGCGCGCGACGCCTTCGAGCGCATGTACTTCGAGCACCACCTGGGCCGCGAAGGCGGCAGCATGACGCGCGTGGCCGAGAAGACCGGCCTGGAACGCACCCACTTGTACCGCAAGCTCAAGCAATTGGGCGTGGAGCCGGGCAAGCTGGCAAAAAAGGGCGCCTGAGTCCGTGACCGGACCCATGGTCCCCGGCGCTGCCCCCAAGCGGGCGCCGGTGCCGACCTGGCTGGTTACGGGCTCTCGCGCCGGCGAGCGCGAAAACGCCATTGCCGCCCTCCTGACGACGGGAGTGGCCAGCGTCATCATCCTGGAGGGCTTGTCGGACGGCGGTTCGGCACTGGCCTTCGACCCTGCCGACGGTCCCGTCCGGCTCGATCCTGTTCCGCAAGTGTTGCGTATTGCCCCCGGCTGTCTTCATTGCAGCGGCAATCTCGTTTTGCGAGTAACATTGAATCGCGTGCTGCGCCAACCTCCCGCGCGGCTGTATATCAGTCTGGCAACGGCCGAGCACCTGGAGCTGCTGCGTTCCTGGCTGTCCGAGGCGCCCTACGGCGAGTTGCTGGATTTGCAATCCGATATCGCGGCCTAGACCCAGCCTGCCGATCGGGCCTTGTAGGACTTGAATCGTCTGCTTTCGGCCCCATTTCTGTGCTGAAGGCGGAACCGAAGAGTGTCTCGCCCCCTGGAGAAAGGAAGCAAAATGAACCTCATCTACAACAGCGAACAGTACAGCGTGGTCGAATTCGGCGCTGACCGGAATCTGGATGCCTTGCGTTTCGGCGGCTATGAAATCGTCGACAAGGGCGGCAAACGGGAGATTTTCATCAACGGCATCCTGGCGCAGAACTTCCGCCGCGACGTCAACGAGCTGATCGCCGGCGAGCCGACGATGGCGGAAATTGATGAATTTCTGGGCAGTTACGATGAGTTGATGAGCCATCCGGTGGCCCTGCACTGAGATCGCAGGCGGCACATGGCGTTATAATCACGCCATGTGCCAACTTCTAGGAATGAATTGCAATGTCCCCACCGACATTGTGTTCAGCTTTACCGGCTTCGCCATGCGCGGCGGCCAGACCGACACCCACCACGACGGCTGGGGCATCGCCTTTTTCGAGGGCGCCGGCGTACGCCATTTCGTCGACCACCAGGCTGCCATCGCCTCGCCGATCGCCGAGCTGATCAAGCGCTATCCGATCAAATCCAAGAACGTCATCGCCCACATCCGCAAGGCCACGCAAGGCCAGGTGGCGCTGGAGAATTGCCATCCCTTCGTGCGCGAGCTGTGGGGGCGGTACTGGGTGTTCGCCCACAACGGCGACCTGAAAGCGTTCGCGCCGCTGCTGAACGGCGCCTACCGCCCGGTCGGCACCACCGACAGCGAACAGGCGTTCTGCTATATTTTGCAGCAGTTGCGCGCCCGCTTCGGCGAGCGGCGCCCGCCGCTGGCCACCTTGCGCGCCGCGCTGGCCGAGCTGGCCGGTGAAATCGCCGCCTACGGCACCTTCAACATGCTGCTGTCGTCCGGCGGCGAGCTGTTCGCCCATTGCTCGACCCACCTGTTTTACCTGGTGCGCCAGTATCCCTTCGATACCGCCAAGCTGTCCGACGAGGATGTCAGCGTCGATTTCTCGCAAGTGACGACGCCCAACGACCGGGTCGCCATCATCGTCACCCAGCCGCTGACGACCAACGAACAATGGACGGCTTTTACCGCCGGTGAACTGAAAGTGTTTATCGACGGTATTCCTCAAGCGGCAGATTGATATAAATTATCCAGACAGCCAGCCGCAATACTGTCAAAATATTAGTATGGCGAAATATCAGCCCCATGCCTTGGACTGACTAGCAATGATCGATCTCTCCCAACAAGATGCCGGTTCCCGCAGCCTGCGCGTGCGCGAATTCTATCTGGGCCGCCAACCCATCCTGGATCGCAACCAGGCGCTGTTTGGTTATGAGTTGCTTTTCCGCAACGCTCCGGTCGGCCCGGCCAACGTCACCAACGAACTGACCGCGACCGCGGCGGTGATCGCCCATGCCTCCCAGCTGGGGATGGAAAAAACCATCGGCGACGCGCTGGGTTTCGTCAATGTCGATGCCAGCGTGCTGATGACCGACATCTTTTCCTTCCTGCCGCGCGAGAAAGTGGTGCTGGAGATCGTCAATACGATGCAGGCGACGCCGCAAATCCTGACCCGCATGCAGGAGCTGGTGGGCCATGGTTTCAGCTTCGCGCTGGACGACGTGACCGGCGACACCGGCAAGGTCGCCGAGCTGCTGCCGCTGGTCGACTACGTCAAGATGGACATGCGCAACATCCCGCTGTCGACGCTGATGAAGCTGGCGCCGCGCTTCCGCCAGGATAAGAAAAAGCTGGTGGCCGAGAAGGTCGAGACGCGCGAGGAATTCAAGAATTGCCTGGACCTGGGCTTCGATTACTTCCAGGGCTATTACTTCGCCAAGCCGGTCATCATGAGCGGCAAGAAGCTGTCGCCGTCGCAGCTGGCGGTGATGGAGCTGATGACCCTGGTCACCTCGGAAGCGGACAACCAGGACATCGAGCGCGCCATCAAGCGTGACGTGTCGCTGGCGCTGAACCTGCTGCGGCTGGTGAACACGCCGGCCGTCGGCGCCCGCCAGCGCATCGATTCGCTGAGCCAGGCGGTGACGATACTGGGCCGCCGCCAGCTGCAGCGCTGGCTGCAGATCATGCTGTACGCCGAACCGAGCAAGCGCGGCCACAGCATGACGCCGCTGCTGATGCTGGCCACCACCCGCGGCCGCCTGCTGGAGCTGTTGGCCGGCAAGCTGCGGCCCAGCCATCGGGGCGTGGCCGATATCGCTTTCACGGTCGGCATCATGTCGCTGATGGATACGTTGTTCGGCATACCGATGTCGGAGATCCTGGCCCAGATACCGGTCAACGAGGAAGTGTCGGAAGCGCTGCTGTACCGCGGTGGTTTCTTTGGCGACCTGCTCAAGCTGGCCGAGTGCATCGAACGCATCGAAGAGATGGACGACCACATCATTCCAACGCTGCGCGATCTCGCCATGTCTACCGACGAACTGGTGGAGCTGGAAATGGCCGCCTTCGAATGGAGCGACAACGTGGTGCGCTACGCCTTGTAACGCACCACGAACTGCAGGTCACGCGCCGTTCAAGTCGCGTGGCCGGCGCCTGGCCAGTGCTTGACCAGTTCGGGATCGGTGCGCATTTCCCACAGCGCCAGCACCACCACCGCGATGCCGACCACCACCGAGTTCCACATCAGCTCGCGGTTGTCGGCGATTTTCAGCACCCACGGCGATACCGCCACCCAGATCCCCACCAGCAGGTTGAGCACCACGGCCCAGAAGTAGGTCTTGTACAGGTCGAATGCCGCCAGTATCGCCATCACCGCGCCGGAAATGAAGGCGGTCCAGGCCTGCGTGGACGGAATCGGATAGCCGAATACCCAGGGCGTGATGAAGAACCACAGCCCCAGCAACAGGATCAGCTGGTCTTGCCAGCGTTTGACGGATGGATTAGTTGCCATATGCGCCTCCCAAAGACAGGCCGCCGGATGGCGGCGTTCATTCTTAGGCCGCGGGTGTGGTGAAAAGTTCATCGCGGCTTGCCATTTAATTATTGCAACGTTATGCTCGTGCCCTTGTGATAACACTCGACGGGACAGCTCTATGGCCTCTGTTTTACTCAGCGTGGATCAGGTATCCAAATCGTATGGCGCGCGCAAGGCGGTCGACGGCGTCTCGTTCAAGGTGCATCAGGGCCAGACCGTCGGCCTGATCGGCCCCAACGGCGCCGGCAAGTCCACCACGGTGGGCATGATCTGCGGCCTGCTGCAGGCCGACAGCGGCGGCATCACGATGGATGGCGAGACCATTACGCTGGGCGTCAGCGGCGCCAAGCGCAAGATCGGTTTCGTGCCGCAGGACCTGGCGCTGTACGACGACCTGACGTCGATGGAAAACCTCAAGCTGTTCGGCGCGCTGTACGGCCTGAAGGGCGCGTTGCTGAAGCAGCGCTGCGAGCAGGCGCTGGCGCTGGTCAACCTGGCCGACCGCGCCAACGACAAGCCGGCCACCTTTTCCGGCGGCATGAAGCGCCGCCTCAACATCGCCGCCGCGCTGCTGCACGATCCGCAGCTGCTGATCCTCGACGAGCCGACCGTCGGCGTCGACCCGCAAAGCCGCAACGCCATCTTCGACACGCTGGAAGCGCTGAAGGCGCAGGGCCGCTCGCTGATCTACACCAGCCACTACATGGAGGAAGTCGAGCGGCTGGCCGACCACATCGTCATCATCGACCACGGCAAGGTGCTGGCCGACGAAACCCCGGCCGCCCTGTACCAGCGCCTGCCGGCACAGGCCGCGCTGCGCGCCGAGCTGGCCGCCGAACCGTCGGCCGCGCTGCTGGACGGCGTCAAGGCGCAACCGGGCGTCACCGGCGTGCAGTGCGAAGGCCATGCGCTGGACATCGGCCTGGCCGACGCCGCGCGCGCGCCGGCGGTGCTGGCCTGGCTCGCCGGACAGGGGCCGCTGCTGCACTTCGCCACCGCCAAGACTTCGCTGGAAAACATCTTCCTCAACCTGACCGGCCGCAGCCTGCGCGACTGATAGGAACACCATGACTGCTTTGATCGCACTGGTCCGCAAAGACCTGATCCTGTATATCAACGACAAGCGCGCGCTGATGCTGCACCTGCTGATGCCCGTGATCCTGGCGGCCTTCTTCGGCTCGCTGTTCGGCGGCGGCTCGGAGGCCAAGACCAGCAAGATCGAGGTCGGCCTGGTGCAGCTGGACCAGTCCGACAGCGGCAAGAAAATCGCCGCCGGCCTGAAAGGAGACAGCTCGCTGAAGGTCGTCGAGCTGAGCGACGCCGAGGCCAGGGCCCGGGTGCGCGAGGGCAAGCTGGCGGTGGCGGTGGTGATCCCCGACGGCTTTGGCGAGCGCGCCGGCGACGCCCTGTTCAGCGGCCGCGACAAGCCGGAAATCCCGGTCTACTACGATCCTTCGCAATCGACGATGCTGGCGATGGTGAAGGGCTTGCTGACGCAGCAGGTGATGCAGGTGACCAGCGCCGCCGTCATGAGCCCGAAGGGCAACAAGACCACGGAACGGCAGCTGGCCGAACTGCAGGCCAGCGGCGCCAGCGATCCGGACAAGGCCCAGATCAGCGAGTTCCTCGTCAGCCTGAAAAAATTCCAGGACCAGCGCGCCGCCACCGAGGCCGAGAAGGAAGCCGCCGCCAAGGCCGGCGGCAAGCCGGCGCCGGAAACCGCTCCGGTCGGCATGAGCATGCCCTACACCACGCAGGACCAGCCGCTGAGCAGCGGTCCCAAGTACAACGGCTATGCGCACTCGTTCGCCGGCATGGGCGTGCAGTTCATCCTGTTCATGGGCATCGACATGGGCATCGGCATTTTGCTGGCGCGCCGCATGGGCATCTGGAACCGCCTGCTGGCGGCGCCGATCTCGATGACGACGGTGCTGGCCGGACGCGCCATCTCCGGCGCCATGATCGCGTTGGGGCTGATGTGCGCGATGTTTGCCTGCGCCGTGCTGATCTTCAAGGTCGAGATCAGCAGCATCGGCGGCTTCCTCGGCATCGCCCTGAGCTTCTCGCTGATGACGGCGGCCTTCGGCCTGCTGATCGCCGCCTTCGGCAAGACGCCGGAAGCGGCGCGCGGCATCGCCGTGTTCGCCACGCTGATCATGGTGATGCTGGGCGGGGCCTGGGTGCCGTCGTTCATCTTCCCGGAATGGGTGCAGCAGGTCACGCTGGTGGTGCCGACGCGCTGGGCCATCGACGGCTTCGACGCCGTCACCTGGCGCGGCCTCGGCCTGGAAGGCGCGCTCAAGCCGATCGCCGTGCAGCTGGGTTTTGCGGCGCTGTTCGGTTCGCTGGCGCTGTGGCGCTTCCGCCGTTAAAGTTTCCGCAAAACAATCCGTTACATAAGGATACAAACCGTTTCGTGAGCTTTTTCGATGGCGTTATCCGTCAGGTCCCTGATCGCGCAGTGCGTCAATCAGGTCATCCGCCAGCACTATCCTGAACAATATTGTTCGCTGTGCCACGTGTACGCCATCGTCGGTTCGAATCTGATCAGCATCGTGCTGGACCGGGTCTACCGGCCGGTGGCGGGCCTGGCCGCGGTCGATTGCGGCGCCGGCCGGCTGATGCGCATGATGGACAACGACGCCTTTTCCAATCCTGCCGGCGGCGCCTATCACTGCTGGATCGAATCGGCCGACGACCTGGTCGGCGAGCGGGAAGTGGTCGACCTGACCTTCCGCCACAACCACACCTACGCTGAAAAGAATGGCTACGGCTGGCACCGCGAGCCGCCGCCCGACTATTTGTGGGGACCGCAAAGCCGCATCGTGGTCAAGGCGCCGCTGGCGGCGATCCCCGACGGCTTCCCCGACGGCATGGTGTGGTTGTGCGAAACGGAAGAGGGCTGGCAGTGGATGACGCGCCAGCTGATGGAGCACCAGAACGCCTTCGTGGCGCTGACGGCGGAGGCCTTGAAGCTGTTGAAGCAAAGCCTGCCGCCCGGATCCACGCTGCTGGCGCCGGCGGCGCCGCAGGTGAACACGCCGGCCACCGTGGTGATGGCCGCGCTCTAGATAACTTAGTTAAGACAGATTCGGCGCCAGCCAGCGCTCCAGTTCAGCCTTGTCCACCTTGCGGCGTTCGGCCATGTCGGCCAGCTGGTCTTCGCCGATCTTGCCGACCACGAAGTACTTCGATTCCGGGTGCGCGAAGTAGAAGCCCGACACGGCGGCGCCCGGATACATGGCAAACGATTCCGTCAGCTCCATGCCGATCTCGCCGGCCTGCAGGGTCTTGAACATGTCGCGCTTGACGGTGTGCTCGGGGCAGGCGGGGTAGCCCGGCGCCGGACGGATGCCGACGTACTTCTCCGCGATCATGTCGTCGTTGCTCAGCGTCTCGCCGGCGGCATAGCCCCACAGGTCGGTGCGCACGCGCTCGTGCATGTATTCGGCGAACGCCTCGGCCAGGCGGTCGGCCAGCGACTTGAGCATGATGGACGAGTAGTCGTCGTGCGCGTCCTCGAAGCGCTTCTCGTACTTCTCGATGCCCAGGCCGGCGGTGACGGCGAACATGCCGATGTAGTCCTTGACGCCCGAGGCCTTGGGCGCGATGAAATCGGCCAGGCACTGGTTAGGACGCTGCACGCCGTCCACCACCGGCTTGACGCCCTGCTGGCGCAGGCCGTAGTAGGTGAAGTCCACGGTGGCGCGGGTGTCGTCGGTGTAGATCTCGATGTCGTCGTCGTTGACCGTGTTGGCCGGCAGCAGGGCGATGACGCCGTTGGCGCTCAGCCAGCGGCCGTCGATCAGCTTCTTCAGCAACGCCTGGCCTTCCTCGAACACCTTGGTGGCCGCCTCGCCGACCACTTCATCGGTCAGGATGGCGGGGAACGGGCCGGCCAGGTCCCAGGTCTGGAAGAACGGGCCCCAGTCGATGTAGCGGGCGATGGTCGCCAGGTCGACGTTCTTGAACTCGCGGCGGCCGATGAACTTCGGCTTGACCGGCGCGGCGGCGCCGTCGAACGGCACCACCATCTTGTTGGCGCGCGCGTCCTTCAGCGACAGCATCGGCAGCGCCTTCTTGTTGGCGTGCTGCTCGCGGATGCGGATGTAGTCCTGCGAAATCTCCTCGATGTACTGCTCGCGGCTCTCCGGCGTCAACAGCGACTGCGCCACCGACACCGAGCGCGACGCGTCCGGCACGTAGACCACCGGCCCTTCGTAGTTGTGGGCGATCTTGACGGCGGTGTGGGCGCGGCTGGTGGTGGCGCCGCCGATCAGCAGCGGGATCTTCAGCATGCGGAAGTGCTCGTCGCGCTGCATTTCCTTGGCCACGTGGGCCATCTCTTCCAGCGACGGCGTGATCAGGCCGGACAGGCCGATGATGTCGGCGTTTTCCAGCTTGGCGCGCGCCAGGATCTCGGAGCAGGGCACCATCACGCCCATGTTCACCACTTCGAAGTTATTACATTGCAGGACCACCGAGACGATGTTCTTGCCGATGTCGTGCACGTCGCCCTTAACGGTGGCGATGACGATCTTGCCCTTCGGCTTGGCGACGATGCCGGTGCGCTTTTCCTCGGCCAGCTTTTCTTCCTCGATGTACGGAATCAGGTGGGCCACGGCCTGCTTCATCACGCGCGCCGACTTGACCACTTGCGGCAGGAACATCTTGCCCTGGCCGAACAGGTCGCCGACGATGTTCATGCCGTCCATCAGCGGGCCTTCGATCACGTGGATGGGACGGCCGTTGGCGGCCAGCACCTGCTGGCGCATCTCTTCGGTGTCTTCGGTGATGAACTGGGTGATGCCGTGCACCAGCGCGTGCGCCAGGCGCTTCTCGACCGGGCCGCTGCGCCATTCCAGGTTCTGCGCATCCTGCTTGCCGGCGCCGGCCTTCAAGGTGCCGGCGATGTCGATCATGCGTTCGGTGGCGTCGTCGCGGCGGTTCAGCACCACGTCCTCGACGCGCTCGCGCAGCTCGGCCGGCAAGTCGTCGTAGACGCCGACCATGCCGGCGTTGACGATACCCATGGTCATGCCGGCCTTGATCGCGTGGTACAGGAACACGGTGTGGATCGCCTCGCGCGCCGGGTCGTTGCCGCGGAAGGAGAACGACACGTTGGAGACGCCGCCCGAGATTTTCGCGTGCGGCAGGTTTTCCTTGATCCAGCGGGTGGCGTTGATGAAGTCCACCGCGTAGTTGTTGTGCTCTTCGATGCCGGTGGCGATGGCGAAGATGTTCGGGTCGAAGATGATGTCTTCCGGCGGGAAGCCGACGGTGTTGACCAGCAGCTTGTAGGCGCGCTCGCAGATTTCGATCTTGCGCTCGAAGGTGTCGGCCTGGCCTTTTTCATCGAAGGCCATGACGATGACGGCGGCGCCGTAGCTGCGGCACAGCTTGGCCTGGCGGATGAATTCCTCCTCGCCTTCCTTCATCGAGATCGAATTGACGATGGACTTGCCCTGCACGCACTTCAGGCCCGCTTCGATCACCGACCATTTGGACGAGTCGATCATGATCGGCACGCGCGAGATGTCCGGTTCGGAGGCGATCAGGTTGAGGAAGCGGGTCATCGCCGCCAGAGAATCGAGCATCGCCTCGTCCATGTTGATGTCGATGACCTGGGCGCCGTTTTCCACCTGCTGGCGCGCCACGCTCAGCGCCTCGTCGTACTGCTCGTTGAGGATCATGCGCGCGAACGCTTTCGAGCCGGTGACGTTGGTGCGCTCGCCGACGTTGACGAACAGCGAGCTGTCGTCGATGGTGAACGGTTCCAGGCCCGACAGGCGCTGCGCCACCGGCACGACCGGCACGGTGCGCGGCGCGGTCTTGGCCAGCATCGAGGCTATGGCCTTGATGTGGTCCGGCGTGGTGCCGCAGCAGCCGCCGGCCACGTTGATGAAGCCGGCGTCGGCGAATTCGCGCAGCAGCGCCGAGGTGTCGGCCGGCAGTTCGTCGAAGCCGGTGTCGCTCATCGGGTTGGGCAGGCCGGCGTTCGGGTAGATGCAGACATAGGTGTCGGCGATCTGCGACAGCTCTTCGGCGTAGGGACGCATCAGCGCCGCGCCCAGCGCGCAATTGAGGCCGATGGTCAGCGGCTTGGCGTGGCGCACCGAGTTCCAGAAGGCTGGAACGGTCTGGCCGGACAGGATGCGGCCCGAGGCGTCGGTGACGGTGCCGGAGATCATCAGCGGCAGGCGCGGCAGGCCCGGGTTCTCTTCGTAGAATTTGTCGATCGCGAACAGCGCGGCCTTGCAGTTGAGCGTGTCGAAGATGGTCTCGACCAGCAGCACGTCGACGCCGCCTTCGACCAGTCCCTTGGTCTGCTGGTGATAGGCGTCGACCAGCTGGTCGAAGGTGATGTTGCGCGCGGCCGGGTCGTTGACGTCGGGCGAGATCGAGGCGGTCTTCGGCGTCGGGCCGAGGGCGCCGGCGACGAAGCGCGGCTTGTCGGCGCTGCTGTACTTGTCGCAGGCGGCGCGCGCCAGCTTGGCCGCTTGCACGTTCATCTCATAGGCCAGGTGGGCCATGTGATAGTCGTCCTGCGCGATGGTGGTGGCGCCGAAGGTGTTGGTTTCGATCAGGTCGGCGCCGGCGGCCAGGTAGCGCTCGTGGATTTCCTGGATCACTTGCGGCTGGGTCAGCGTCAGCAGCTCGTTGTTACCCTTGACGAACAGCTCGCGCGCGCCGGAACCAGCGGGGGCGGCGAAGTCGATGAACCGGCCCGTCGGGCCGCCGCGGTACGCGGTTTCATCCAGCTTGTACTGCTGGATGATGGTGCCCATCGCGCCGTCGAGAATCATGATGCGGCGGGCGAGGATCTCGCGCAGCTGGGCATCGGTCTTGGACATCACGGGGCGGGACACGTTGTTATTCATCTAATACTTTCTGTGGTCGTGGGCGAGCGGCGCCAACGATGGTCGGCGGTCTAAAATTATACGGCATCGCGGAATAAGC
The DNA here is from genome assembly GCF_040369125.1 of Duganella hordei. Lineage (NCBI taxonomy): Bacteria > Pseudomonadati > Pseudomonadota > Betaproteobacteria > Burkholderiales > Oxalobacteraceae > Duganella > Duganella hordei. The sequence continues at coordinate 71,884 of NZ_BPWI01000002.1, forward strand.
TTCAGCCAACCGCTGCGTCGCAGCAACAATCTGCCGTTTTGTTGCTTGTTTGCTACTTGTCCTTACTTGGTTTTGCATGGATTTACCGGGGAAACAGAGCGATACCAAGTGCAACATTGCGCAATTAGCCAGCAACGTCGCGTCGACAGAATGAAGCCTCCTTCATGTCGATTGCGCTACGATGAAAATCACCGTCATTATTTCCGCGCACTGCAAGGGCCGCGAGCTGGAATGCGTGCTCACCGGCTATGCCAGGCAAACGCACAGGCCGGACCAGATCATCGTCGCCCAGGACGGCGTGGACCCGGCGATCGGCGCCGCCATCGCCGCGGTACAGGCCGAGGGCTGGCAATTGCCGCTGCTGCACCAGACGCAGGAGCAGCGCGGCTTTGGCAAGTACCGCGCGCTCAACCGCGCCATCCTGGCGGCCTGCGGCGACCTGTTGCTGTTCACCGACGGCGACTGCATTCCGCGCGACGACTATGTCGAGAACTACGTGCGGCTGATGCGGCGCGGGATCTTTTTGTCCGGCGGCAGCCACATCAGCATTCCCGAGGCCTACCACCTGCGCAGCAACCTGCTGGCGGCGGTGCGCGACCAAAGCCTGTTCAGCTATGGCTATCTGCGTGCGATACCCGGCTTTCGCAAGGGCGCGTCGCGGCTGACGCGCAACCGGCTGCTGGCGCGGACGCTGGACGTGCTGACCCAGCGCGACGCCTTCAGCGGCTCCAACAGCTGCGCCTGGCGCAAGGACGTGCTGGCCGTCGGCGGTTTCGACGAGCAGATGGCGTATGGCGGCGGCGACCTGAACATGGGCTTGCGGCTGAACCATATCGGTGTGCGCGGCGTGCGGGCGCGGCATACGCTGGTGAGCCTGCATCTGGATCACGGCCGCAACTACTACTGCGCCGACAAGGAGCGCGCCAACCACGACTGGAACCGGCAGGTGCGCAGCAGCAAGCTGGTGCTGCCGCGCGAATCGCAGATATGTGCCGGGTTTGTCCAAATCATCTGACATGCCGGCCCCATCGTTCGCCTGCCAGCTCCGTGATTTAACTTATACTTCCTTATTTGCAAAATTAAGGAAGTATCGATGAAGATTTCTCAATCCATCCGCCTGATCTGCGCGGCCGGCGCGCTGGGTTTGGCTTTGAATGCCAACGCCGACAGTTTCGTTTCGTCGGCCTCCAGCGCTGGATCGGCGTCCAGCGGCAGTATTTCCGATTCGCTCAACGGTTCGAGCAACAGCTCGAAAGGCGACAACCGCCGCGTCGCCGACGGCGAGTACCGCATCATCCAGATCGCCGCCACGCCCGACCGCGCCGGCCGTACCCGTGTGACCATGGAGGCCGGCGATCCGCAGCAGCGCGTCGTGCTGGATCTGCCGCAGACCACCTTCGACAAGCAGCAACTTGCCGTCGGCGATGCGATGTATGCGCAGAACCGCGTCTACGGCATCGAGTTCGGCCGCGGCGACACGCATCAGCCGTTCTACCTCGTGCTGGCCGATGAGTGGTACGGCGAGCTGGCCTCGCGCCCACTCGGCATTTGAAGCTGGCCCGCGCGCTGGCGCTGGCCACGCTGGCCTGCGCCGCGCTGTGCACGGCCGGCGCCGCGCAGGCCGGCGGTTCCTCCGGTGCTTCACGTTTTTGCGACCGCAGCCAGCCGCTGACCGCGTCCGAACAAGACCGCTTGCTGCGCTTTGCCGCCGTGCTGCGCGAGGAACTGGCCGGCGTCGACGATGGGCTGGCGCTGGTCAGCCGCTCGGGACTCGACCTGTCGCGCTTCGGCATCCGCTACTCGCACGCCGCGCTGGCCTGGCGTTCGGAAGCCGGCGCCTGGTCCGCGCGACAGCTTTACTATGCCTGCGACGAGCATCGTCCACGGATATTCGACCAGGGCCTGGCCGGCTTCGCGCTCGGCACCGACGATCCCGCGCTGGGCTACATCTCCATCGTGCGGCTGCCGCCGCAGGCCATCGCGCAGCTGCGTCCGGCCTTGCTCGACACCCCGCGCGTGCTGCACCTGCTGGCCGCGCAGTACAGCGCCAGTGCCTATGCCTTCAGCACCCGCTACCAGAACTGCAACCAGTGGGTCATGGAAATGCTGGCCGCCGGCTGGGGCGACCTGGCGGATGGCGACGACCTGCGCGAACGCGCCCAGCGCTGGCTGCGCGACGAGCGCTATGCGCCGGAACCGGTCGACGTCGATTCCCGCTTCCTGATGCTGGTCTCGCACTTCGTGCCGCTGCTGCATCTGGACGACCATCCCGATGACGACCGCTGGGCGATGAAGCTGAAGATCAGTCTGCCCTCGACTGTCGAAGCCTTTGTGCACCAGCGCTTCCCAGGCAGCGAGCGCGTCGAGCTGTGCCACGACGAGCGGCAGATCGTCATCCACCGAGGCTGGACGCCGATCGCCGCAGGCTGCAAGCCGGGCGACGGCGATCGTGTGATCTCGCTGCGCGACTAGTGGACTAGCGCATCGCCATCGCCACCGCGTCGTCCAGCCGGTCGTTCCCCCAGAACATGGCGCCGTCCACCATGAAGGTCGGCGCGCCGAAGATATGCAGCGCCTTGGCCTGCTCGGTGCGCGTGCGCAGCCTGGCCTTGTTGGCGTCGCTCTGCGCTTCCTGCAGGATGGCTGCGGCGTCCTGGCCCAGCGAGGTCAGGATGTCCGTCATGACTTCCGCGCTGCCGATGTCGCGGTCTTCGGAGAAATTGGCGAGCATTACACGCTCGCACAAATCCTGCATCCATGGCTGCTCTTCGCACAGGATGGCCACGCGCGCCGCCAGCAGCGAGTTGCGCGGGAACTCGGTCGGCTGCCGCCAAGGCAAGCCGTACTTGGCGCACTGGCGTGGCATGTCCTGCCAGACGTAGGCGCCTTTGTCCTTCTGCAGAACGAAGGGCGAGTTGTTCCAGCCCGCTTCCTTGAAGATCGGGCCAAGCAGGAAGGGGCGCCAGGCCACGCCGTCCGGCGCCAGGCTGCGGATGCGCATCACGCTCAGGTAGCTGTAGTTGCTGGCGAAGTCGAACCAGAATTCAATTTTCATTTTGCATCTCCTTGATAGATCAGCAGACAGCGGATTTCAATGCTTTCACGTAGCGGCGCACCCGTCGGTGTTTCCGGGTGCTCAAAAGCGGCATGGGGCGTATGGCCCGCCATTTCGGTATCGTACTGCTTGAAGATCAGCACCTCCTCGCGCGTCATCGCATGGAAGTATGCCCATGATTGCGCGGGATTGTGCATGGCCTGGTAAATTTCTCCGGTGCGCTCGGGGTAGAAGATATCGCTGGCGACCAGATCGTCGGACGACACGCTGCGCGCGTCGCACACGGCCAGCGGCGCATCGAACACCGGATGGCGGATCGAACGCCACAGGTTCACGATGGCGTAGCGCCGAACGCCGGCCGCCTTGTCGCCCAACTCCTGCAGCAGCCTGCGGTGCGCCGACGCCGGCGTGAAATCGCAGTGCACGCGTCCCGCCGCGCCGGGGCGCTGGCCTTCGACGCGGCCGAACGCCTGCGGCGAACCAGGCGTGCGCTTGCGCACCAGATGGTCGAACACAAAGGCCAGGCTGGCGCCGGAGACTGCGAGCGCAAGCTCCGCCACTTCGGGATAGTAGAGGCGTACCACCTGGTCCTTGTCGAGGAAGTCGCGCACCGCGGTGGGCGCCTCGCGCAGCTCGTAGCCTTCGCGGTCGATGGACAGGCCGCCGTCCGCGCGCGCGTCGCGTATCGCCACCGCCACGGATTCGTAGGCTGCGTTCTGCCACGGCCGGCCGTCGGGCGGCGGGTACATATAGGTGTATGGGCGCTCGGATGTCGGCTGCAGGAACTCCAGCGCGGCGGTGGTGTGATGAGTCATGTCGGTCTCCCTGAAAGCCTCATTGAATCCGATTCCGCCTCGCCGCTCAAACGGTATATTCGCCGCATTCACATTCCTGTTGTGCATGCGTGATACAGTCATGCCATGCCTGACCGCCTTTTGGATCTTCCGCCGCTGGACCTGCTGCGCAGCTTTGTCGCAGTCGGCCGCCGCATGAGTATCACGCTCGCGGCACAAGACATGTGCCTGACGCAGTCGGCGCTCAGCCGCCAGATACAGGCGCTGGAATCGTCGCTGGGCTACCGGCTGCTGGTGCGCGGGCACCGCTCCATCGAGTTCACCGGCGAGGGCCGGCGGCTGTTCCGCAGCGCGGATGCGATGCTGGAGCAATTGGGCGACGTGGTAGCCAGCCTGCGCCCCGCCGATACGCGGCAGCCGGTCACCATCAGCGCCAGCATCGGCGTGACGGCCTTGTGGATATTGCCGCGCCTGAACGCGTTCCAGCAGGCGGCGCCGGACATCGACGTGCGGGTGGCCGCCAACAACCGCTTCGTCGATCTGGAACGCGAGCAGGTCGATTTGTCGCTGCGGTATTGCCGGCCGGAGGAGGCGCCGCAAGGCGCGCTGCGGCTGTTCGGCGAAGCGCTGGTGCCGGTGGCGCATCCCGCGTTGGCCGTGGCCGCGATTGAAGATCCGGCGCAGTTGCGCCGGCAGGTGTTGCTTGAGTTTGACGACGTGTCGCGTCCTTGGCTGCAATGGGCTGCCTGGCTGCGCGGCGCCGGTGCAGGGAAGGTCAAGCCCCAAGGCATGCTGCGTTTCAATCAGTACGATCAGGTGGTGCAGGCTGCGCTGGCCGGGCAGGGTGTCGCGCTGGGACGGCTGGAACTGGTGCGGCCTTTGCTGGAGCAGGGCAAGCTGGCGCTGGCCAGCGGCTTGCCGCCGGCCGCCAGCGATTACGCCTACTGGCTGCTGACGCGGCGCGACGCCGGCGCGGACGCCATCATCGTCGCCGACTGGATACGCGCCGAAGCACGCAAGGCTGCGGGCTGAGTTGTCAGGCGAAGGTCAAGCCTTCAAGCGGGAAGCCTTTGATGAACTCGGCCGCCGGCAGGCGCTTGCCGCCCGGCTTTTGCAGTTCCGTCAGGCGCAGCGAGCCGCTGCCGCAGGACACGACGATGCCGTGCTGCGCGTCGGCCGCCAACACCTGGCCGGCCGGCGCCTTGCTGTCGGCTTCCAGCAGTTCGGCGCCCCACAGCTTGACGTTGACGCCGTTGACCGACGCGTGCGCGCCGGGGAAGGGATTGAAGGCGCGGATCTTGCGACCGATCTCGACGGCCGGTTGGGTGAAGTCCAGCGCCGCTTCTTCCTTGCTGATCTTGGCGGCGTAGCTGACACCGGCCTCCGGCTGCGGCACGGCTTCCAGCTGGCCGTGCCTCATCTTGTTGAGCGCCTCGACGATCATCTTGCCGCCGAGCGCGGCCAGCTTGTCGTGCACCATGCCGGTGGTGTCCTGGTCGCCGATGGCGATGCGCTCGATCAGCAGCATCGGGCCGGTGTCCAGGCCTTCTTCCATTTCCATGATGGTGATGCCGGTCTCGCGGTCGCCCGCCTCGATCGCGCGGTGGATGGGCGCGGCGCCGCGCCAGCGCGGCAGCAGCGAACCGTGGATGTTGAGGCAGGGCTTGATGTCGAGCGTGCTGCGCGGCAGGATCAGGCCGTAGGCGGCCACCACCATGACGTCGTACGGCGTCGACAGCAGACGCGCATGCGCGGCCAGCGCCTGCTCGGCGCGCACCGGGTCCTTGCTGTCGGTGCGCAGCGACAGCGGCTGCAGCACTTCGATGCCGTGCGCGACCGCGTATTGCTTGACGGCGGACGGTTGCAGATGCATGCCGCGTCCCGCCGGACGGTCGGGCTGGGTCAGCACCAGCGGAATTTCAAAGCCGGCCTCATGCAGGGACTGCAGGGCCACGGCGGCAAATTCCGGCGTGCCGGCGAAGATGACTTTCATGCGGTTCCCCGGTGATGCTGAATGATGGAAATCAGAAGCGGCGGCCTTGCGCGCGCAACTGGGCTTCGCGCGCCATGCCGCGCTCTTCCTTGACCAGCTTGCTCTTGATGCGGTTGCGCTTCAGCGGCGACAGGTATTCGACAAACACCTTGCCCAGCAGGTGATCCATCTCGTGCTGGATGCAGACCGCCAGCAGGCCGTCGGCTTCCACTTCGAAAGGCTGGCCCTTGACGTCCAGCGCGCGGACCTTGACCTGGGCGTGGCGTTCGACGCCGTCGTAGATGCCGGGCACCGACAGGCAGCCTTCGTCGTAGACCTGCTTCTCTTCGCTGGCCCAGATGATTTCCGGATTGATGTAGGCGACCAGCGCGTCCTTGGTTTCGGAGATGTCGATGACGACCAGCTGCTCATGCACGTCGACCTGCGACGCGGCCAGGCCGATGCCGGGCGCTTCGTACATGGTTTCGGCCATGTCGGCGACCAGCTTTTCCAGCCGCTCGTCGAAGACGGTGACCGGCTTGGCGACCTTGTGCAGGCGTGGGTCGGGGTAACGCAAAATATTTAAGATAGCCATGTGCTGTAACTGTGTTGATAACTAAGTGATTGCCTTGATAACGCGCGCGGTGGACCGGAGGTCGCCGCGGCGGTTTTCCCCATCAAAAATGCAACATCCGCGCCGGGTACCATTGCGCGGTTTCTCTTGCTAGTTCAGGGTTTTATGGGCAGAATTTGATTCAATTTAGCAAGCCTTTTCACCTTCTTGCTATCGTGTGCCTGCGCAATGTATGGCGCATTTACCGGATCTACTAATGAAAAATTTTAGCACAGTCGGCACCCGCTTAGTATTGGCGGCGCTTTTTTCCGGTCTGACGGCGGCCTCGGCGGAACCACTGAAATGTGAATTCCGCGCCGACGCGCCGGACCAGCACCTGGTGGTCAAGGGCGATACGCTGTGGGACATTTCCGGTAAATTCCTCGAGCGTCCATGGTGCTGGCCGACCGTCTGGGGCATGAACCGCGACGAGATCGCCAACCCGCACTGGATCTATCCGGGCCAGATCATCTGGTTCGACCGCACCGCCGGCCGCCTGCGGCTGGGCAACAAGATCGAGGCGACCATCGACGGCGCCGGCGGCGCGTCCAACCTGCGGCTCAAGCCGCAACTGCGCACCGAGGGCCTGGGCAAGGACGCGGTGACGTCGATTCCGGCCGGCGTCATCGAGCCGTTCCTGACGCAGCCTTTGATCATCGAAAACGACGAACTGGCCGGCGCGCCGCGCGTGGTGGCCACGCAGGAAAGCCATGTGTTCCTGGGCAAGGACGACAAAGCCTATGTGCGCGGCGACCTGAAGGGCAACACCTCGTTCCAGGTGTTCCGTCCCGGCACCCCGCTGAAGGATCCGGTCACCAAGCAGGTCATCGGCTACGAGGCGTTTTACCTGGGCACGCTGAAGCTGCAGAACGAAGCCAAGCCGGGCAGCGGCAGCGACGTGCATACCTTCATCGTCGCCAGCGCCAAGGAGGAAATGGGCAAGGGCGACCAGCTGCGCGCGATTCCGCCGATGCCGATGCAGAATTACGTGCCGCATCCGCCTGAGCTGAAGGTCAATTCGCGGGTGGTGGCGATCTACGGCGGCGTGACGCACGCCGGCCAGAACCAGGTAGTCAGCATTAATCGCGGAAAGCTTGACGGACTCGACATCGGCTCCGTGCTGCAGCTGTACCATGCGGGGAAGACTGTGAGCGACGGCACCGCCAAGAAGAGCTGGCTGGGCATGCGCGAACAGCAGGTCAAGCTGCCGGATGAGGAAGTGGGCAGCTTGTTTATCTTCCGCGTGTTTAAGCATATTTCCTACGGCTTGATCATGCAGGTGTCGGCGCCGGTGGAAGTGGGCGACGTCGCCAAGTCGCCGGAGTGACCCGCGCCGTGCAAGCCACGGATACCCCCACCGCCGAGTTCCAACCAGTCAGCGCGCCCGAGCTGGCTGGCTGGCTGCGCCTGCAGATGACGGCCGGCGTCGGCCTGCTGACGGCGCACCGGCTGCTGGAGCGCTTCGCCACGCCGGAGGCGATCTTTGGCGCCGAGCGCGACACGCTGCTGGAGGAGGTCAAGCGCGACCAGGCCGACGCGCTGCTGCAGCCGCCCGCCGAACTGGCTGCGCTGGTCGAGGCCACGCTGGCCTGGCAGCAACAACCCGGCAACCTGCTGCTGACCTTGGACCATCCCGGCTATCCCGCATCGCTGCGCCATGTCGCCGCCGCGCCGCTGATGCTTTACGTCAAGGGCAATGCCGGGCTGCTGGCGCGGCCGTCGCTGGCCGTGGTCGGCGCGCGCAATGCCAGCGTGCAGGGCATGCTGAACGCCGCGCGCATGGCCGAGGCGCTGTCCGACGCCGGCCTGACCATCGTTTCCGGTTTGGCGCTGGGCATCGACGCGGCGGCCCACGCGGGCGGCTTGAACGGTCCGGGCAGCACCATCGCCGTCATCGGCACCGGCCCCGACCGCATTTACCCGGCCCGTCACGGCGAGCTGGCGCGCCGCATCGCCGAGCAGGGCTGCATCGTCAGCGAGTACGCGCTGGGCACGCCGCCGCTGCGCGACAACTTCCCCCGCCGCAACCGCGTCATCAGCGGGCTGGCGCGCGGCGTGCTTGTGGTGGAGGCGGCCGCGAAGTCCGGCTCGCTGATCACGGCGCGGCTGGCGGTGGACCAGGGCAAGGCGTTGTATGCGATTCCCGGCTCCATCCACGCCACCTTGTCCAAGGGCTGCCACATCCTGATACGCGAGGACGGCGCCAAGCTGGTGGAGACGGCGGCCGACATCCTGACCGACCTGCAATTGCTGGCGCCCGGCGCCGGCGGCGCGCGGCCGCCGCTGGACGACAGCTTTGTCGACCGCGTGCTGGAGGCGATGGGCGACGATCCGGCCCCGGCCGACCTGCTGGCGCTGCGCCTGGGACAGGCCGCCGCCGACCTGCAGGGCCAGTTGCTGGCGCTGGAACTGGCGGGCCTGATCGAGCGTTTGCCCGGCGGTATGTTCCAACGCTTGCGCGCATGACAGCGTCCAAGTTGCTGAAAGATAAGGCGTTCTGTGCAGCACTTGTGCGGCATCTGTTTTAGCTGATAGAGTAGAGCCATGTTCGACATCCTTGTTTACCTCTACGAGACGTATTACCGTCCCGATGCCTGCCCTGAACCGGCGGCATTGGCCAAGAAACTGTCGGCTGTCGGTTTTGACGATGTAGAGATTTCCGAGGCATTGGTTTGGCTGACCGACCTGACCGCGATGGCCGGGGTCGAGCAAACGCTGACGGCGGCCTCCACCGGCACCCGTTTCTACGTGGACGAAGAGCAGGACGTGCTCGGTTCTGCCGCGATCGGCTTCATCCAGTTCCTGGAATCGGCCAAGGTGTTGTCGCCATTGCAACGCGAAATCGTCATCGAACGGGCGCTGGCGCTGGAAGAGGCGCCGGTCTCGCTGGGCAAGCTCAAGGTCATCGTCCTGATGTTGCTCTGGAGCCAAGGCAAGGAGCCGGACGCGCTGATGTTCGACGACCTGTTCGGCTCCGACGAGGACCAGGCGCCACGCCTGCTGCACTAATATATACGTGCAGCCTGCCTTGGATTTCCTTCCGGGCAATAAATTAAACAACATTCACCGGCGCCGCTACCCGCTATGGCGCTGTTTGCTTGCAGTCTGGCCGGCAACCCGCTTATCATTGGCGCTTTGACAAGACTGTCACGCGCCGGGCTTGCCATCGGCGACGCAAAAGTGCAGACTGCGACGCGATCCATGTATGATGCGCATGCTGCACCCATCCAAAGTGTTAAAAAACGAGATACAAAATATGACCAAAACCCTCATCATCGCCGAGAAGCCTTCTGTCGCGAACGACATCGCGAAGACGCTTGGCGGCTTTACCAAGCACGATGAGTACTTTGAATCCGACGAGTACGTGCTGTCCTCCGCCGTCGGTCACCTGCTGGAAATTGCCGTACCGGAAGAACACGACGTCAAGCGCGGCAAGTGGAGCTTCGCCCACCTGCCGATGATCCCGCCGTACTTCGCGCTCAATCCGATCGCCAAGACCGAGTCGCGGCTCAAGGTGCTCAACAAGCTGATCAAACGCAAAGACGTCACCACCCTGATCAACGCATGTGACGCGGGGCGCGAAGGGGAACTGATTTTCCGCCTGATCGCGCAGAACGCCAAGGCCAAGCAGCCGGTCAAGCGCCTGTGGCTGCAATCGATGACGCCCGGCGCGATCCGCGAAGGCTTCACCCATCTGCGCAGCGACGAAGACATGATGCCGCTGGCCGACGCCGCCCGCTGCCGCTCGGAAGCGGACTGGCTGATCGGCATCAACGGCACCCGCGCGATGACCGCGTTCAACTCGAAAGAGGGCGGCTTCTACCTGACCACCGTGGGCCGCGTGCAGACGCCGACCTTGTCGATCGTGGTCGAGCGCGAAGAGAAGATCAAGAAATTCGTCCCCCGCGACTTCTGGGAAGTGCGCGCCGAATTCGTCTGCGCGGCCGGTATCTACGAAGGCCGCTGGCTGGACACCAAGTTCAAGAAGGACGAGACCGATCCGGAGAAGCGCGCCGAGCGCCTGTGGAGCAAGGCGGCGGCCGACACCATCGCCATGGCTTGCCGCGGCAAGCAGGGCGTGGTCACCGAGGAAGCCAAGCCGACCACGTCGATGGCGCCGGCGCTGTTCGACCTGACCAGCCTGCAGCGCGAAGCCAACTCGCGCTTCGGCTTCTCGGCCAAGAACACGCTGGGCCTGGCCCAGGCGCTGTACGAAAAGCACAAGGTGCTGACCTACCCGCGTACCGATTCGCGCCACCTGCCGGAAGACTACATTCCGACCGTGCTGCAGGCGCTGGACGTGGTCAAGGAAAACCCGAACTACCACCAGTTCGCCAAGCAGATCCTGGACAAGAAGTGGGTCAAGCCGAACAAGCGCATCTTCGACAACACCAAGATCTCGGATCACTTCGCGATCATCCCGACCACGATCGCGCCGAAGAATTTGTCCGAGCCGGAGCAGAAGCTGTACGACCTGGTCACGCGCCGCTTCATGGCCGTGTTCTTCCCGCCTGCCGAGTTCCAGGTCACCACCCGCTACACCGAAGTGATGGGCCATCAGTTCAAGACTGAAGGCAAGGTCATGACCAATCCGGGCTGGCTGGCGATCTACGGCAAGGAAGCGTCGACCGACGACGACAAGGAAGGCAACGCCAACGGCAACCTGGTGCCTGTGGCCAAGGGCGAAAAGGTGCTGACCGACCAGGTCAACGCCAACGGCCTGGTCACCAAGCCGCCCGCACGCTACACGGAGGCGACGCTGCTGTCGGCCATGGAAGGCGCCGGCAAGCTGGTCGAGGACGACGAGCTGCGCGATGCGATGGCCGGCAAGGGCCTGGGCACGCCGGCCACGCGCGCCGCCACCATCGAGGGTCTGCTGACCGAGCGCTACCTGCTGCGCGAAGGCCGCGAGCTGATGCCGACCGCGAAGGCGTTCCAGCTGATGACCTTGCTGCGCGGCCTGGGCGTCAACGAACTGACCGCGCCGGAACTGACCGGCGAGTGGGAATACAAGCTGTCGCAGATGGAGAAGGGCAAGATCTCGCGTGACGAGTTCATGCGTGAAATCGCCCAGATGACGCAGATCATCGTCAAGCGCGCCAAGGAATACGACAACGATACGATCCCCGGCGACTACCACACGCTGCGCACGCCTTGCCCGAACTGCAACAGCGTGGTCAAGGAAAACTATCGCCGCTTCGCCTGCACCAAGTGCGACTTCTCGATGAGCAAGACGCCGGGCAGCCGCCAGTTCGAGATCGAGGAAGTCGAGCAATTGCTGAAGGACCGCACCATCGGCCCGCTGCAAGGTTTCCGCTCGAAGATGGGACGTCCGTTCGCGGCCATCCTGCGCATCGTGCGCGACGAAGAGATCAAGAACTTCAAGCTGGAGTTCGACTTCGGCCAGAACGACGATTCGGAGGATGCGGAACCGGTCGACTTCACCGGCCAGACCGCGCTGGGGCCTTGCCCGAAATGTGCCGGCGGCGTGTACGAGATGGGCCTGGCGTATGTGTGCGAGAACAGCGTCGCCAAGCCGAAGACGTGCGACTTCCGCAGCGGCCGCATCATCCTGCAGCAGGAGATCCTGCCCGAGCAGATGGCCAAGCTGCTCAACGACGGCAAGACCGACCTGCTGCCGGGCTTTGTTTCGCAGCGCACGCGCCGTCCGTTCAAGGCCTTCCTGGTGAAGGGCAAGGACGGCAAGATCAGCTTCGAGTTCGAAGAGCGCAAGGCCAAAGCGCCCGCCAAGGGCAAAGCGGCGGTGGCGGACGACGGCGCGGAAGATGCGGCGGAAGCGGCTCCGGCCAAAAAAGCCCCGGCCAAGAAAGCCGCGCCGGTCAAGGCCGCAGCGGTGAAAAAGCCGGCAGCCAAGAAAGCGCCAGCCAAAAAAGCAGCGCCGAAAAAAGCCGCCGCAACTGCCGAGTAATCCTCAGCGGCACCAGTGAAAACGGGACCTTGATGGTCCCGTTTTTTTCGATCTTCACCGTCAGCGAATGTGTAGACGGCGCCTGCTGTGAATCACTGCAAGGATGACAATTGCATCAGACTCCACCTTGTAGATCAAGCGATAGTGAAATACGATCCGCTGCCGGATCGCCGGGTTATTTGTTTCGGGAATCACCACACCCAGATGAGGGAAGCGACCGAGGCCGTCTGCAGCGGCCACAATCTTTTTAACTACCTTGGATGCATTCGGTGGCGAGTCCTGCGCTATCAGATTTGCTATAGCTTCGAGGTCCTCAGTCGCGGCTTCCGACCAAGCTATCTTTCTAGCCATTTGCTAAGACGCTGCTTAACCTCGTTTTGCGTCAGGGTTCCCTCCGCTTTTACGCGCTCCTCGCTGCTCTCAATCTTGGATAAAACGTAGAGATGATACTGAATATCGTCCAAGGAGCAGTCGTCCGGCAACGACTCCAAAAGGTTGATTACTCTCTGTTTGGCGGGTGACATGTTTGAACTCCTGAATCTGATATCTTTGCATGACTTTAGTATATCGCGCGACTGCGGTCATTGATCTTTCCGAAAGTAGTAGACATTGCGTCGGAAGAGGATTGAAATATTAACTTATTCGTTAATAGGACTGCATTACTCTCTTACATCTCAGGAGCGACTATGGTCGATCGTGTTGCAGAACTTGCCGCGCTAGGTTGTGCGCTTCCCGCTCATGAACGGCTGCGCCTGCTTACTTTACTGCTCGAGTCTTTACGTGAGGATGCTTTGGTCGATGTGGATGCCGCTTGGATAGCGGAAATCGAACGTCGAGTGGCGTCTCATGAGCAAGGGGATTGCGAGTTATTTGAGGTTCACGACGTGATGAGAGAGATGACTGGATCTCGCCAGCTCAATCAACGATAAACAGCTTGGCGCCGATCGTTGTTGAGGATCGGTGCGGCTCGGCGTTGTCGGCTACCTGGTAGCTGGTGCCGGGCGTCAGCGTGTAGCTGCGGCCGTCTTCCAGTTCGGTGTGCAGTTCGCCTTCCAGGCAGAACAGGATGTGGCCTTTGACGCACCAGTGATCTGCCAGGTAGCCTGGCGTGTACTCGACCATGCGAACGCGGATCGCGCCGAACTTTTGCGTGCGCCAGTAGGCGGTGCCGGTTTCGCCCGGATGCTCGGTGGGCTCGATGGAGCGCCAGTCGGTGGTGCCGAAGGGGATGTCTGAAATCTGCATGACTGGCTCTCGGCTATTTGGTGCTTAACTCGTCAACGGCCTGCTTGTATTCGGTCGATGCCTTGAGCCGGTCCATGTAGCGGATATTGCGTTTGGCGCTGGTGGGGATCGTGTAATCGGACAAACTGCCGCGCGCGCCGCAGTGGCCGGGATGACAGCTGGCGCTGCCGTTGATCCGGTCTGTGAGGCTGAGCTGGCCGGCGTTGGTGCTGATCGACATCGTGCAGGGCGCTTCGCCCGGCAGTGGCGCTTGCGGGTCGCGATAAACGAAATGCCCCTGGTCGTATTTGGCGATGCCGCTGATGCTGCACGTGTGCCCGTTATAGAACTGCAGCTCGGCGCGGAAATAGATGCGCTCGTCGTCGTAGCGGACGATTTCGACGATGTCCTCGGATTGATAGGGCTCGTCGGGTTTGCCCTCTCCCACGTACACAGCATTGGCAAAGCGGTGTTTGTACACGCCCTGCATCTGGTCGATCAGTTTGGACGATGCGGAATCGGCGCTCGCCGCCGCAGTGCTGAAGAGAAAGCCGAAAGCCAGGATAGCGCAGCGTAGGGTCATGATTATTTTGAACTGACTCGCCATGCTCGGCCAGGCGCCAGCGCCGGCATCACCATGTCGCCGGAGTTCCATTGTAGCGCTTGTTGCAAGGTCGGCGTCGTCAGGGACGGCGCCGCATCAAGAGTTGACGCGACTGCCTGCCATTGCTGGTCATGGCGGTAGACGGTGATCTCGCAGGCGCCGCTCGGGCTGCCGCGGGCCCATGCCATCCAGCGCTCTCCGATGAGCAGGTAGGCCAGCTCATCGCTGTCGGGGTCTTCGAGGCGCGCGCCATGCATGGCACCGGTGGGTTCCCGGTACCAGTCCTCTTCGTAGCTGTGGTCGAGGCCGGTCTCGTGGATGTGGTCGGCGTCGTCGAAACGCATCCAGCCGGCGTCGAGGTCGGCGCTGATCGCGGGGCAGGCGATGGCGGGGCGCCATTCGCAGCGGTCGCCGTCCACCACCGTTTCGCCGGCAAAGCCGCTGATGCCGGCGCGGCCGACGGGAATGCGCAGGTCGATGTGGTAACGCGCGGCCTGGAACCACCAAACCTGTGTGGTCAGGTCGCTGCTGCCGTTGCTGCGCCAGATGCCCTTGCGGCGCCACAAGCCTTCGTATTCTGCTGGAACCATGTCACTTCAAGTCGTCGGTAGAAAAATACACCGTACCACGAATCGCGCCGGCGGGCACATGCAGCGCTGCGGCCAATGCTTGAGCGTCCGGCTGCTGCAGCGCTTGCTTGCGCAGCGTGATGGCCGCCGTCGATGCGCCGCTTGCCGCGGTGTAGGCAACGATGTGGTCGAAGTCCGGCCGGCTGTCGATCCGCTTGACCAGGTAGCGCTGATTGCCGCTGCCGATCTGCACGTAGCTGGCGTGCGCGCTGCTCTTCTGCGCCGGCGACAGCTGGCGGAACATCAGCACCTTGTCGACCACGACGGTGGCGGCGGCGAACTGCGTTGCGCCGCCTTGCTCAAAGTGTCCCTGCACCAGGTCGGCCTTGAACTGCCGCAGCGGCGCGGCGGCCGACGGCGCCAGCCGCGACAGCTCGAACTTCTCCGGCGCGATGGTCCACAGCGCGGTCTTGCCGTCGAGACGCTTGCGCAGCGCGGCGTCGGTGGCCGCATCGGCGACGTGCACCTGCAGGATCACCTGATAGTCGTGCGGCGCATGGAACATCGGCAGGTGCGATGCATACAGCCCTTGCTTGCCGCCAAACAGCGCCATGCCGTGCTCGCCGTAGGTGGCGTCGGCGGCGGCAGCGCTGCCGGCCGCCAGGGCCAGCGCCAGCGTTACGGCGACGGCCCTCATGCCTTCACCAGCAGCTTGCCGCGGTGCTCGCCGGTGAACAGCGAATTCAGCGCCGACGGCAATTGCTCGAAGCCGTCGATCACCGTTTCCTCGAACACGATCTCGCCGGCCTTCACCCACGGCGCGACGATGCGGACCATCTCGTCCATGCGGTGCAGGTAGTCGCGCGCCAGCATGCCCTGGATCGTGGCGCGCTGGTACAGCATGTGATGCAGCAGGCGCGGTCCCAGTTCCGGCGTCTCCAGCCCGCCGCTGTACTGGCTGATCTGGCCGCAGATGACGATGCGCGCGCGGCGGTTGATGATGGGGATGATGGCATCGGTCACCATGCCGCCGACGTTATCGAAATACACGTCGACGCCACCGGTCAGGCGCTTGATTTCCGCGCCCAGCGCGTCGGCATCGTTCCAGGCCTTGTAGTCGATAGTCCAGTCCGCACCCAGTGTGTCGCGCAGCCAGTCGCACTTGGCTTGGCCGCCGGCGATGCCCAGCACGCGGGCGCCGTGGCGCTTGGCGAACTGCACCACCAGCGATCCGACCGCGCCGGCCGCGCCGGAGACCACCACTACTTCGCCCGCATGCGGCTTGCCCGATTCGGTCAGGCCGAACCAGGCGGTGCGGCCCGGCATGCCAAGCACGCCCAGCGCGGTGGTGACCGGTGCCAGGTCGGGATCGATGCGTTTCAGTCCGCTTGCGTGCACACGCGCATGGGTTTGCCAGCCGGTATAGCTCTGCACCCAGTCACCGGCGGCAAAGCCGGGCGCGTTCGAGGCCAGCACCTGCGCCACCACGCCGCCCTGTTGCACGGCGTCGAGCGGATGCGGATCAGTGTCGTAGGTCGGCTTGGTCGACTGGCCGATGCGCATGTACGGATCGACGCTGAACCAGCGCGCTTCAATCAGCACTTCGCCGTCGCCGAGCGTGGTGGACAGCGGTTGTTCAACGAGCTCGTAGTGCTCGGCGGTGATCTGGCCGACAGGCTGCCGGCGGTAGATCCATTGTTTTTGGGTGAGGGTCGTCATGCTGCGGATGGTAAGATGCTATTCGTATCGCGTAAAGCAACTTAAATTCACTTTTTGTATCCTGTTTGGACATCATGAACCTTTCTGACTTGCGTGTGTTTGTCAGCGCCGCCCGCCGGCCGTCGCTGGGCGCGGCCGCGTTGGAGATGCATTTGACGCCGTCGGCCGTGTCCAAGGCCTTGAAGCGGCTGGAGGACAGCCTGGGCAAGCCCTTGTTCGACCGCAGCGGCAAGCAGCTGGTGCTGAACGACAGCGGCCAGTTGCTGCTGTCGCGCGCGCAGACGCTGCTGGCGCTGGCCGACCAGGCCAGGGCCGATTTGATGGGCGAGCAGGCCACGGTCGACAGCCGCATCGGCGGGCCGGCGATTTTGCTGTGGCGTCACGGGCAGATGTTGTCGCAGGCCTTGCAGGCGTATCCGGATGGCAGCCTGCGCATGCAGGCGATGTTCGAGGATGAAGCGCTGGCGGCGCTGGCGCGCGGCGACATCAACGCCGCCATCGTCACCGGCGACGTGATCGAAGGCCGTGGCGAGCATTGGTCGGACGAATGGCAGGTCACGCCGCTGGGCAGCGTGACCCTGCATCTGGTGGCGGGGCGGCGGCATCCGCTGGCGGTGGACGAGGCCACCTCGGCGCAGGTGCTGGAGCATGATTTTGCCTGCCCGTCGCGATCGCTGTTTTGCGGCGTGCAGCGCGGCGCCCGCTCCGACGGCTGGCGCGACGATCAGCTGCCGCGCAAGATCCGCTACTGGACCGACGACCTGCAATTGCTGCTGACGCTGGTCAAATCCGACCAGGCGCTGGCCTATCTGCCGGACTTCGCGCTGGCCGATCCGGAACTGCGCCGCATCCACGTCACCGATTGCGCGTTCGAATGCGTGGAGCAGGTGGCGCTGGTGTGGAATCACGTCAAGGCCGGCGCCTGGCAGCGCGAGCTGGCTGCCGCCTTGGCCGGATACACCTGGTAACTTTTCTTACTGGAATGTGGTCACCGCCTTGCGTGGCGGCCGCGTTAATTGCTCAAGACGCTGATGAGCAGCGATCTGCAAACCACTAGAAAAGGAACTCCATCATGAAAACCAAATCCCTGATGATCGCCGGCATGCTTTCCATGATCAGTGCAGCAGCCTTCGCGCAAACCAATCCAGTGGCGCAAGTCCGCCAGGACAACGCTCAGATTCGCCAGGACAGCAAGGAAGTACACCAGGACACCCGCCAGATCAAGCGTGACAACGCGGTGATCGCCGCCAAGCAAGGCCAGGTCGCCGCCGGCAAGCAGCAACTGCAGGCGGAGCGCGGCGAACGCAACGCGCTGGCCCGCGCCGAGCACGCCGAGATCAAGAAGGGCGACATCGCCGGCGCGCAGCAGCTGGATCAGGCGCGCCGTGCCGAGCAGCACGATATCAAGGTGCAGAAGCAGGTCATCAAGCACGACGAAAAAGTGATCGCCCTCCGCAGTGCCGACAAGCATCACGAGCAGCTGGCGCGCCATGAGGAGAAGGTGGAGCGCCATGCCGACAAGGTCCAGCGCGACCACGACGCCGCCAAAATCTGATTGCCGAAGTTTTAAGAAAGCCGGGCGCCTCCAAACCGCCCGGTTTTTTTGCGCTTGCGCCATGCGGACCCAACCACTATAGTGAAAGCACCATGACCGTCGCCCTCAACTCCGTCAGCGCCAGCCCGGCGTACCAGCCTTACGTTCCTACCGTGTCCGGTGTGGCGGCGGGGGCCTTGTCGTCCGAGGCGGTCAGCCTGTCGGCGCAGTCGGCGGTGGTGGCCTCGCTGGGCGGGAGCACCGGTGCCTCGGTGTACACGCCGTCGGGCTTGCTGGATGCGCTGCAGCAGGCGGGGCAAACCACCGAGCCGATCAGCGTGCCTGAGCAGGGCAGCAACGTCGACACTTCGGCCACTGCCCAGCAGGCGTTGGACCAGGGCATTCTTTCCTCTTTGGCATCGTCGCCATCGGCGTCCGGCGTTTATACCGGCGCCGGCACCGTCAGCGGACTTTCCGCCCAGGCATCGGCTAACTGGGCCGACCTGCTGAAGGCCAATCCCAATCTGGCCGGCACCGTCATCGCCGACTCCTTCAACGCCGGGCTGGTCAGCTCGCTGGACGTCACAGCCTAGTCATACTTCAGCAATAAAATAATTGCTGTGGTACACTGCTGATTCTTCAGGGCAACTATATCCCCTCGCCCGATTCGCAGTTTCAATCGTTGTAGTCGTATTTCCAACATTGCCTTAGCCGGCAATCTCTATCATGAAAAATTTGAAAATCGGCACGCGCCTTGCCGCGGGCTTTGGCTTGGTATTGGCGTTGATGACGCTGATGACCGTGATCGGCATCGGCCACATGCAGACCGTGGCGGAAGCCACCCGCGACATGATGCAGCAGCCGCTGGCCAAGGAACGCATGATCAGCGACTGGTATCGCCTGATCCACACCAGCGTGCGCCGCACGTCGGCGATCTCCAAGAGCAGCGACCCGTCGCTGGGACCGTTCTTTGCCGAAGAGACGGCGGCCTCCACCGCCGAGGTCAACGGCCTGCAAAAGAAAGTCGAGCCATTGCTCGAGAGCGAGAAGGAAAAATCGCTGTTCGAGGAAATGAAGGCCAACCGCAAGCGCTACCTGGCCTCGCGCGACGGCATCGTCGCGCTGAAGAAGGACGGCAAGCTGGAGGAGGCCGCCGAGCTGCTGGAGCAGCGCTTCACTCCCGACGGCAAGGCTTACCTGGAATCGCTGCGCGGCCTGCTGGAACTGCAGCGCAAGAGCATCGACGACAACGCGGTGGCGATTGAAACGCTGTACCAGCGCAGCCGCCAGTTCATGATCGTGTTCGGCCTGGTGGTGCTGGCGCTGGGCGTCGTCTGCGCCTGGCGTTTGACGCGCGGCATCACGGTGCCGCTGAACCAGGCGGTGGAAATCGCCGTCGCCGTGGCCAACAAGGATTTGACCAGCCATATCGCCGCGACCAGCAAGGATGAGACCGGCCGCCTGCTGGAAGCGCTGCGCATGATGAACGACGGCTTGATCGGCATCGTCGCGGAAGTACGAAGCGGCACCGAAGGCATTTCCAGCGCATCGAGCCAGATCGCCGCCGGCAACTTGGACCTGTCGGGCCGTACCGAAGAGCAGGCGTCGAGCTTGGAAGAGACCGCGTCGTCGATGGAGGAACTGACGTCGACCGTCAAGCAGAACGCCGACAACGCGCGCCAGGCCAATCAGTTGGCGGTCAAGGCAACGGAAGTGGCGCAGCGCGGCGGCGGCGTGGTGGCGGACGTGGTCGAAACCATGGACGCGATCAACGTCTCGGCGCGCAAGATCGTCGACATCATCGGCGTCATCGACGGCATCGCCTTCCAGACCAACATCCTGGCGCTGAACGCAGCGGTGGAAGCGGCCCGCGCCGGCGAGCAGGGCCGCGGTTTCGCGGTGGTGGCGACCGAAGTGCGCAGCCTGGCGCAACGCAGCGCGACGGCGGCCAAAGAGATCAAGACGCTGATCGACGATTCGCTGGAAAAAGTTGACGCCGGCAGCATGCTGGTGACGCAGGCGGGCATGACGATGAGCGAAGTGGTGGACAGCATCCAGCGCGTGACCGACATCATGGGCGAGATCACGACGGCCAGCCTGGAGCAGAGTTCCGGCATCGAGCAGGTCAACCAGGCGATCGGCCAGATGGATCAGGTAACGCAGCAGAACGCCGCGCTGGTGGAAGAAGCCGCCGCCGCTGCAGCCTCGCTGCACGACCAGGCCGACGCGCTGGCGCAGGTGGTGGCCGTGTTCAAACTGAGCGCGGCCCCAAGCGCGCGCCGCACGGCAGCCGGCACCGGCCGCCGCCCAGCCACCGCCCGCCTGCAACTCAACGTCTAAAAATAAAACCGGGGTCAGTGCCGACCCCGGGGGTTATTGGGCTTGCAGCTCGACGTTGATCAGGTTGTCGTCGGGCTTGCGGTCAATCAGCTTGTTGTCGGGGTCGATGCCGGCCTTGGCCGGACGGCCGCTGACGATCACCGTGTACAGATTGTCCTTGCGCTCGATGAGCTTGCGTTCGCGGTACAGGCTGTTGCCGTCCTTGTCGTCGATGCCGATGTCGATCCAGTCCTTCAGCGCCGTATCCTTTTCCACGCCCTGGTCGGTGGCGTGCACCTTGGCGGCGCTCACCGCGAACGTCACTTCGTAGCGGCCGTCCGCCAGCTTGCGCGCGCTGGCAGATACCGCGTGGTTTTCATACAGCACGATCTGGTTGAACAGGTCGTCGATCAGGTAGGCCTGGTCCGGCGGCACGATCTTGCGCAGCGCGTCCACCAGCACCGTCACGCTCGGGTACGGCCCGCTCTTGCGGCCGTATTGCGCCAGCATGTCCTTCAGCGCGCTGTTGACCTTGGCTTCGCCGACGATGTCCTGCAGCTGGTACATCGCCAGGCTGCCCTTGCGGTACTGGATGTAGTTCTGGTTTTCATTCTCCGCCAGCGGCAATTCCTTCTTGCGTTCCATGGCGCGGCCCATCAGGTACTGGTCCAGGTCGTAGTGCAGGAAGCGGCGCATCTTGTCGGCGCCGAAGCTCTTCTTCATCACCATCAGCGCCGAGTATTCGGCCAGGGTTTCGCTCAGCACACTGCCGCCGCGCGTGTTGCCGCCGACCAGTTGATGCCCCCACCACTGGTGCGCCACTTCGTGCGCGGTGACGTAGAACGGATAATCGATGTCCTTTGGATTCTTGTCGTTGACCTTGGCGATGAATCCTATCGATTCCGAATACGGGATCGTGCTCGGGAACGATTGCGCAAACGCGGCGTAGCGCGGGAACTCGACGATGCGCACCAGCTTGTGCTGGTAGGGCCCGAAGTTCTTGGTGTAGTAGTCCAGCGATTCCTTGATGCCCTTGTCCATGCGGTCCAGGTTGTATTCGTGGCCCGGATGATAGTACAGCTCGATGCCTACATCCTGCCACCAGTCGCGCTTGACCAGGTAGCGTGCCGACTGGAACGCATAGAAGTTCAGGATGGGCTGGTCCATCTTGTAGTGATAGTAGTGCCGCCCCTGCCTGCTCCATTCCTTGAGCAGCGTGCCCGGCGCGATCGCCACCTGGTCGGCGCTGGTGCTGATGGTGGCGTCGAAGTTGATCCAGTCGGCGTCGCTGCTGACGATGTTGTTGGCCAGGCCGGCCGGATCGTCGCGCGGCAGCATGCGCTCGCGCGCCGGCAGTTTGTGTTTCTTGCGGTCGCGCGCGTCGCTCAGTTCCGCCGCCTGCATGTAGCCGATGTGCGGCAGCACGCTGTTGTTGAAGAAGGTGCCGTTGGCGACCACCGGCGTGTCCTGGCCGATGCCGAGGATGCCGTTCGGCGTGTAGGCGATGTCGAAGTCCAGCGTCAGCTTCTCGCCCGGCGCCAGCGGCTTGGCCAGCTTGTAGCTGTAGAAGCCCAGCTGTTCATCGTTGATGCCCGGCCGCACGTCCTGGCTGAAGCGCACCTTGTAGTGCGTGGTGGTGCTGTCCTGGTGGATCATCACGTCGCTGACCGGCTGCGCGGTCTTGTTCTCGAGCAGGTAGCGTCCCTTGACGACCAGGCTGCGTTTGTCCGGCACGATCGCCACGTCCAGCTTGACATCGGTGATGCGCGGTTGCGGCACGACGGCGAACTTCTTGTACTTGCGTTCGTAGTCGGCGCGCTCGGCATCTTTTTGATAGGGCGATTTGTAGCAGTTGACGATGTGCATGTTGTAGTAAAGCACTCCGCCTGCGCCGGCAAAGATCAGCAGCCCGGCCGCGATCGTGGCCAGCACCGGCAGCGTCAGCGCATGGCGCGCCAGTTGCAGGCGCTGGCGCCAGCCATCGTCGGTGCCGCGCGACCAGAACAGCAGCGACACCACCACCAGCAGCAGCGCCGCGCCGCCCCAGTAGGCCTCGAACCAGCGCTCGCGCGCCAGAAAGTGGCCATAGCCGTTCATCGCGGAATAGATGAAGCTGGGGCTGTTGCCGTAGATGAGCATAGGATCGTCGACGCCCATCGTGCCCAGCGTGATCGTGGCCAGGTAGTAGACGATCATCGCGAAGTAGGCGAGGTATTTCTGGTTGATCAGCACCTGCATGGCGATCGCCAGCACCGCCACCAGCGCGTATTGCGGCAGCTGCAGCAGGAACAGGTGGTACAGGTACAGACCGGGCTCGAGGATGAAATAGCCCTTGACGATCTGGATCGCCATGCCGCTCAGCATGACGATCGCCATCAGCAACACCTGCAGGCCGATCAGCGCGAACAGCTTGGACAGCATCGGCAGCCAGCTCGGCACCGGCAGCGCGTCCAGCATCTGCCCCATGCGCGCCTCGCGCTCGCGCCACACCAGCTCGCCGGCGTAGAAGGTGGTGATGACCAGCATGAACAGCGCGAAGGTTTCGCTCACCGATTCCAGCACCAGGTAGGTGACCGGGTAGGTGGTGGTGCCGAACATCGAGCCCATGTCCAGCGAACTCGCGAACATCATCAGCACGCCGGCCAGCACGATGACGACGAAATAGATGTTCTTGGTGGTTTCGCGCAGGTTCAGCCAGCTCATCTGCAACAGCAGCGCGGCCAGGCTGCGCGACTTGAAGTCCGGCTTTTCCTGCGTGTTGGTCGAGGCCGCCGACAGGTGCAGCGGCGTTTCGCCTTCTCCGCGGCTGGTGCTGCCGTGGCCGCTGTCGATGGTGGCGATGAAGTGGAAGCGCCAGTAGCCGACCAGCAGGCCGGCCAGCGCGAACGAGCACCACAGCACGCGGTTCAGCAGGTACACGCCTTCCGGATAGAACATGCGGGTGTTGCGCTCGATGATGGGCCAGTACTCGGTCACGCGGATCACGGCGGTGGTGCCGAACGGGTCGATCAGCGCGGCCAGCGTCTTGTAGTCGAGGTCGCGCGCCAGGCCGGGGGCGACGATGTAGCCGATCAGCATGACCACGCTGGAGATGTAGACCGGCAGCATGCGCCGTGTCAGCGCGGCCAGGATGAAGAACACGGCGCCGAAGATGAAGATGTTGGGCAGGATGACGATCAGGTAGGGAATCAGGTAGCCGGCCGCGCCGGGCTGTCCCAGCCGCTCGGGATCGATGCCGGGGATGTAGCTGCCCAGCCAGGCGCCCAGCAGGATGCTGGTGAAGATGACGGCCAGCGTCAGGTAGGCGCCGAGGAAGCGGCCGAACATGTACTGGTGTTTCTTGATCGGCGCGCTGAAGAAGAAGTGCTGCATGTCGTACTCGAAATCCTGCTGCACCGAGCGGCCCATCATGGCGGCGATAACCACCACGCCCAGCGAGCCGAGGAAGCTGGTGGTGAACATCAGCGAGCGCGGCGAGTCGATCAGCTGGCTGCCGAAGGTGACCGAGGCGCCCTTGAAGAAGCCGCCGGCGGCCATCATCCACAGCAGCGACAACGCCAGGAAGCCGGCGAAATACACCCAGGTGGACAACAGCTTGAGGCGCTGTCGCGCTTCAAAGAGAGCGATGGCAAACATGGTCGCCGCCTCAGTCGCAGGTGGCCGCGGCGCTGTGGCGGCCGGCGATGGTGGCGAAGTAGACATCCTCAAGGTCGCCGATGGCTTCTTCGAAGCCGTCGCCCGGATCGTTCTCGCTGTAGACATGGATCAGCGTGCGGCCCGACAGCAGGCGCGACGAGATGACCGGATGGCGCAACTGGAACGACGGCAGGTCGCGCTTGTCGATGAAGCGGGCCCAGATCTTGTCGCTGACCTCGTGGATCAGTTCCTGGGTCGGGCCGCACAGCAGCAGGTGGCCCTTGTTGATGATGGCCATGTTGGCGCACAGGTCGGCCACGTCGCTGACGATGTGGGTCGACAGGATCACGGTCTTGTCTTCGCCGATGTCGGACAGCAGGTTGTGGAAGCGCACCCGTTCCTGCGGGTCGAGGCCGGCGGTCGGCTCGTCGACGATGATCAGCTTGGGATCGCCCAGCAGCGCCTGGGCGATGCCGAAGCGCTGGCGCATGCCGCCGGAAAAGCCGCCCAGGCGCTGGTTGCGCACGTCGAACAGATTGGTTTGCTGCAGCAGGCCGTCGACCACTTCGCGCCGGCGGTTGCGGTTGGACAGGCCCTTGAGGACGGCGAAATGGTCCAGCAGTTCGTAGGCGGTCACTTTCGGATAGACGCCGAAGTCCTGCGGCAGGTAGCCCAGCAGGCGGCGCACTTCGTCTTTTTCGTCGAGCACGTCGATATCGTCCAGGAACACCGAGCCGGAATCGCATTCCTGCAGGGTGGCCAGCGTGCGCATCAGCGTGGACTTGCCGGCGCCGTTGGGGCCCAGCAGTCCGAACATCCCGGCGGGGATGGTGAGCGAGATATTGTCCAGCGCCACGACGCCATTGCCGTAGGTTTTAGACAAGTTGCTGATGCGTAATTCCATACTTACTCCTGAAGGATCGCCAGTGCCCGGCCGGTATTTCCCCACGGCCAGTCACTTTTCATATGATGGCATTGTATTGAAATTGCCTTGCAGATGGGGCGCCATTGCGATGGGCGGCAAAAACCGCGCGCCAGAGTGCGAAATCGGGGGAATGGGCGGCGGCCGCTTTTTAGTAGTTGAATAGACAACTTGTTCAATTCCTAAATAAAACCTGCTCGCGGTTGAACCACCAGCGGCACAGGGCCAGCAGCGCGCCGGCGGTCACCGTGGTGGACAGGAGGATCACCCAGAACATGCTGTAGTCCATGGTGCCTTTGACAAGTTCCTTCATCGCCAGCGAGACATTGGTCAGCGGCACCATAGCCCATTTCCAGTCCAGCTCCACGCCGGGCAGCAGCGCCACCAAGGTCGGCAGGATGGTGACGATGATCAGCGGCGAGATCAGCCCGGCCGCTTCCTTGTAGCTTTTGGCGTAGACCGAGATCGACAGCAGGATGGCGGCGAAGATGGCGGCGGTCGGCACCAGCATCAGCGCCACCATGGCCAGGTCGAGCACGCCGATGGCGCGCACCATCTGCACCAGGTCGCCGCCTATCATCGGGCCGAAGAAGAACAGCAGCACGCCCATGCTGCCTATCATCAGCAGCGCCGAGGTCAGGCCGATGGTGAACAGCATCAGAAACTTGGCCAGCACGATGGCGCTGCGCGAGACCGGCGCCAGCAGCAGGGTTTCCAGCGTGCCGCGCTCCTTCTCGCCGGCGCCGGTATCGATCGCCGGATACATGGCCGACATCAGGCACACCATCAGCAGGATGTAGGGCAGCATGCCGCCTATCATCGCGCCCATCTGCTCGCGCTTGTCCGCGGTGGAATGGTCTTCCAGCGTGATCGGGTCGAGCGCGAAGCGCAGCTGCTCCTTGTTGAGATTGAGCGCGGACAGCGCCTGCTCGCGCAGCATGCGGTTCTGGCCGCCGATCACCGACATCACGCGCTTGCGCGTCAGGTCGACGGTGACGGCGCTGTTGTAGTGCAGCGCGATGACGCCCTGCTGGTGGTTGGACAAGGTCTGCTCGAAGCCGGCAGGAATGACCAGCGCGAACTTGATGCGGTCGTCGCCGATCGCGGCCTTGATGTCGTCCGGGCCGGCCAGCGGCACTTCGCGGAAGCCTTTTTCCCTGGCGAAGCGCTCGACCAGCCGCGGCGCGTTTTCCTTGCCGAAGATCGAGTACGTCATCTCGGCCTGGCTGGCGTGCTTGAACATGCTCGACGACAGGAAGCCGAAGCCGGTGAAGATCAGCGGCATCGCGAACACCGGGATGAACACGGTGAAGAAGAAGGTCTTGCGGTCGCGCGCCAGTTCCAGCAGTTCCTTCAGGTAGATGGTCCACATGGCTCAGGCTTCCCGGTTGATGACGTCGACAAACGCGTCGTACAGGTCGGCGCTGCCGCCGAGGTGGCGCAGCTCGTCGACCGTGCCGTGGAAGGCGGTCTTGCCGTGGTTGATGATGCAGACGCGGTCGCACAGCTTTTCCACTTCATGCAGGTGGTGGGTGGAGAAGATCAGCGGCACGCGCAGCGCCTTGTAGCTGGCGATAAAGTCGAGCAGGATCTTGGCCGCCATCACGTCCAGGCCGGTGGTCGGCTCGTCGAGGATGACGATCTGTGGTTCATGCACCACGGTGCGGGCGATCGAGCACTTCTGTTTCATGCCGGTCGACAGCTGGTCGGCGCGCTTGTTGCCGAACTCGTGCATCTGCAGCAGGTCGAACAGTTCGTCGCAGCGGCGCTTCAGGTGCTGCGGGCCCATGCCGTGCAGGCGGCCGAAGTATTCGACGTTTTCGCGCGCGGTCAGGCGGCCGTACAGGCCGGTGCTGCCGGACAGGAAGCCGATGTGCTGGCGCGCCACCAGCGGATCGTGCAGCAGGTCGACGCCGTTGGCGTGTATGCTGCCGGCATCGGGTTTCAGCGCCGTGGACAGCAGGCGCAGGGTCGTGGTCTTGCCGGCGCCGTTGGGGCCGAGCAGGCCCAGCACCTCTCCCGGCGCGCAGCGGAAGCTGACGTCGCGCACCGCATGGAACCAGCCGTCGTGGTCGCGCGGATCGCGCGCCTGCGCGGGCTTGCCGCCACGGGACGGCAGGCGAAAGCGTTTGGCCAGGCCACTTACCTCGATCATTCCGCTGCCCTCATTAAAAAGATTTCAAGAGTAGCATGTAAAAATTCTCATACGCAAGCAACCAGCTGATTCAATGTCTTGCTATAGTCGTATTCGGGAGAACAGCAAAAAATGAACCCTCAATTGCAGGAAAAAATTCTGGCGGTCACCCATTGCGGCGTGGACCGCAGCGAGTCCACCGGCTTCTTCCGCGTGGCGCTGGGCTTATATTACCTGTCCGGCCTGATGACCAAGGAAACGCTGGACTTTCCCAAGCTGGACCGGAAGTTCAACCAATTCATTTATCACACCATCGGCAAGGGCCACAGCATCACCAGCATCCTGCAATACATGAGCGGCGAGAAGGTGGTGAAGGTGGTCGAGTCCAAGCGCTTCCTGAAGGCGTTTGCCGAGCATTGCACCGAAGTGCCGGTCGAGAACATCCCCTTCCTGCTGGGCTTGAACCTGAGCGTGGCCAAGGATATTTCCAAAATCGACGTGCGCGGCCCGGTGGCCGACTACATCGAGCGGCAGCGGCAGCTGCGCGAAGAGGCCGACGCAAACTAGGGCGGCCGCCTTTATAATGAGTGTTTTGAACTATCCAGGTTTGCTCATGGCCGCACATCATCACACTCCGCTTGACCGTTTCATCACCGGCGTCGACAAGGCGCTGCGCGTGGTTGCAGGCGTTGCCTCGGCGTCGAGGCCGACGCCGGCGCTGCACGCGGCCGATGGCGAGCTGAGCGAGGCCGAACAACGCCATAGCGCCGGCCTGATGCGGGTCAACCACGTGGGCGAAGTGTGCGCGCAAGCCTTGTACAACGCGCAGGCGCGCTTTGCCCGCACCGATGCGATCCGCCAGCAGTTCGAGCATTCGAGCCGCGAAGAGGAGGACCACCTGGCGTGGACCGCGCAGCGCCTGGCCGAGCTGAATTCGCATACCAGCGTGCTGAATCCGCTGTTCTATGCGGGCGCGTACGCGCTGGGCACGGCAGCGGCCGTGCTGGGCGATGCGCGCAGCCTCGGCTTTGTGGTGGAGACGGAACGCCAGGTCGAGGCGCATTTGGAAAGCCACCTGGACAAGCTGCCGCCGCAGGACGCCAAGTCGCGCGCGATTGTCGATCAGATGCGGATAGATGAGATCGCGCACGGCGCCGCGGCGCAGCAACTGGGCGCCGCGCAGACGCCGGCCCCGGTGCAGGCGGTGATGGCGGTGATGGGCAAGGTGATGACCAGCACCGCCTACTACATTTAAGCTACATCAATAATTTCAAACGAGTGGGTGATCTCGGCGGTCTTGGCCAGCATGATGGATGCCGAGCAGTACTTGTCGTGCGACAGCGTGATCGCGCGCTCGACGGCCTCCGGCTTCAAGTCCTTGCCGGTCACGGTGAAGTGGAAGTTGATCTTGGTGAACACCTTCGGATCGGTGTCGGCGCGGTCGGCTTTCAAGGTGCACTCGCAGCCGCGGATGTCGGCGCGGCCCTTCTTCAAAATCAGCACCACGTCATAGGCCGTGCAGCCGCCGGCGCCGAGCAGGACCATTTCCATCGGGCGCGGCGCCAGGTTGTGGCCGCCACCTTCCGGCGCGCCATCCATGTTGACCATGTGGCCGGAACCGGTCTGGGCCAAGAAACTCATGCCCGACGGGCCATTCCAGCTGACTTTGCATTCCATCGTACTCTCCATTGGATATCGTTGCGCATATTGTAAAGGACTCCGGCAGGAGTGGCTTGCATGAGGATTTTTCTCTTGCTGCGCCGCCGCATAGACCTGATAATTTCTTGACATACATCAAGGAGCGTTTCGATGACTCAGGACCTCAAATACCTTTGCTCTTACGGTGAACTGACTGTGCCGGGCACTACGCCCACCGGTCCGCTGGCCGACGATTTCACGCTGAACTCCCCGGTCGGCGTGCATGCCGATAGTTACGGCCGGCTCTGGGTGTGCGATACCGGCAACAGCCGCCTGCTGGTGTTTTCCGCCGACCTGTCGACCTTGCTGCACGTGATCGAAGGCCCAGGCGAGGCAACGCCGGACGCGCCGCGCCTGCTGATGCCCTTCCATGTGTGTCCGCATCCCACCTATCAAATCATGTTTTGCACCGACATGGGGCATGGCCGCGTGGTCGCCTTCGCTTACGACGAGCACGAGGTTTGGTTCGATTTCGCCTTCGGCGAGGGCGACAAGGATTACCTGCCGCTGTCCGACCCCAACGGCGTCACCGTGGTGCGCGAGCGCGACGGCTTCGACTACATCTATGTCTGCGACGAGTTCTTCCACACGGCCGACGACCTGGCCAGCCGCGTGCTCAAGTTCACGCTGAAGGGCGAGTACGTCAGCCAGTTCCGCCACGTCGGCGGTCCGGGCGTCACGCACGAGCTGTTGTGGCCGCAAGGGATCGCCAGCGACAGCAACGGCAACCTGTACATCGCCAACACCGGCCATTACGAAATCCTGAAGATCAGCACCGACTGGCCCATCGTCGACGAGGTGGTGCAGGCGCCGCACGACACGGTGATGCTGCACCAGCACGGCAAGCCCACCGGTATCGGCAAGTTCAACGTGATGCGCTCGGTGTGCGTGATCGGCGACCGCGTGTTCGTGCCGGGCCATATCGAGAACGCCATCGCCATCTACAACCTGGAAGGCGAGCAGGTCACCGTGGTCAGCGGCCTGCTGCCGTTGTGGAACCACTCGATAGAACCGGTGCATTCGGTCTCCGACTTCGTCTACGGCGCGCTGGAGGACGTGGTGTTCGTCGGGCCGTACCAGATCTGCGCGGCGGACGGCGAGCCGGACGTGTATTTCATCAGCGAGCCGTTCGCGTCCAGCGTCATCAAGGTGCGCATCCCGCGCATCAAGGGCGAGGAGGATGCGCTGCTGATCGAATCGGTCGGCCACCGGCGCGACGACCAGAACCGCCTGCGCGAGACGTCGCAGTTCAACTGCATGACGTCGGTGATCGGCTTCAAGCGCGAGCGCCGCACCGTGCCGCGCGAAGCGGTTGCCGGCAGCTGGTTCGACCAGTGGGCCAGCGCCACCACCAGTGTTTACAAGTATTGGTACGACCAGTTCCTGACCGCCACCGGCATCGATCCGCTGGCGCGCATGGTCGGCACCTCGCTGAACATCGATTCCGGCAACTGGTGCATGAAGACATTTAATACGGAGAGCGATCCCTACCACCAGCTGCAGGACATGATGCGCGGCTTCTTCGTGCCGGGCGACCTGGCGATGGATGTGTATTACCCGCACACGCCGCCGCTGGGGCATATCTGCCCCGGCACACCGATCGTCTTCGTCACCAACTTCAATATGTGCACGGTGGCCATGTACCAGTTCAACCCGGCCGGCTACCTGATCAACTACGGCGTGCCGTTCGGCCGCGAGGGCATAGGCGGCGAGGGCACGCTGAAGGCGCCGCAGGGCATCGCCGTCAACAGCCGGGGCGAGATCTATATCGCCGATTCGCTGAACAATCGCATCTCGATGTGGCAGATCCAGCCGACCGGCTATGTCGCCTTCCGCAAGAACTTCCGCTGGGAGTCAGACAACGACTTCACGCCGTGCGACATCGCCATCGACGACCAGGACCGGCTGTTCGTCTGCGACCAGTTCAACAACTGCGTGCGCGTGTTCGACCGGGAAGGCAACAGCCTGTGGAGCTACGGCACTCTCGGCTATTGCGATGATGTCGATGTCGACTACGAAAAGTTCATGCTGCCGGCCAGCGTCTGCATCGACGGCGACCGCCTCATCGTCAACGACCTGGTCAACCGGGCGCTGAAAGTGTTCCGCATCGGCGAAAAAACGCTGACTTACGAGACCGGCATCTCCGTGTTCAAGAAATATCCGGACGCCGGCGGCGTGTGGATGCCGTACTTCATCTACGCCGACAAGGGGCGGCTGTACGTGCCGGACACGACTTTCAATGTGGTCAATGTTTTCCGCTATGGCGCGGCGGAGGCGGCTTCCGAGCCAATTGCGGCTTGACTCGGGTGGTGGTTCCCGCTTATACTTGTCGGCTTTCCGTTCGCTCAGGAAAGTAAATAAGAAGGCCGAGTCCGCTGAAGCAATGGCGGAACCACCATTTGAGCGTGTTTTATTATTTAGGAAGTCAACATGAAAACTTTTTCCGCTAAGGGCCATGAAGTCCAGCGCGATTGGTTCGTGATTGACGCGACGGACAAAGTCCTCGGACGTGTTGCCAGCGAAGTGGCACTCCGACTGCGCGGCAAACACAAGCCAGAATTTACTCCTCACGTCGATACCGGCGATTTCATCGTCATCATCAACGCAGGCAAACTGCGCGTGACCGGCACCAAAGCAACCGAGAAGACCTACTACCGTCACTCGGGCTACCCAGGTGGCATCTATGAGACCAACTTCCTGAAAATGCAACAGCGTTTCCCAGGCCGTGCTCTGGAAAAAGCCGTCAAGGGCATGCTGCCGAAGGGCCCACTGGGCTACGCAATGATCAAGAAGCTGAAAGTGTACGCTGAAGGTTCGCACCCGCACGCTGCTCAGCAACCTAAAGCACTCGAAATCTAAGGAACTGACATGATCGGTAACTACAATTACGGCACCGGCCGTCGCAAGAGTGCAGTAGCTCGTGTGTTTATCAAAGTTGGCACTGGCCAAATCATCGTTAACGGCAAGCCAGCGGCTGAGTACTTCTCCCGCGAAACCGGCCTGATGGTTATTCGTCAACCACTGGAACTGACCGGCAACGTTGAGCGTTTCGACATCAAAGTCAACGTTCACGGCGGCGGCGAGTCCGGCCAGGCAGGTGCTGTGCGTCACGGCATCACCCGCGCCCTGATCGACTACGATGCAGCGCTGAAGGGCGATCTGGCACGCGCCGGCTTCGTTACCCGCGATGCACGTGAAGTTGAACGTAAAAAAGTTGGTCTGCGCAAAGCACGTCGCGCAAAGCAATTCTCGAAGCGTTAATTTTTACGCTGTGGTGCGCTGCTTGCGGCGCATCCTCAAAAAAGCCGCCGGCCTTGCGCCGGGCGGCTTTTTTGCTATTTGGTCAAGGGTTTTTCAGACGTAATACGCCTGTAGCCTATGACTGATAAAATGGCAGCCATTTCTCCACGCATTACCTCATTCAAGGAAAGAACATGATCAAAGTTGGCATCGTCGGCGGCACCGGATACACCGGAGTGGAATTGCTGCGACTGTTGGCAGTCCACCCTGATGTGCAGCTGACGGCAATTACGTCGCGCAAGGAAGATGGCTTGCCGGTTGCCGATATGTTCCCTTCGCTGCGCGGCCGCGTGGACATCGCCTTTTCGTCGCCGGACAAGGCCGACCTGAGCAAGTGCGACGTGGTGTTCTTCGCCACCCCGCACGGCGTGGCCATGGCGCAGGCGCCCGAGCTGCTGAAGGCCGGCGTCAAGGTGATCGACCTGGCGGCGGATTTCCGCATCAAGGACAAGGCCGTCTTTGAAAAATGGTACAAGATCGAGCACACCTGCCCGGATCTGCTGGAAGAGGCCGCCTACGGCCTGGTCGAACTGAACCGCGACGCCATCAAGGGTGCGCGCCTGGTCGCCAATCCGGGTTGCTACCCGACCACCATGCAGCTGGGCTACTATCCGCTGCTGAAGGCCGGCCTGATCGATGCCGGCGGACTGATCGCCGACTGCAAATCCGGCGTGTCCGGCGCCGGCCGCAAGGCCGAGATCGGCACACTGTTCTCCGAATCCAGCGACAACTTCAAGGCTTACGGCGTGGCCGGCCACCGCCACACGCCGGAAACCTCGGCCCAGCTGCAGAAGTTCACGTCCGACAAGGTCGGCCTGGTCTTCACGCCGCACCTGGTGCCGATGATACGCGGCATGCATTCGACCCTGTACGGCCGCCTGACCAGGGACGTGAGCAATGAAGAACTGCAAACCTTGTTCGAAGAGCAATACAAAGATTCGCCGTTCGTCGATGTGATGCCGTTCGGTTCGCATCCGGAAACCCGTTCCACCCGCGGTTCCAACGTGCTGCGCCTGGCGCTGCATCGTCCGGACAACGGCAACACCGTGATCGTGCTGGTGGTGCAGGACAACCTGGTCAAGGGCGCGTCCGGCCAGGCCGTGCAGTGCATGAATTTGATGTTTGGCCTGGAAGAGACAACCGGCCTGATGCAGATCGCGCTGCTGCCGTAAATCAAAGTGTGGCCGGAAGGGGATAGTAGATTAAGGATTTCCGCCCAACTTTGTAATCAGAAAGCCACACATGACCGATATGGACAGCCTGATCGGCGCCACCACCCGCGTAGACGGTAATCTGTTGTTTCGCGGCGGCATGCGCATCGATGGCAAGGTATTCGGCAACGTGGTTGCCGAGGCCGGCCACGCCAGCTACCTGGTGATTGGCGAGAACGCCCGGATCGAGGGCGAGGTGCGCTGCGACCATCTGGTGGTCAATGGCGAGATCAAGGGCAGCGTAATCAGCACCGCCTTGCTTGAAATCCAGCCCAAAGCCCGCATCATTGGGGATGTGTGCTACAAAGTTTTGGAAATGCACGGCGGCGCACAGGTGCTGGGGCAATTGACCCATCGCGACAGTTCCGGCGTGGAACCCCTTTTGGTGGTCTCCGGAGCATAATTTACGCCAAGGGTCTATAATGGGCCAAATGTTTTCACGTAGGAGTCTGAAATGAATGCTGTCGCCGAATCGCTAGATGTAATCCCGTCGCCTATCATCTTCACCGATAGCGCGGCCGAAAAGGTCGCCCAACTGATCGAGGAAGAGGGTAATCCAGACCTGAAACTGCGCGTATTCGTGCAGGGTGGCGGCTGCTCCGGCTTCCAGTACGGCTTCACGTTTGACGAAATCGTCAACGAAGACGACACCACCATGGTCAAGAACGGCGTTCAGCTGTTGATCGATTCGATGAGCTACCAGTACCTGGTCGGCGCGGAAATCGACTACAAGGACGACCTGGAAGGCGCGCAATTCGTGATCAAGAATCCAACCGCGACCTCGACCTGCGGCTGCGGCTCGTCGTTCTCGGTATAAGTTTCACTCCGCACAACGCGGACACCACGGCGGACAACTTCGGTTGCTCCGCCGTTGTTTTTTCAGCGGGGGTATAGCGCGCCCAGCACGCGGTCGCCGCTGGCGCCCGTTACGCTCGGCAAATTGCCCGCCAGCCGCTCGCTGAAGCGGTATCCCAGCCAGGCGAACGCCAGCGCCTCCACGCGGTTGGGCGCCACGCCCAGCGCCTGGGTCGACGCCACCAGCACCTGCTTGCCCAGCACGGTGCCCAATTCGCTCATCAGCACGCCGTTGTAGGCGCCTCCACCGCAGACATAGACCGCGTCCGCGCCGCCGCCATAGGCCCGTATCGCCTGCGCCAGCGTCAGCGCGGTCAGCCTGGTCAGCGTGCACTGCACATCTTCCGGCGCGGCGGTCGGGAACGCCGCCAACTGCCCATCCAGCCAGTCGGCGTGGAACAGGTCGCGCCCGGTGCTCTTGGGGGCCGGCACGGCGAAATACGGCTCCGCCAGCATGCTCGCCAGCAATCCCGGGATTTCCTTGCCGCTGGCCGCCCAGGCGCCGTCCTGGTCGTATTCCTTGCCCTGGTGGCGGCCTATCCAGGCATCCATCAGCACGTTGCCGGGGCCGGTGTCGAAACCGGTCACCTGGCCGTCGGCCAGCACGCTGATATTCGAGATGCCGCCGATGTTGGCGACCACCCGCGTCTGCCTGGCCTTGCCGAACAAGGCTTGGTGAAAGGCCGGCACCAGCGGCGCGCCCTGGCCGCCGGCGGCGATGTCGCGGCTGCGGAAGTCGGCAATCACGTCGATGCCGCACAGCTCGGCCAGCAGGGCGGGGTTGTTGGTCTGGCGCGTGAAGCCCAGCTCGGGGCGATGGCGGATGGTCTGGCCATGGACCGCCACCGCGCGCACATCCTTGGGCTGCAGCCTGGCTTCGGCCAGCAATGCCTGCACGCAATCGGCGTAGAACCGCGCCAGCTGGTTGGCGGCCAATGCCTCGCGCTCGATCTCATTGGGGCCGGCCGCCTGCAGCGCCATCAGGTCGGCGCGCAACGCGGGAGGGAAGGGGATGTAGGCCGCGCCCAGCGTGCTGATGGCGTCGCCGTCAAATTGCGCCAGTGCGCCGTCCACGCCGTCCAGGCTGGTGCCGGACATTAAACCGATATACAACGCCATCGCAGCCCCCATTGTTCAAAAACGTATTTTGCCTGAGCTTGCGTGCGTTGTCGCACGGAAGAAGCGAACCCAGCGGCGCATCATCATAAAAAAACAGGCCGCCGAAGCGACCTGTCTTGATAAGTCTTACGTTGCGTTTATTTCGCCGCGACGCGTGTGCCGCCGGAGCCGCCCGGTTGCAGCAGCGCGAAGCGGTGCGACATGTCCGAAGCGTAGGCTTTGAAGCGCGACATTTCCGCCGCTGTCAACGGGGCCTGGGCTTGCACGTTCATGGTGCTTGGGTCCCTGGCTTCGCCGCCGACGCGGAACTCGTAGTGCAGGTGCGCGCCGGTCGACCAGCCGGTGGTGCCGACGTAGCCGATCACGTCACCCTGGCTGACCTTGCTGCCTTTTTTGATGCCAGGCGCGAAGCGGCTCATGTGTGCGTAGGCGGTGGTGTAGTTGGCCCAGTGCTTGATCATGACGAAATTGCCGTAGCCGTTCTGGGTGCCGGCGAAATCGATGACGCCGTCGCCCGAAGCGCGGATCGGCGTGCCGGTCGGTGCAGGGAAATCGATGCCTTTGTGGGCTTTCCACTGGCCGGAAATCGGATGCACGCGCATCGCGAAGCCAGAAGAGATACGGGAGAATTCAACCGGGGATTTGAGGAAGGCTTTCTTGAGGGCTTTGCCGTCGAAGCTGTAGTAGCCGCCGCCCTGCTTGCTTTGTGGATCTTCGAACCAGACCGACTGATACGTCGTGCCCTTGTTGGTGAACTCGCCGGCCAGGATGCGGCCCGCTCGCACAAACTCGCCATCCTGCCAGAACGTTTCGTACACCACATTAAAATGGTCGCCCCGTTTCAGGTCGCCGCGAAAGTCGATGCTGGTCGAGAACATCTCGACGATCTGCTTGACGATAGAGTCCGGCAGCTTGGTGCCGTCTTCGCTCGAATCGGTTGCCGCATACAAGGTCGAGCTGATGGTGCGCGCGTGCATTTCCACGCGGCGTTCCAGCTTGGCCGCTTCTTCCTCGGCGACAAAGTTGTCGCCCTTGCGGCTGATCTTGATGTTCTTGACCGGATTGTCCTTGCCGTCGACGACCACCGCGCGCAGCCATTGCAGGTTGCCCTCGTCGTCGGTCTGCGCCTGGACGCGCTTGCCCGTCTTCAGCTGCATGACGCCTTTCGCGACTTTATCTTTTTTGATAAAGTTCTCGGCCGCCTCATCGTCCACACCCAAACGATTCAGCAATGCGGCCAGCGTATCGCCGGCGCGGATCTTTTCTTCGTGGACGAAATGTTCGTTGGAGGATTGCTGTTCCAGCGCGCTGATTTGCGAGCTGAGGTCTGGCAGCGCCACCGATTCCTGCACCGACTTGACTGGCAAATCGGAAGCATCCGGGGCGAGCGGAGCTACGCCGGCCGCACCAAACGCACATACTGCAAGAAACAATGCAGACGCGCTGACGATGCGCGCCTTGCGCGTAGAACCTAGCAGATTGAACAAGCGTGAGCTCGTGAATTTATGTATTTGGTTCATGCAATCAGTTAAAATTTGCCGCTTGAACTATTCAGGAACGTTTTATTTCTTCTAATTATTGTTTAAGTTCGTTTTCGTACGGCAAGATTGATGGATCGAGGATTATATCAAACTCCTGAGGCTGCCTACCTTTTTCTGAAAAATACCGCAAAAAATTATGACTACCACTGTTTCGACACCGCCGGCCCCCTCTAAAGCATTGCCGCTGACCGACAGCGTCCTGGAGGCTCTCGCCATCACCAAACGCGGTGTCGACGAGTTGCTGATTGAAAGCGAGTTCGCCCAGAAACTGGCGCGCTCCGAACAAAGCGGCGTACCGCTGCGCATCAAGCTGGGCCTGGATCCTACCGCACCCGACCTGCACCTTGGCCACACCGTTGTATTGAACAAGATGCGCCAGCTGCAAGACCTGGGCCACCAGGTGATTTTCCTGATCGGCGATTTCACCTCCATGATCGGCGATCCGTCCGGCCGCAACGCCACCCGTCCGCCGCTGACGCGCGAGCAGGTCGAGCAAAACGCCATGACCTATTTCAAGCAAGCCTCGCTGGTGTTGGATCCGGCCAGGACCGAAATCCGCTACAACTCCGAGTGGTGCGACCCGCTGGGCGCGCGCGGCCTGATCAAGCTGGCCTCGCACTACACCGTGGCGCGCATGATGGAACGCGACGATTTCAGCAAACGCTTCAAGAATGGGACACCGATTGCCGTCCATGAGTTCCTCTATCCGTTGATGCAAGGCTACGATTCGGTCGCTTTGAAGGCAGACCTTGAGCTAGGTGGAACAGACCAGAAATTTAACTTGCTTGTTGGCCGCGAGCTGCAGAAGGATTATGACCAGGAGCCGCAGTGCATTTTGACGATGCCGCTGCTGGAAGGCCTGGACGGCGTCGACAAGATGTCCAAGTCGAAGAACAATTACATCGGCATCACCGAACCGGCCAACACCATGTTCGCCAAGATCATGAGCATTTCCGACGTGATGATGTGGAAGTATTACGAGCTGCTGTCGTTCCGCTCGATCGCCGACCTGGCCGCGCTGAAGGCGACCGTGGACGGCGGCGCCAATCCGCGCGACGCCAAGGTGGCGCTGGCGCAGGAAATCGTCGCCCGCTTCCACTCGCAGGCCGCCGCCGAAGAGGCGCTGAACGATTTCGTCAACCGTTCCAAGGGCGGCATCCCGGACGACGTGGCGGAAATCACGCTGCCGGGCGCGCCGGCCGGCATCCAGCAACTGCTGAAGTCGGCGGGCCTGTGCGCGTCGGTGTCCGAGGCCGGCCGCATGATAGACCAGGGCGGCGTGCGCATCGACGGCACCGTGATCAGCGACAAGACGGTCAAGATCGATGCCGGCACCTTTGTGCTGCAAGTGGGCAAGCGCAAGTTCGCGCGCGTGACGCTGACCGCATGATAGGGCTGTTGCAGCGCGTCAGCAGCGCCAGCGTGGTGGTCGACGGCGCCACCGTCGGCGCCATCGACGCCGGTTTGATGGTGCTGGTATGCGCCGAGCGCAACGACACCGAGAGGGAGGCCGATGCCTTGCTGACCAAGCTGCTGGGCTACCGGGTGTTTGCGGACGAGGCCGGCAAGATGAACCGCAGCGTCACCGACGTGGCCGGCGGCTTGCTGCTGGTGCCGCAGTTCACGCTGGCGGCCGATACCAAGTCGGGTACGCGGCCGTCGTTCACGCCGGCCGCCGCGCCGGCCGACGGCCTGCGCCTGTTCAATTATTTTGTCGAACGGGCGCGCCTCAAGCATGCGGTGGTGCAAACCGGCCAATTTGGCGCGGACATGAAAGTCTCGCTGACCAACGACGGCCCGGTGACGTTTTGGCTGCAAACTAACGCTAAATAAATAGCGGGGAGACGGACATGAAACTTTCCAGCGACAGTTTTCGCAATGGCGACACCATTCCCGCGGACTACGCCTTCGCCGCGCTGGATGCGGGCGGGCAGGTCGGTTTGTCCGCCAACCGCAATCCCCACCTGGCCTGGCGCGATGTGCCGGCCGGCACGGAATCGCTGGTCCTGCTGTGCATAGACGGCGACGCGCCGCAGGATGCCAGCAACGTCAACCGCGCCGATTGCACGCTGGCCGCCGGCTTGCCGCGCGGTGACTTCTTCCACTGGAGCGTCATCGATATCCCGGCCGGCCTGACGTCCATTGCCGAGGGCGCCATGGCGGACGGCGTGACCGCGCGCGGCAAGCCGGGGCCGGAATTCGTATTGGACGGCATGCGGCTGCGCCAGGGCATCAACGATTACAGCGGATGGTTTTCGGCCGACCCGGCGATGGCCGGCGACTATTACGGGTATGATGGCCCCTGTCCGCCGTTTAACGATGAGCGTGTGCACCATTATGTTTTCCGCATCTATGCGCTGGATGTTCCGCGGCTGGAGCTGGAAGGGCGCTTCACCTGCGTCGACGTGCTCAACGCCATACACGGTCATATCATCGACGAAGCCCAGCTGATCGGCAGCTACACCCTGAATCCGGTACTGTCCGCGCTGGCGCGGCGGTCGAGAAAAAAGACTGCATGAAGAACACCACCATTTTGCTGATCCGCCATGGCGAGACGGCCTGGAACGCCGCGCGCCGCCTCCAGGGCCACACCGACATCCCGCTCAATGAAGAAGGCGAACGCCAGGCCGAGGCGCTGGCGCAGGCATTGGCAGGCGAGCAGCTCGACGTGCTGGTGTCCAGCGACCTGCAGCGGGCGATGCAAACCGCGCAGGCCGCGGCCGGCCACTACGACGGCCTGAGCCTGCAAACGGATCCGCAGTTGCGCGAGCGCTGCTACGGCGTGTTCGAAGGCATGCTGTATGCCGACATCGAACGCGAATACCCGGCCGAGTACGCATTGTGGCAAGCCCGCGATATCGATGCCGTGATGCCGCCGGGCGCGCGCGAGGCGGAAAGCTTTCGCCAGTTCTACCAGCGCTCCACCGCCGGCATCGCCGGCTGGGCGGCGCGCCATCCGGGCTGCACCATCGCCATCGTCGCCCACGGCGGCGTGCTGGAGTGCGCCTACCGCGAAGCCGTCGGCATGTCGCTGGACAGCCCGCGCGACTTCCAGGTCAAGAACGCCAGCATCAACCGCTTCAGCTGGGCGGACGGCAAATTGTCGCTCGACAGCTGGGGCGAAGTCGAACACCTGAGCCTGGCTGCCCTGGACGATATAGTCTGACGACCGCGCTGAAAATTTACGCACGGAAATAGTCACTCATAACGGCAAGGCTGCACATTTGCCGGATTCATAAAAAATAGTGCTTATTATTTGAGCAGCCCTTCGGTTAAAATAGAGGGTTCCTTCTTCCCGTTCAGGTATCGCCAGTGCAAATCGGCCCTCATTTACTGCGCAACAACGTTTTCGTCGCCCCCATGGCTGGCGTCACGGATCGTCCATTCCGCCAGCTGTGCAAACAGCTGGGAGCGGGCTATGCGGTGTCGGAAATGGCGGCCTCGAACCCGCGCTTGTGGGCGACCGAGAAAAGCTCGCGTCGTACCGACCACACCGGCGAGATGGAGCCGAAAGCGGTGCAGATCGCGGGCGCCGACCCGCAGGACCTGGCCGATTGCGCCCGTTTCAACGTCGAGCGCGGCGCCCAGATCATCGATATCAACATGGGCTGCCCGGTCAAGAAAGTGTGCAACGCCTGGTGCGGCTCGGCGCTGCTGCAGGACGAAGCGCTGGTCAGGCAAATCCTCGATGCGGTGGTGGGCGCTGTCGACGTTCCCGTCACGCTGAAATTCCGCACCGGCTGGAATCGATCCCATAAAAACGCGCTGAACATCGCGCGCATCGCGGAAGACGCCGGCATCGCCATGCTGACGCTGCACGGCCGCACCCGCGCCGACGGCTACACCGGCGACGCCGAGTACGACACCATCGCGGCGGTCAAGCGCTCGGTGGCCATTCCGGTGGTGGCCAACGGCGACATCACGTCGCCGGAAAAAGCCAAGTTTGTCCTGGACTACACGGGCGCCGACGCCGTCATGGTCGGCCGCGCCGCGCAAGGCCGGCCGTGGATCTTCCGCGAGATCGACCATTACCTGCGCACCGGCACCCATCTGCCGGCGCCGTACGTCGACGAGGTGCGCGCGTTGATGGACGAACACCTGCGCGCCCACTACGCCTTTTACGGCGACTACCTGGGCGTGCGCACCGCACGCAAGCACATCGGCTGGTACGTGCGCGACCTTGCCGGCGGCGAGGAATTCCGTCAGAAAATGAACCTGCTGGAATCCACTGAAGAACAGCTGATTGCCGTTGATCAATTTTTCGAATCCCAGTGGAGTCACGGCGAGCGGTTACAATACCGCCTCGCGGAAGAACTGCAAGCCGCCTGAGACGGTGTAGAGAGCACTAAAAAAGTCAGATCAAAAGGGTAAGCGCCAGGGTCACAAGCCCCGGGTTGATTTACCAGCGTCAACAGATTTAATGAGCGAACGACATAAAATGAGCAAAGAAAGTATCCAGGAAGTAGTCCAGAAGAGCCTTGAAGATTACTTCAACGACCTGGGCGAGCAGCAGGCATCGAACATCTACGACATGGTCGTGCTGACCGTCGAAAAGCCGATACTGGAAGTAGTCATGACGCGTGCCGACGGCAACCAGTCGCACGCCGCGCAGATGCTGGGCATCAACCGCAACACGCTGCGCAAAAAACTGCAAGAACACGGCCTGCTGTAAACAGCGCGCGTTTTTCCGGCATGAGCGGCTGGGGACGGCCGCTGTTGGCCGGCCTCGACATACAGAATATTCAACCACCTAGCCTCTCATAGCCATGATTAAACAAGCTCTCATCTCCGTATCCGACAAAACCGGTGTGCTGGACTTCGCCCGCGCGCTGTCCGCCATGGGCGTCAACATCCTGTCGACCGGCGGCACCGCCAAACTGCTGGCCGACAACGGCGTGGCAGTGACCGAAGTTGCCGACTACACCGGTTTCCCGGAGATGCTGGATGGCCGCGTCAAGACGCTGCATCCGAAGGTTCATGGCGGCATCCTGGCCCGCCGCGACTTCCCCGAGCACGTGGCCAAGCTGGAAGAGCACAACATTCCGACCATCGACATGGTCGTGGTCAACCTGTACCCGTTCCAGGCCACCGTCGCCAAGGACACCTGCACGCTGGAAGACGCGATCGAGAACATCGACATCGGCGGCCCGGCCATGCTGCGTTCCGCCGCCAAGAACCACAAGGACGTGGTTGTCATCTGCGACCCGTCGGACTACGGCGTGGTGCTGGCGGAAATGAAGACCACCGACAACGCCCCCGGCTACGTCAGCTACGACACCCGCTTCACGCTGGCCACCAAGGTCTACGCGCACACCGCGCAGTACGACGGCGCCATCGCCAACTACCTGACCAGCCTGGACGCCACCCGCGCCCACGCCAGCCGCAACGCCTATCCGAAAACGCTGAACGTGGCGTTTGAAAAAGTGCAGGACATGCGCTACGGCGAGAACCCGCACCAGTCGGCCGCGTTCTACCGCGACATCGTCAAGACCGAAGGCGCGCTGGCCAACTACAAACAGCTGCAGGGGAAGGAACTGTCGTTCAACAACATCGCCGATGCCGATGCCGCGTGGGAATGCGTGAAGAGCATGGGCGGCTTCGACCACAGCGCCGCCTGCGTGATCGTCAAGCACGCCAATCCTTGCGGCGTGGCGCTGGGCGCCAATGCCGTCGAGGCCTACAAGCGCGCGCTGCAGACCGACCCGACCTCGGCTTTTGGCGGCATCATCGCCTTCAACGTGGAAGTGGACGCGGCTGCCGCGACCGAACTGGCCAAGCTGTTCGTCGAAGTGCTGATCGCGCCGACGTTCTCGGCTGAAGCCAAGCAGATCCTGTC
This sequence comes from Duganella hordei, assembly GCF_040369125.1. Classification (NCBI taxonomy): domain Bacteria; kingdom Pseudomonadati; phylum Pseudomonadota; class Betaproteobacteria; order Burkholderiales; family Oxalobacteraceae; genus Duganella; species Duganella hordei. The sequence continues at coordinate 114,468 of NZ_BPWI01000002.1, forward strand.
GGCCAAGCAGAACGTGCGCTTGCTGGAAATCCCGCTGGGCAACGGCGTCAATGCCATGGACTTCAAGCGCGTCGGCGGCGGTTTGCTGGTGCAGTCGGCCGATTCCAAGAACGTGCTGATCGCCGATTTGAAAGTGGTGTCCAAGCTGCAGCCTACGCCGCAGCAGCTGCAGGATCTGATGTTCGCCTGGCGCGTGGCCAAGTACGTCAAGTCCAACGCGATCGTCTTCTGCGGCAACAACATGACCCTGGGCGTGGGGGCCGGCCAGATGAGCCGTATCGACTCGGCCCGCATCGCCTCGATCAAGGCGCAGAACGCCGGCCTGTCGCTGGCCGGTTCGGTGGTGGCGTCGGACGCCTTCTTCCCGTTCCGCGACGGCCTGGACGTGGTGGTGGACGCCGGCGCGACCTGCGTGATCCATCCGGGCGGCTCGATGCGCGACCAGGAAGTGATCGACGCGGCCGACGAGCGCGGCGTGGTGATGCTCTACACCGGCACCCGTCACTTCCGCCACTAATCGGTCGCTGCAAAACGGCCGCAGCTTCGTTGCGCCCATTTTGCAGCAACCTCACTATTCAGAAGCCCGCAAGCTTGCGGGCTTTTTCTTTACTGCATACAATCCATCAATGATTATTCTCGGCATCGACCCTGGCTTGCGCACGACCGGCTTTGGCGTCATCCACAAGCAGGGTGCGAAGCTGCGCTACATCGCCTCCGGCACCATCAAGAGCGGCGAGGGCGACCTGCCGGCGCGGCTGAAGGTGATCCTGGACGGCGTGGCCGAAGTGGCCCGGCTCTACAATCCCGACTGCTCGGCCATCGAGCAGGTGTTTGTCAACGTCAATCCGCAGTCGACCCTGCTGCTGGGCCAGGCGCGTGGCGCGGCCATCTGCGCGCTGGTGTCGGCGCAGCTGAGCGTGGCCGAATATTCGCCGACCCAGGTCAAGCAGGCGGTGGTGGGCACCGGCCGCGCGGTCAAGGCGCAGGTGCAGGACATGGTGGCGCGGCTGCTGTCGCTGCCCGGCCTGCCCGGCACCGACGCCGCCGACGCGCTGGGCATCGCCATCTGCCACGCCCACAGCCGCGAAACGCTGACCCTGATCGCCGGCGCCGGCAGGGGCACGACGACGGCCGCCCGCGGTCCGCTGGCCGGCTTGCGCATGAAAAACGGCCGCCTGGTCGGTTAATCCCTCTTTTTTATAGGCTACAACACGATGATCGGTCGTCTCTCCGGTACTTTGCTTGAAAAAAATCCGCCGCAACTGCTGGTGGACTGCGGTGGCGTCGGCTATGAAGTCGATGTACCGATGAGCACTTTCTACAACCTGCCCGGCGTGGGCGAAAAAGTGGTGCTGTTCACGCACCAGGCAATCCGCGAGGACGCGCATCTGCTGTTCGGCTTCGGCAACGCCGAGGAGCGCGCCGTGTTCCGCCAGTTGATCAAGATCACCGGCGTCGGCGCGCGCACCGCGCTGTCGATCCTGTCGGGCATGTCGATCTCCGACCTGGCGCAGGCGGTGACGTTGCAGGAGTCGGGCCGCCTGATCAAGGTGCCCGGCATCGGCAAGAAGACCGCCGAGCGCCTGCTGCTGGAACTGAAGGGCAAGCTGGGCGCGGACATCGGCGCCGGCGGCGGCCATGCGGTGCCGGACTCGCAATCTGATATCCTGAACGCGCTGCTGGCGCTGGGCTACTCCGACAAGGAAGCCCTGCTGGCGTTGAAGACCGTGCCCGCCGGCAGCGGCGTGTCGGACGGCATCAAGCAAGCGCTGAAAGCGCTTTCCAAAGGCTGATCCGTCTCAAACGCATTGCGGGTGCCTCCACCTAAGCTCGATGTTCGAGCTTAGGTGGAGGCGCCGATCATGGAGCACGCGAAACGCTTTCCCTGGAATGATTTTCCGGACGTTCTCATTCACGCATCAGAGCAGCACGTCAAACAACACCCCAGCTATCAACAAAGCAAGTCAGGCGACGTTATTGCATCGGTTAGGCTGATACTTGATTCGCTCTCGTATGAGCTGGTAGATCGCATGAGTCGCGAATTCGGTTCGCAAGCACCAGTCTTGTTGCCCGTGCTTGCAGAAGAGTCCGCAGGCATGAACGCGATCCCCAGGGCCATGGCTGAAGTTCTTGCCCATCTGTTGAGATGGAATGTCGAGGAACGCGTATTTCAGGCCAACGTTGTGGGCCACACTGGCTCAAGCGGATTTGTTCGCTTGGCAAATCAGGCGATTTTCAGGGGGCACGTGGAATCTGGCCTACACTATGTACTGGTCGACGACTTTATCGGTCAAGGTGGTACGCTTGCCAATCTGCGAGGCCATATTCTAGGCCAAGGTAGCCAGATCCTCGGAGCGAGCGTGCTGACCGGAAAAGCACATTCGGCTACGCTGACACCAACTGGGAATCAGCTCGTTGAATTGAGGAGGAAGCATGGAACAATCGAATTCTGGTGGAGGCAACGTTTCGGATTCGGCTTCGACTGTCTCACCGCTTCAGAAGCCCGATATCTTATTCAGACTTCAACAAGCGAAAGAGTCATTGAGCGCTTGGAGGAAGTTGGTGGAGGAGGGTAAAGTTGAACCTTTGGTTGTGAAACTGGATAGTTTGCCTGAGTTGAAGGGTAAAGTCCGGATGCTGAGCCAAACCGAGCAAGAGCAGCTGCTTGCCGGGAACGAAATGATAGGAGACTACGTGCGCCGTATGTTGAGCGCCTTGCCTCCCCAGTTGAATGACAAGAACACTTGATTGAGTATTGATGAGCATCCAGACCGACAGCTTCACCGAACAGCGCATCATCGACGCGGCGCCGTCGTCGCCGAATGAGGAGGCGATCGAGCGCGCCTTGCGCCCCAAGCATCTCGATGAATATGTCGGGCAGTCCAAGATCCGCGACCAGCTGGAAATCTTCATCGCCGCCGCCCGCAACCGCAAGGAGGCGCTCGACCACACGCTGCTGTTCGGCCCGCCGGGCTTGGGCAAGACCACGCTGGCCAACATCATCGCGCGCGAGATGGGCGTCAACCTGCGCCAGACTTCCGGCCCGGTGCTGGAGCGTCCGGGCGACCTGGCCGCCATCCTGACCAACCTGGAAGCCAACGACGTCCTGTTCATCGACGAAATCCACCGCCTGTCGCCGGTGGTCGAGGAGATCCTGTACCCGGCGCTGGAAGACTACCAGATCGACATCATGATCGGCGAAGGCCCGGCGGCCCGTTCCGTCAAGCTGGACCTGCAGCCGTTCACTCTGGTGGGCGCGACCACGCGCGCCGGCATGCTGACCAATCCGCTGCGCGACCGCTTCGGCATCGTCGCCCGGCTGGAGTTCTACAACACCGAGGAACTGACCAAGATCGTCACCCGCAGCGCCGCGCTGCTGAAGGCCAACATCGCCCCGGACGGCGCGGTGGAAATCGCCCGCCGCGCGCGCGGCACGCCGCGTATCGCCAACCGCCTGCTGCGCCGCGTGCGCGACTACGCCGAAGTCAAGAGCAACGGCGACATCACCAAGGCCACCGCCGACGCCGCGCTGGTCATGCTCGACGTCGACACCGTCGGCTTCGACGTCATGGACCGCAAGCTGCTCGAAGCGGTGCTGTTCAAGTTCGGCGGCGGCCCGGTCGGCATCGGCAACCTGGCGGCCGCCATCGGCGAGGCTGCCGACACCATCGAGGACGTGCTGGAACCCTATTTGATCCAGCAAGGCTTTTTGCAGCGCACGCCGCGCGGCCGCGTCGCCACGCCGGCCGCGTACAAGCACTTCGGCGTCGCCGCGCCGCGCACCAATCCCAACGGCGAACTGTGGGACCTGTGATGCAGATCTGGGTCGACGCCGACGCCTGTCCGGCGGTCATCAAGGACATCCTCTACCGCGTGGCGGACCGCACGCAGATGCAGGTCACGCTGGTGGCCAACCAGCTGCTGCGGGTGCCGCCGTCGCGCTTCATCCGTTCGGTGCAGGTGCCGTCCGGCGCCGACGTGGCGGACCAGGAAATCGTGCGCCTGCTGGCGCCGGGCGACCTGGTCGTCACCGGCGACATCCCGCTGGCGTCGGACGTGCTGAAGAAGGGCGGCTACGCGCTCAACCCGCGCGGCGAGTTCTACACCAACGACAACATCGCGCAGATGCTGACGATGCGCGCCTTCATGGACGAACTGCGTGGCAGCGGCGTCGACACCGGCGGCCCGGCCGCCTTCAGCCAGGGCGACCGCCAGGCCTTCGCCAACAGCCTGGACCGTCACATCAGCAAGATCCAGCGCGAGGCCGCCAGCCGCAGTTGACTGCGCACGATCTCGATGGCCGCAAGATGTAGAGGCGCGTAATTTTCAATCCAAGCTACCCAACCAAAATATTTTTTCGGCGGATATTGATTGCCTTCTGTGCAGCCAGGATGCGTTGAGCCGTTGCACGTAGTATTACCGGGTGCAACATCGTCAACCGCATCATTCGTCTTTGCAGTATTTCCCTGTCCAGATTCATCGCGTCGCCTTTGGCCGCGAAGGCGATCATATTTAAGGAGTCCAGCGCATTGATCATAATGACCGAACCACCAAAACTATTCCGCATGCGATTTATATAAATATTTGTCTGCCACAAATCGCCGCCAAGCAGATTCACCACCATCACGCCATTTGGGGTCAAAGCCTTATAGCAGTCCTGATAAAATTGTTGGCTACATAGTTGGGGCGGTTGGCCGTTGTTATCAAAGCCATCAACTAGCAATACATCAAATTCCGCGTCCGCGTGCCGGACGAATTCTGCGCCATCCATGCAAGCCACATTAAATCGCTCATCATCTTCCGGGACAAAGAATTGGTCGCGCAAATCAATCACCTGTCGGTCAATCTCCGCGACCGCAATGGCGGACTCGGGGAGATGGCGATAGCAAAATTTTGCCAAAGAACCTCCGCCCAAGCCTATCATGCCGATTTTATTTGGATTTCGTTTAAATAAAAGAAAGCCCATCATGGATTGTGTGTAAGCCAAAACCAGATCATCCGGTTCGTCCAGATTCATTTCGCTCTGAATTGAAAAAGCGTCGAACATCAGCGCCAGTGAACTTTGTTTCTTGTGAAGAATTGGTTTATCGGAGAGCGAGAGAAGAAGTAAATCCGATAGTTTCCCCAAAAGCATCATCACGCAGTCCTGGCGGGGCGGAAGTTTTTCGGTGAGCAAAGTGGAGGTAATATAAAATCCCAAACTTCGTATTAAACGTGGCGAGGGGGAAACTAAAAGAGACCGAGCCACAAATCTCTTGAGAATGGCGTTGACCTGTAACTCAAAAAAAGGCGATGAACAGGATTGTCGCGTTTGTCGGTATAACATTTTTCAAGACGTGGTTAATTTTTACGGTCGCTGTCAATGGGAATTGATACTGCGTGTGTTTCGATTTTCCAGTCAATGCGCCAAGCTTGGCATTCATAAACTGGCACTGTGGTCAATGAATGCATGTGTCTGGAATCAGCTGATTGAACCGACGATTTTGCATCGGCGTTCTTCGCAGAGATATTCACAACTCGTCTTTAGCATCCGCTTGCCGTACTCCCTGACGGTAAGGGGCCTGACTTGCCAAACGCTCTCCGTCTCCCGGTGCCTGGGGCATTGGGCACTGCTGGGAGCTGTGGGGCAGTTTTCAGTTATTTTCATTTTTATCTAAACGTTTTTTATGCTGCATTGATGTCAAAACTAGGCTACCGGTCCTGACGACCCAGCTTTCTGACCGGTTGTCTGCGCGGCGCGGGAGAGAGACGGCTCGTTGGTATACATTACCATAGCATGATAATGTACGTATCATTAAAGTGGTGTAAAATGATGCTTTTCTGCGTATGCTCCCCGGCCTGGCAGGTGGCGGGCACGCCAGGGTTTGGATGGCAGACATTTCCGTCCGGTAAGGCGTCGCAGGTGGACTGCAGAGGATTTCTCGTGGTGGCTGGAAGCAAATGTTGAACTTGGACGATGATTACGCGATGCATTCCCATCGTTTTGCGGACCGACTGGCCTACAGTCAAGGCAAGCCCTTCGCGTTCGATCATGGCGGCATGCGTACGCTGCATTTCGACGGGCGCTATATTCAAAGCGCCATGTGCATTGCCGCACCTGATGAATTGTTGTTGAGCTATACGCGGGCCATGATGGCTTTTTTGCTGACGAAACCGGCACCCCGCCATATTTTAATGATAGGTTTGGGCGGCGGCTCGTTGGCCAAGTTCTGCTATCGCCACTTATATGCGACGCGCATAACCGTGCTGGAATTGGATCAGCACGTCATTGCGCTCAGGCGGCAATTCATGCTGCCTGAGGATGATGAACGCTTCCAAATCATTCATGCCGATGCCGAGGACTATCTGTTCGGCATGCAACATACTGTCGATGTCATTTTGCATGATGGTTTCGTGGCGGATGGCCTGGCGCCCAAACTCAGCACCGAAATTTTCTATCGACGCTGCAGCGAGGTGCTGGACCTGGATGGCGTCCTTGTGTCGAATGTATTTGGTACGACTGATGATTTAATGCCTGTGATGACGCGCTTGCGGAAAGTCTTTGGGCCGAGGTTGTGGTGGGGCGATCCGTCCGGGTGCATCAATCGCATCATCCTTGCAACGAAAGATGTGGGCCAGATGACGCATCGCCCGACGCTGGTAAAGCGTGCTGAACAACTTGACCTCCGGCATGGCCTCGCGTTAGGAGACTTTGTCGACAGGCTGAAAACCGCTCACGACAAGAGTGACGCGGAATTTGATGCGATCGCCGACTATGATGTTGGCGCGGCCTTTATGCCCTATTGATCGACTGGGCATTCGATGTTCAAGGATTGTTCAGGGCCTGGATTTCAGGCTGCCGGTGTTGCCCGGGCAAGGCCCTTGCCGCCATCATTCGAATGGGCATTTGGGGGAATGCAATGCTAATTCAATTATAATGTCGGCATTTTCAGCAGTTTAGGACATGATCATGGAAAGCAAAACGGCGCGGATGACCGTGCTGGTCGACCCGGTGAAGAAACAAGCGTTTGAACGGCTGTGCGCGAGTCAGGATTTGACACCTTCACAAGTATTGCGCCAGCTTATGCGGGACTATATGGAGAGTTTTGGTATCGACTATAGTACCAAAAGTCGAATTGGCAAGAAGCAAGTCGAAGAAGAAGCATCATAGTTTTTCAGCGTTTTCAGGGAATTCAATTATAATCAAATTATAATTGACTACTCATTCTCATCTAGACCAATGGAAACCAAATCTGCCCGCATGACTATTTTGCTCGACCCTGCCAAGAAGAAGGCATTTGAGGAGTTGTGCGCGGCCCAGGATCTGACGCCGTCCCAGGTCCTGCGTCGACTGATGCGCGAGTACCTTGAACAGCATGACGTTCATTACAGTACGAAAAATACACTCGGATTACCACCGCAAAAAAAATAAATCCTTGATGCCGGCGCTGCCGGACCGGGATTCACCCCGGACTCCGCGATCGGCGCAGGCGGATTGCCTTGCCGAGCCAGGCGTCGATCTTCGTTGAAACGGTCTAGGGTATGGGTGGACATAGTCAGAAAATCAAATTCTTCCGCAGCAGGATACCGGAGTTCGAGTGCGTTCCGGGCTGCCATGATTGCTGCGGGCCTGTACGCATTTCCACCGTGGAGATCGCCAGGCTGCCGGTAAAGAGCGCGGCGGAGCATGAAGCCGCGCTCGCCGCTTGGAGTTGCCCCTATCTCGGCAGTGGAGGATGTGAGGTGTATGCCGAGCGTCCCTTGATTTGCCGTTTGTTCGGTACCACGCCGCAACTCATGTGTCCCAACCACAGACGGCCGGCGGAAATGATTTCCCCTGCAATCGAGCAAGAAATATTTACGTATTTCAGGGAAGTACGTCACGTACTGCTTTGACGGCAAACGCTTTAACGATATCTAGATGCGACGGCGTTTTGGCGGGCGGCAGCCATTATGCGGCATGGGGGTTACATCCTGGACCTCGAGGATCCTTATGCCGAGGCTGTTCAAAGCGCGTACCGCCGACTCACGACCAGGTCCCGGACCTTGGATGCGCACCTGCAGACTGTGAACGCCAAACTCCACAGCAAGTTTTCCGGCGGCGTCGGCAGCAACCTGTGCTGCGAACGCGGTCGATTTACGCGACCCCTTGAATCCGGCGCTGCCGGAGGTTGCCCAGGAAAGCGCATTCCCTTGCAGATCCGTAATCGTGATGATCGTATTGTTGAACGATGCGTGGACGTGCGCGATCGCGGAGCTGACGTTCCTGCTGACCTTTTTTCGCATGCGTGCCGATGTTGCCTTATTGGCTGACTTTGCCATATTTCTCCTATTTGAGCGTGCATTCTATCACTCTCGCATGTAACTCATATGATAATCACCTTATCATATTGTGTGAGCTAAACGTAATGCAGCTGCCGACCGGCGCCGATGTGGCGGACCGGGAAGTCGTGGATAGTGCTTTACAACTGCCATGCGCCATGAGATGTTAGCGCTATCTTTTTTTATGAGGACTGCCATGAGGAAAATAGTGATGGCGCTGTGCGCCGGGCTGCTGCTTGCCCCTTCGGTTCATGCGGACAACCAGTACAAGCTGCTGGTGCTGGCGATGCCGGGCAAGTATCACTACGAGTACATCCCGATCGCGCGCGACAGCCTGGAGACGCTGGCCAAGCTGCATGCCTTCGAGCTGACCTACACCAACAAGCCGGAAGTGTTCGACGGCGACTTGAGTCAGTACGCCGCCATCATGTTCCTCAATACGCCGGGCGAGGAACTGAGCGAGCCGCGCCGCAAGAAATTCGAGGACTACATGCGCAACGGCGGCAACGCCATGCTGGTGCACCGCGCGCTGATCATTCCGCCCAATACCTGGCCATGGTTTGAAAAACTGATCGGCCGCCGCGTCGGCAACCACCCGATGCTGCAGACCGGCGTGGCCGAGGTGGTAGACAGGAAATTCCCGGCGACCTACGGCTTGCCGTCGCGCTGGGTCTGGAGCGATGAATGGTATGTGTTCGACAATCCGTATGACATCAAGATCCATCCCGTGCTGAATGTCGACGAAAGCACCTACGATCCGACCAAGATCTGGCCGGGCCAGGTGACGCACGGCATGGGCAAGGATCACCCTGTGGCGTGGTACCACACATACGAAAAGGGCCGCGTGTTCATCACTTCGTTGGGACACAACGGAGAGATGTACCGCGACCCGCAATACCTGGGACACCTGATGGGCGGCATCTACTGGACCGCCACAGGCAAGGGCATCCAGCAGTAGCCGCCTTCCGGCTTATTTTTTGACCGTGCGCGTGCCGACCACCTCGACCGTCACGCGGCGGTTTTTGGCGCGGCCTTCAGCCGTCTTGTTGTCGGCCATCGGCTGGGTCTCGCCCTTGCCTTCGGTGTAGATGCGAGCGGCGTCCATGCCTTTGGACACCAGATAAGCCTTGACCGCTTCGGCGCGGCGCAGCGACAGTTTCTGGTTGTAGTCGTCCGAGCCCACCGAGTCGGTATGGCCGACGGTGACCATCACTTCGGTGTTCATGCCTTGCAGCTTGAGCAGCAGATCGTCCAGCGCGGCCTTGCCGTCCTGCTTGACGACCGACTTGTCGAAATCAAACAACGCTTCGGCGGCGAACGAGACTTTTTCCGATGTCGGCTCCGGTGCTTTTGGCGGCGGCGGAGGCGGGGCCGGCGCTACCACCGGCGGCGGCGCTGGTTCCGCAGCCGGCGGCGGCACATAGACCGGCGCGCTGTGCGCAGGTCGGCCCAACTTGTAGACCAGGCTGACCGACAGCAGGTCGACGTCGCCGCGATTGCCGACGGCGTCGTTGACGCGATAACGTTCCATCTCGCCGCGCACGGCCAAGGCTTCGCTCAGCTTGTACTCCAGGCCCAGGCCGGCCTTGGCGTTGAGCTTGCGCTCGCTATGATCGGGACCGGTCACCGCCATCAGGCGGTTGCCTGTGAAGTGGGTGCTGGTCTTGGCGTAGTTCATGCCGACCCGGCCCAGCAGCGACAGCCGTTCGGTGAACGGAAACTGTCCCAGCAAGTCCAGGTTGGCGCCCTTGAAGCCGGCCTCGCCGTTGAACACGCCGTTGCCGGACGTGGTCGAGTTGAAGCTGAATTTGCCCAGGTCGAAGTAGCCCAGCTCCACCGCCAGGTAGCGGTTCAGCTGCTTGCCGACGAACAGCTTGTAGCCGGTGTCGCGCTCATCCTTGCTGAACGCCGTGACCGTGGCGCCGTTGGCTTTCAGGCTGTCCGTCAGGCGCTGCTCGTCGATGGTGGCGCGCGAGCGGCCGACGCCTGCGCCCAGGTACCAGGCGCTGTTGGCCCATTCCGGATTGACAAAGGGCTCTTCCGCTTGTGCGAGCTGGATGGTGAGCATGGCGCAGGCGAGCGCGCTCAGGGTTCCGATTTTTTTTGCGATGGTCATGATGATGTCCCGATAGATGAGCGTTTATTTGGCGATCTGGTTGTTGCGCAGCGTGACGGCGGCGGCGGTCAGCACACGGCCGTTGAGCAGCGTGGTGTTGTCGCCCACCGTGATCGCAGCCGACTGGCCGAGGATCGTGCCTTTGAAGACGCCATTGGCGCCCAGGGTGGCGGGACCAACCGGCACCCAGCTCACATCGCCTGCGGTGGCGCCGTTGCTCAGGGCGACGATCGCGTTGGCGGTCGAGTTGAGCGTCAGCGCGGTGCGGAAGATGTAGACGCCGGGACCGTTCAGCGTCAGCGTGCCGGTGATGTTGATGGCGCCGGCGTAGCAGTAGACGCCAGGGGCCAGGGTCAGGCCGCCGAGGTCGATGTCGCCGGCAAAGCTGACGTCGCAGGTGCGGCCGTTTGCGTTGCTGATGGCGGTTTGCAGATCGGCCATGGCGCCGGACAGGATGGCGCCGGACTTGTAGTTGGTGTAGCCGGCGGCCAGCGTCGGGTCGGTGGTTTGCGACGGCGCGCCGACGTTGCCGGTAATCAGCGTGGTGCCGCCGGAGTTGTTGGTCAGCGAGGTGCCTGCCAGTACTGCGAAATTGGCGGCGCTACCCAGCGGTACCGACAGCGAGACAGGTGGTGGCGGAGGCGCGACGGCGGTAACGGTCAGCGCGGCGCTGCCCGATTTGGTGCCGACGGTGGCGGTGATGGTGGCGGTGCCGGCAGCGACGCCGGTGGCGACGCCGGTGGAGGCCACGGTGCCGATCGACGGGCTGTTCGAGGTCCATGCGGCGGAACTGGTGACAAACGCGGTGGTGTTATCCGAATAGGTCGCGGTGGCGACGAATTGCTGCAGGCCGCCGGCCACGACGGTGGAGGTCAGTGGCGTAACGGCGATGCTGGACAGCGTCACTGCAGGCACGGTGACGGTGGTGGCCGCGTTCTTGCCGCTGGTGGTGGCGGTGATGACCGAGCTGCCCGATGCGGCGCCGGTGACCAGGCCGCCGGTGCTGACGGTGGCGCTGCCAGGCGTTGCCGACGCGAAGCTCGAGCTGGCGGTCAGATCCTGGGTGGAGGCATCCGAATAGGTGCCGATGACGGCCAGCTGGCGCGTGGCGCCGATCTGCACGGTCGGGTTTTGCGGTGTCACGGCGATGCTGGTCAGCGCTACGCCAGGCACGGTGATGGTGGTGGCCGCGCTCTTGCCGCCGCTGGTGGCGGTGACCACCGAGGTGCCGAGGGCGGCGCCGGTGACCAGGCCGCCGTTGCTGACGGTGGCGCTGGCTGGCGTTGCCGACACGAAGGTCGAGCTGCCGGTCAGGTCCTTGGTGGTGGCGTCGGAATAGGTGCCGAGGACGGTCAGTTGACGGCTGGCGGCAATCTGCACGGTCGGGTTTTGCGGCGCGACGGCGATCGACATCAGCACGGCCGGCGTGACGGTCAGCGTGGCCGACGCGGTCTTGCCGCCGTAGGCTGCGCTGATGACGGCGGTGCCAGGGGTGACACCGGTGGCCAGTCCGGTAGCGCCGCCGATGGTGGCGACGGCCGGGGTGGCCGAGGTCCAGGTGGCGGTCACCGGCTGTGTGGAGCCGTCGCTCAAGGTTGCGCTGGCGCTGAACTGCTGGGTGGCGCCGAGGGCGATGCTAGGGGCCAAGGGCGTGACGGCCAGCGAAACCAGCGTCGCGCCGGGCACGCCGAGGATGGGATCGCGCCCCTGGTCGCCGCCGCCGCAGCCTGCCAGCAAGGTGGCGGCGAGGAAGCCGACGGAATAGAACAGTGTCTTGGTGTATCTCTGCAGGACATTCATGATGTTTCCTTTTGTACTGAAATCAGTGGACCAACTAGCTGCCTTCGCTGTTGGCGAAAGGCAAGTGGTTCACGATGTCATGCCCGCCGGCGCCGGTATGTGCGCTTGCGCGCATAGCGCTTTAAGGCTAGGAAACTTTGTGGAAAATAAACATCAGAGGAGTTCGGCGCCGCGCAGAACGCGCGGCGCAGGAGAGTGAGGCCGGCTTATTCCTGGCGCAGCCACACTTGCGAGCGGCCCAGCATCGGCACGCCGATGTAGCCGCGCACGCTGAGTTTCTTGCCGCCGTCGGTCAGGTGCATCTTGCTGCGGTAGACCTTGCCGTTGTCGGGGTCGAGGATTTCGCCGCCGGCGTATTCGTCGCCATCCTTCTTCAGGCCGTTCATGATGACCATGCCGACGATGGGCTGGTTCTTGCGCGCGTCGTCACACTTCTCGCACTTGGGATTCTGGTCTTCGCCGGGCGCGCGGAACAGCTGTTCGATCTTGCCTTGCAGAACGCCGTTGCCTTCGGTGATGCGGATCAGCGCCTTCGGCTTGCCGCTGACGTCGTCGATGTTTTTCCACAGGCCGACAGGCGAGCTGTCGTCGGCAAAGGCCGGGGCGATGGATAGTGCCGCAGTGATGATCAGTGCGAGGAATTTCATGAGGGGTCTCCGGGTTTGTTTTTGGTTTGGACTTTCATTATACGAACTGGCGGACGCGTGAGCGCAGCCGCCTGATCGATTAGAGTCCGCCGTCGAAAATGGCCTGGTTGGCGAAGTCTGCCTTGGTCAGCGGCTCGTGAGTTGCCAGCAGCGAGGCCATCGTGCGCTGCATGTGGCGCAGCAGCGCCGGATGGCGGGCGTCGCGCGGGTGCAGGCTGAACCGCACCAGCTGCGCCGGCGCCTGACGCGTCGCTGCCGAAACCGCGATGCGCGACAGGAGCCGGCCGGCGGCGTTGCGGGTCGAGTACATCAGGCTGGTCGCGGGCAGCGCCAGCGGCCGCTCACGCAGCAGATGAAAATGCCGCAGTGTGGTGGTGTAGAGCAAGCCGCTGTCGCGCAGCGCGGCCCAGGCGCCGTCGCTCAGCAGCCAGGCCGGCGCCACGAAGCCATGCAGCGGCCAGCGGCGCCGGGAAAAATAGGCCATGCCCAGCGCCAGCCGGCGCTGTGCCTGCTGCGTGCTCAGCGCCGCGAACTCGCCTTCGCCTTGCGTGAACAGGTGCCGCCAATACGCCTCGGACAGGTTGCGCGGCGGCGGGCCCCGGTCCAGGTGGGTGTACCCATGCAGCGCCAGTTCATGGCCCCGCGCCAGCACCTGCTCGATGGCCGTCTCGTATGCCCGCGCGCCGCACAGCGGGTCGCCGCGCCGGCCGTGATAGCACGGCACCACCAGCCAGGTCAGCGGAATATCCGCCACCGCGCGCAACGCCTGCCACAGGCGCAGGCAGTCCGGCCACGTGGCTGGCGCCACGTCATGGATCGACACGCACAACGCGCGCCGGATGGGCTGTTCAGCGGCCGACACTGGCGCTGCCCGGCCCGCGCAGGGCATGGTAGTGGTCCAGCAGATGCGGCAGCACCCGGTTCCAGTCGTAGTGCGTGCACGCCGTGCGGCGGGCGCGCTCGCCCATGCCGGCCAAGTCCCCGGCGTACAGCGCGGCGATGCCTTCCGCCAGACTGCTCGCGCTGTTCGGCTTGACCACCACGCCCGTCCCCGGAGCGACCAGTTCCCAGATGCCGCCGGCGCTGGTGACCACGGCCGGCAGGCCGCAGGCCATCGCCTCGAGCACGATCAGGCCGAAGGTCTCGCTGTCGCCGGCGTGCACCAGCGCGTCGCAGCCTGCCAGCAGCCGCGCCAGTGCCCGCGGGTTGGTCTGGAACGGCAGCACCGACACCGGTCCGCTGCGGCGCGGCGCGCGTCCGCCGACCATCAGCAAATGGTAGGGCGCGCCGAGTCGCCTGACGGCGGCATCCAGCAGGTCGAGCTTTTTGGTACTGTTGAAGCGGCCGGCGTACACCAGCAGCCGGGCCGACGCCGGCAACCCGAGGTCGGCGCGCAGGTTGCCGTGCGCGCGTTGCGGATGGAAGATCACGGTGTCGATGCCCAGCGGCTGCTGGTGCGCATGCAGGCCGAGCGTGGCCAGGCGCCGCACCATGGCCGCGCTGGGGGCCAGCAGCAGGTCGCAATGGCGGTACAGCCGGCGCACGTATTGCTGCGCCATCCGCCCGGCGGCGCTGCCGAAGCGCTTGCGCACCAGTTGCGGCAGGTCCGAATGATAGAAGCCGACCAGCGGCACGCCGAGCCGCCGCGCCGCATGCACCGCGGCCCAGCCGCAGGGACCGGCGTCGCCGGTTTCGATCAGGTCCGGCTGCAGCCGCAGCAACACCCGCGTGACCGCTTCCGCCGAGCGCGGCATGCGGTAGCCGTGCAAGCCGGGCAGCGCGATGCCGGGAAGCGCCACCGTGTGCGGCGGGCCGGCCTGGGCGACCGCGCCGGCGTGCGGCGGCAGGTTGGGGCTGGCAATGGTATGGCGCATGTCCGCCCGACCCGCCAGCCAGCGCGCCTTGGCGTCGAGGTAGGTGGTGATGCCGCCGCCGCCACCGCCATAGAACATCGTCACGTCGACCACATGCATATCTGCCTCGGGATAGAGTCATGCTGAGAGGATGATATGTCAGCAAACGCCTGGCGGCGCAGCGGCACGCGGCCAAAAGCGGCGCTCCTACAGCATGCGGCGCCGCCATCCTACACCGCTGAAATTACACTTATTGTCTAAAATAAGATAATATGTGCAAATGAAAAAGACAGCCGAACAGAAAAATCTGCTGGAACAGATGAAGCAGGTCGCCGATGGACTGGGCCAGACGCTGGCGCCGTTCTGCGAAGTGGTGCTGCATGACCTGCTCGATCCCAAGCACACGATACTGGCGATCCACAACAATATGTCCGGGCGCAGCATCGGCGCGCCGGCCACCAAGCTGGGGCTGGCGCGCATCGCCGATCCCGAATTCGCGCAGGTGATCGCCAACTATCCGAACACCTTTCCCGACGGCCGGCTGGCGAAAAGCACGTCGGTCGGCATCAAGGACAGCGAGGGCCGCTACATCGCCGCGCTGTGCATGAATGTGGACCTGACCGTGTTCCGCAGCCTGAACACCTTGCTGACGCAATTCAGCAGCGTCAACGCGGAAGCGGCCGTCAGCGAGACGATGGAGCCGACCGGCGCCGACGCCATCCGCATCCGCATCGACCAGTTCGCGGCGCGCCTGGGCTCGACGCCGCGCGCACTGAAGGCCGACGAGCGCAAGGCCCTGATGCGCGAACTGAAAGACGCCGGCCTGAGCGACGTGCGGCGCGCGATGGAGATCGTGGCCGCCTACCTCAACGTATCCCGCGCGACCGTCTACAACGACGCGCGCTAATTCATCCTTAGGAGCATCATGAGCGAATTGAAACTGCCAACTTACGCCGATGTGGTCGCCGCGTCGGAACGCATCGCCGGCCACGCGCACCGCACGCCGGTGGCCACCTCGCGCACCGCCAACGAGGAACTGGGCGCCGAAGTGTTCTTCAAGTGCGAGAACCTGCAGCGCATGGGCGCGTTCAAATTCCGCGGCGGCTACAACGCGCTGGCGAAGTTCGACGCGGCCCAGCGCAAGGCCGGCGTGGTGGCCTTCTCGTCGGGCAATCACGCGCAGGCGATCGCGCTGTCGGCCAGGCTGATGGGCATTCCGGCCACCATCGTCATGCCGCTCGACGCGCCGGCGTCGAAGATCGCCGCCACGCGCGGCTACGGCGCGCAAGTGGTGACCTACGACCGCTACACCGAAGACCGCGAACAGATCGGCCGCGACCTGGCGCAGAAGCATGGCCTGACACTGATTCCGCCGTACGATCATCCGGACGTGATCGCGGGGCAGGGCACGGCGGCCAAGGAATTGCTGGAGGAAGTCGGACACCTGGATGCGCTGTTCGTCTGCCTGGGCGGCGGCGGCCTGCTGAGCGGCTCGGCGTTGGCGACGCGGGCGATTTCGCCGTCGACCAAAATCTATGGCGTGGAGCCGGAAGCGGGCAACGACGGCCAGCAGTCGTTCCGCAGCGGCAGCATCGTGCATATCGACACGCCGAAGACCATCGCCGACGGCGCGCAGACTCAGCACCTGGGCAACCTGACCTTCCCGATCATCCAGCGCGACGTGGACGATATCCTGACGGTGAGCGATGAGCAGTTGCGCGCCGAGATGCGCTTCTTCGCGGCGCGCATGAAGATGGTGGTGGAGCCGACCGGTTGCCTGGGCTTCGCCGCCGCGCGGGCGATGAAGGACAAGTTGCAAGGCAAGCGGATCGGCGTGATCATCAGCGGCGGCAACGTCGACATCGAACGCTACGCCGCGCTGCTGGCAGAATAATCACGCATACTTCTTCAACTTGAAGTCACGCAGTACTTCGTGCGCGGCGTTGTGCCCCGGCGCTCCGGTCACGCCGCCGCCGGGATGGGTGCCGGCGCCGCAGGTGTACAGTCCGGCGATCGGGCCGCGATAGTCCGCATGGCCCAGCATCGGTCGCGCAGAGAACAGCTGGTCCAGTCCCAGCGCGCCGTGGAAGATGTCGCCGCCGACCAGCCCGAAGGTGCGCTCCAGGTCGAGCGGACTCATGATCTGACGGCCCAGCACCGAGCCCTTGAAATTGGGGGCGTAGGCGTTGACGGTATCTATCATCAGGTCGGCGACGGTGTCGCGATGCTCGTCCCAGCTGGCGCCGTCGGGCAACTGCGGCGCGACGTGCTGGCAGAACAGGCTGGCGACATGTTGGCCGGACGGCGCCAGCGTCGGATCCAGCGTGGAAGGAATCAGCACTTCGACGATCGGCTTGCGCGCCCAGCCGAGCGCGCGGGCGTCATGGTAGGCGCGCTCCATGTAGCCGAGGCTGGGCGCGATGATGATGCCGCTGCCGTGATGCTCGGCCATCGTCTTGCCGGGCAGGCAGCTGAAGTCCGGCAGCTCCGACAGCGCGACGTTCATGCGGAAAGTGCCCGAGCCGCAGCGCCAGCCCTCCATGCGGCGCAGGAAATCGCCAGGCAGGGCGGCCGCGTCGACCAGCGTCGTGTACAGCAGGCGCGGATTAAGGTTGGACACCACCACCCGCGCATCGAGCCGCTCGCCTTTCGAGGTGACGACGCCGACCGCGCTGCCCTTATCCAGCAGCACCTCCCGCACGCCGCAGCCGGTGCGGATCTCGACCCCGAGCGCCTCGGCCGACCTGGCCATCGCCTGCGTGATGGCGCCCATGCCGCCGATGGCATGGCCCCAGGCGCCTTTTTTCCCGTTCACCTCGCCGAACACATGATGCAGCAGCACATAGGCGGAGCCCGGCGTGTACGGACTAGCGTAGTTGCCGACGATGCTGTCGAAGCCGTAGGCGGCCTTGATCGGCGCGCTTTCGAACCAGCCGTCCAGGTAGTCGCCGGCCGATTTGGTGAACAGGTCGAGCAGTTCGCGCTGGGTGGCGAGCGGCAGCTTGCGCATGCGGTTGCCCAGGCTGCCGGCCTTGATCAGTTCGGGCAGGGCGCTGAGCCAGTTGCCCTGGACCAGGTTGGGCGGCGTCTGCAGCACCGTGTCGCGCAGCAGTTCGGCCGCGGCCTCCAGATGTTCGCCATACGCTTGCAGGCGGTCGGCGTCGCGCTGGGAAAACTTCGCCACTTCGGCGGCGGTCTTGCCGGGGCCGATCTTCAGGTAGCGGCCGTCATCCAGCGGAAGGAAGTTCGCCAGCGGGCGCTCGACGACCTGCAATCCATGCCTGGCAAGTTCCATGTCGTGGATCACCTTGGGATTGAGCAGCGACACCGTGTACGCGGCCACCGAATTGCGAAATCCCGGGTGGAATTCCTCGGTCACCGCCGCGCCGCCGACCACGGGGCGCCGCTCCAGCACGGTGACTTTCAGCCCTGCTTTAGCCAGATAGTGGGCACATACAAGGCCGTTGTGGCCACCGCCGATAATGATCACGTCGCGCATCAAATCTCTCCAAAAACACAGGGATTCCATTGTGCGGACGGCGTCGGCAAATTGCATTGCACAGGCAGACGAATTGCATGAAAATACTGAGCAAAATGACGAAGGTATCGGCAAAAGGAAAAAATGGACGACATCGATCAGCAACTGCTGGCGCTATTGCGCGAAAACGCGCGCGCCGCGACGACCGAGCTGGCACGCAAGCTGGGGCTGTCGCGCACGACGGTGCAAAGCCGCATCGACCGCCTGCAGCGTTCAGGTGTTGTGATCGGTTATACGGTGCGCACCAGCGCGGACTATCGCGCGGGACTGGTACGCGCGCTGGTGATGATCACGGCCACGCCGAAACTGACGCCCGGCATAGAAAGCGCGCTGCGCCGGATTGCCCATGTGCGCACGCTGCATTCGGTGAATGGGATCTACGATTTCATCGCCGGCGTTGAAGCCGGTTCGGTGGAGGAGCTGGATGGCGTGGTCGACCGGATCGGTGCGCTGGATGGGGTGGAGCGGACCACGACGTCGATCCTGATGACGACCCGCATCGACCGCTAGCCAAAAAAAAAGCCGCGCGGCTTGCGCCGGGCGGCTTTTGCTTTGCAGCGGAACTTATCAGGCGGCTGGCAGCTTGGCGAACTGTTCGCGCATCTTGTCCAGCGTGGCGGAGAAGTTGGCAACGCGTTCCTTCTCTTGCGCCACCACTTCGGCTGGCGCGCGGGCGACGAAGCTTTCGTTCGACAGCTTGCCGTTGGCCTTGTTGATCTCGCCTTCGACGCGGGCGATCTCCTTGGCCAGGCGCTCGCGCTCGGCCTTGACGTCGATCTCCACCTTCAGCATCAGCTTGGTCGTGCCGACGATGGACACGGCGGCCGGCGATTCCGGCAGCGCGTCGACGATCTGCACCTCGGCCAGTTTGCCCAGCGACTGGATGTACGGCGCGAACAATTCCATCGCCGCCTTGTCGGCCGCATTGCCCGGCTCGACGATCAGCGGCACGCGCAGCGACGGCGCCAGTTGCATTTCGCCACGCAGGTTGCGGGTGGCGTCGGTCAGCGACTTCAGCTGCTGCATCCAGGCTTCGGCCGATTCATTGATGTTGGCGGTGTTGGCGATCGGGTACGGCTGCATCATGATCGAGTCGCCCGTCTTGCCGGCCAGCGGCGCGACGGCCTGCCACAGCGCCTCGGTGACGAACGGAATGACCGGATGCGCCAGGCGCAGCACCACTTCCAGCACGCGCAGCAAGGTGTGGCGGGTGGCGCGCTGCTGGCCTTCGGTGCCGCTCTGCACCTGCACCTTGGCCACTTCCAGGTACCAGTCGCAGTACTCGTCCCAGACGAATTTGTAGATGGTCGAGGCGATGTTGTCGAAGCGGTAGTCCTCGAAGCCCTTGGCCACGTCCAGCTCGGCCTTCTGCAGCAGCGAGATGATCCACTTGTCGGCGTTCGACAGGTCCGCCTCATTCGCGGAGCAATCCTTGCCTTCGGTGTTCATCAGCACGAAGCGGGTCGCGTTCCACAGCTTGTTGCAGAAGTTGCGATAGCCTTCGGCGCGGCCCAGGTCGAAGTTGATGTTGCGGCCCAGCGAGGCGTACGAGGCCATCGTGAAGCGCACCGCGTCGGTACCGTAGGCGGCGATGCCTTCCGGGAATTCCTTGCGCGTGGCCTTGGCGATCTTCTCGGCCGCTTTCGGATTCATCAGGCCGGTGGTGCGTTTTTCCACCAGCGCGTCGATGCCGATGCCGTCGATCAGGTCGATCGGGTCCAGCGTGTTGCCCTTGGACTTGGACATCTTCTGGCCCTGCGAGTCGCGCACCAGGCCGTGCACGTACACGGTCTTGAACGGCACCTGGCCGGTGAAGTGCGCGGTCATCATGACCATGCGCGCCACCCAGAAGAAGATGATGTCGAAGCCGGTCACCAGCACCGACGATGGCAGGAAGGCCTTGATGTCGGGCGTTTCTTCCGGCCAGCCCAGGGTCGAGAACGGCACCAGCGCGGACGAGAACCAGGTGTCGAGCACGTCGTTGTCGCGGCGCAGCGGGCCGGTGCTGCCCTTGGCGGCCGCTTGCGCGATCGCTTCGGCTTCGGTCTTGGCGACGAAGATGTTGCCGGCGTCGTCGTACCATGCCGGGATCTGGTGGCCCCACCACAGCTGGCGCGAGATGCACCAGTCCTGGATGTTGTTGAGCCACTGGTTGTAGGTGGTGCTCCAGTTTTCCGGCACGAACTTGATCTCGCCGCTGGCGACCTTGTCCAGCGCGGTCTCGGCGATCGACTTGCCCGGGAAGAAAGTGCCTTCCGGCGCCGGCTTGCTCATGGCGACGAACCACTGGTCGGTCAGCATCGGCTCGATGACCACGCCGGTGCGGTCGCCGCGCGGCACCATCAGCTTGTGCGGCTTGACCTGTTCCAGCAGGCCTTGCGCTTCCAGGTCGGCGACGATCTGTTTGCGCGCAACGAAGCGGTCCATGCCACGGTAGGCTGCCGGCGCGTCGTCGGCGATCTTGGCGTCCAGGGTCAGGATAGACGGCATCGCCAGGTTGTGGCGCTGGCCGACGGCGTAGTCGTTGAAGTCGTGCGCAGGGGTGATCTTGACGCAGCCGGTGCCGAACTCCTTGTCGACATACGAGTCGGCGATGATCGGGATTTCGCGGTCCGACAGCGGCAGCTTCAGCATCTTGCCGACCAGCGGCAGGTAGCGCTCGTCGGTCGGATCGACCGCCACGGCGACGTCGCCCAGCATCGTCTCGGGACGGGTGGTGGCCACGGTCAGCGAACCGCTGCCGTCGGCCAGCGGGTACTTGATGTACCACATCGAGCCGTCTTCCTCTTCCGACACCACTTCCAGGTCGGAGACGGCGGTGCCCAGCACCGGGTCCCAGTTGACCAGGCGCTTGCCGCGGTAGATCAGGCCCTGCTCGTGCAGGCGGACGAAGACGTCGGTGACGACTTTCGAGCGCGGCTCGTCCATGGTGAAGTATTCGCGCTTCCAGTCCGGCGAGGCGCCCAGGCGGCGCATCTGGCCGGTGATGGTGGAGCCGGATTTCTCTTTCCACTCCCAGACTTTTTCCACGAACTTCTCGCGGCCCAGGTCGTGGCGCGAGATTTTCTGCGCGTCCAGCTGGCGCTCGACGACGATCTGCGTGGCGATGCCGGCGTGGTCGGTGCCCGGGATCCAGGCGGTGTTATGCCCCAGCATGCGATGGTAGCGGGTCAGGCCGTCCATGATGGTCTGGTTGAATGCATGGCCCATGTGCAGGGTGCCGGTCACGTTCGGCGGCGGCAGCTGGATGCTGAAAGAAGGTTTGCCGGCGTCGAGGGTGGCGGTGTAGTAACCGCGCTGTTCCCACTCGGTACGCCAGAATTGTTCAATGTCGGCAGGCTCGAAAGACTTGGCTAATTCCATGATTTGGCTGATTTATTTTAGAAATGCGTTTGCGAAAACAGCCATTATAGATGACGCGGCAAGCCATGCGCGCATCGGCGTTTGTTAAACTCCGGACATTTCCCGTCACATTGTCGAATTTTGCAAGATTTTTGACTCGTGGCCGCCAAAAGCATACCGTTTCCGATCCCAATAATTTTTTGATAACACGGAGACGGAAATGACCACACGACTCATTGCTGTGCTGATCGCAGGCTTATTCGCCGGCGCATCGGCTTCCGCGCTGGCCCAGTCCAACAAGGTCTGGATCAGCGTCGGCGACGCCGCGTATGCGCAATTGCAGAAGGCGGCGCCGCAGGCGGCGGCCCGCGAAAGCCGCGCCACCCTGGCCGGACAGGAGAAAATCCATCTGGTCGAAGTCGACGAGCGGCAGATGCTGGCGCTGTCGGCCGCCGTGCACCGCGAACTGCACCGCTGCGGCGGCTTCATGTTCCACGCCAGCGAGGCGGCCGGCATCGCCGCGCTGACGCCGTCCAAGACCCGCACCACGCTGGCGGGCCTGGCCGCGGCGCGGCCGTCGTATGCGATCGACCAGCAAAGCGTGGTCAATCCCATGCTGGCCCAGATGCAGGCAAGCAACATCGGCCAGACCATCATCGACATGTCGTCCTACGCCAACCTCTATTACACGACCAACAACGGCGTCAACGCGTCGAACTGGCTCAAGCAGCGCTGGACCACGATGGCGGCCGGCCGCAGCGACATCGCCGTGACCCAGTACACCCATTCGGCCTACCCGCAAAAGTCGGTGATCCTGACCATCACCGGCACCGACAACCCGAACGAAGTGGTGGTGCTGGGCGGCCACCTCGATTCGATCAACCAGGCCGGCACCAGCGAGACCACGAAGGCGCCCGGCGCCGACGACGACGCCTCCGGCATCGCCAGCATGACCGAGATGCTGCGGGTGATGATCGCCAGCGGCTACAAGCCGCGCCGCACCATCAAGATGATCGGCTACGCCGCCGAGGAAGTCGGCCTGCGCGGCTCGCAGGACATCGCCCAGAACCACAAGGCCAGCAACGTCAACGTGGTCGGCGTGATGCAGCTCGACATGACCAACTACAAGGGCTCGGTCAACGACATCTACCTGTACACCGACTACACCGACAACGCGCAGAACACCTTCGTCGCCAACCTGATCACGACCTACCTGCCGACGCTGAAGATCGGCTACGACAAGTGCGGCTACGCCTGTTCCGACCATGCGTCGTGGACCTCGGCCGGCTACTGGTCGTCGATGCCGTTCGAGGCGGCGATGGGCGAGGACGATCCCTACATCCACACCGCCAACGACACCTACGCCAACAGCGGCAACCAGGCCGACCACGCGCTCAAGTTCGCGCGCATGGCGCTGGCCTACGCGGTGGAGCTGGGCAGCGACGGCGCCGGCGTCACGCCGCCGGCCGAGCGCACCGAGACCTTCACCGGCAGCCTGGCCAGGGGCCAGACCCGCGCCTACGGTCCTTACCAGGTGGCCGCCGGCGGCAGTTTCAGGGCGGCACTCAGCGGCACCGGCGACACCGACCTGTATGTGCGCAAGGCCGGCGCGGCGACCACCAGCAGCTACGATTGCAAGTCCGACGGTCCGAGCAGCACCGAGAGCTGCACCGTGTCGTACGCCGCCAACGGCAACGCCTATGTGCTGCTGAACGGCTATGCGGCGTCGAGCTACACGCTGACCTTGACCTACCTCCCGCAATAAGGGCGACGGCGGCCGGCGATGCTGTGCCGGCCGCCGCATCTGGAGTATGCTTTCGCCATCATTCAAAGGAGACAGCAATGCCCAGTTTTGAAACCGTGACCGTCGGCGTCGAAGACCATATCGCCACCGTGCGCCTGAACCGCCCGGAGAAGATGAACGCGATGAGCCTGGCGATGTGGAACGATATCCGCAGCGCCTTCCAGTACATCGATGCGACGCCGGAGATCCGGGTGGCGATTCTGGCGGGCGAAGGCAAGGGCTTCACCGCCGGCATCGACCTGCAGATGATGATGGGCCTGGGCGCGCAGATCCGCGACGACTGCGACGGCCGCACGCGCGAGAACCTGCGCCGCGTGATCCTCGACCTGCAGGACACGCTGACCAGCCTGGAGCGCTGCCGCAAGCCGGTGCTGGCGGCCGTGCACGGCGCCTGCGTCGGCGGCGGCATCGACCTGATCTGCTGCGCCGACATGCGCTACTGCTCGGCCGACGCCTGGTTCACCATCAAGGAAATCGACATCGGCATGACGGCCGACGTCGGCACGCTGCAGCGCCTGCCCAAGCTGATCGGCGACGGCATGGCGCGCGAGCTGGCCTACACGGCGCG
This sequence comes from Duganella hordei, assembly GCF_040369125.1. NCBI lineage: Bacteria > Pseudomonadati > Pseudomonadota > Betaproteobacteria > Burkholderiales > Oxalobacteraceae > Duganella > Duganella hordei. Next base: position 138,437 of record NZ_BPWI01000002.1, read on the forward strand.
CAAGGTCGATGCCGCCGAGGCGAAGGAGATCCGCCTGGTCAACCGCGTGTTCGACTCGCCGGAGGCCTTGCGCGACGGCGTGCGCGCCATCGCCGCCGACATCGCCGCCAAGGCGCCGCTGGCCATCCGCGGCGTGAAGGAAATGATCACCTACGCCCGCGACCACACGGTGGCCGACGGCCTGAACTACAACGCCACCTGGAACGCGGCCATGCTGATGTCGGCCGACCTGCAGGAGGCCATGATGTCCGGCATGAGCAAGCGCCCGCCTTCATTCAAGGATTGAACCCGCGGCTGCGCCCCCCAGCACGGCCAGGGCCAGTTCGTCGAGCTCGCGCCGCATGTCGTCGATCGACGGCGGCTCGGGCGCGTCCACCCACCACGCCATCGCCTCGACGATGCCGCCAGCCACGAACATGGCCACCCATGGATGCGCGGCGGCCGGGTGCCGTCGCCGTTTGAGTTCGATCACCACCAGCTGGAACACCATGTGCCGGAAGCGGCGCGCCACGCCGTGTCCGCTGCGGCGCCCGATGGCTGCCCTGAACACGTCGCGCTGTTGCGCCATGTGGCTCAGCAGGCCGGCCAGAAAGTGGCAGCCGGCATGTTCCGTGTCCGCCCCCTGCGCGGCGATCATGTCGCGCAACTCGTTCAGGCCTTCGGACAGCAGGTCCTCCTTGCTTTGATAGTGCATGTAGAAGGTCGAGCGGCCCACGTTGGCACGGTCGCAAATCTCCTGGATGGTCAGCTCGTCCCAGCCACGCAAAGCCATCAAGTCCAGCATCGCGTCGCGCAGGGCGGCCTTGGTTTTGAGGACGCGGCGGTCCGGTGCTGGTGTGCTGTCGGTCATGGCGTTCCTGGACATAAAGCGGGTGGATGTCTGCTAACGGACACAGCCCCGGCCTTCGCGCTGTCGCGGCGAAGAACCGTGGGCGATCATGAACACGTGTCCATTCCAGGAGTGTAGTCCATGTCCGATCCCCTTGTGCCCGTGCGGCCTTTCGCCGCGTCCCGCCCGAACTGGCGGTGCTATCTGTTTTATCCGCTCGCCCTGGCCGCCACGCTGGTTTTCATCCACGCCGCGGTCGGCGGCCGGCTCGGGCCGCTTGGCCAAGCCTATCCGGTTTATCTGCTGACCCTGATCGCCACCATGGTGGCCCTGGAGCGACTCGCGCCGATGCGCAGCGAGTGGAACATGACCCGGGCATCGTTCCTGCGGCGCGATTTGCCGATGCTGGTCGTCAACGGCGCGACGATTGCCGCGACCACGCAGGCCGTGACCTGGCTGGCCGGTCGTCACGCGGGGCTACCGCTTCATCACAGCGCGCTGCCCTGGCAGGTTGAAGCTGTCTGCGCGGTGCTGATGTCGGATTTTCTCTGGTACTGGCTGCATCGCTACAGCCATGAAGGGCGGGGCTGGCTGGGCCGCTGGCTGTGGAAGACCCATGCGGTCCACCATCTGCCTGGCGAGGTGTACGTGTTCATGCATGTGGTGGGTCATCCCATCAACAGTGCCTACGTCCGCGTGCTGCTGATGCTGCCGGCCATCCTGTTCGGCTTTTCGCCGGCGGCCGTGTTCGCCGCCTCGGCGTTCAATGGCTTCCAGGGGCTGGTGTCGCACTTCAACGTCGATGCCAGGGCGGGATGGTTCAACCGCTTGTTGATCGGCACCGAGCTGCACCGTTTTCATCACAGCGCCAGCCTGGATGAGGCAGGGAACTATGGCGCCACCGTCTCGATCTGGGACCAGCTGTTCGGCACCTTCCGCTTGCCGGGCGCGGCGCCGGAGCGGCTGGGCGTGGCGGACCGCGAGCAATATCCCGGCGACCGCCAATTGGTCAGGTTGCTGGGCTTGCCCTTCCGGTAAAAGGGCAAGCCCGGTTCGCCTCCCGGCGCTTATGGCTTCAGGCTGAAGTTGACGTTGCTTTGATTGAGCAGGGAGATGTCGACCAGCGGCAGGCTGGCCGTGGTGTAGCCCTCGGCGGAGGCCTCGACCATGTATTTGCCCGCGCCCGGCAGTACGGTGGCGGCGCTGGCGAATTGCAGCGGCAGCGTGGCGCTGTACACCGCGTATTGCGGCGCGCCGACCGGCAGGCCGCTCAGCGTGTAGCTGCCGCTGGCCAGGTCGGCGCCCTGGTATTTGATCGTGACCGTCGGCCCGGCCACGAAGCTCTGCTTGGCGGCGACGTAGGCGGTGGCGGTGCTGCTGGCCGGCGTCAGCGTGACGGTGCCGCCGATGCTGCCGGTGGCGGTGGCCGGCAGCGTGATCGGCGCGGCGGCGGTGCTGATGGCGACCGTGGCCGAGGTGCTGGTCACCGGCACTGTGCCGACCACGGCGGCGGCGCGGCTGTCGGCCGTGACCACCACGTCGTAATTGCCCAGCGGCAGGCGGCTGAGCGCGAACTCGCCGGTGGTGGGATTGGGCGTGGTGGCGCTGACGATGGCGCCGCTCTGCTGCGCCGACACCATCACGTGGCTGGCCAGCAGCGCGGTCGAGACGAAGCCGCCGATGCCGTTCAGCGTGGTCGGGATCACCTTCACCACCGGTTTCAGCGCGTACTTGCCGTTGCCCTTGGTGACGATGGATTTGCAGGCGTCGAAGTCCAGCACCAGGTCGACGCGCTGGCCGGCGGCGACATCGAAGGCGTTGATCAGCTTGATGCCGCTTTGCACCGCGCTCGGCGTATCCAGCGATTGCTCGGTGGTGCTGCCGCTGACGACGACGGAGTTGGCCAGTCCGTTGCCGGTGTTCGGGTCGAGCACCAGCCGCAGCTGCGTGTAGTGGCCGGCGGTCAGCGCGGTTTGTCCCAGCGCCTCCAGCGTGCCGTTGGTCAGGGTCAGCAGGTTGATCTTGCGGGCCGGGTTCAGTGTGATGTCGGTCCAGCCGGCATCGGTGTCGCTGGCCGAGCTGCTCTGGTTGACGCGTACCTTGTTGACCGTGACGTTGACGGCATCGAAGCCGCAAGACGGCGCGTCCGTCATCGACACGGCCAGCGTGCCCATGGTGACTGGGGGGGCGGTATCGCCGCTGCTGCCGCCACCGCCGCCGCAGGCACTCAGGCCGGACAGGGACAAGGCCGCGGCGGCGGCAAGATAGATGGATGGGCGTGCTGGTTTCATGATGGGTCTCCCGATAATCGCGCGTCTGGCGCTTGTTGTGGCGACGCGGTGTCGCTGTGCGGATAGTGTGAGTTCTTTCTAGAAACTTTTATGTGCGATGCCGAACATAGCGCGCGCCTCTTACATTTGTTACACCTCGGCTCGCTTGAATCCGCACGCAGGGTATTTTCTGTGCCGAGGAAGAATCGGTTGTTGTAATTCCCAAGGCAAGGTTATAATCGTCGCGCTGCCGCAAGGTGGCAAACGCTAGGGGTCCTGCAAATCGCACAGCGAGGCGCGGGTGAGAAATACCCTCCGAACCTGATCTGGATAATGCCAGCGAAGGGAAGCTTAGGACATCGCCGCCACACATCGCCGTATCCGTGATGGGCAAGTCCAACCTCCTTTGCTGGCTCCTGTAGCTAACAAAGGAGCCAAATGAACGCCAACGCCAAATTCCTCTCCGCCACCGCCACGGTGGACGAGGCAGCCATCAAGCCTTTACCCAATTCCCGCAAGGTCTACGTTCAAGGCAGCCGTCCCGACATCCGCGTGCCGATGCGCGAAATCACCCAGTCCGACACGCCGGCATCGTTCGGCTTCGAGGCCAATCCGCCGATCTACGTCTACGATACCTCCGGCCCGTACACCGATCCCGACGCGGTGATCGACATCCGTTCCGGCCTGGCGTCGACGCCGCGCCTGCCGTGGATACTGGAGCGCAACGACACCGAGGAACTGGACGGTCCGACCTCCGAATATGGCCAGGCGCGCCTGGCCGATCCGGCGCTGGCCGAGCTGCGCTTCAACCTGCACCGCAAGCCGCGCCGCGCGCGCGAGGGCAAGAACGTCACGCAGATGCACTACGCCCGCCAGGGCATCATCACGCCGGAGATGGAGTTCGTCGCCATCCGCGAAAACCTGCGCCGCAAGGAATACCTGGAGAGCCTGAAGACGTCCGGCCCGATGGGCCAGCGCCTGGCCGACCTGATGGGCCGCCAGCATCCGGGCCAGTCGTTCGGCGCCAGCATCCCGGCCGAGATCACGCCGGAATTCGTGCGCGAGGAAATCGCCCGCGGCCGCGCCATCATCCCGGCCAACATCAACCACCCGGAAATCGAGCCGATGATCATCGGCCGCAACTTCCTGGTCAAGATCAACGCCAACATCGGCAACTCGGCCGTCACCTCGTCGATCGGCGAGGAAGTGGAGAAGATGACCTGGGCCATCCGCTGGGGCGGCGACAACGTCATGGACCTGTCCACCGGCAAGCATATCCACGAAACGCGCGAATGGATCATCCGCAACAGCCCCGTACCTATCGGCACCGTGCCGATCTACCAGGCGCTGGAAAAGGTCAACGGCAAGGCCGAGGACCTGACCTGGGAAATCTATCGCGACACGCTGATCGAGCAGGCGGAGCAGGGCGTCGACTACTTCACCATCCACGCCGGCGTGCTGCTGCGCTACGTGCCGATGACGGCCAAGCGCCTGACCGGCATTGTCTCGCGCGGCGGTTCGATCATGGCCAAGTGGTGCCTGGCGCATCACAAGGAATCGTTCCTGTACACGCACTTCGAAGAGATCTGCCAGATCATGAAGGCCTACGACGTGTCGTTCTCGCTGGGCGATGGCCTGCGTCCCGGCTCGATCTACGACGCCAACGACGAGGCGCAGCTGGGCGAACTGAAAACCCTGGGCGAGCTGACCCAGATCGCCTGGAAGCACGACGTGCAGGTGATGATCGAAGGCCCCGGCCACGTGCCGATGCAGCTCATTAAAGAGAACATGGACCTGCAGCTGGAGCAGTGCCACGAAGCGCCGTTCTATACGCTGGGCCCTTTGACCACCGACATCGCGCCGGGCTACGACCACATCACCTCCGGCATCGGCGCCGCGCAGATCGGCTGGTACGGCACGGCGATGCTGTGCTACGTCACGCCCAAGGAGCATCTGGGCCTGCCCGACAAGAACGACGTCAAGGACGGTATCATCACCTACAAGATCGCCGCCCATGCGGCCGACCTGGCCAAGGGCCATCCGGGCGCGCAGATCCGCGACAACGCGCTGTCCAAGGCGCGCTTCGAATTCCGCTGGGACGACCAGTTCAACATCGGCCTCGACCCGGACAAGGCGCGCGAGTTCCACGACGAGACCCTGCCCAAGGATTCGGCCAAGGTGGCGCACTTCTGCTCGATGTGCGGTCCGCATTTCTGCTCGATGAAGATCACGCAGGAAGTGCGCGAGTACGCGGCGGCCAACGGCATGTCCGACGGCGCGGCGCTGCAGCAGGGCATGCAGGTCAAGGCGGTGGAGTTCATCAAGAGCGGCGCCGAGCTGTATCGCAAGCTGTGAGGCCGGCATGATCGAGATTGAACTCAACGGCGCGCCGCACGCGGTGCCGCCGAGGCAGACGCTGGATCAACTGGTCGATGCGCTGTCGTTGACGGGGCAGGCGCTGGCGCTGGCGGTCAACCGCTCGGTGGTGCCGCGCCAGCAGTGGCCGCAGCGCGAGCTGCAGCCGCAGGACAAGGTCGACATCGTGCGCGCCATCGGCGGCGGTTGATCGGCAAGGAACTTGAATAAGGAACGGACATGAGCAATCAAGACGTATTGACTATCGCAGGCAAGAGCTACACATCGCGGCTGCTGGTCGGCAGCGGCAAGTACAAGGACCTGCCGCAAACCCGCGAGGCGACCGACGCCGCCGAAGCGGAAATCATCACCGTGGCGATCCGCCGCGTCAACATCGGCCAGGATCCGAAGGCGCCCAGCCTGCTGGACGTGCTGCCGCCGTCGCAATACACCATCCTGCCCAACACGGCCGGCTGCTACACCGCCAAGGACGCCATCTACACGCTGCAGATGGCGCGCGAGCTGTTGAACGGCCACAAGCTGGTCAAGCTCGAAGTGCTGGGCGACGAGAAGACGCTGTTCCCGCACATGCCGGAAACGCTGATCGCCGCCGAGGCGCTGGTCAAGGATGGCTTCGACGTCATGGTCTACTGCAGCGACGATCCGATCCAGGCCAAGATCCTCGAGGACATCGGCTGCGTGGCGGTGATGCCGTTGGCCTCTTTGATCGGTTCCGGCATGGGCATTTTGAATCCTTGGAACCTGTCTCTGATCATCGAGCAGTCCAAGGTGCCGGTGCTGGTCGACGCCGGCGTCGGCACCGCGTCCGACGCCGCCATCGCGATGGAGCTGGGCTGCGACGGCGTGCTGATGAACACCGCCATCGCCGGCGCGCGGGATCCGGTGCGCATGGCGCGCGCCATGAAGCTGGCGGTGCAGGCGGGCCGCGAGGCCTACCTGGCCGGCCGCATTCCGCGCAAGTTCGCGGCCTCGCCGTCGTCGCCGATGGCCGGCCGGCTGTCGTGAGCGCGACGCTGCAGGCTGCGGACAAACGGCCTTGCGTGCTGGTGTTCGCCGGGATGGATCCGTCCGGCGGCGCCGGCGTCGCGGCGGACCTGCAGGCCGTCGCCGGGCAGGGCGCGCATGCGCTCACCGTCGTCACCGCGCTGACGGTGCAGGACAATGACCGCGTCCACGGCGTGCAGCCGGTCGACAGCGGCATGGTGCTGCGCCAGGCGTGGACGCTGGTCGAGAAGATGGCCATCGGCGCGGTGAAGATCGGCATCCCCGGCAGCGCTGCCAATGCGCTGGCGATCGCCGAGGTGATCGTGCGCCTGCGCGGCCGCCAGCCGGACCTGCCGGTGGTGCTGGATCCGGTGCTGGCCAGCGGCCATGGCGACCTGCTGTCGCGCGATGACGCCGTGAAGGCACTGGCGCCGCTGCTGGCGCTGGCGACGGTGCTGACGCCGAACGGGCCGGAAGCGCAGGCGCTGACGGGCGAAGCCCAGCCGGCCGCCCAGGCGCAGGCGCTGCTGGCGCGCGGCTGCCGCCATGTGCTGATCACCGGCGGCCATGCCGACGGCGACGAAGTGGTCAACCGCTGGTTCGGCCCGTCCCACGGCGCCGTGCGCGCCGGCGATGCCGAGCGCGAATGGCGCTGGCCGCGCCTGGACGGCGGCTTCCACGGCAGCGGCTGCACGCTGGCATCGGCCATCGCCGGCCAGCTGGCGCTGGGCGCGCCGACCGCCGGCGCGCTGTCGCTGGCCCAGCAATACACCCACGGCGCGCTGCGCGACGCCTACGCGGTGGCCGCCGGCCAGCGCATCCCGCTGCGCTCACCCCTAAGCTGAGAGGGCATCATGCAAGGACTTTACCTGGTCACCCCCAACTGGGACGACACCGACCGCCTGCTGGACCTGAGCGAACAGGCGCTGGCCGCCGGCCGCGACGGCATTGCGATGCTGCAATACCGCCACAAGGAAGCCGGCCCCGAACTGCGCCTGGCGCAGGCCACGGCGCTGCTGGCGCTGTGCCGGCGTTACGGCGTGCCGTTCATCGTCAACGATTTCGTCGAGCTGTGCGAGCAGATCGATGCCGACGGCGTCCACCTCGGCGGCACCGACGCCGAAGTCGCGCAGGTCCGCGCCCGGCTCGGCTCCGGCAAGATCATCGGCGCCTCCTGCTACGGCGACATGCCGCGCGCGCTGGATGCGCAGGCGGCCGGCGCCAGCTATGTGGCGTTCGGCGGCTTCTACCCGTCGCGCGTGAAAAAATACGCGGTGACTACCAAGTTGGAGATCCTCGACCAGGCGCGCGAGGCGATCGCCGTGCCGACCGTCGTCATCGGCGGCATGACGCCGGAAAACGCCGCGCCGCTGGTGGACAGGGGCGCCAACATGGTGGCCGCCATCAGCAGCGTGTACCAGGCCGACAGCGTGGCCGCCGCCGTCGGCCGCTTCCTGGCGCTGTACAAAATGCAATAAAACGTTCGCGTCACGGGTGGTTTTCGGCCGTATAATTGGAGCGTTAGCTTAAGCCCAAGGTTGCCGCCACATGAATGTACCTACCAGCCCGAAGCGTTTGATACTCATCGTCGACGACGATCAACTGCTGCTCGACTTCCTCGGCGAGGTGCTCGGCCACGCCGGCTACGACATCCTGAAAGCGTCGTCCGCCGAGCAGGCCCTGCAGGCGATCGCCCAGCGCGAGCCCGACCTGGCCTTGCTGGACATTCACATGCCCGGCATGAACGGCCTGGAACTGGCCAAGCAGCTGCACGCGACCAGTTCGGTGCCTTTCATGTTCCTGTCCGGCCGCGGCGACGCCGACGCCGGCAAGCAGGCCGCCTCCTATGGCGCGGTCGGCTTCCTGGTCAAGCCGGTCGACGAGAAGCATCTGATGCCGGCCTTTGCCGCCGGCCTGGCCCGCGCCGACGAAATCCGCCAGTTGCGGCGCACCGAGCTGAACCTGAACGCGGCGCTGGCCGCCGGCCGCGAGACCAGCCTGGCCGTCGGCTTGCTGATGTGCAAATTCCAGACCGACCGCAACACCGCCTTCGAGGTGCTGCGCGACCACGCCCGCTCCAACCGGCGCAAGGTCAACGAGGTGGCCGACCAGCTGCTGTCGGCCGAGGAAACACTGAACAGCCTGCACGCCGCCTTCAACCAGCGTCTCAAAAAGTAAACATCTGTGCCTGAAGGCAAGCATTTTCTTGCCTTCGGGAATTTTTCAGATACACTATACGTAGTACTACGCGGCAGGGCCTCCAACCTGCGCCTGCCGCCTCACCGGCCGCCTGTTCCCTGCGCCCGTCTTGATTCCCTCGGCCCAACTCCGCCGATCGTCTGCGATTCCCTGTCTTACCCAGTAGCCGGGCATCGCATTTCTATCAGCTTTGTGTGCGGAGACACCCATGACCAACGATATTTCCCGGGACACCTACCGGCCCTTCAACGACCAGGAGGGCGGTGCTGCCATCGGCTTTTCCATCTTTGCGACGGCGCCGCGCGTGCTGCATGTGGACGGCGACGCCGACGCCGCGCTGGTGCTGTCGACCTTGCTTGTGCCGGAAACCCACGTCACCCACGCGGCGACCTTCGCGGCCGCGCAGCGGCTGCTGGAGCTGGAGCAGTTCGCGCTGGTGGTGATCGATCCCGACCTGCCGGACGGCGACGGCGCCGACCTGCTGTCGACGGTGCGCATGCGCCAGGGCGACGCCCGGGTGCTGCTGTATTCGGCGCGCCACCCGGAACGCCACACCGTCGGCAGCGCCTTCCTGCCCAAGCCGTGGACTTCGCCGCGCCAGCTGTGGCGCACGGTGTCCGACCTGCTCGGCATCGGCCAGGCGATGCCGGTCGAGCCGCAATAGTCCCCGCACCACAGATCGTCCCCGGCTTGCTATCATGGCGGATCACCGGAACGGCACGCCCGTTCCGGCATCCCGAACAACGCAGCCACAGGACGAACAATGAAAACCAAAGCAGCCATTGCATGGCAGGCGGGCAAACCGCTGACGATCGAGGAAGTGGAACTGGGCGGTCCGCGCGAGGGCGAGGTGCTGGTGGAAATCAAGGCCACCGGCATCTGCCACACCGACTACTACACGCTGTCGGGCGCCGATCCGGAAGGCATCTTTCCGGCCATCCTGGGCCATGAGGGCGCGGGCGTGGTGGTCGACGTCGGCCCCGGCGTCAAGTCGCTGAAGAAGGACGACCACGTCATTCCGCTGTACACGCCGGAATGCCGCCAATGCAAGTTCTGCCTGTCGCAAAAGACCAACCTGTGCCAGTCGATCCGCTCGACCCAGGGCCGCGGCCTGATGCCGGATGCGACCAGCCGCTTCTCCATCGACGGCAAGCCGATCTATCACTACATGGGCACGTCGACCTTCTCCAACTACATCGTGGTGCCGGAAATCGCGCTGGCCAAGATCCGCGAGGACGCGCCGTTCGATAAAGTCTGCTACATCGGCTGCGGCGTGACCACCGGCGTCGGCGCCGTGCTGTTCACGGCCAAGGTGGAGGCTGGCGCCAACGTCGTCGTATTCGGCCTGGGCGGCATCGGCCTGAACGTGATCCAGGCGGCCAAAATGGTGGGCGCCGACAAGATCATCGGCGTCGACATCAACCCGGCCCGCCAGGAGATGGCGCGCAAGTTCGGCATGACCCATTTCGTCAATCCGAAGGAGGTGGACAACGTGGTCGACGCGATCATCCAGCTGACCGACGGCGGCGCCGACTACAGCTTCGAGTGCATCGGCAACACCACCACCATGCGCCAGGCGCTGGAGTGCTGCCACAAGGGCTGGGGCCAGTCGATCATCATCGGCGTGGCGGCGGCGGGGCAGGAGATTTCCACCCGTCCGTTCCAGCTGGTGACGGGGCGCGTGTGGAAGGGTTCGGCCTTCGGCGGCGCGCGCGGCCGCACCGACGTGCCGAAGATCGTCGACTGGTATATGGAAGGCAAGCTCAATATCGACGACCTGATCACCCACCGTCTGCCGCTGGAGCGCATCAACGAAGGCTTCGACCTGATGAAGAGCGGCGAATCGATCCGTTCGGTGGTCATTTACTGACGTCCGTCGCGGCGGGATGCGCTTTGCTCCGTCAAAGTTGCATTCCGTCGCAATCCGCAGGCGCTCGGCGGGGTGTTTGTCTACAGTGGAGTCATGGAAGCAAGGCCCACCACTGAAGGAGAAACATCATGAACGTACTGAAAAACATGGAAGTCATCTTTGTAGCCAGCGCAGTCATCCTGTGCGCCACCGGCTACGCCAGCGCCGAAGTGCGCACCGCACCCGCGATCGATCCCGGCTCGGTGAAGGTGGCCGTGGTGGACGGCGTCAAGATGCCGGTCGTGACCATCAGCGCCAAGCGCGCACGTTAAACACCGTTGGCCGCATGTAGAAAAAAAGTTCTAGACATCGTCATCTAGATAATTTATTCTACATCCATCAACTGGGAGTGCGGCATGGAAGCAATACGCATGGTGACGATTTCACGGCAGGCAGGCGCTTATGAATAGCGTCCTGCCGGCCCTGGTGCCCGCCGTAGGCTGGGCACTGCTGCATTTCATCTGGCAAGGCCTGCTGATCGGCTGGGGCGTTGCGCTGGCGATGCATGCGCTGCGCGGCGCCCGTCCGCAGACCCGGTATGCGGTGGCCTGCGCCGGCATGCTGTTGTGCGCGGCGCTGCCGCTGGCCAGCATCTTCATGCACCTGGCCGACGCCAACCGCGGCGACAGCGCGGTCCACATGCTGAGCGTGCTGGTCGATGCCGATGGCACGGCCGGCGCCGGACTTGGCGCCGCCGCCATCGTGCCGACCCTGTTCGGCGACGATACCTTGTCTGCCTGGGAAACCATGTTGCGCCGCCAGCTGCCGTGGGTGGTCGGCCTGTGGCTGGCCGGCGCGGCGCTGATGTCGCTGCGGCTGGCGGTGGGCCTGAAATGGGTGGCCGAGCGCACCCGTCCCGACGAATACACCGTCAATCATTACTGGCAGCGCCGCTTGTCCGAGCTGGCGCGCCGCTTCGAGATTCCGCAGCACGTCAGGCTGGGCGTGGCCGACCTGCTCGACAGCCCGATCACCGCCGGCTGCTGGCGTCCGATCGTGCTGGTGCCGACGGCGCTGGTCAGCGGCATGCCGCCCGATTTGCTCGAGGCGCTGCTGGCGCATGAACTGGCGCACATCAAGCGGCACGACTACCTGGTCAACCTGATTCAAAGCGCGATAGAAATCGTGCTGTTCTATCACCCTAGTGTTTGGGCCTTGTCACGCAGGATACGGATCGAGCGGGAACAAATCGCCGACGACCTGGCGGTAGGCATGCTCGGCCAGCCGCAACGGCTGGCGCAAGCCCTGTCGGAACTGGATCGTTTCCAGTTCGATACCACACAACTTGCCCACGCGGCTCACGGAGGAAATCTCATGTCTCGTATCAAACGCCTGCTGCGTCCCGATGTTGAACCGGTCAGCTGGAAGATGGCTTTGCCCTTGATGGGTTTGTTCGCCGCCGGCGCCGTGTTCTACGCCCATGCCGCGCCGCCGGCTGCCGCCATGGCCGAGCCGCAAAGCGCGGTGGCTCCTGCCGCCGCGCCCGCACCCGATCCGGTGCCAGCCCCCGAGCCAGCGCCGTACCCGGTCGCCAAGCCGGCGCCGGCCGCCAAGGCCGCGCCCGCCGCGAAGGCAGCTCCAGCAGCCCCAGCTGCGCCGGCCGCTCCTGCCGCTCCTGCTGCACCCGCAGCACGTATGGCGATCCATGTAGTGCCACCGGTTCCCGCTATTCCAGCTATTCCAGCTATTCCGGCCATTCCAGCTATTCCGGCCATTCCCGCCATCCCGGCAGTGCCGGCGATGCGCGCCGTGGAAATTCCCCCATTGCCACCGGTTCCTGCAATTGCTGCGTCCGACCTGCGGGTCCAGACCGGTCCGAACGGCGTGCGCTCTTTCAAATTCGACCGCCTGGCGATGAACCGCAACGATGCCGACTTCGCCTACGCGCTGGTGCAGGCCGACCGTGACCGCATGACCGTCTCCGCCGACAGGCGCGACCTGGCCCGCGTCGACGGCATGCGCCAATCCATGAAGGGCGATTTCGTCTGGTTCCGCGACGGCGACAAAACCTATGTGATCCAGGATCCCGTCACGCTCGCCAAGGTCAACGAGGCCTGGGGGCCGGCCAACCGCATCGGCAAACAGATGGAAGAGCAGGGCAAGAAAATGGAAGTGCAGGGCAAGGCGATGGAAGCGATAGGCGCGCAGATGGAAGCCGTCTCCCGCGAGACCGCCAGCGGACCCGAGCGCGAGCTGGAACGCCAGCACCGCCAGCTGGAGCGCGTGGTGCGCCAGCAGGAAACTGTCGGCCGCAAGATGGAGCAGGCCGCGCGCGAAATAGAAGGCGATCCCACTCCTGAGAAAATGCGCGCCTACCGCGCCAGGCAGGACCAGTTGCGCGCCGAAATGGAACCGCTGGGCAAGCAGATAGCGCAATACCAGGCCGAGATCTCCGCGCAGGCGGCAAAGATCGCCCAGGCGCACGTGCCGGTGCAGGAAATGAGCCGCAAGATGGCCGAGCAAAACCGGCCGATGGTGGAACTGGGCCGGCAGATGGGCGAACTGGGCCGCGAGCAGGCCAAGGCCAGCCGCGAAGCCGAGCGTACGACCAGGGAACTGATACGTGAAGCCCAGAAAAACGGCAAAGCGGTGCCCGTACCGTCGGCTTGAACCGCGTCGTTGAGGTGAGTCCCGGTATAATCACGGGATGCAAAATCTTCTTCACAACCTCAACGACGAACAACTCGCCGCCGTGACCCTGCCGGCACAAAGCGCCCTGATCCTGGCGGGCGCCGGCTCCGGCAAAACCCGCGTACTGACCACCCGCATCGCCTGGCTGATCCAGACCGGGCAGGTGTCGCCGTCAGGCCTGCTCGCCGTGACCTTCACCAACAAGGCGGCGAAGGAGATGATGACGCGTTTGTCGGCGATGTTGCCGATTAATACACGCGGCATGTGGATCGGCACCTTTCACGGCCTGTGCAACCGCCTGCTGCGCACCCACCACCGCGACGCCGCGCTGCCGCAGACCTTCCAGATCCTCGATTCGCAAGACCAGCTGTCCGCCATCAAGCGCCTGATCAAGGCCAACAACGTCGACGATGAGAAGTTTCCGCCGAAAGAGGTGATGTACTTCATCAACAACGCCAAGGACCAGGGCCTGCGCGCCGACAAGATCGATCCCTACAACGCCGACGAGCGCAAGAAGGTCGAGCTGTACCAGATGTACGACGATCAATGCCAGCGCGAAGGCGTGGTCGATTTCGCCGAGCTGCTGCTGCGCACCTACGAGCTGCTCAGCCGCAACCAGCCGCTGCGCGAACACTACCAGCAGCGCTTCAAGCACATCCTGGTCGACGAGTTCCAGGACACCAACGACCTGCAATACAAGTGGCTCAAGCTGCTGGCCGGCCACGGCGAGCGCGACGGCGGCGGCGCGCTGTTTGCCGTCGGCGACGACGACCAGAGCATCTACGCCTTCCGCGGCGCCAACGTGGGCAACATGAGCGCGTTCGAACGCGAGTTCCACGTCAAGAACCTGATCAAGCTGGAGCAGAATTACCGCTCGCACGGCCACATCCTCGATGCCGCCAACGTGCTGATCGCCAACAACAGCAAGCGCCTGGGCAAGAACCTGCGCACCGACGCCGGCCACGGCGAGCCGGTGCGCGTCTACGAGGCCAGCTCGGACCTGGCCGAGGCGCAGTGGATCATCGAGGAAACCAAGAACCTGATCGCCGACGGCGCCGCCCGCAGCGAGATCGCCGTGCTGTACCGCTCCAACGCGCAGTCGCGCGTGATCGAGCATGCGCTGTTCTCGGCCGGCATTCCGTACCACGTCTATGGCGGCCTGCGCTACTTCCAGCGCGCCGAGGTCAAGCATGCGATCGCCTACCTGCAGCTGATGGACAACCCGCACAACGATTCGGCCTTCCTGCGGGTGGTGAATTTCCCGACGCGCGGCATCGGCCTGCGCTCGATCGAAGCGCTGCAGGCGGCCGCCGACCAGCACCGCGTCTCGCTGTACGCCGCCGTGCCTTATGTGGCGGGCAAGGCCGGCTCGTCGCTGGGCGGCTTCGTCAAGCTGATCGAGGGCGCGCGCTTCGAGACGCAGCAGATGGCCTTGCCGGAACTGGTGCGCGTGGTGCTGGAGGCTTCCGGCCTGCTGGCCCACTACCAGACTGAAAAAGAAGGGGCCGACCGCATAGAGAATCTGGAGCAGATGGTCAGCGCGGCCACGCAGTTCGTCTCGGAAGAAGGCTTCGGCCAGGGCGCGCCCGCGCACCTGGGCCCGCAGGCGCAAGCCCAGTCCGGCGCGCCGATCGTCAACGAGGATGGCTTCGAGATCCTCGACGCCGATGCGCCGCTGGCCACCGTGATGTCGCCGTTGTCTGCCTTCCTGTCGCACGCGTCGCTGGAGGCGGGCGACAACCAGGCCACCGCCGGCCAGGAAGCCGTGCAGATGATGACGGTGCACTCGGCCAAGGGACTGGAGTTCAACAACGTCTTCATCACCGGACTGGAAGAGGGCCTGTTCCCGCACGAGAGCAGCTCGCGCGAGCATGACGGCGTGGAGGAAGAGCGCCGCCTGATGTACGTGGCGATCACGCGCGCGCGCCAGCGCCTGTACATGTGCTTCGCGCAGACCCGCATGCTGCATGGACAGACCCGCTACAACATGAAGTCGCGCTTCTTCGACGAGTTGCCGGAAGAGTCGTTGAAGTGGCTGTCGCCGAAAGTGCAGTCGCACTGGTTCGCCAACAAGAAGTCGGCCTGGGACGAAACGCCGCTGGTCGGTTCAGACAACGCCATCGCGCAGAAGATCGCGCAGAAGGCGCCCGGCGCCGGCTGGCGCATCGGCGAGTCGGTCGCCCATGGCAAGTTCGGCGAAGGCGTGATCGTCAACATCGAGGGCAGCGGCAGCAATGCGCGCGCCCAGATCAACTTCGGCAGCCACGGCATGAAGGTGCTGGACCTGAGCATCGCCAAGCTGGAACGGATGGGGCGTTAAAGCTTAATCTTGCTGGTCCAGCTTGACCGCCGCGGCTTCGGCCTGCGGCGGCGCACCGAAGATCTGGCGGTAGCTGGCATACAGCGTGCAGTGCATCAGCACGATCATCATCAGGAAGATGGTGAAGATGGAGGCCACTTCCAGCTGCGGCGAGTCGAACAGCAGCACCGGGATCGCGGTGCAGACCTGGAACATCAGGAACAGCACGATCGCCACCGCGAGGAAGGCCTTGATGTCGCGGCACACGGTGACCACGCTGAAGAACAGCGCCTTGGCCAGCGTCATTTTCTGCCAGTAGATCAGCGGCGCGGCCAGGCAGGTCAGCATCCAGCCGGCCATGTAGACGCCGGACGACACGAACAGCGCGCTGCGCGAATCCTCCAGCAGCTTCTGGTCCATCTCGATCTGGCGGGTGGCCATCTGCACCAGCACGCCGCCGTCCATCAGGCTCAGCACCGTCAGCGACAGCAGCATCACCAGCAGGTACAGCACCCCCAGGCCCAGCAGCGGCCGGCGCGCCGGCTTGCGGAAACCGCTGAGCACCAGGTTGGGCATGGCGCGCTTGCCGTCGTCGATGTCGGCGCAGGCCTGCAGCAGCGCCACGCTGAACATCGGCGCCAGCAGGATGGGCGCCATGCCGCCGATCAGCGGGATCAGCAGCGAAAACAGCGACAGGAACATGCAGCAGAAGAACAGCGCCATCAGCGCGCCCGGCTGCCTGCGGAATACCTGCATGCCTTGTTTGACCCAGTGCCAGCCTGCGCGTGCGGGAAGCTTGCTCATCCGCGCAGCCCCGGCGCCGGCGTAGCGATGCGTTCGCGCAGGATGCGCTCGAAGTGGGTCGGATCGTGCGGCGTCAGCATCTCGGCCTCGCGCGGCAGGTGGAAGTCGTACAGGCGCGACAGCCAGAAGCGCAGCGCCGCCGCGCGCAGCATCGGCTGCCACGCGGTTTGCTCGGCGTCGGTGAACGGCCGCACGGCGTGGTAGGCGTCCAGCAGGGCGCGCACGCGGGCCGTGTCGAGCACGCCGGTGTCGAGGGCTATGCACCAGTCGTTGACGGTGACGGCGACGTCGAACAGCCAGGTGTCGCAGCCGGCGAAATAGAAATCAAAGAAGCCGGTCAGGCGTTCGCCGTCGAACATGACGTTGTTGCGGAACAGGTCGGCATGCACCGGACCCACCTGCAACTGGCGGTAGGTGTGGCAGCCGGCAAAGGCTTCCTGGAAATGCATCTCGGCCTTCAGCAGGTGGGCATTGCTGTCCGACAGGAAGGGCAGCACTTGCGGCGTGGTTTCGTTCCACCAGTCCAGGCCGCGCAGGTTGGGTTGCTGCAGTTCGTAGTCCAGGCCGGCGATATGCATGCGCGCCAGCATGGCGCCGACTGCGGCGCAATGCACCGGCTGCGGATCCATTTGCGAACTGCCCTCGAGCTTGCTGACGATGGACGCCGGCTTGCCGTGCAGGGCGACGATCAGCTCGCCCTGGTCGTTGGCGACCGGCGCCGGCACCAGCACGCCGCGGTCGGCCAGGTGGTGCATCAGCTTGAGATAGAACGGCAATTGTTCGAAGGACAGGTTCTCGAAGATCGTCAGCACGAACTCGCCGCGCTCCGTCGTCAGGAAGAAATTGCTGTTTTCGATGCCGGAGCTGATGCCTTTGAGCGCCAACGCCGAGCCGAGGGGGAATTGCTTGATCCACTGGGCGATATCGTCCAGGGAGACCGGGGTAAACACTGCCATGTGAAAATCTGATGAGGTTAGCTGAGGATGCCCGCCATGGCGGGCGCCTGCGTTATTGTTTTATTTCACGGCTGGCGGCGCGGCGGTGTCCGCCGAACCGTCTTCTTCCGTGGTCTTTTTCTTCTTCTTGCCGATGTCGAACTCCATCACCGTCCATTGCGCGCCGCGGTTGGCGCCGCCCAAGGCGTCGCCGGGCAGGGCCGTGCCGGCTGGGTGGTTCGGCTTCAGTTTGTACGTGCTCGGACCGCTTTTGACGGTGGCTTCGACGACGTTGCCGCTGTTGTCGCGCTTCTCGGAGATCTGGTGTTCCTGGGTCTGCTTGGCCGTGACCGTGATCGGGTCGTCCGCCACTTCCTCTATCTTTTCCAGTTTCGGCGGCGCCTGGCTGGGAGTGGACTGCGCCAACGCCGCGTGGGTGACCAGAGTCAGCAGCAGGGCCGGCAGGAGGGTGGAGGTGCGCATCATGATGGATCGCCTTAGAGGGTGTGAATAGCCATGGAATTTTTATGTATGATCCATTGTAACAAACTGACACGCTTCGCTGTTTTAAAAGGCGTAAGCTCCTGGTTTGCGCAACACGAAATTGTCATTATTGAAACTCTGACGCCTGCCGGACGGCGCCGAAAACCTGCGATAATGCGCCATTCGTGGCAAAGCCGCCATTGTTGACGGCGCACCTCACCCTTATCTAGTCCCTATGCAAAATACCCTGTTGTTAGTTGACGGTTCCAGCTACCTGTACCGTGCCTTCCATGCGCTGCCCGACCTGCGCAGCCCCGACGGCCATCCGACCGGCGCCATGCACGGCATGGTCAACATGCTGCGCCGCCTGCGCGCCGACTATCCCGCCGCCTACATCGCCTGCGTGTTCGACGCCAAGGGCAAGACCTTCCGCGACGATATGTATCCGGAATACAAGGCCACCCGCGCCTCGATGCCGGACGACCTGCGCCTGCAGATCGAGCCCATCCACGAGGCGGTCAAGGCCATGGGCTGGCCCATCCTGATGGTCGACGGCGTGGAGGCGGACGACGTCATCGGCACCTTGTCGGTGCAGGCCGCCAAGGCCGGCATGAACGTGGTGGTGTCGACCGGCGACAAGGACCTGGCGCAGCTGGTCAATCCGCAAGTCATGCTGATCAACACCATGACCAACGAGAAGATGGACGAGGCGGGCGTGCTGGCCAAGTTCGGCGTGCCGCCCAACCGCATCATCGATTACCTGACCCTGATCGGCGATACCGTCGACAACGTGCCGGGCGTGTCCAAGTGCGGGCCGAAGACGGCGCTCAAGTGGCTGACCGCCTATGACTCGCTGGACGGCGTGATCGCCAACGCGGAAAAGATCAGCGGCGCGGTCGGCGAGAACTTGCGCAGCGCGCTGGAATGGCTGCCCAAGGGCCGCGAGCTGATCACCGTCAAGCTGGACTGCGACCTGTCGGGCCACATGATGTCGATCAGCGAATCGCTGGTGGCGCGCGGCGAGGACCAGGAAACGCTGCTGGCCTTCTTCAGCAAGTACGGCTTCAAGACACTGCTGCGCGAGCTGGGCGCGACGACGCCGCAGGCGCCGGTAGGCAAGGCCGCAGCTGGTGCCGAACCTGCGGCCGGCGGCGCCGTTTCCGCCAACCTGGACATGTTTGGCGAGGCGCCGAAAGTCGCCACCAACTACGAAACCGTGCTGACCGACGAGCAGCTCGACAAGTGGATCGCCCTGATCGGCGCGGCCAAGCTGACCGCCGTCGATACCGAGACCACGTCGCTGGAGCCGATGACGGCGCAGATGGTCGGCATCTCGCTGTCGGTGGAGCCGGGCGTGGCCTGCTACATTCCGGTGGCGCACTCCTACCAGGGCGTGCCGGAGCAGCTGTCGCGCGAGCACGTGCTGGAAAAACTCAAGCCGTGGCTGGAAGACGAGAGCAAGCTCAAGGTCGGCCAGAACCTGAAATACGACAGCCACATCTTCGCCAACCACGGCGTCAAGCTGCAGGGCATCCATCACGACACGCTGCTCGAATCCTATGTGTTCGAATCGCACCGCACGCACGACATGGACAGCCTGGCGCTGCGCCACCTGAACCACACGACGATCCCGTTCTCTGACGTCTGCGGCAAGGGCGCCAGCATGATCACCTTCGACAAGGTGGAAATCGGCCGCGCCACCGACTACGCGGCGGAAGACGCTGACATCACGCTGCGCCTGCACCTGGCGATGATAGGCGAGGTGGAAAACGACGCCAAGCTGGCCTACATCTACCGCAATATCGAACTGCCGACCGCCGTGGTGCTGCAGAAGATAGAACGCAACGGCGTGCATATCGACGCCGAGCTGCTGAACATTCAATCGGCCGAGCTGGGTGCGCGCATCGTCGAGCTGGAAGCCAAGGCGCATGAGCTGGCCGAGCAGCCGTTCAACCTCGGCTCGCCGAAGCAGATCGGCGAGATCTTCTTCGAGAAGCTGAAGCTGCCGGTGGTGAAGAAGACCCCGAGCGGCGCGCCGTCCACCGACGAGGAAGTGCTGCAAAAGCTGGCCGAGGATTACCCGCTGCCGAAAGTGCTGCTGGAATACCGCAGCCTGTCCAAGCTGAAGTCGACCTACACCGACAAGCTGCCGAAGGGTATCAATCAGGAGACCGGCCGCGTGCACACCAACTACGCGCAGGCGGTGGCGGTGACGGGACGCCTGGCCTCCAACGACCCGAACCTGCAGAACATCCCCATCCGCACCAAGGAAGGCCGCCGCATCCGCGAGGCGTTCATCGCGCCGCCGGGCAGCCATATCGTGTCGGCTGACTATTCGCAGATCGAACTGCGCATCATGGCGCACATCTCGGAAGACGAGAACATGCTGCGCGCCTTCGCCGAAGGCGTGGACATCCACCGCGCCACCGCCGCCGAGATCTTCGGCGTGGGGCCGGAAGAGGTGACCAGCGAGCAGCGCCGCTACGCCAAGGTGATCAACTTCGGCCTGATCTACGGCATGAGCGCGTTCGGCCTGGCCGGCAACCTGGGCATCGAGCGCGGCGCCGCGCAAAGCTATATCGACCGCTATTTCGCGCGCTTCTCGGGCGTCAAGCAGTACATGGACGACACGCGCCTGCAGGCGAAGGCGCGCGGCTACGTGGAGACGGTGTTCGGCCGCCGCCTGTGGCTGCCGGAGATCAATTCGCCGAACGGCCCGCGCCGCCAGGGCGCCGAACGCGCGGCGATCAACGCGCCGATGCAGGGCACGGCGGCCGACCTGATCAAGCTGGCCATGGTGGCGGTGCAGGACTGGCTGGAAAAAGACAAGCTGCAGACCAAGATGATCATGCAGGTGCACGATGAACTGGTGCTAGAAGTGCCGGATGCCGAGCTGGAGCTGGTCAAGCAAAAGCTGCCGGAACTGATGGCCGGCGTGGCTGAGTTGAAGGTGCCGCTGATCGCAGAGGTTGGCGTTGGTAAGAACTGGGATGAAGCACATTAAGTTGTGCTTCCGCACACTAATCAAGGAGGAATCGGATGGATGATTTGAAACGTGATGCAGAGAGTTTGCTGGCCAAAACCAGCCTGTCGGACGGCGTCGACCGCCGCGACTTCCTGAAGGTGGCGCTGGGCACCGGCTTCGCCGCCGCCGCGATGCCGGTGGTGGCGCAGAACGTCATCCACACCGATACCGTCGGCCTGACCGCCGGCACCATCACCATCACCGTCAACGGCCAGACCGTGCCGGTGTACCGCGCCCAGCCGGAAGGCAAGGGCAACCTGCCGGTGGTGCTGGTGATCTCGGAAATCTTCGGCGTGCACGAGCACATCGCCGACGTCGCACGCCGCTTCGCCAAGCTGGGCTACCTGGCGCTGGCGCCGGACCTGTTCGTGCGCCAGGGCGATCCGCAGAAGGTGGCCTCGATCGCCGACCTGCAGCGCGACATCATCTCCAAGACGCCGGACGCGCAAGTGATGACCGACCTCGACGCGGTGGTGGCCTGGGCCAAGGCCAACGGCGGCAATCCGGACAAGATCGCCATCACCGGCTTCTGCTGGGGCGGCCGCATCACCTGGCTGTATGCCGCGCACAATCCGTCGCTGAAGGCCGGCGTGGCCTGGTATGGCCGGCTGATCGGGGAGACCAACGCCAACTTTCCCAGGCATCCGGTCGATATCGCTGGCACTCTGACGGTGCCGGTGCTGGGCCTGTACGGCTTGAAGGACACCGGCATCACCCAGGAATCGATCACGGTGATGAAGGCCGCGCTGGCCAAGGGGCCGAACAAGTCGACCTTCGTCATCTATCCGAACTCCGGCCATGCGTTCAATGCGGATTATCGTCCGAGCTACGTCGAGGCGGACGCCAAGGATGGCTGGGGCCGCACGCTGGCCTGGTTCAAGCAAAACGGCGTGTCCTGATCAAATTTTAGCCAAAGTAAGCATAAAACCGGGCTGGGCGGTAAAATAACGCCCCGGCTCGCTCGCAGCGGCACGGCTCCCGCTACCAGAGGCTATAACATCGATCCTGTCCTTATCTCCATATTACTGGCCACCACGGTCGCCGGCGTCGTCAGCATCAGTGCTGCCGCCGTGTTCTCGTTTACGCTGCTGTCGAAGGTGGTGGAGCGTATGGTCAGCCTGTCGGTGGGCATCATGTTGTCGACGTCGCTGCTGCACGCCTTGCCGGAGGCGTTCGAGTCGCAGGCCAGCGCGCGCAGCCTGTTCGCCACGCTGCTGGGTGGGCTGCTGGCGTTCTTCCTGCTGGAGAAGCTGGCGATCCTGCGCCATTCGCACCATCACGAGGGCGACGGCCACCACCACCATCACGGCCACGACAAGCACGAGGCGGGCAAGGCCGGCTGGATGATTCTGGTCGGCGACGGCATGCACAACTTCACCGACGGCATCCTGATCGCGGCGGCCTTCCTGGCCAATCCGGAACTGGGCCTGGTGACGGGGCTGGCCATCATCGCCCACGAGATTCCGCAGGAGATCGGCGACTTCATCGTGCTGCTGAACGCCGGCTTTTCGCGCACGCGCGCCTATGTCTACAATCTGCTGTGCAGCCTGATGGCGATCGTCGGCGGGCTGCTCGGCTACTACACGCTGGACCGCGCCAGCAGCCTGATACCGTACGTGCTGGTGTTCGCGTCGTCGGGCTTCATCTACATCGCCGTCAGCGACCTGATGCCGCAAATGCAGCGCCGCGCGACGATGCGCGAATCAGTGCCGCAAGTGCTGCTGATCGCCGCCGGCGTCGCCATCGTCCTGTTCCTGACGCACGGCCACTAAGGCTTGTGGCCGCTCAATCCCGCGCGCTTGCCACGGGCGCGGCCGGGAGTATCATAGCTGGATGAACTCCAGACAAAAAAAGCAAGCTGAAGCGCTAGCGGCCCTCTCCACCGCCGACCGTGCCCGTCTTGAACGCTTGGCGGAGTTGGCCGAAGTGACCGCCGAGTACCTGTGGCCTGATGTCTGGCTCTACGGCTTCGATGACGTCGAAGAGGGCATTCAGGCGGATCTGGAGGCGGAGGCTGAAATCGCAGCGGGCATGACCATTCCTAACGAAGAAGTAATGGCGCATATAAGAAGTTTATTGGACCGTCATGCAAAGCGGAAGCGGCGCGCCGGGTAGACTGCCGGTTGGC
Organism: Duganella hordei; assembly: GCF_040369125.1. Classification (NCBI taxonomy): domain Bacteria; kingdom Pseudomonadati; phylum Pseudomonadota; class Betaproteobacteria; order Burkholderiales; family Oxalobacteraceae; genus Duganella; species Duganella hordei. The sequence continues at coordinate 161,309 of NZ_BPWI01000002.1, forward strand.
GCCGATTTCCTATTCCCAAGACTGGTCACGCGATTGAATACCGCTTGGGAAAGGGCGGTATAACCGTGACGCGGGGGGTTCGGCAGGTCCGCGTAAAAGTACTTTAGGCTCCGGTCGCCACCGGGCGGGCGGGATCGGCGCACCATTCGCTCCAGGAGCCGGGATACAGCGCGGCGCCGGGCAGGCCGGCTACTTCCAGGGCCAGCAGGTTGTGGCAGGCCGTCGCGCCCGAGCCGCATTGCATGATCGCTTGCGGCGCGCTGGCGAACAGCGGGGCGAATTCCTCTTTCAGCTGCGCGGCGTCCTTGAAGCGGCCGTCGGCGCCCAGGTTATCCTTGAAGAAGCGGTTCTTGGCGCCCGGAATATGGCCGCCGACCGGATCGATGGTCTCGTTCTCGCCGCGATAGCGGTCGGCCGCGCGCGCGTCGACCACCGTGCGTTCCTGCGTGGCCAGATTGGCCACCACCTCGTCCACCGACACCGTCTTCACCAGCGACGGCTTGTCGCTGATGGTGCCCGGCGTGCGGCGCTGGGCCAGCGTCACCATGCCCAGCCCCTGCGACTGCCACGCGGCCAGGCCGCCGTCCAGCACCGCCACCGCCGGATGGCCGACCCAGCGCAACAGCCACCACAGGCGCGCGGCGAACATGCCGCCGTGCGCGTCGTAGGCCACCACTTGCGTATCGTCGCTGATGCCCCAGCCGCGCAGCGTCTCGATCAGCGCGGAGCGCGCCGGCAGCGGATGGCGGCCGCGGAACTTGCCGTCCGGGCCGGTCTTGGCGCCCGCCAGGTCGGTATCGAGGTTGGCGAACTGCGCACCCTGGATGTGGCCGATGGCAAAGCCGTCGCGGCCCGCGTTCGGATTCATCAAGTCGTGGCGGCAATCGAGGATCACCCAGTTGTCATCGGTCAGATGCTGGGACAGGTCGGCGGCGCTGATCAGGGTGGTGTGCATGCGTGCTCCTTATACTTCGCTGGCTATCGGGTCGGTACTGGCTATCGCCTTACCGCGTTCGGTGTTGCGCGTATTGTAGAACGTTGCGGCCACGCCGGACAGCAGGATGATGGAGATGCCCAGCCAGCTGTGCCAGCTGAACACGTCGCCGAACACCAGCACGCCCCACACGCTGGAAAACACGATGCCGGTGTATTGCAGGTTGGCCACCACCAGCGTGTTGCCGAGGCGATAGGCGCGCGTCATGGCGATCTGCGCGCTGGTGGCGCAAATGCCGATGCCCAGCATCAGCAAGGCGCCGTGCACGCTGGCGATCGAGTGCCACACGGCGCCGCCGGCGCCGGCGAACACGTAGTTGCCGGCGACACCGGCGACCAGGTTCATGATGGCGAAATAGAACACCACGCGGTTCTCCGGCTCGCCGGCCAGGCCCAGCTTGCGCACCTGCAGATAGGCCATCGCCGACAGCACGCTGGAAGACAGCGCCAGCAGGGCGGGAGCCAGCAGGTTGGCCTGGAAGGCCGGCTGCAGCAGCAGGGTGACGCCGACAAAGCTCATCGCCACCGCCGCCAGCAGCGGCCACCTGACCTGGTTCTTGGCATGCCACCAACCCATCGCGAACAGCCAGACGGCGATCCAGATCGGCGCCATGTAGTTGAGCGTCATGGCGGTGGCCAGCGGCAGCTTGCCGATCGAATAGAACCACAGCCACAGCGACACCACGCCGACCACGCCGCGCCACAGGTGGGCATACGGCATGGTGGTGCGGAACGACCCGCCTTGGGCGCGGATCGCGACGGCCAGCACGATGATGCCGACTATTCCGCGATACACAACCAGTTCGGAGGTTGAAAACTCTTGCGAGGCCAGCTTCACGCACACCCCCATCGCGGCGAACATGAAACTGGCAAACAACATCCAAAGTGATTGCATCGAAAATCCTATAAGTCGATATTGGCTCGATACCACTCGTGGAAGTGCTGCATGCCGTCTTCCATCGGCGACTGGTAGGGGCCGGCGTCGCTGGTGCCGCGCTGCATCAGGATCTTGCGGCCGGCATCCATGCGCAGGGCGATCTCGTCGTCCTCGGCGCAGGTTTCCATGTAGGCCGCGCGCTCGGCCTCGATGAACTCGCGCTCGAACAGCACGATCTCCTCGGGGTAGTAGAACTCGACCACGTTCTTGGTGCGCTGCGGGCCGTCCGGCCACAGGGTCGAGACGATCAGCACGTGCGGATACCATTCGACCATGATGTTCGGATACAAGGTCAGCCAGATCGCGCCGTACGGCGGCGGTTCGCCGCCACGGAACTTGAGCACCTGCTCCTGCCAGCGCTTGTAGATCTCCGAGCCGGATTTCTGCAGGCCGCGGTTGACGCCCACCGTCTGCACGCTGTAGTCCTGGCCGAATTCCCAGCGCAGGTCGTCGCAGCTGACGAAGCCGCCGAGGCCCGGATGGAAGGGCTCGACGTGGTAGTCCTCCAGGTAGACTTCAATGAAGGTCTTCCAGTTGTAATTGCAGGTCTGCACTTCGACGTGGTCGAACATATAGCCGGAGAAATCCAGGTCCCTGGTCACCGACAGCTCATTGAGCTTTTCCATGACGTTGTAGCCGTTCTGCTCGAACAGCAGGCCGTTCCAGCTTTGCAGCCTGGTCTTCGGCAGGTTCAGGCAGGGCGTTTCCGGGAAGTGCGGTGCGCCGATCAGTTCGCCCTTGAGGTCGTAGGTCCAGCGGTGCAGCGGGCAGACGATGTTGTTGGCGTTGCCACGGCCGTTGAACATCAGCGCCTGGCGGTGGCGGCAGACGTTGGACAGCAGCTCCAGCCCGTTTGCGTTGCGCACCAGCATACGCCCTTCGTTTTCGGAAACGAGGGTCGCGAAGTCGCCGACGTTCGGCACCATCAGTTCGTGCCCGACGTAGCGCGGACCGGACTGGAATAATTGCTGCATTTCACGCTGCAGTAGCGCTTCGTCAAAGTAGACGTCAACCGGAAGTTGCGCGTGTGGACGCGCCAGCTTGGCGTGGGTACCCAGATCGGACATCCCAACCCCCCTTAATATATACATCAAACCAAGAAGAGACAGAATCCGTAAAGACCTGAATTCAAAGTTGTTGAAAATGGTATTTCGGACAGAACCGGAGATTATACCGCCTTTTACCCCTCTCCAGCGGACTGCTGTGCTCGTTTTTCGTGCAAAATCTTGTGAAAATTGCATGCTGGTACGGCATATGGCGACGATTGCGATAAAATCCATGGATTGCCCCGCCAGCGGGAGGCTATAGTTCCACCGGATGAGGTGGTTTGTTCTAAAATAACGGGCTACACTGCGCTGGCACGTGTTTTTGCCTTGAAACCTGAGTGACTATGTCTAAGAAATTAACTGCCGACGCGACCGCCGCCGTCCCCGTCTCGTTCGAAGAAGCGATGGCGGAGCTGGCCCAGCTGGTTGCGCAAATGGAGGCAGGACAGCTGCCGCTGGAAGCCTCGGTGGCCGCCTATGCGCGCGGTTCCGAGCTGGTGAAGTTCTGCGCCGCCCAGCTGGAAAAAGTGGAATCCCAGGTCAAGGTACTGGACGGCGACATGCTCAAGCCGTTCGCGGAAGCCGGCGAGGCCGAACAATGAGCGGCGCCTTCGACGATTGGATGAAGACCGTCCAGGCGGCATCCGAAAACGATTTATCCGGTTTTCTGCCTACCGCCACGGCGGTGCCGACCAAGCTGCACGCGGCCATGCGCTATGCGCTGCTGGGCGGCGGCAAGCGCGTGCGACCGCTGCTGGTGTATGCGGCCGGCGCGCTGTTCGGCGCCGACGCGGCCACGCTGAGCCGCGCGGCGGCGGCGGTCGAAATGATCCACGCCTACTCGCTGGTGCACGACGACATGCCTTGCATGGACGACGACGAACTGCGCCGCGGCAAGCCGACGGTGCACGTGGCTTACGACGAGGCGACCGCGCTGCTGGTCGGCGATGCGCTGCAATCGCAGGCCTTCCTGGTGCTGTCGGAAGCGGCCAGCGTTCCCGCCGCGCGCCAGGTGGCGATGCTGCGCCTGCTGGCGCACGCCTCCGGCTCGGCCGGCATGTGCGGCGGCCAGGCGATCGACCTGGACAGCGTCGGCCTCAGCCTGACCTTGGAGCAGCTGGAGCAGATGCATCAGCTGAAGACGGGCGCCTTGCTGCGCGCTGCGGTGGTGTTGGGCGCGCTGGCCGGCAAGGATTTGGACGACAATGAACTCGCCGCGCTGAACGTGTATGCGCGCGCCATCGGCCTGGCGTTCCAGGTGGTGGACGACGTGCTCGACGCGACGGCCGATTCGGCCACATTGGGCAAGACCGCCGGCAAGGACGCCGCCGACAACAAGCCGACCTACGTCTCGATCCTGGGTCTGGAGCCGTCGCGCGCGCTGGCGGAAAAATTGCGGCTCGACGCGCACGCAGCGCTCGCGCCGTTTGGAGAAAAAGCTCTGCGGTTACGCGAACTCGCGGATTTGATCGTGCAGCGGAAGGCATAAATGAACTTGCTCGAAAACATACATACCCCAGCCGACGTGCGCAAGCTGACGCGCACCCAGCTGACGCCGCTGGCGCACGAACTGCGCAGCTACCTGCTCGATTCCGTGTCGAAGACCGGCGGCCACCTGTCGTCCAACCTCGGCACCGTCGAGCTGACGGTGGCGCTGCACTACGTGTTCAACACGCCGCACGACCGCATCGTCTGGGACGTCGGCCACCAGACCTATTCGCACAAGATCCTGACCGGCCGCCGCGACCGCATGCACACCTTGCGCCAGCTGAACGGCATCTCCGGCTTCCCCAAGCGCGACGAAAGCGAATACGACACCTTCGGCACGGCCCACTCGTCGACCTCGATCTCGGCGGCGCTGGGCATGGCGCAGGCGGCCAAGATCAAGGGCGAGCACCGCCACGCCATCGCCGTCATCGGCGACGGCTCGATGACCGCCGGCATGGCGTTTGAGGCGCTGAACAACGCCGGCGTGCAGGAAGACCTGAACCTGCTGGTGATCCTGAACGACAACGACATGTCGATCTCGCCGCCGGTCGGCGCCTTGAACCGCTATCTGGCGCGCCTGATGTCGGGACAGTTCTACGCCGCCGCCAAGAACGTCGGCAAGTCGGTGCTGCCCGGCCCCGTGCTGGAACTGGCCAAGCGGCTGGAAGAACACGCGAAGGGCATGGTGGTTCCGGCCACGATGTTCGAGGAGTTCGGCTTCAACTACATCGGCCCCATCGACGGCCACGACCTGGAATCGCTGATCCCCACGCTGCAGAACATCAAGCAGCTCAAGGGGCCGCAGTTCCTGCACGTGGTGACCAAAAAGGGGCAGGGCTACAAGCTGGCCGAGGCCGAGCCTATCCTGTACCACGGCACGCCGAAATTCAATCCGGCCGAGGGCATCAAGCCGGCCGCCGCGCCGGGCAAGATCACCTACACCGAAGTATTCGGCAACTGGCTGTGCGACATGGCCGCCGCCGACAAGAAGCTGGTCGGCATCACGCCGGCGATGCGCGAAGGTTCGGGCATGGTGCGCTTCGAGCAGGAATATCCGGACCGCTACTTCGACGTCGGCATCGCCGAGCAGCACGCGGTGACCTTCGGCGCCGGCCTGGCCTGCGAGAACCTGAAGCCGGTGGTGGCGATCTACTCCACCTTCCTGCAGCGCGGCTACGACCAGCTGATCCACGACGTGGCGCTGCAAAACCTGGACGTGACGTTCGCGCTGGACCGCGCGGGCCTGGTCGGCGCCGACGGCGCCACCCACGCCGGCAACTACGACATGGCCTATCTGCGCTGCATCCCGAACATGGTGGTGATGGCGGCGTCGGACGAAAACGAATGCCGCCAGATGCTGACCACCGGCTACCAGTACAACGGTCCGGCGGCGATCCGCTATCCGCGCGGCGCCGGCATCGGCGCGGCGATCAAGCCAGAGCTGACCACGCTGGAAATCGGCAAGGGCGAAATCAAGCGCAAGGGCCAGAAGATCGCGATCCTGGCGTTCGGCTCGATGGTCGCACCGTCGGTCGCCGCCGGCGATGCGCTGGACGCGACGGTCGCCAACATGCGCTTCGTCAAGCCGCTGGATGTCGAGCTGGTCAAGAAGCTGGCGGCCGAACATGATTACCTGGTGACGGTGGAAGAGGGCTCCATCATGGGCGGCGCCGGTTCGGCGGTTGCCGAGGCGATGGCCGCCGAAGGCATCGTCAAGCCGCTGCTGATGCTGGGCCTGCCGGACAAGTTCATCGACCACGGCGACCCGGCCAAGCTGCTGAGCAGCGTGGGCCTGGACGCAGCCGGCATCACCGCCTCGATCAAACAGCGCTTTGCAGGCGGCGAGCCGCGCCTGGTCGTCAATAACGGCTGATGCTGCGGGCGATCGCCGCATATCCGGCATCGCCGGGATGCAGGTGGTCGCCGCTGTCGTAGCGCGGCTGCATGCGCGACGGGTGGTCCGGGTCGCGCAGCAGCGCGTCGAAATCGGCCACCTCGTCAAACTCCCCGCTTTCCCTGATCCAGCGATTGACCTCGCCGCGCACCGCGTCCTTGGCGGACGTGTAGTAGGCGTCGAAGGGCGTGCCTTGCAGCGCACCTTCGAACGGCAGCAGCGTGCCGCCGACGATGCGCACGCCGCGCGCGTGCGCCTGCGCGATCAGCTGCCGGTAGGCGGCGATCATGCGCGCCGCCGTCATCGGCGCCTCCTGCGGCGCGAACGCGCTTTGCGGCCAGCCGATATCGTTTATCCCCATCAGCACCACCGCCGTACGCACGCCCGGCTGCGCCAGCACGTCCTGCTCGAAGCGCGCGGCCGCATTGGCACCCATGCGGTCGCCCAGCAGGCGCGCGCCGGAGATGCCTGCATTGACCACCGCCACGCCGCCGGCGCCGAGGTGCCCGGCGAGTTGGTCGGGCCAGCGCCGGTCACTGTCGGGCGTCGAGCCATTGCCGTCGGTGATGGAGTCGCCGAATGCGACCACCGCGCGCGCAGGCATCTCCGCATCGACCCAGATCCCCGCCAGCAGGGCGCGGCCGTGCAGCGGCGTCGCACTGGGCAGTGCGGCGGCTGAGGCGACGTTGCCGGCGGCGATATGGCCGGTCTGCTGCGCGCCCCAATGGAAGGTGGCCAGCGGCGTTTTCTGCGGCAGGTAGACGCTGACGGCCAGTTTTTCCAATGCCGCCAATGGCATCTCCAGCGCGTCGCTGACTGCGGGCGCGCCTGCGGGAATGACGGTGCCGCGTTGGCCGCCGAAGGTCAGCACCTGATCGGTACCCGGCGCGATGCCGCCGTCCGCCCCGGCGGCGCGCGCCACATGCGCCTCGCCGACCACCAGCGGCTGGCTGCCGTAGCGATTGGACAGCACGATGCGCACGCGCCGGCCGCCCACGCTGATGCGCGCCGTTTCGCGCACGGTTTGCTGCGCCAGGCTGTCGGGGATGCCGGTCGGCAGCACGAAATCTCCGCTGCGCCAGGCGGCGTGCGGGCTGGCCTGCCAGCTGGCGACCCAGTTTTCCGCCGCATGCAGCGGCGCGGTGAGTGATGCCGCCAGCACGGCAGCGGCGAGGAATTTGTTCATGATGCGCTCCTGAAAAGTGAGGAGCCCACGATAGGTCATTCCTGAATTACGCGGAAGGCGGCAAAACTGACTATACTTTATTCAAATATGGAATGAGGGCGTCATGGATACCATCCGTTCACTGCGTTGTTTTGTGCGGGCCGTCGAGCTGGGCAGTTTGTCTGCCGTGGCGCGGGAGGAGGGCACAAGCCAGCCCACCGTCAGCAAGCTGATGGCCGCGCTGGAACGCGAGCTGGGCGTGCGCCTGCTGGAACGCAGCACCACCAGCCTGCAGCCGACGCCGCAGGGCAGCCGTTTCTACCAGCGCGCGCTGGGCGTGCTGGCCGCATACCAGGAAGCGGTGGCCGATGCGCGCGGCCAGACCGACACGCCGGCGGGGCTGGTGCGGGTCAACGCGCCATCCGCGTTCGGGCAGTTCCGCCTGAACGCCTTGCTGGCGCCGTTCATGGCGCGCTACCCGCAGGTCGAGATCGAGCTGATACTCGACGACCGCATGGTCGACCTGGTCAAGGATGGCGTCGACATTGCCGTGCGCCAAGGGCATGAGCTGCCGCCCGACGCGGTGGCGCGGCTGGCCGGGGTGTCGCCGCGGCAACTGGTGGCGGCGCCAGAGTACCTGCGCGCGCATGGCGAACCGCTGCAGCCGCGGGATCTGGCGCGCTTCGACTACATCCGTTTCGCCTGGCTGGCCGACGGCGATCTGCTCACGCTGCAGCGCGGCGAACAAGTGGAAACCGTCCACACGCACGGCCGTTACCGCGTCAACAGCGCACTGGCGATCCGCGAAAGCCTGGCGGCCGGCGGCGGCATCGGCTTGTGCCCGCTGTGGCTGGTGCAAGACCTGCTCGGCAGCGGCACGCTGGTGCGCGTGCTGCCGGAATGGCAAGGGCGGCCTCAGCCGCTACATCTGCTGTCGCCGTCGCGCCGCTACCAGCCGCTGCGCGCGCGCCTGCTGCTCGACCATCTTGCGGCTGAGATCGCTCACCTTCCCGGTTACGCAACACAATTGACGTAAGTCCTTGTCCCCGGCGGAGCATGGCGTATATTGATATAAACCGTTTATATCAGATCGCGCCGGGGAGGCATGATGAAACTGATCGTCGTCGGCTTGATGGCCGCATGTTTGGCGCACGCCGGCGCCGGTGCGCAGGTGCCGGAATCAGGCCGGGCGCAGGAGCTGATTTTCAGCGCCGAGGAGGTGGCCAGCAAGGTGGAGGACCGTTATATCGATCGCGTGGTCGAACTGGCGGCTTCCGGGCGCCTGGACGACGACCGCGCCTTGCTGGCGCGCTTGCAGACCATAGGCGCCGGCTTGATACGGGCCGCCGTGGCGCTCAAGCCGGAAGCGGCGGCATGGCAGTGGGAGTTCCATACCACCAGCGATCCGGAAGTCGACGCCATCTGCATGGCGGGCGGCAAGATCCTGGTCGGCAGCGCCTTCGTGCGCCAGCTGGCGCTGAGCGACGGCGAGCTGGCCACGTTACTGGGACACGAAGTCGCCCACGCGGTGGCCGAGCATCATCGAGAAACCTTGTCGGAAGCGCTATTCCTGAACCGTCAGCCGATGCCGCCGCTGGAGGTGGTGATGGAGCGCCTGGACAGCGACCTGTCGCTGCAGATACGGCTGTCCAAACTTTCAAGCCTGCAGGAATCCGAGGCCGATCAACTGGGCATGGTGCTGGCGCATCGCGCCGGCTGGCCGGCCGGCGAGATGGTCAGCTTCTATCGCAAGCTGGCCATGGGCGACCAGGCGGCGCTGGTGGCCGGCGCTTATCCGGCCAGCGCCTCGCGCCTCAGCATGGCGAAGGGGATGGAGCAGTTGTTCAAGCCCTAGCCGCGCTTGCGCTCGTGCTGCCACAGCACGTCGCTGCCGCCGGCGTAGCGGTTCAACACGCGCGACAGCACAAACATCAGATCCGACAGGCGGTTCACATACTGGCGCGGATGCTCGTGGATGGTCTCGGTCTTGCCCAGCGTGACGATGGCGCGTTCGGCGCGGCGGCACACGGTGCGGCACACGTGCGCCTGCGAGGCCGCGCGCGAGCCGGCCGGCAGGATGAATTCCGTCAGCGCCGGCAAGGTGGCGTTGTACTTGGCCAGCAGCGTGTCCAGGCGCTCGACGTGCGCCTCGGTGATCATCTGGTAGCCGGGGATGCACAACTCGCCGCCCAGGTCGAACAGGTCGTGCTGGATCGTCACCAGCTCTTCGCGCAGGTCGGCCGGCATGTCTTCGCACAGTAGCAGGCCGATGTGCGAATTGAGTTCGTCCACCTCGCCGATCGAGTGGATACGCACGCTGTCCTTGTCGGTGCGGCTGCCGTCGCCCAGACCGGTGGTGCCGCCGTCGCCGGTGCGGGTGGCGATTTTGGAGAGTCGGTTGCCCATGTTTGATTCCTCAGTAGTTATTTGGCCGCCAGGCTGGCGCGGCGCGGGTCGTAGCAATCGAAGCCCGGGGTGTTCCAGAACTCCAGCAGGCCGACGGTTTCGTACATGCTGACTTCCTCATCGTACATCGGAAACAGGCCGGCCAGGTGGATGGTGCGGTCGGGCAGCTCGAAGGTGATCTGCTCGTCGCTCATGAACTGCGGCTTGTAGACGAAGCAGGCGTTCATCGCGCTGTCCTTGGACATCGGCGCGTCGAGCTTGAACGAAGCCTGGTAGTGGAACGGGCTGTCGCCGTAGAATGACTGCGCGATGTAGGCGGCCGCGCTGCCCCAGCCGCTGTCGGTGGTTTTCAGCGTGAAGCTCAGTTCCGGCCGGCCGTTGACCCAGCTCGGGTGGTTGGCGTTGGACAGCCCGGCCGTCACCGCCGTCAGCATGCCCTGCGCCGGGAAATCCGGGAAATAATAGACCAGCATGCGCGGACGGTTTGCCAGCGCCACTTCGGCGATCTGCGCCGTCACGCCAAAACGCTCTTCCAGCGCCAGTAGCCAAGCCTGCTCAAAATTGTATGCCATCTGCCGCTCCGAATAAGCTGATTGTCTGATGGGTTCGAAGCATACGCCAAGGCGGCCCGCGGTGTCAGCAGTTTTTGCGCTACCAGGCGTGCCGCGGGTGGCGCAGGCCGAATATTGCGCTCTGGCCGGTGAGCGCCAGTTCGTCGACTCCGTCGAAATTGCCGTGCCGGCGCCGGGCCTGCGCCAGCTGCCGGTATAGCGGTTCCGGCAACTCGAAACTGCGCTGGCGGTCGATGTCGAGGATGTAGCGGCCGGCCTCCACCTTGAACAACAGATAGGCGTCGTGCCGTCGTTCGTTCCAGAAAAACTTGTGCAGGTCGAACATGCGGTCGAAGTAGTAGGGATGTGCGGCCACGCGCTGCTCCAGCGCGCGCAGGCAGTCCCGCTGGGACAACGGGCCGAGATCGGTGATCACGCAGCCATCCGGCGCGGGATCGGCGAACAGCAGGCGGTGCGGCAGTTGCATGCGCTCGGCCAGCGTGAACAGCGCGGGTTTGGCCAGGATGTTCCCATCGAGGAAGGCGTGGCTGGTGTCTGCCGGCGAGCCGCTCCCCCAAGGACGGTCGATCAGCACGAAAATCGGCGCCCGCTCGGCTTGCGCGCGGCGTATGCCTTTAATCAGCGGAAAGCCGCCGAGGATGAACTGGATACTGAAGCCGTGCCGGTGCGCCAGCCGGTTCAACATCTGCGCATGCTCGTCGCTTTGCGTACTCATGCAGCAATAAACCTTGCGCGCCGGCGATGCGTCGGCCAGCGCCTTGACCAGGACCGGGTAGCTGCCGTAGTGGCAGGACATATACAGCGTCGAGACGCTGGCGTCCGGCACCGGGCCTCGGTGGCGGTAGCGCGCGTCCATGCGTTCGTTGGCCAGCAGGCTTTGCTGGTAGCGGCGCCATTTGCGGATGTGGGCATAGGCGGCGGGGCGCGGAATGCCCAGCCGCAGCATGTTGGCCAATGCCATGATCGTGCGGGATTTTTGCATAAAAAAAGCAAAGGCGTTTGGGCGCCTTTGCAAAGCATCGGGAGTTAAACGAAAAGTGCTGCTTAGTAGTCTTCCTGCGTCGGGCAACTCCATTCAATTGCCACCGGCAGCGCTTCGATCTGCTCGAAAATGACTTCCTTGACCTGGGCCAGTTTCTGCTCGATGTGGTCGGTCATTGTCGGTACGCCGTAAAGTGCGAGGTCCATGCGATTTCCTTCATTGTTGCTATGCCTACTCTAGATCAGTTTTCGGCGGCCCTGAGCAGCCCGGACGGCTGCGGTGTTTCTTATCGCCTGCCGGCGGGCACGAAGCGGCCGGCGTCGCGCGCCAGTGTCAGCAACACCAGTCCCGACACGGTGCACACCGCCACGGCGGCCAGCGAGGCTTCGGCGCCGAAGCTGCCGCCCGTCAGCCAGTCCGGCCCATCCAGCCTGCCGATCAGGAAGCCCTGCTGGGCATAGCCGGACACGGCCACCGAGCACACCGGTCCCTGCACGAAATTCCAGGCGAAATGGATGGCGATGCACAGCCACAGCCGGCCGGTCAGCATGTAGGCGGCCGCCAGCATCAAACCCGCTTCGATGGCAATCGCGGCAGCGTTGAACAGGGTGGCGGCCGGATTGCTCAGATGGAGCGCGCCGAACAGCAGCGCCGACGCCAGCAGCGCGGCGCTGCTGCCGAAGCGCTGCTCCAGGATGCGGAACAGGATGGCGCGAAACAAGATCTCCTCGGTCACCGCGCCCTGTACGAAGCGCGGCACGTTCAGCGCCAGCTCGGCCCAGCGGTTGTGGCCTTCGACCTGGTAGGCGCCGGAGGCGGCCAGTATCGTCATCACCAGGCCGAACGCCAGCGCACCGATCAGCAGTCCGGCGCCGCTTTCGGTCCAGGCGCCCGCCACCGCCAGCTCGCCCGGGCGGCGCCGTTCGACCAGGCGCACGTAGCCGCAGTAGGCGGCCAGCGACAGCGCCGTCACCAGTAGCGGACGCAGCAGCTGGGACAACGGTGACGCATCCTGTCCCAGCAGGGAGGCCAGCCCGAACGCGGGCAGGCTCACGACGCACCAGGCCAGTGCGATGCGCGCCAGCGGCGAGCGCAGCGCCCGCAGGCCGCGGTGTTTGAGCCAGTGTCTGATCCCTGCCGTGGCGGTCGACCGTTGCATGGCGCGCGCGGCCTCAGTCGGTCAGGAAGTCAGCCGCCAGCGGACGTGCCGACAGCAGGATTTGCGCATTGGCGGCCAGCAGCGCTTCGTCCAGCTTGAGCCGGATGCGCGATTGCGCGTCGGCGCGCAACTGGCGCACGCCGTCGCGCGTCTGCAGCTCCAGCGTCGGCGCGGCGGTGGCGGGGAACTGCAGCTCGACGCCGCTGAAGGTCGGCATGAAGAAGCGCATCGGTCCGGCGCCGGCGCGCATCATGGCGTTCATCTGGCGCACGCTGGTCATCAGGCTGGCGTAGCTGAAGCGCAGTCCGTCGGGCAGCGTCGGCCGGGCGCTGAAGGAAAACGCCGACTTCTCGTCGGCCGCCAGGCTGGTGTAGATCATCGGGTTGGCCTTGAGCCAGCGCGGATCGGACTTCAGGTCGAAGCCGCCGTCGGCGCTGACGGGCAGGCGCGTGGTCTCGCCGCCGTCGACGAGGAACAGGCGCACTTCCTCGGGCCGGATGGTGGCGTTGCGCGGCTTCATGTTGCCGCGGATGACCAGCTTGTCGCGCTGCTCGGCGGGAAACTCGTACACCTTGTCCAGGTGGGTGATTTTCAGCAGTGTCTGGTAGTCGGCCAGTTCGCGTTCGGCGGCGCCCGCGCTCAGGCACAGGCAGGCCAACAGCGCGGCCGGGATCGGGTGGATCATCAGGCTTCTCCGGTTGATCATTGCATTGCGGCCAGGGCCGGTGGCGCCAGGTCCTGCAACAGTTGGGGGAATTCAGGGATCGCATTGCTGAAGGCCGGCGCGGCCGACCGCAGTTGCTCCAGCCATTGCTGCGGCGAGCCGTTGTCCACGCGCAGCCGCCGCTGCAGCAGTTCGCCGCTGCCCGGCAAATACACCCAGTGCTGCGGCGCGCGCCGTATCTGCGCCTCGATCTCGCGGAAAATGGCGGCGGTCAACGCGGCGATGTCGGCATCGAGGTCGCCGCTGCGCTGCACCGCCAACGGCGTACCCAGCCGTACCGTCGTGTCCAGCCCATCGCCGGGGCAGCTGTGGCCGACGATGACGGTGGCGTTGCTCTTCAGCGCGAACAGGCTGGTGCCGGCCATCGCCGGTACCAGCCTGTTAAAGAACGGCACGTACAGCGAATGGCCGCTGATGTCGAACACGTCCGGCATCATGGTCAGCGCTTCGCCCCGGCGCAGCACGCGCAAGGCCTTGAGCACGGCGCTGTCGTCGTTGAACAGCGCGTTGAAGCCGTAGCCCAGGCGCTGGAACAGTTCCTCGAAACCGCTGGAACTGCTGCTGACCGACGGCGGGTTGTAGAACGCGTTGACGGTCTTGTGGCGGCCGATTTCCTGGATCAGCTTCAGGCAGCCGAGCTGGAAGGTACCGTAGTGCGGCGTGACGAAGATGACCGGCTTGTCGTCCCGCTTCAGCTGATCGAGGCAGACGTCGCCCTCGATGCGCACATGGCGCGCGACGAACGATTCAAGCCGCGCCGCATCCAGCCCGGCCAGGTGGGTTTTGATCAGGTGGAAATTGCGCATCGACAGGCGGTAGCGCAAGTATAGGCGGTCCAGCTCGGCTGCGGACAGTTCGGGCAGCGCGATGCCGACGGCCTGCGCGAACTGGCGGCGGCCGTCGCGCTCGACCAGGCTGGACAGTTCCAATTGCGCGCGCGCCAGGTGCAGGCGCAGGTGCAGCAGCAGTTCGGTCATTGACGGCATGGTTATCCTCGCGACGGCAGGCCGGCGCCGTGGTGGGCGGGCGTGACAGGTTGGGCGGCCCAGGCGGCCAGGCGTGCGCGCGCCGCCGCGCAGGTGCCGCCGTCCAGGCCGTTGCCGTGGCGGTGCCAGGCGTCGATGTAGGCGTTCAGCTGCTTGAGCTGGTCGTCGCGTTCGACTTGCAGGTAGGGCGCGCTGGCGCGGTACAACTGGGACCAGGACAGCGTCTGCGCCGGCAGCGCGCTGGCGGCCGCTTGCAGATGCAGCGTCAGCCAGCTGGTGACGGAGCTGATGGTCAGGCTGGCGTCGCGCGGCTTCAGCGGCGTCAGTCGCAATATCGTCAGTTCGGGTTCTTCGGCCGGAGTCAGCGTGTACAGCGCCTCCAGTCCCAGGCAACACAGCAAGGGTTCCAGCAGCGACACGGCGTGGCGCATGCCGTTAAAGCTGACCCAGGTGCGGGTGCCGTCGCTGCCGGCGTGCAGCTCCGGGAAGGAGATGTACAGCGTCGGCTGCGGCGTGCCGGCCTTGATCATCCGCACCACATGGTTGGTGCCGACGCTGGCCAGCCTGTCGGCGGGCAGTCCGATCTCGGCCAGCACCTGCTCCACCACCGGCGTGGTGACGACGACGATGCGCAGGCCGGACGCGGCCAGCTGGCGCAGCAGCCGCAGTCCGGGCAGGCTGTACGGCAGGGCCAGCAGGCAGGAGTGTTGTGCCAGGCGGTCGCTCAGCGTGCGCAGCAGCGCCTGCGGCGCGCTGCCGGGCGAGCTCTGCGCGCACAGCTGGCGGTAGGCCGCCTGCGCGGCGCCGGCGACGCGCATCGCCTCGTCGTTGCCCAGGGCCAGCGCATGTTGCAAGCCCTTGGCGGCGAGGCGGGTGGTGTTGGCCTCGGCGCGCTGGTGCTGCAGGCGCGCCGCATAGGAGGCTGCCGGCGGCCGGCGCAACAGGGCGGCGAGGCGGGGGAAGCGAAGGAACATGGCGGCGTCTCCGTGGCGGTGTCAGGCGGCGAATCGGGCGTGCACGACGGCGCTGCGCAGCCCGGCCAGCGCGCGCAGCGTTTTCATGGCGAGCATGACGCAGGCCGAGGCGATCACCAGCGGCCACAACAGATCGCCCAGCAGGCGCCACGCGGACCAGCCGGCGTCCGCCAGCCGGGCCGCGCCGGCGGCCGCGCCCAGCTGGTGCAGGCTGTCGGCCAGCGCGTCCGGCAGCGTCCGGGCCAGCCGCCGCACTTCGGTCACCAGGAAGCTGGCGAAGTACAGCATGTAGGCGCCGCTCAGCAGGCCGTAGGCGTACAGCACCGGCGAACGCGCGCCGGGCCGGGCGCGGCCGAACAGCGGCATCAGCATTTCGGCGCTGGCCTGGCGCACCTGGCGGTGCAGGTTGTGCAGGCCGCTGAGGTCGGACAGCAGCCAATAGCCGTCGAACTTGAACACGGGGTTGAGCGTGAACAGCATGGTGAAGGTGACCAGCCAGATCAGCTTGAGCGCGTCGGGGCTGCCGCTGGCCAGCGCATACAGGTCGACGCCGATCAGCATCAGCGCCTGGAAATACACGCCGCCCAGATCGACCACCGCGCGTTGCCGGCGCTGCAGGCGCCAGGCCTTGCTGACGTCGGCGTACCAGGCGGGAAAGATCACGTACAGGCCGAAGCCGATGGCGCCGTGCGGGCAATTGAAATAGCGGCAGGCCGTCGTGTGGCCCAGCTCGTGGATCAGTCCGCTCAGCAGCAGCAGGGCCACCAGGCGCGTGCCGCCGCTGCCGCTCCAGCCTTCGTGGGCGGCGTGCATGGCGGCCGGCAGCACGCAGCCGTGCAGCACGGCGAAGATGGCCACCAGGCTCCATGCGAGCGACGGCTTGAACAGCCACGCCAGGCGGCCGGTCAGCAGGCCGGCGTACCACGGCGACAGCAAGTCGATGCTGATGGTGAAGGGATTGCCGCGCGCGGCCGGGGCGGCGTCGCTGAACAGCGCGGCGGGCAGCGTGGCGGCGGCCAGCGCGATCAGTTCGTCGGACGGCAGCGCGGCGCCGCTGCGTTGCAGGTATTGGCGCTCCAGCTGGTCGGGCGTGGCCGGCGCCGTCAGCAGCGCTTCGATCAGCGCGCGCGACTTGGCGGTAATCAGGAAATGGCGGTTGTCCAGCTCCAGCAGGAAGCGTTGTGCGGCGCCCGCTTCGCGGTACGGCGAGATCCGGATGCCTTCTTTGAGCGTGGGTATGGCGGCCATGGGGGAGTGCGGAATGGGGAGGGATGGACGATGCGGGAAGAGAAACGGGAGCGAGGCGTGCGACTCCCGTTTCCAGCTCGGTATTACTTGTCGGACACCGAGCAGGTGTAGGTCCAGTCCGGTGCTGGAACGCTAGGCACGGCTTCCATTTCGAAGCGGGCTTCCAGTTCTTCGACGACGAATTCTACTTGGGTGATTTCGATGTTTTCCATTTAAAACTCCATGTGGGTGGTTATCAAGGTAGCTGTGAGATCGACACTGCAGCATAGTTCCCGGTTCAGCTGGAATAAATAGTAAATCGATCATATTTTTGTGTCAATCAGTAATTTGTTATTGTTTTACGATATTTTTAAGCGTTGTTTTTTTGTTATATCGAATGCGAGGGGCGCGCCGCCGCCTGCGCAAGAGCGCATCGGCGGCGTGCAGGCCAGGTGGAGGGAAAGTTTAGAAGTCGTCGCCGCCGGCGTCGTCGGCTGGGTCGCCTTCGTCCGGGCGCCATTCGAGGATGTCGGACGGCTGGCAGGCCAGCCGCTCGCAGATCTTGTTGAGCGTGGTGAAACGGATGCCGCGCACCTTGCCGGACTTGAGCAGCGACAGGTTCTGTTCGGTGATGCCGATGAAGGCCGCCAGCTCCTTCGACTTGATCTTGCGCTTGGCCAGCATCACATCCAGGTTGACGATGATGGTCATCAGATGAAGCCTTCGTTTTCTTCGCCCAGGCGGCGGCCTTCGTGCATGATGGCGGCGATCAGGTAGAACAGCCCGCACACCAGCAGCAACAGCACCTCGTTGGAGGTGACGTCGAAGCCGATGCGGAAGGCGCGGGTGTTGGAAACCAGGTTGAACACGATGGCGCGCAGCGCCGGTTCCAGACTCGACAGCGTGACCGACGCGAACACGGCGCCGGCAAACGCCCGCATGTAGCCGATGGTGCGGGTGGCGAAGATGGCGCCGCGCTGCAATTCGCGCAGCGTCTGCCGCAGCCGGATCACGCCGAACACCAGAAAGCTCAGCGGCAGCAGGCCGATGAGTACGCCCAGCAGCCGATACAGCGAAGACAGCCGCTGCATGTCGGCCACGCTCATGCCGTCTGGCAGCACCTGCATCACCCACCACAGCAGCTCGAACGGCATGGGGACCATCCAGGCGAGAATGAAGAACGATACCTGAACCACCAGGAAGACCTGCAGCACGATCTGCAGCACGATGCACAGGTAGCGGATGTGGTTGTGACCGGGAGTGGAGAACAGCATGGGTTTTATTTTTCTACGGTAAAAAATTATTGTACAGCCTCAAAAAATTCTTGTATTAACGACATTTTAACGTAAGAGCCGTCGGCGCAGGCGCTGTGGTGCTATGCACAACAGCCTGTATTAGGCGGCGCCGGGTTTTGTGCTTACAATCGACTCTCGACCATACGCCGCCCAAAAACGCCCTCCATGAACACTGCCCCCGCCGCTCCCGCCACCGTCACCGCGCGCCGACTACAGGTTGCCGAGGCCCTGCGCGAGGCGCTGCCGGGGCGCTGCGTGCTGTCCGATTCCGAGGATACCCGCCCCTACGAATGCGACGGCCTGGCCGCCTACCGCCAGCTGCCGATGATCGTCGTGCTGCCCGATACCGAGGCGCAGATCGTCGCGGTGCTGAAGGTGTGCCGCGGGCTGAACGTGCCCATCGTGCCGCGCGGCGCCGGCACCGGCCTGTCCGGCGGCGCGATGCCGATCGCCGACGGCGTGGTGCTGTCGACCGCGCGCCTGAACCGCATCGTGCGCATGGACGCCTACTCCCGCAGCGCCGTGGTGCAGCCCGGCGTGCGCAACCTGGCGATCTCGGAAGCGGCGGCGCAGCACGGCCTGTACTACGCGCCCGATCCGTCGTCGCAGATCGCCTGCACCATCGGCGGCAACGTGGCGGAGAACTCGGGCGGCGTACATTGCCTCAAATACGGGCTGACCGTGCACAACGTGCTGCGCGTGCGCGTGGTCACCATCGACGGCGACGTGGTGGAGCTGGGCAGCGAGGCGCTCGACGCGCCGGGACTGGACCTGCTGTCGGTGTTCATCGGCTCCGAAGGCATGCTGGGCATCGTCACCGAAGTGACGGTCAAGCTGGTGCCCAAGCCGGCCACCGCGCGCGTGATCATGGCGTCGTTCGACGAAGTGGTGGCGGGCTGCCACGCGGTGGCCGCGCTGATCGCCGCCGGCATCATCCCGGCCGGGCTGGAGATGATGGACCAGACCTCGTCGCGCATGGTCGAACCGTTCGTCAAGGCCGGCTACGATACCGACGCCGCCGCCATCCTGCTGTGCGAGGCCGATGGCACCGTCGAGGAGGTGGAAGAGGAAATCGCCCGCATGTCGGCGGTGCTCAACACGGCCGGCGCCAGCGCGATCGCGGTGTCGCAGTCGGAGGCGGAGCGCTTGAAGTTCTGGTCCGGCCGCAAGAACGCCTTCCCGGCGGCCGGCCGCATCTCGCCGGACTACTACTGCATGGACGGCACCATCCCGCGCAAGCGCCTGGGCCAGGTGCTGGAGGGGATCGCGCAGATGGAGACCAAATACGGCCTGCGCTGCGCCAACGTGTTCCACGCGGGGGACGGCAACCTGCATCCGCTGATACTGTTCAACGCGAACATTCCCGACGAGTTCGAGCGCGCCGAGGCGTTCGGCGCCGAGATCCTGGCGCTGTGCGTGGAAGTGGGCGGCACCATCACCGGCGAGCATGGCGTGGGCATCGAGAAGATCAATTCCATGTGCGCGCAGTTTGCGCCCGCCGAGCTGGAAGCGTTCTTCTCGGTGAAGCGCGCCTTCGATACGGCGGGGCTGCTCAATCCCGACAAGGCCATTCCCACGCTGAACCGCTGTGCCGAATTCGGCAAGATGCGCGTCAGCGGCGGCATGCTGCCGTTCTCCCATTTGCCGCGTTACTGAACGGAGCAGCATGACGAACAACCTGACCACCGATATGCACTCCATCGCCCAAGACTTCAGCGTGCGCATACGCGCCGCGGCGGCCGCCGGCCAACCATTGCGCCTGCGCGGCGGCGGCACCAAGGACTGGTACGGCCAGTCGCTGCAAGGCGAAGTGTTCGATACGCGCGCGTACGCCGGCATCGTCGCCTACGAGCCGACGGAACTGGTGATCACCGCGCGCTGCGGCACGCCGCTGGCGGAAATCGAGGCGCTGCTGGCGCAGCACAACCAGATGCTGGCCTTCGAGCCGCCGCGTCTCGGCGCGGAATCGACCATCGGCGGCGTGGTGGCCAGCGCGCTGTCAGGCCCGCGCCGCGCCAGCGCCGGAGCGGTGCGCGACTTCGTGCTGGGCGCGGTGCTGATGGACGGCCACGGTGAGGCGCTGCGCTTCGGCGGCCAGGTGATGAAGAACGTGGCCGGCTACGATGTCTCGCGTTTGCTGGCAGGGTCGCTGGGCACGCTGGGCCTGATACTGGAGGTGTCGCTCAAGGTGCTGCCGGTTCCGGTGCGCGAGGCCAGCCTGTGCTTCGAGATGAGCGAGATCGACGCGCTGCGCCGGCTGAACGAATGGGCCGGCCAGCCGCTGCCGATATCCGCGAGCTGCTGGCACCGGGACGTGCTGTCGCTGCGCCTGTCCGGCGCGGAGGCGGCGGTGGACGCGGCGCTGCGCAAGCTTGGCGGCCAGGCCCTTGACGACGGCCCGGCGTTCTGGGCCGCGCTGCGCGATCAATCGCATGCATATTTTAGCAGCGGCGCCAGCGACGGCGCATTGTGGCGCCTGTCGCTGCCATCGGCGGCCAGCGCCATCATCCTGCGCGGCGAACAGCTGATCGAGTGGGGCGGGGCGCAGCGCTGGCTGAGGATGGACGAATGCGACGCCGCACAGGCGGCCGGCATCCGCGGCGCCGTGGCGGCCGCCGGCGGCCATGCCACGCTGTTCCACGGCGCGGACAAGAGCGTCGGCGTATTCCATCCGCTGGCGCCGGCCGTGGCGAAAATCCACGAACGGCTGAAGCAATCCTTCGATCCTGCAGGGATCTTCAACCCCGGCCGCATGTACTGACCACGCCTATGCAAACCAATCTCGCCGATTTCATCAAGAACACCCGCGAAGGCGAAGAGGCCGACGCCATCCTGCGCGCCTGCGTCCACTGCGGCTTCTGCACCGCCACCTGCCCGACCTACCAGCTGCTGGGCGATGAGCTGGACGGTCCGCGCGGACGCATCTACCTGATCAAGCAGGTGCTGGAAGGCGCGCCGGTCACGGTCAAGACGCAAACCCACCTGGACCGCTGCCTGACCTGCCGCAACTGCGAAACCACCTGTCCGTCCGGCGTCAAGTACGGGCGCCTGATCGACATCGGGCGCAAGGTGGTGGAGGAGCGCGTCGAGCGCCCGTTCATCGAGCGCATGAAGCGGCTGGTGCTGAAGCAAGCCTTGCCGCGCAAGGCGGTGTTCACGGCGGCCCTGCGCGCGGGACAGATTTTCCGCCCGCTGCTGTCGCCTGCGCTGCAGGACAAGATTCCGGCGATGCAGGGCGCCGGCGCCTGGCCGACGCGCGAACATGCGCGCAAGATGCTGGTGCTGGAAGGCTGCGCGCAGCCGGCGATGGCGCCCAACATCAACGCCGCCACCGCGCGTGTACTGGATGCGCTGGGCGTGCAGCTGATGGTGGCGCCCAAGGCCGGCTGCTGCGGCGCGCTGCGCCACCACCTGAACGACCAGCAAGCGGCGCTGGACGACATGCGCCGCAACGTCGATGCCTGGTGGCCGTATGTGCGGGACGGCGCGGTCGAGGCGATCGTGATGACGGCCTCCGGCTGCGGCGTCACGGTCAAGGAATACGGCCACCTGCTGGCGCATGACAGCGCCTACGCCGACAAGGCGCAGCGCATTGCCGCGTTGACGCGCGACCTGAGCGAGGTCATGCCCGAATTCGAAGAGGAATTGAAGCGCCGCGCAGGCACCGGCAACAGTAACGGCAGCGCCGGCGGACGCGTCGCCTACCACCCTCCGTGCACGCTGCAGCATGGCCAGCAGATACGCGGCAAGGTCGAGGGCGTGCTGCGCGCGGTCGGCGTCGACGTCGTGCTGTGCGCCGACAGCCATCTGTGCTGCGGCTCGGCCGGCACCTATTCGCTGCTGCAGCCGGAGCTGTCGCTGCAGCTGCGCGACCGCAAGCTGGCCAACCTGGCCGATACCGGCGCCGCCACCATCGTCTCGGCCAACGTCGGCTGTAGCGCGCACCTGCAGTCGGGCACGCAGACGCCGGTGACGCACTGGATCGAGCTGATCGACCGCGCGCTGACTTAGTTTTTTGGCGCCCGTCAAAGGCGCAGCGTAAATCAGGAACTTTGACCGTCGCCGATTGCCTCACAAGGGTGGGGGAGGCAACGGCGGCGCCGGTGCGGCCTGCCTCCATGCGATCAATCGAACCAACTGGAGGAATCATGCAAAATCAAATCACCGAGTGGGGAACGGCCTTGATGACATCGCTGTCCGCCGCCATGGCCATGCTGTTTCAGGCGATCCCGAAACTGATCGGATTTGCGGTCATACTCATCGTCGGCTGGCTGATCGCGGCCGCGCTGGCGAAAGCCATAATGGTCCTGCTGCGCTCCGTTAAATTCAATGACCTGGCACAGCGTGCCGGCCTGGCCGGCTTCTTCCACAACATGGGCATGCCGATGGATTCGGCCGGCGTGGTGGGCGCCGTGGTCAAGTGGTTCGTGCGGCTGATTGCGCTGGTGGTCGCTTTCGATGCGCTGGGACTGCCGGCGGTGTCGGAAGTGCTGCGGCAGGTGCTGCTGTGGCTGCCGAACGTGGTGGTGGCGGTGGTGATCCTGGTAATCGCCGGGCTGGCGGCCAACTCGCTGGGCAAGCTGGTGCGCGGCGCCGCCACGGAAAGCGATTTGCGCAACGCCGACCTGCTGGGCAAGGTGGCCAGTGGCCTGGTGCTCGGCTTCGGCGTGATCGTGGCGATCGGCCAGCTCGGCATCGCGACCATGTTTGTCGATGCGCTGTTTGTGGCGCTGGTCGGCGCGGTGGCGCTGGCGGCGGGCCTGGCGTTCGGGCTGGGCGCGCGCGAGACGGCCGGCCAGATCATCCGCGACTGGTATGCCAAGCGCCGGACGGTGCGCGGCGTGCAGACGGCCGAAGGGATAGGCGAGGCGATCGGCCCCAGCTCGCTCAGCGAGCGGCGCATGAGCGAACGGCGCGCCGCCGTCTAGCCTATAGCTAACCCTGCACGAACAAGGGCATCTGCGACGTGCTGGCGGCCGGTTCGCTGTGCAGGTTGAGGATAGGCGGCAGCTGAGCTGCCGCCTGCCACACCTTGGCCTGGTCGAAGCTGGCGACCCAGGGCAGCACATCGTCCGCCGGCATCGGCCGGGCGATGCCGTAGCCCTGCACCAGGTCGCAGCCCAGCCGCATCAGCATGGCGCCGTGCTCGATGGTCTCGACCCCCTCGGCGATCACGCCCAGGCCGAAGGACCTGGCCAGGCCGATGACGGCGCTGACCAGGTGCAGATCGTCGCGGTCCACCAGCATGTTGCGCACGAAGCTCTGGTCGATCTTCAGCACGTCCGCCGGCAGGCGCTTCAGGTAGGACATCGACGAGTAACCGGTGCCGAAATCGTCCAGCGCGAAGCTGATGCCCAGCGCCTGGCACTCGAGCATGATGCGGCGCACGTGGCTGATGTCGCTCAGCGCCGACGACTCGAGTATCTCCAGCTCCAGCATGTGCGGCGGCACTTGCGGGAACTCGGCCAGGATCGCCGTCAGCTGCCCCACGAAGTCGGAACGCTGGAAATGGCGCGCGGCGATGTTGACGCTGATGACCCAGTCGGGGTTGGACTCGCGCCAGACCAGCAGCTGGCGCAGGGCTTCGCGCAGCACCCATTCGCCGATGTCGACGATCACGTCGCTGTGCTCGACGATGGGCAGGAAGTCCATCGGGCCGACGATGCCGCGCTGCGGATGCTGCCAGCGCAGCAGCGCCTCCATGCCGACGATGCGGCCCTTGCGCATGTCCAGCTTGGGTTGGTAGTACAGCCGCAGTTCGCCGGCGCGCAGCGCGGCGCGGACCTCGGTGCGGCGGTTGTGATGGGTGCGGACCTGTTCGTCCAGGTCGGCGTCGAAGAAATGATAGCGGTTGCGGCCCGTGATCTTGGCCTGGTACAGCGCCTGGTCGGCATGGCGCAGCAGGCTGTCTGCGCTGATCTCGTTGCCGGTGTAGACGGCGATGCCGGCGCTGGCCGACATGCTGACCGCCTGGCCTTCGCACACATAGTCGCGCGACAGCGCCGCCATCAGCCGCTCCATCGCCCGCTCGACGCCGGCGCGGTCTTCCAGTTCGGGCAGCAGCAGCACGAATTCATCGCCGCCCAGGCGCGCCACGTAATGACGCTGGCCGGCAAAGTCGTGCAGGCGGCTGGCGGCCTGCTTGAGGATCTCGTCGCCGACGGTTTGGCCCAGCGTCTGGTTCACGTGCTGGAAGTGATCGAGGTCGAACAGGCACACCGCCAGCAGGTAGTCCTGGTCGCGCGCGCGGTCCACTTCCTGCTCGAAGCGGGCCGCCAGCGCGGCGCGGTTGGGCAGTCCGGTCAGGATGTCGTGATTGCTTTGCCAGGAGATCTGCTGCATCAGCTGGCGGCGCTCCGTCACGTCGCGGAACACCAGCACCGAACCCTGCACCTCGCCAAGCGCGGCGCGGATCGCGTTGGCCGTGTATTCGACGGTGAAACTCTGGCCGAGGCGGTTGCGCAGGCTCTGGTTGCCGACCTTGACGACTTCGCCGCCGGCGTAGATCGCCGCCATCGATTTGAGCAGCGAGTGCTGGCCGAAGTTGTTCTCCAAGACGAACACCTGATGCAGCTCCATGCCGCGCGCGCGCGACTCGGGCCAACCGGTCAGCTGCTGCGCCACGTCGTTGATGGTGGCGACCTTGCCCATCAGGTCGGTGGTGATGACGGCGTCGCCGATCGACGCCAGCGTCACTTCGATGCGGTCCTTCTCTGCCTGCAGCTGCGCCTGCGCCCGCAGCGTCTGTTCCAATTGCCGGCTCAGCTCGGACTGGCTTTGCTGCAGCTTGTACACCAGCGCCTGCACGCGCTGCGCCATGTTGTTGAAGGTGATGGCCACCGTGCGCGCCTCGAGCGTGCCGCTGACCGGCAGGCGCACGCTGTGGTCGCCGTGCTGGAAGCGGGTGGTGGTGTCGGTCACGCGCTTGAGCATGCGCTTGTTGGCGAACAAGATGATGCCCAGCAGCGTGTAGATGATGGCGATGTTGACCGTGGAGATGACGGCCTGCTGGTGCAGCGTGCGCCAGACCTGTTCCAGCGGCAGCGTCGGTTCGAAGGCCAGCACCAGCATGGCGTTGCCGATGTAGATGGTGCGGTCGATCGGCGCCAGCCCGTGCAGGTCGTGGAACCAGTTGGGGAACGACGGCGCCGGCCGCGCGCTGCGCAGCGCCTCGAGATGGCCGCCGGCGTAGTCCAGCCGCGCCGAGACCAGGTCGGCCTCCAGCAGCAGGGCGCCGGACAGGATGTTGTCGAGGGCGGCGCGGTCCGGCGTGGTCAGCGCCGGCAGCAGGGCCTTGTGCAGGTAAACGCCCAGTTCTCCCGCGTCTTTTTGATAGCGGGCATTGGCGTATTCCGTTTCCGACTGGAACAGCAAGGTGTATCGCAGGCCCACCACCACGGCAATGATGACGAAGATGGGCAGGAACAAACGGGAGTACATCCCCATCCGCATCCATTGCGAAAGTATTTTTCCAAACAACGACATAGGCGACTGATTCGATTGGAAATGACCAACGGCCATTATTACCGAAAAGTTAACCCAAAGCACGTTTTTTGGAAAACGTTTTCACTATTTTACAACTTTCCTGACCAAGCTTATTCGGCCAACAGCTTTTCGATGTCGGCGATCAGGTCTTCCGGCTTGGTGGATGGAGCGTAGCGATCGTAGACGGTGCCGTCCTTGCGGATCAGGAACTTGGTGAAGTTCCATTTGATCGCCTCGGTACCGAGGATGCCGGGCGCGTCCTTCTTGAGCTTCTGGAACAGCGGGTGGGCGTGGTCGCCGTTGACATCGATCTTGGCGAACAGCGGGAAGGTGACGCCATAGTTCTTTTCGCAGAAGGCGCCGATCTCGTCGGCCTGGCCCGGCTCCTGGGCGCCGAACTGGTTGCAGGGGAAGCCCAGCACCGTCACGCCCTTGTCCTTGAACTGCTGGTAGACCGCCTCCAGCCCCTTGTATTGCGGCGTGAAGCCGCAGTTGCTGGCGGTGTTGACGATCAGCAGGACCTGGCCCTTGTACCGGCCCAGGTCGACCGGAGTGCCGGCCAGGCTGTCGGCGGTGATGTCGTAGAGTGTGCTCACGGTGCTTCCTTAGACGAGTCCCAGATGTTCGGTGCCGGCCGACAGGTCGCGGTTCTTGGCGGCCTTGCCTTCCAGCTTGATAGCCAGTCGCAGGTCGTTGACGGAGTCGGCGTTGCGCAGCGCGTCCTCGTAGGTGATCAGGTCCGCCTCGTGCAGGTCGAACAGCGACTGGTCGAAGGTCTGCATGCCCAGTTCGCGCGACTTCTTCATCAGCTCCTTGATTTCGTGGACTTCGCCCTTGAAGATCAGGTCCGAGATCAGCGGCGAATTGAGCAGGATCTCGATCGCCACGGCGCGGCCCTTGGCTTCCTTCTTCGGGATCAGGCGCTGGGAAATCATGCCCTTCAGGTTCAGCGACAGGTCCATCAGCAGCTGCTGGCGGCGCTCCTCGGGGAAGAAGTTGATGATGCGGTCCAGCGCCTGGTTGGCGCTGTTGGCGTGCAGGGTGGCCAGGCACAGGTGGCCGGTCTCGGCGAAGGCGATCGCGTGGTCCATGGTCTGGCGGTCGCGGATCTCGCCGATCTGGATCACGTCCGGCGCCTGGCGCAGCGTGTTCTTCAGGGCGATTTCCCAGTCGTCGGTGTCGACGCCGACTTCGCGCTGGGTCATGATGCAGTTCTTGTGCGGGTGGACGTACTCGACCGGATCCTCGATGGTGATGATGTGGCCGTAGCTGTTCTCGTTGCGGTAGCCGACCATGGCCGCCAAGGTGGTCGACTTGCCGGAGCCGGTGGCGCCGACCATGACCACCAGGCCGCGCTTGGACATGACGACGTCCTTGAGCACGTCGGGCAGGCCCAGGTCCTCGAGCTTGGGGATTTCGCTGGTGATGGTCCGCAACACCATGCCGACCGAGCTCATCTGCACGAACGCCGACACGCGGAAGCGGCCCAGGTCGCCGGGGCTGATGGCGAAGTTGGCCTCCTTGGTCAGCTCGAACGAGGCGGTCTGCTTGTCGTTCATGATGGAGCGGGCCAGGTCCATGGTGTGGGCGGAGGTCAGCACCTGCGACGACACCGGCGTCATCTTGCCGTCGATCTTGATGGCCGGCGGGAAGCCGGCGGTGATGAAGAGGTCCGAGCCCTTCTTGCTGGTCATCAAGCGCAGCAAGTCGAACATGAATTTGGATGCCTGGTCGCGTTCCATGATGTGTCCTTTAAGACGGGGTCAGATCCGACATTTGGACACGAACTCTGCCGTAGCGGCCGCTACGGCAGAGTTCGTGTCCAAATGTCGGATCTGACCCCAGGTTTTAGCCGGGGAAATTGTCCGGCGTCTTGGCGGCGTTGCGGGCGGCGGCGGCGCTGATGACGTTGCGGCGCACCAGGTCCGTCAGGTTCTGGTCCAGGGTCTGCATGCCGACGTTGCTGCCGGTCTGGATCGCCGAGTACATCTGCGCGATCTTCGCTTCGCGGATCAGGTTGCGGATCGCCGGCGTGGCCACCATGATCTCGTGCGCCGCCACACGGCCGCTGCCGTCCTTGGTCTTCAGCAGCGTCTGCGAGATCACCGCCTGCAGCGATTCGGACAGCATCGCCCGCACCATCTCCTTTTCATCGGCCGGGAACACGTCGACGATACGGTCGATGGTCTTGGCGGCCGACGAGGTGTGCAGGGTGCCGAACACCAGGTGGCCCGTCTCCGCCGCCGACAGCGCCAGGCGGATGGTTTCCAGGTCGCGCAGCTCGCCGACCAGGATCGCGTCCGGGTCTTCCCGCAGCGCCGAGCGCAGCGCGTTGTTGAACGACAGCGTGTGCGGCCCCACCTCGCGCTGGTTGATCAGGCACTTCTTCGATTCGTGCACGAACTCGATCGGGTCTTCGATCGTCAGGATGTGGCCGTATTCGTTTTCGTTGAGGTGGTTGACCATCGCCGCCAGGGTGGTCGACTTGCCGGATCCGGTCGGACCCGTCACCAGCACCAGGCCGCGCGGTTTCAGGGCGAAATCGGCGAAGATCTTCGGCGCGTTCAGTTCCTCCAGGCTCAGGATCTTCGATGGAATCGTCCGCAGCACCGCCGACGCGCCCCGTTCCTGGTTGTAGGCGTTGACGCGGAAGCGCGCCAGCCCGGGAATCGCGAACGAAAAGTCGCATTCCAGCATTTCCTCGTAGGCCTTGCGCTGGCCGTCGTTCATGATGTCATAAATCATGCCGTGCACGTCCTTGTGCTCCAGCGGCGGCAGGTTGATGCGGCGCACGTCGCCGTGTACCCGTATCATCGGCGGCAGGCCGGCTGACAGGTGCAAGTCCGAAGCCTTGTTCTTGACGGAGAATGCGAGAAGTTCGGAGATGTCCATTTATAATCCCTGTGCCTGACGTTGGTGATGTGCAGTCTGATGTACAGCTTAATAACGATTTTTTACCCGATGATTATGTCCCTGATCCCCCAGAACTTGCAAGCAATCACCTCGACTATTATTGCCACAGCCCAAGATGTTGGCCGGCCGCCTCAGTCGGTGCGCTTGCTGGCCGTGTCCAAGACCTTCGGCCCGGACGCGGTGCTGGAGGCGGTGGGCGCGGGCCAGCGGGCGTTCGGCGAGAATTACCTGCAGGAGGGGCTGGACAAGATCCAGGCGCTGCAGGCGGCCGGCGCGCCGGCGCTGGAGTGGCATTTCATCGGCCCGATCCAGAGCAACAAGACCCGCCCCATTGCCGAGAACTTCGCCTGGGTGCACACGGTCGAACGCGAGAAGATCGCGCAGCGGCTGTCCGAGCAGCGGCCGGCCGGCATGGCGCCGCTGCAGATCTGCCTGCAGGTGAATATCAGCGGCGAGGCCAGCAAGAGCGGCGTCGCCCCGGACGAACTGGCGGCGCTGGCCCACAAGGTCGCGGCGCTGCCGAATCTGACGTTACGCGGCCTGATGGCGATCCCCGAGCCGGCCGAGGACTTTGAACAGCAGCGCGCGGCGTTCGCGCAGCTGCGGGCGCTGTACGAGCAGTTGCGCGCCGACGGCCTGGCGCTCGATACGCTGTCGATGGGCATGTCGGCCGACATGCGCGCGGCGATCGTCGAGGGCGCCACCATCGTGCGCGTCGGCAGCGCCATTTTTGGATCACGACAATACAACAAGGCTTGACCATGAAAATAGCATTTATCGGCGGCGGCAACATGGCCTCCGCCCTGATCGCCGGACTGGCGAACAAACTGACGGCCGGCGCCAACATCCACGTGGCCGACCCGAACGCGGAAGCGCTGGCACGGCTGCACGCGCAATTCGGCGTGACCACCGCCGCCGGCGCGGATGGCGCCGTGTCGGCGGCCGACGTGATCGTGCTGGCGGTGAAGCCGCAAAGCATGCGCGAAGTGGCGGCGCAGCTGGCGCCGCTGATCTCGCCGGCCAAGCAGCCGCTGATCGTGTCGATCGCGGCCGGCATCCGCGGCGCGGACCTGTCGCGCTGGCTGGGCGGCTACGGCGCCATCGTGCGCTGCATGCCGAACACGCCGGCGCTGATCGGCATGGGCATCACCGGCATGGCGGCGACGGCCGGCGTCAGCGCGGAACAGAAGAAGATGGCGGACGACATCCTGCGCGCCGTCGGCCCCACCGTGTGGCTGGACGACGAGGCGCAGATCGATGCGGTGACGGCGGTTTCCGGCAGCGGCCCGGCCTATGTGTTCTACTTCATCGAGGCGATGCAGCAGGCCGCGGTGGAAATGGGCTTGAACGAGGAGCAGGGCAAGCAGCTGGCGCTGGCCACCTTCGGCGGCGCCTCGCAATTGGCGATCCGCTCGAGCGAGCCGGTGTCGCTGCTGCGCGAGCGCGTCACCTCGAAGGGCGGCACCACCTACGCGGCGCTGACCAGCATGGAGGAGAGCGGCGTCAAGGCGGCCATCATCAAGGCCATGAAGGCCGCCGCCCACCGCGGCAAGGAGATGGGCGACGAGCTGGGCGCCGCCAGCTAGCTCTTGCTGTCGCAGCCCTGCTTCATCGCCGCGATCCAGGCGCGTATCAGCGCCACGCCTTCCTTGTGGACCGAGCCGCGTCCCAGTTCCGGCATCATGATGCCGGTTTCGGCGGAGCTGAGCCGGTAGACCATGATCGACTCGTCCGGCTTGCCCGGCGCGATGCCGTAGCCATGGCCGCCGGTGCCGGCGCCCGCCGCCACCGGCGGCTTGCACAAACCCAGATGCAGGTCGGCCGGCGCGCCGATGTTCAGGTGCAGCGCCGTGGTGTTGGCCGCGCCCTTGTCGTTGTGGCAGTGGGCGCAGTTGATGTCCAGGTAGGCGCGGGCGCGCGCGTCCAGCGTTTGCGCCGCATCGCGCCAGTTGGCGTTGTGCGGCGCGGCCGCCGCCGCGTTGGCCGGCACGCCGCTCAGGTAGCCGATGCGTGCCAGGTAGTCGAGCTGGTTGACGCTCACGCCGTCATGGCTGTAGCTGCGGTTCATGTGCCGCGCCTTCGGTCCGATGGGCTGGAACTGGCGCGACTTGACGTCCGCCACGTGGCAGGACGCGCACTGGTTCACGTTCGGCACCACATAGGTCAGCTGCTTGCTGCTCCGGTCCTCGTGCACCACTTCCAGCGGCACCTGGTCGCCGGTGCGCGACAGCACGGCCTCGGTCTGCTCGGGATTCCACACGTAGGGCAGGGCGATCCAGCCGTCGGCGCGGCGCACCAGCAGCCGGGTTTCGATCAGGCGCACGTTGGCCAGGTCCAGCTTGTCGCCGCCGTTCTTGCTGGTGTCGTAGGTCGCCAGCACCGCCTTGGCCGGGCCGGCCGCCTTCGGATAATAGAAGGTCTTGCTGATGATGGTGCCGACCGGGAACTCGAACGTGGTGTCGGCGTTGTAGACGGCGCTCCGGCCCTTCGGCATCCATACGGTGCGCAGCTTTTGCGCATAGTCGGTGAACAGCGGCGTGTTCAGGTCGTAGGGCACGACGCCGGTGTTCAGGTTCAGGCGGCCGCCTGCGACGGCCATCAGATGCCAGTCGCTCAGTTTGGCCGGATTGCCTTCGGCGATGAAGCTGACCGGCTGCTGATTCTGCGTGCACGCCGACAGTACGCACGCCGCCATCGCCGCCAGCAGCAGCGAACGCATTGCGCTTGCTCCCGTCATGACTGCGCGGCGAGCTGGGTAATGGTCACCGGCGGCAGCTTGGCCAGTTCGCAGCGGTACGGCGCGGTGTCCTTGCTCGGGTTCTTGTACTTGTTCGGACCGTCGGCGTTGAGCACGTCCACGCCGTCCTGGATGCAGATGCGCTGGTCGGCCGGCAGCACGCCCTTGACCATCAGCTTGGTGTCCACGTAGCCGTCCCACAGCACGTCGGGCAGGTGGCCGCTCAAGCCGTACATGGCGATCTTCAGCGCCTTCAGGTCGAGACCGTCGGGCGAATCGCCGCCGCCCTTGAAGCGGTTGCCGTACACGTAGATCGCCTTCGGATACGGATCGTAGCCGGCGGCCACGCCTTTTTCGGTGTAGTAGCCGGTCGAGTGGTAGCTGGAGATGATGACGTTGGCGGTCTGGTTATCGGTGACGTCGTTGTCGAAGATCTCCACTTTCGAATTGGAGTTGATGACGATGCCCGAACCGGCCGGCACGCTGGCCACCGCCGTGCCGCGCGCGGCGAAGTTGCCCAGGTTGTTCTTCTCGACCTTGTTCTGGTACACGCGGGTGCTGTGGCCCGGTTGCGACAGGTTGGGCATGTTGAACACCAGGATGCCGCCGGTGTTGTTGGTGGCGACGTTGTCGTAGACGTCGGCGTTGATGGTGTTCTCGATCTCGATGCCGGCCACGTTCTGCTCGGCGCGCGAACGGCGCACGACCACGCCGTTGGACTGGCCGACGTAGATGCCGGCGTCGGACGCGGCGATCGCCACGCAGTCCTCGATCAGCACGTTTCTGGTCTTGACCGGGTAGATGCCGTAGGCGCCGTTGCTGACCTTGGAGCCGCCGGTCCATTGCACCTTGACCTTGCGGATGGTGATGTTGTCGCCGTCGTTGATCTTCAGGCCGTCGCCCTTGGAATCCTCGATGGTCAGGCCTTCGATGGTGAAGTTGCTGGCGTAGACCAGCATGCCTTCCGGTCCGGTGATCTGGCCCTTGAACGAGAGGATGGTCTTGTCCATGCCGGCGCCGCGTATCGTCACGCCGTTGCCGCGCAGGGTCAGGCCGCTGGTCAGTCGGTAGGTGCCGGCGGGGATCTCGACCACGCTGCCGGGCTTGGCGTCCAGCAATTGCTCTTGCAGTTTTTTCTGGAAGGCCGCGTCAGCGCTGGCCGTTTCGGCGGACACCGGTGCTTCGGACTTGCTGCAGGCGCCCAACAACACGCCGATGGAACCGCAAAGTGCGACTGCGCGTATAGCCTTGTACATGTTGTCCCCTGATTTTTTTATTGGTCAATGTAGCGTGCCTGGCAACGTTGAGTATAGCAGCATGTTTTCGGCCGCAACGGCGTATCATGGCCCTTGTCGCGCCATGTGGCGCGGCAGCGACGGAAAGGAAAAAGATGACGAATCGCCGAATATTTATTCTCAACACCTGCGCCGGCCTGGCCGCCGCGACGCTGGGCTGCATGGCGTGGGCCGACGACCGCGTGGCGCTCAAGGAGGACGAGCCGCAGGCGAAAGAGTTCAACTACTTGATTGACGCCGGCAAGGTGGACCGGCACAAATTCCCCGAGTTCAAACCCGGCGACCAATGCAGCAAATGCCAGATCTACGAGGATGGCCCGAACGGCATGGGCGGCTGTCCCATCTTCGCCGGCAAGCTGGTGGCGGCCGGCGGCTGGTGCAGCTCGTTCGGGTGACATGGATTACGCTGCTTTCAAAGCTGTCGCCTGGCGCTTCCCGCGGTGGAAGAGTCGACCTCGTACGGCACGCCGGCGCTGAAGGTCAAAGGCAAGCTGATGGCGCGGCTGAAGGAGGATGGCGAGTCGGTCGCGGTGCGCGCCACGTGGGAAGAGCGCGAACGCCTGCTGACGATAGCGCCGGAAACCTACTACATCACAGACCATTGCCGCGAACATCCGTGGGTCCTGCTGCGCCTGCCGCAGGCGCACCGCGACGGTGTGGCGGTGCTGCTGGCGAATGCATGGCTGATGGCGGCGCCGAAGTCGGTGCTTAAGCTGCATGGCGCCAGTGTTGAAGCTGGTATGTTGTGATCACAATCAAGCGACAGCGAGCCAGTGGCGTATCATCGTATCGTACGATGGTAGACTGATATTCTTCAGGGAGCTCATCATGAAAAACGATTTGCTACAGCAAGTGAGCGAGTTGACGGTAGAAGATCAGCTTGCTTTGGTAGAGGCAATCTGGGATGGCATTGTTCGCAGCGGTGCTGTACCCGAGCCGACCGATGCGCAAAAAGCCGAACTGGATAAGTTGTTAGCGGAACACGAGGCAAATCCGGGTGACGTTCTGACCTGGGATGAAGTTGAGGCCGCAGCTCACGTCCGCATGCGTCAATGACGCTTCCAATCATATTCTCTCAAGCGGTGAGCGGCCATGTCGCGGAAGCGGCTCGATGGTGCGAGCAAAAGCGTCAGGGATTGGGCGCAGAGTTCCTGGCTGAAGTTAAACTGATGCGCAGGCTGGCCAGGCAGCCTATTTTCCCTTGTATATGCCGGCCTCCAGTATCACATCGTCCACGCGTATGAAATAGGTGGCCTTGCGTTCAATTTCGCCGGTGCTGGGATTGTTGTAGCGGTAGTCAATCCAGCCTGCGCCCGTCTTTGCCGCGATATCCAGGATGTCTTTGCGGTAGTATTTTCCGTCTGCATCGGGCAGCGTCACCATGTTCTTGCCGATCACGCGCGGGTTGATTGGATGGGCTAAAGTCGTGCCGTCAGTGGCGCGCATGGCGAGATAAATATTGCCATTTATGAAGATCGGATTTTTGTGATTGATCTCGTCAATCAGCGCAGCTTTGCCGTGCTTCTTCATGTAGCTCACCCCTTTTTCCACCAGGGCTTTGGCATCGGCCGGATTGTCCGCGGCATTTGCGGCGCCGGCGGTGAATGCAAAAGCACTGACAAGCAACAACGATTTCAATAAGGTTTTCATGACGGAGCTTCCTGGTATGGAGAGGGGACGGCGGCACCGCGATGGCGCCGCCGTGTTCAGCTTAGAAAATGTGACGAATGCCTGCGTTGAGCAACTTGTCGGTCTTGCCTGCGGCGACAACCTTGTACAGCGCAGCCGCGTCGTTGCGTAGTTCGCCGATGCTGGTGTACAGGGTGGTACGCTTGGACAAGTCGTGGCGATAGCCTATGGCGTATTGGTTCGCGCCGCCGTTGACCAGAATGCGGTCTGTTTTGCGTATCCAGGAAACGATGACTGTGCCGGCTTCACTAACCGGGATGCGTGCGCCGACCAAGGCATCACGCTGGCTCAGCAATTTGGCGCTGCCCAGTACCACGCCGTCTTCTCTGGCGTAGGAAACAAATGCTTTAACCGGACCCAAGTTGTAATTGCCGCCAATCAGGGCCATGCGTGTGGCCGCGGTATCGTTGGCGTTGCGGATATTCTGGTACGTGGCAACAACGTCCAGCGCCCCAACTGTGTAGCCGGTCCAACCTGCCAGCACGCGGCTGGCCGCGTTGTTGCCGGGTACCTCGCCTACACCGTATTGGAATTCTCCGCGAACTTTACCTACCGCGTAGCTATAGCTCACTACGTTATCGGTACGGCTGCCGTTGTAGCTGAACAGACGGGAAGAGTCACCCGCCATCCCGATGGCGAAGGGGTCCCAGCTGGTGAGCGTGGTGTAGACCGGATTGTTCTGGCGCCCCAGTTTCAGCGTTCCGTATTTGCCGCTCAGTCCGACAAAAGACAGGCGGTTAAAAAGCCTGGCGGGGTCCGCCTGGGCGCCGGTGTCGCCGGTGAATCCGTTCTCCAGTTGGAAGATGACGGACAAGCCCGCACCCAAGTCCTCGCTGCCCTTGAAGCCCAGGCGGCTACCATTGAGAACGCCCGCATCCATGCGCGTGACGCCGGCAGTGCCATTGTTGTCGCGTACGAGATCGAGGTCGATGACGCCATAGACGGTCACTTGGGATTGCGCCTGCGCCTGGGCGGCCGATGCGGCTAGCAGGGCAATTGCAATGTCTCTTATTTTCATGGTTTGCTCTTTCAAGGGTATGCTCAAGTAACCGCTCAAGCGATCGGAACAACGGGAAGGCCGCTGCTGTCAGTTGCCGCTACCGTGGAGTTGTGCCGGCTGGAGCTTCGCGTGCGTCCAGGCATTCACAGTAGTTCTGAAGCAAGTATAGAAAGCAGCTTGTGCAGAGCGTTGCCGATAGGGCACCGGTTGGTGCTATTTGCTCAAGCGGATTGAAGTCGGCGTGGTGGCGCCCAAATCTGGTGCAAAGGGGCCGGTGAAAAGCGAAAATATTGACGCCGACGGGCGTGTGGTCTCAGCGGACGGCCGGTGGGCGTCGCAATTACGAGACAGCTGTGGAACGGGGGATGCGGAAGATCAGGTTGGGACCGCTGCGGCAAGTGATGCTGCCGGTGTCGGGGTCGCCTCGGTCAGGCCGTCCCAAATGGTACGCGCCCAATGATTGGCGGTGCTGTCGCGCCGGCGGTACAGCGCGATATCGAAACGGACTCTTACGCTGCTGTCGCCGACGACGAGCAGGCGGCCACGCTGGATTTCCTCTCTGACCAAGCGTTCGGGTAGCCACGCCAGCCCGATTCCACGAATCGCCATTTCCAATATCGAGTCGTAGGAATCGCACTGGTAAACCATGTGCAGGGCAATCTTTCGGGGGAGCTCGGCCATATGCTTGGCCAATATGCCCCGCAGCGTGAGGGAGCTTGAAAATGCCAGCCAGGGCGTTGGGGAAGTGCTGGAATACGAGAGTTGATAGCGGGCGGCGCCGCGCGCATCCGGCGCGCTGACCGGTAACATAATTTCCGTTGCCAGAAGCTGAGACTCGTAGCGGCGGGCGTCAATTAACAGTCTGGTGACGGGGCTGGAATAGGTGATGAGCAAGTCCACATCGCCTGCCGCCAATCTTGCGATGGCTTCCTGGGAGCCGCTCGTCACGACGCTCACCGGGAGCGTGCCGAAACGATGGCAGATCCCTTGGTACCATTCTGGAAAATAAGTGCGCGACAAGGTGCGGCCGGTGGCGATACGGAGCGGTGTTTCGGACAGGCTTGAGCGCTCTTGTAATTGCCCACGAGCTGAATGTAGAACGTTTAAGGTATAAGTAGCCGCTTCAAGGAATAAGACCCCTGCTGGCGTCAGCGCAGCAGGCTGCTTTCGCTCCACCAGCGCAGCGCCAACCCATAATTCCAGGGCCCTGATGCGGCGTCCGAACGCAGGGTGCGTAACGCAGCGCAGTTCCGCCGCACGGGCAAAGCTCCGGGTCCGGGCGAGTTCGACAAAATCCTCAAGCCATGCGAGTTGCATTTTCCATCCTTTGCCTTGAGAGGGGCGCCCAGGGGAGTTCCCGGAATTTTCGTTTCACTTTGGCAAGTCAGTATAGTGCCGGCTCGCGGCGATAGGCAAGCGCGTCTTATTCCTGCGACGGTTTAGTCGTGGGAAAGCAACCGGCCCAGGCGCGCCACGGCGATGCCCGGTGCGAGCTGGCGCAAGGAAGGCTGAACGATAATGCAGTTGTCGTGGGGAGTGACGACATCCATGCCGCTGTCGCAGGCGATCACGGTTCCAGCCTTGGTGATGACTTCCATGCCGGTGTAGGGGGCCGCAAATTCGAATGCCATCGATTTGGCTACTACTGCCTGAGTGATTTGGATGATGTATTGATCGCCGGCGCTGGCATCATCGCCATCTCCAAGGAACTGAGCGATATCAAGCATGTTCACCACGCCGCTTTGCAGCAAGAACCGGCACGCGCTATCCAGCGCGACCTGGCTGCTGCGGCGCGAGAAATGTTGTCCTGTTTCGATCAGCAGCGCGTTCGCCGGATGATGCGGATTGCCGAAGCGACCATAGTCGCGCAGCCTGGTACCGTTGGCGTGCCCTGTATCAATGATCAGGTGCTGGGGCATCTCATAACCAATGGCGAGCTCCAGTCCCTTTGCCAGCGGACCGCACATCATCAGCGGCGGCGCCTCTTCATGCATCGAGTGTATGTCCAGCAGTAGATCCACGCTGTCGATAAGTGGCCGCAGCTCGCGTGCGCGGCGCAACTCGATGCTGTCGCGTGTGCCGTCCAGCCAGGCTGGATGCCAAACCCGGTTCAAGTCTTCGTCGACAAAGCGGTTCGCATCCGGATAACGCGGATCGAAGCGCTCGTAGGCCTCGACGTTGGCGAAGCCCAGGCTGAGGCGGCCCGCGATCGGCCGCACGCCGCTGGCCAGCAGCGTATCGACCGCGATTGCGCCGCTCACTTCATTGCCGTGATTGAGTGCGAGCACCATGACATGCGGGCCTGCCACATGGCTGTCGAACGTATGGATGTAATCGATGCCCCCGCTGTCGCGCCAGCGGCGTATGTTGGGGAATTCGACCTCGATTGGATAGGGTGCCAGGCTGGCATGTGGGTGATGCATATTGGTCATGTGTGATTGCTCCAGTAAGATGCAGCAGCCGACGTTCCGGCGTCGACTGCGGTATGAGGACAGTCCGGTGCTTATCGATGCGACACGGGGGCGCCGCCGGTTCGCCGGCCCAGTAAAACAAGCGCGGTAATACTTATTGCGACGGTGGACATGACGTAAAAACTGGGCGCGGTTTTGTTGTGCAGGGTGTCGATCAGTACCGTGACGATCAGCGGGGCAAACCCGCCGAACAGGGTCGCCGTGAAGTTGTAGCTGAGCGCCAGCCCCGTGCCACGTGTACTGGTGGGGAAGATATCCGCCAGGAGTGCCGGAATCGGTGCCAGGCAGGCCGCCAATAACAGTCCCACCAAGGCTTGCACGAGCATGAGGGTGGTGACGGTAGGCCAGGCCGACAGCAGGAAGAACAACGGGAAACTGGTGGTGCCGATCAGGATGAGCGCTACCATCATGACGCGAAGCCGGCCGAGGCGGTCGGACAGGTTGCCTACCACCGGCGCCGCGAACATCAGCACCGCGCCGGTGACCACCGCGCCCAGGAAGGACGAGCTGGCCGGCAGATGCAGCTGCTTGATGGCATAGGTCGGCATGTACACTTTATGGACATAGTTGAACGCCGTTGCCGCCGCAAAGACCCCGCCGCCCAGCAGCATGTTGCGCCAGTCATTGGTGAATACTTCACGCAGCGGTGATTTCTGCTTTTGCGCCTCCCCCAGTTTTTTGAAATCGGCGGTCTCGTCGATATGGCGACGAATGTACAGACCCACGGGGCCGATCAGCAGACCGATGGCAAACGCTACGCGCCAACCCCAGGCGCTCACTTGCGCGTCGGTGAGATTCGCGCTCAGGAGGGCGCTGACCCCGGCGGCCATCACGGTTGCCAGACCCTGCGTCGACATTTGCCAACTGGCGAAAAAACCTCGTCGTTTGGCGTCGGCGTGTTCAACCATGAATGCGGTTGCGGCGCCGAATTCGCCGCCCGTCGAGAAGCCCTGCAACATCCGTGCTAAAACGATGATGATCGGCGCCGCGATGCCGATCTGCGCATAGCTGGGCACGAAGGCGATCATGGCCGTGCCCAGCATCATCAACGCGATGGAGGCGGTCAGCGATGCCTTCCGTCCAACCCGGTCGGCGTAGCTGCCAAGTATGATCGCGCCCAGCGGACGCGTAACGAAGGAAATGCCGAACGATGCGATACTCAGCAATAAGGAGGTGGCTTCATCGTCCGCCGGGAAGAAGAGCTTGCCAATTACGATCGCAAAATAGCCATAGATCAACAAGTCATAGAATTCAAGCGCGTTGCCTATGCTGGCCGCACAAATTTCTCGCCACGGGTTTTTTCTCGAACGCGTCGCTGCACTGATTCCCTCCACGGGAAGTTCGATTGCCGGTGTTTGAGCATGAGTTCCCATGCGTACCTCTCCTTATGATTGTTTGTATTTACTGTGGGCACAGGGTGATGCGCTTGTGCTTCTGGAAGATCTCGATCCAAATTCCAGTGTATATGCGCATCCAATGTCGAAAACTGCTCTTTTGGCACCGATTATTGCCTTATACGATGTCGAGGTCGTCCGGCTTGGCACTGTTGTGATGTCGTCAGCACGCGGACACGGAGCTTGCTGCCCGGTTGTTGGCGATGAAGTTGGCGGGGCTTGATGGAGTAGAGAGACGTCAGCGCCCCGCGCGGAACGCCATATGCGCTACGGATGGGCTGAGCGAGGCGTGATTTACTTCCTGGCGATCAGCAGCCCGAAGATGACGCCTATCGTGGCGCCGAGGGTGACGGCTTTCCATGGGTTGTCATGCACGTAGACGTTGGCCGATTCGGCCGCGCCGCGGCCGCGGGCGATGACGCTGTCCTCCAGCTTGCGCAGGTCGGCCCTGGCGGTGCGCAGCGAGTCGTCGAAACGGGCGCGGGCTTCGGAGGCGACGGCGCTTGCCTGGCCGGCGGTGTCCTGCAGCCATTTCTCCGCTTCGCCGATGGTGCTTTTCAATTCGTCCATCAGCTTGTCGCGCGCTGTGTTGCTGGCGGCCTGGCTGTCGGAGATGGCTTTACCGTTCTGTTGAGTCTGATCCATGATGACCTCGTCTAGGTGGCTGGTGGCTGGGGGATAATCAGTGTAGACAGCGGGGCCCGCGCCGTCTTGCGGTGGCTCAATCGTGCAAGCCTGTCATCGTGCTATCGCAGCGCGTAGTCGAGCGCGACGCCGGCGAACACCGCCGCGCCCAGCCAGTTGTTGTGGCGGAAGGCGTAGAAGCAGGGATCCCGTTCGCGGCCGCGTATCAGCGTGTAGTGATAGCAGGCGATGCCGGCCGCCACCGCCACGCCGCCGGCAAACCACACGCCCATACCCAGCTGCCAGCCGCACGCCAGCAGCAAGCCCAGATGCACGGCGTAGCACAGCATCACCGCCGCCACGTCGTAGCGGCCGAAGGTGATGGCCGAGGTCTTGATGCCGATCTTCAGGTCGTCGTCGCGGTCGACCATCGCGTACTCGGTGTCGTAGGCCACGGCCCAGAACACGTTGCCCAGCAACAGCACCCAGGCCACCACCGGCACCGCGCCCTGCAGCGCGGCAAACGCCATCGGGATGCCGAAGCCGAAGGCGATGCCCAGGTAGGCTTGCGGGATGGCGAAGAAACGCTTGAAGTAAGGATAGGTGCCGGCGATGATGACGGCGGCCACCGACAACTGCCTGGTCAGCGCGTTCAGAGGCAGGATCAGGCAGAACGACAGCAGGGCCAGCGTGGCGGCGATCGCCAGCGCTTCCTTGCCGCTGACGCGACCGCTGGTGATCGGCCGCTGCGCGGTGCGCTTGACGAACTTGTCGATATCCTGGTCGGCGTAGTCGTTCATCGCGCAGCCGGCGGAACGCATCAGCAGCGTGCCGAGCGCGAAGATGCCGACGACGGTCCAGTCCGGCTTACCGTCGGAGGCCAGCCACAGCGCGCACAGCGTCGGCCACAGCAGCAGCAGCGTGCCGATAGGTTTGTCCAGCCGCACGAGGCGGAAATACAGCTCCAGCTTGTTCATGGATGACGTCGTTCGTAGGGAAAGATGGGATTATCGCAAATCCCGCGCCCGCCGGTGCGGCGGCGCCGTCATCCGGCGCTGAGCGGGGTGACGCCGGGCAGGTTGCAGGCGGCGACCACTTCGCACACGGCGTCGATGGCGGACTTGCGGGTGAAGCTTTTGCGCCACACGATGACCACCCGGCGCGACGGCTCCGGCAGGTCGAAGGGACGGAAGCGCAGCATGCCGTCGTCGCTGTCCATGTCCGGCACCGAGGCGCGCGGCAGCACGGTCAGGCCGATGCCGCTGGCGACCATGTGGCGGATGGTTTCCAGCGACGAGCCCTCGAAGGTGCGCTGCATGCCGTTGCCGGGTGCAGAGAAACGGGCCATCTCGGGACATACTTCCAGTACCTGGTCGCGGAAGCAGTGTCCGTTACCAAGCAGCAGCATGTTTTCGGTCTTGAGGTCGTCGGCGGGGATGCTCTTGCGCTTGGTCCACGGATGCTGGGCCGGCATCGCGACCACGAACGGCTCGTCGTACAGCGCCTGCAGCGCCATGCCGTGCTCCGGCAGCGGCAGCGCCATGATGGCCGCGTCCAGTTCGCCCTGGCGCAGCATTTCCAGCAGGCGCACGGTGAAGTTCTCCTGCAGGATCAGCGGCATCTGCGGCACTTTGTCTATCATGCCCTTGACCAGCGGCGGCAGCAGGTAGGGGCCGATGGTGTAGATCACGCCCAGGCGCAGCGGTCCGGCCAGCGGATCCTTGTTCTGTTTGGCGAGTTCCTTGATGGCGGCGGTCTGTTCCAGCACGCGCTCGGCCTGGGCGACGATTTGCGCGCCCAGCGGGGTGACGGAGATTTCGGCGCCGCCCCGTTCAAACAGGACCACGCCCAGTTCATCTTCCAGTTTCTTGATGGCGACCGAAAGCGTAGGCTGTGCAACATAGCAAGCTTCGGCCGCGTGTCCGAAGTGTTTCGCTCGTGCAACAGCAACGATGTATTTCAGTTCGGTCAGTGTCATGAAATGTATTTGAACACAGGCGATGCTGGGATGCAATAATTAGAAAAGCTATTGTAGCGGAATGCTGCCGATATAATGCGGCGTAACCATCGAAAGGCAAGTATGTCCTCCACATTTGGTCCAGAAGAGGCGCAGGCCTACCTGCACAAGCTGCTGAAGGTGATGCACCACACCGGCGGTTCGGATTTGTTCATTTCCGCGGATTTCCCTCCCAGCATGAAGTCGCAGGGGGCGATGAAGCCGCTGAGCCAGCAAAAGCTGACCGGCTCCGTGACCCGCGCGCTGGCCCTGTCGATCATGAACGACAAGCAGAAGCGCGAGTTCGAGGCTGA
This sequence comes from Duganella hordei, assembly GCF_040369125.1. Lineage (NCBI taxonomy): Bacteria > Pseudomonadati > Pseudomonadota > Betaproteobacteria > Burkholderiales > Oxalobacteraceae > Duganella > Duganella hordei. The sequence goes on from NZ_BPWI01000002.1 coordinate 203,075, forward strand.
GCTGGAATGCAACTTTGCCATTTCGCTGCCGGACGTCTGCCGCTTCCGCGTCAATGTCTTCGTGCAGCAGCAGAACGTGGCGATGGTGATACGGACCATCGCATCGGAAATACCGAACTTCGAAAAGCTGGACCTGCCCGAGGTGCTGAAGGAAGTCATCATGACCAAGCGCGGGCTGGTGCTGGTGGTCGGCGGCACCGGCTCCGGCAAGTCCACCACCCTGGCGGCGATGATCGACTACCGCAACGCCAATTCGGCCGGCCACATCATCACGGTGGAGGATCCGGTCGAGTACGTGCACAAGAACAAGGGCTGCCTGATCACGCACCGCGAGGTGGGCGTCGACACGCTGTCGTGGCACAACGCGCTGAAGAACACCCTGCGCCAGGCGCCGGACGTGATCCTGATCGGCGAGATCCGCGACACCGAGACCATGGAGCACGCGATCGCGTTTGCCGAGACCGGCCACCTGTGCCTGGGCACGCTGCATGCGAACAACTCCAACCAGACCATGGACCGCATCATCAACTTCTTCCCGGAAGAGCGGCGCAACCAGCTGCTGATGGATCTGTCGTCCAACCTGCGCGCCATCGTGTCGCAGCGGCTGGTGCGCACCGAGGACGGCAAGGGCCGCAAGGCCGCCATTGAAATCCTGCTCAACACGCCGACCATCGCCGAGATGATCTTCAAGGGGAACTTCCAGGCGATCAAGGAAATCATGCACAAGTCGCGCGAGCTGGGCATGTGCACCTTCGACCAGGCGCTGTACGAACTTTATAATAAGGGCTACATCGCTTACGAAGAGGCGATCCGCAACGCCGACTCGGCCAACGGCCTGCGCCTGCAGATCAAGCTGCGCGGCGACCGCAAGGAACCCGGCGACAACAGTCCGTCCGCCGGCGCCGACTCGCTCAGCATGCAGATCGACGAAGAGCCGGACGAAGAAGAATCCAAGTAGAAAAGAAACCTGATGCCTCAATTTGAAACCAAGCTCTGCACCCGTGAACAACTGGCCGCCCGCGTGGCCGCGCTGCCCAAGCCGGTGGTGCTGACCAACGGCGTGTTCGATATCCTGCACCGCGGCCATGTGACCTACCTGGCGCAGGCGCGCGCGCTGGGCGCCTCGCTGGTGGTGGCGGCCAACACCGACGCCTCCGTCAAGCGGCTGGGCAAGGGCGACGACCGTCCGCTCAACACCTGCGCCGACCGCATGGCGGTGCTGGCCGCGCTGGAGTCGGTCAGCCTGGTGGTCGATTTCGACGAGGACACCGCGCTGGAAGTGGTGCAGCAGGCGCGTCCGGAAATCTACGCCAAGGGCGGTGACTACCAGATGGATGCGATCCCGGAAGGCCAGGCCGTGCTGGCCTACGGCGGCCAGGCCATCGCCATCGATTTCGAGCATGACCGCTCGACCACCAAGCTGCTGACCAAGGTGCGCGCCCAGCGTCCTTAGGTTCCTCATGCGCATCCTGCTCTCCGCCTTCGCCGCGCTGGTTTTTCTCGGCGTGCTGTGGGGCCCCTCGTTTGCCGTCGCGCTCAAGTTCTGGCGGCGCGGCGACGCGCGCGCCTTTCGCCAGCTGCGCTTCCTCTGTCCGGCCCAGCTGATCGCGACAGTGTCGCTGGCGTTCGCGGCCGACCTGCTGGGCTTGCGCAACCCGGCCGCGCTGGTGGCCGCCAGCACCGTCTGCACGAGTCTGCTTGGCGCCGCCGCGCTCGCTTTATGGCTGTCGTTTTCGAGTCGTGCGCGGGCTGACAGGTCCTGAAAAAACTCCTAGACTGAATGCCGCACAGGTATCCGGGGAGGAGACATCATGGAACTGCATCTGCAATCACATCATTGGCAGGCGCGCCTGCCGGACTGGGCCGCCGCTGCGGTGGCGGGCTTCGGCGCCGGCGGCGTGCTGATGCTGCTCGAGCCGATCTGGCTGGCCGCGACCGGCAGCGACGATCCCTGGCTGGCGACCCACATGATCGCCGCGCTGGTGATGGGTTGGGACGCGCTGCAGGGCAGCGGCTACAGTCTCGGCGTCACCGTCGCCGCGCTGCTGGTGCACTACTCGCTGGGCGTAGCGTTCGGTGTCGTGCTGGCCGCCATCATCGCGCCGTTCCGTCTTGATTCCAGCATGGGCCTGGCGCTGGCCGCCGGCGCCGTGTTCGGATTGCTGCTCTATGCGCTGAACTTTTATGGCATGGCCGCGGTCTATACATGGTTCGTAGCGCTGCGAGGGTGGCCGACGGCCATTGCCCATGTCATTTTCGGCATGGCCGCAGCCTTCATTTATCTCAAGCTGGAACGGCCGAGCCGGCCGCGCTAGCTTCAGGAAGAGGCCATGGCGTTAGCTCTCGTATTGATACTGATCGTAGTTGGCGCCCTGGAATTTCATTACATGAGTCCGTGGTGGCTGACGCCTATCGCGTCGAACTGGCAGCAGATGGATGACGCGCTGCTGCTGACCTTTGCCATCACCGGCCTGCTGTTCGTCGTCATCCACCTGTTCGTGGCGTATGCGCTGGTGACGTTCAAGCACCAGGACGGCGTGCGCGCGGCCGCCGCGCATGGCAGTACAAAACTGGAGTGGTGGCTGGTCGGCGCCACCACGGTGGGCATCATCGCGATGCTGGCGCCGGGCTTGTCGGTATACGCCAAGCTGATCGATCCGCCGGCCCATGCGATGGTGTTTGAAGTGCTGGGCCAGCAGTGGCAGTGGCACTACCGCCTGCCCGGCAAGGACGGCAAGCTGGGCAGTACCGACGTGCGCTTCATCAACAACAGCAATCCCTATGGCCTGAATCCGGCCGATCCCAGCGGCCAGGACGACCTGCTGGTCGAGGGACAGGAAGTGCATATTCCTGTCGGCCGGCCGGTGCGCGTGCTGCTGCGCGCGCAGGATGTGCTGCACGATTTCTACGTGCCGGAATTCCGCACCCGCATGAACATGGTGCCGGGCATGGTGACGTCGTTCTGGTTCACGCCTTCGCGGACCGGCAAGTTCGAGGTGATGTGCGCGCAGCTGTGCGGCATCGGCCATTTCAACATGCGCAGCTACGTGGTGGTCGACGACGGCCCGGCCTACCAGGCCTGGCTGGAGGCGCAGCCGACGTTTACCGCGCGGATGTCGGCGGTGTCGGCCGGCGGCGACGAGCCCGGCAAACAGGGCCGGCTGCTGGCGCAGTCGCGCGGCTGCGCGGCCTGCCACAGCGTGGACGGCAATCCCGGCGTGGGGCCGACGTGGAAGGGCCTGTTCGGCAAAAACGAAACCATGAACGACGGCGCCTCTGTGCACGTGGACGAGACGTATCTGCGGGAATCGATCACCAATCCCGCCGCGCGCGTCGTCAAGGGCTATCAGCCCATCATGCCGGCTCAGCAGCTGAGTCCGGCCGAGGTTGGGCAACTGGTCGACTACATCAAGACCATCAGGCAGTAGGAGGCGACGATGAGCTACGGCGGCGGGCATCCCCAGAGTTTCTGGACGCGCTATGTGTGGAGCCAGGACCACAAGGTGATCGCGATCCAGTACACCATCACGGCGCTGGCGATCGGCATGGTGGGGCTGGTACTGTCCGACCTGATGCGGCTGCAGCTGGGCTTTCCCGGCAAGTTCGCCTTCATCGACGCCAGCCGCTACTACCAGTTCATGACCATGCACGGCATGATCATGGTGGTGTACCTGCTGACGGCGCTGTTCCTGGGCGGCTTCGGCAACTACCTGATCCCGCTGATGGTCGGCGCGCGCGACATGGTGTTTCCCTTCCTGAACATGCTGAGCTACTGGTTCTACCTGCTGGCGGTGCTGATACTGGCGGGCAGTTTCTTCGTGCCGGGCGGTCCCACCGGCGCCGGCTGGACGCTGTATCCGCCGCAAGCCATCCTGCCGGGCACGCCGGGCACGGAATGGGGCATCGTCGTCATGCTGGTATCGCTGCTGGTGTTCATCGCGGCGGCCACGATGGGCGGGCTGAACTACGTCACCACGGTGCTGCAGGCGCGCACCCAGGGCATGACACTGATGCGCATGCCGCTGACGGTATGGGGCATCTTCACCGCCACCATCCTGGCGCTGTTCGCCTTCCCCGCGCTGTTCGTCAGCGGCGTGATGATGCTGTTCGACAAGGCGCTGGGCACGAGCTTCTTCATGCCGGCCGTGGTGTCGATGGGCCAGCACCTGCCGCACCAGGGCGGCAGTCCGCTGCTGTTCCAGCACCTGTTCTGGTTCTTCGGCCATCCCGAGGTGTACATCGTGGCGCTGCCGGCGTTCGGCATCATTTCCGACCTGATCAGCGTGCACGCGCGCAAGCAGATCTTCGGCTACAGGATGATGGTGTGGGCGATCATCGTCATCGGCGGACTCAGCTTCGTGGTGTGGGCGCACCACATGTATGTGAGCGGCATGCATCCGCTGTTCGGCTTCTTCTTCGCCACCACCACGCTGATCATCGCGGTGCCGACCGCGCTCAAGGTCTACAACTGGACGTTGACCTTGTGGCGCGGCGACATACACCTGACGGTGCCGATGCTGTTTGCCGTTGGCTTCATCAGCACCTTTGTCATCGGCGGGCTGACCGGGCTGTTCCTTGGCAATGTGAGCGTGGATATCCCGCTGTCCAACACCTACTTCGTGGTCGCGCACTTCCACATGGTGATGGGCGTGTCGCCGGTGCTGGCGGTGTTCGGCGGTTTGTATCACTGGTTTCCCAAGGTCAGCGGGCGCATGTACGACGTCATGCTGGGCCGCGTGCATTTCTGGGTGACCTTCATCGGCGCCTACCTGATCTTCTTCCCGATGCACTACCTGGGCTTGCTCGGCATGCCTCGCCGTTACTATGCGTATGAAAATTATTCGTTCATTCCGGAATCTGCGCAGACGCTGAACGCGTTCATCACCATCGTCGCGCTGGTGGTCGGTGCGACGCAGCTGTTGTTCCTGCTGAACCTGTGCTGGAGCGCGGTGCGCGGGCGCGTGGCCGGCGGCAATCCGTGGCGCGCCGCCAGCCTCGAATGGCAAACCCCGCAAACGCCGCCGGTGCACGGCAACTGGGGCGAGCAGCTGCCGGTCGTGTATCGCGGCGCGTACGACTACGGCCGGCAGGACGGCGACAGCGACTACCTGCCGCAAAACCAGGGACCTGACGAAGAGGCACGGCGGCGGCCGGCGGGCGCCGCGGCCAAGCTGTCCGAGGAGGAAAGCACGCCATGAATTCCAGTCTTTACCTGGTGACCGGGCATGCCGGCACCGCCGCCCGGCGCACCGGCCTGTGGCTGCTGATGGGCGTGATCGCCATGCTGTTCTTCCTGTTCAGCGCGGCCTATGTGATGCGCATGGGGCTGCCGGATTGGCGGCCGCTGCCGATCGTGCCGTGGCAGCTGTGGCTCAGCACGGCATTGCTGGCGCTGGCCAGCGTTGCGTGGCAGCGCGCGTGGCGCGCGGCGGACTGCGGCAAGACGGCGGTGTCGTGGCGTGCCTATGGCTTGGCGTGCCTGTGTTCACTGGCCTTCCTGGCCTCGCAGCTATGGGCGTGGCAAGCCATAATGGCGGCCAACTTCGCGTTGGACGGCAATCCGGCCAACAGTTTCTTTTACCTGATCACCGGACTGCACGGCCTGCACGTGATCGGCGGCCTGGTTGTCGCAACGTGGGCGGCGGGCAGGGTGGCGACGATACAGCTGTGCGCACGCTACTGGCATTTCCTGCTGGGATTGTGGCTGCTCATGTTCGCGCTGTTGTTCTGGCTGACGCCGGAACTGGTGCAGCAGATTTGCGGAGGCGCGCCATGAGCGACAAGACGGCAGGCTGGCAAGGCATGGTGGCGGACTGGTCGGGTGACCGGGAGGCGTTCCGCGTGCCGTGGGGCAAGGCGATGATGTGGATCTTCCTACTCAGCGACACCTTCATCTTCGGCAGTTTCCTGACCGGCTATATGTCGGTGCGCATCTCGACCACGGCGGCCTGGCCCAATCCCAGCGAGGTGTTTTCGCTGACGATAGGCGGCACGCAGCTGCCGCTGATACTGATCGCCATCATGACGTTCGTGCTGATCACCAGCAGCGGCACGATGGCGATGGCGGTCAACTACGCCTACCGGGGCGAGCGGGCGATGTGCTCACGGTTGATGCTGCTGACCGCCGCGCTGGGCGCGACCTTTGTCTGCATGCAGGCGTTTGAATGGAGCAAGCTGATCGGCGAGGGCGTGCGGCCCTGGGTCAATCCGGACGGCGCGGCGCAGTTCGGCGCCTGCTTCTTCATGATCACCGGCTTCCACGGCCTGCACGTGACGGCCGGCGTGATCTACCTGAGCATCATCGCGGCGCGGGTGCGGCGCGGCCATTATGAAAAATACGACATCGTCGAAATCGCCGGCCTGTATTGGCACTTCGTCGACCTGGTCTGGGTGTTCATCTTTGCGCTGTTTTATCTTTGGTAGGGGGCGCCATGGAATCGACCACGCATCCGATCGGCCTGTACCTGAAGGTGTGGCTGCTGCTGTTCGTGCTCAGCACGTTTTCCTACCTGGTCGACTTCTTCCACGTCGAAAGCTATCTGCGCTGGACGCTGATCCTGCTGCTGATGATGGCCAAGGCCGGGCTGATCGTGGCGGTGTTCATGCACCTGCGCTGGGAGCGCGCGGCGCTGATGTACGCCATCCTGGCGCCGCCGGCCTGCCTGCTGGTGCTGGCCTGGCTGATGTGGCTGGAGTCCGGCTACACCTTCTTCACCCGCATGCTGTATTTCCGTTGACGGCGGAGGTGCTAAACTGACGGCACCATGCCTACCGAAATCGATCTCCGCAGCTACGATGCCGTACCGTCGGCGGGCGTGCACAGCTTCGCCCAGCTGGTGCTGCCGCTGAAGGGCAAGCTGACCCTGGACATCGACGGCGCCGGCGGCATCGCGCACCCGCTGCGCGCTGCGTTCATCGAGCCGGGCCTGGTCCATACGCAATTCTCCCGCGAACCGAATCAATCGCTGATACTGGACTTCGACCTGGCGGCCGTGCCCGAGGCAACCGCCGCACGGCTGGCCGAGCGGCCGTATGCGCCGATCAGCGCGCCGGCGGCCAAGCTGATCGACTTCATCGCGCTGATGCGCGCGCAATCCGGCGCCAGCCCGGCCTTGCTGGCCAACTGGACCCCGCTGCTGCTGGAGTCGCTGGCGCAACAGGAGATCCGGCCGGCTTCACGGCTGTTGGCCGCTTTGAGCCGCATCGAGGCACATCCCGGCCAGCCGTGGAGCACCGAGACGATGGCCGGGGCCGCGCACATGAGTGTCAGCAGCCTGCACCGCGTGTTCCGCGACGAGCTGCAGACCACGCCGCTGGCCTGGCTGACCGACATGCGTCTGCGCTGGGTGTGCCGGCAGTTGGCGGAAACCGATCTGCCTATCGCCCAGCTGGCGACGGCGGCCGGCTACGCCGACCAGAGCGCGCTGACCCATGCGATGCGCCGCGCGCTGGATGTCACGCCGCTGGCCTATCGGAAGCGCGAACGGCAGGATCAGACAAAAATCCGCTAGTCCCGCACAATCCTTCCCGGCAGTCCGCGCCGACAATCACCGCTTCGATGACAGGAGGCGTTATGTGGTATGGCGTGTTGTGCGGCCTGGCGGCCGGGGCGATGTGGGGCACGATCTTCGTGATGCCGAAGTGGCTGGGGGACTTTTCTCCGCTGGAACTGGCGCTGGGGCGCTACCTGGCCTACGGGCTGATCATGCTGGTGCTGCTGGCGCCGCGCCTGGCGGGACTGCTGCGGCGGCTGATGCCGTCCGATTATCTGGTCCTGCTGCGCCACGCGCTGGCCGGCAATATCGTCTATTACCTGCTGCTGTCTTGCGGCGTGCAGCTGGCCGGCGTCGCCGGTGCTTCGCTGGTGATCGGCTTGCTGCCGCTGAGTGTCACCTTGCTCGGGCGGCGCGATCATGGCGCGGTGTCCTTGCGTGTGCTGGCGTGGCCGCTGCTGCTGGTGGTGGCCGGCATGGTGTGCATCAACGTCGAAGTGTTTTCGCGGGGCGAGGGCGTCGCCGCATGGCCGACGTTGGCCGCGGGCATGCTGTGCGCGTTCGGCGCGCTGGTCTGCTGGACCTGGTATGCGGTCGACAACGCACGCTTCCTCAAGCGCAACCCTCGCTTCAGCAGCGCCGAGTGGTCGGGGCTGTACGGCATCAGCAGCGGGCTCGTCGCACTTTTGCTGGCGCCGGTGCTCTGGCTGGCGACATCCAGGGCCGCCGCCCCGCCGCGCGACTGGCTGCATTTCTGGCTGGTGATTACCCTGGTGGCGACGGCGGCGTCGGTGATCGGCAACCAGTTGTGGAACATCGCCAGCCGCCGCGTGCCGGTGACCTTGTCCGGCCAGCTGCTGCTGTTCGAAGTGCTGTTCGGGCTGCTGTACGGTTATCTCTACCAGCGCCGGGCACCGCATACGCTGGAATGGCTGGCGATCGTGCTGCTGGTGGCCGGCGTCGCGTGGTCGGTGTGGCTGCACGCCGAGCGGCGGCCCGCTGCGGCGTATCAGGCGCCGCCGGCGTAGCCGTTCTGGCGCCAGGCTTCGAACACCACCACGGCAACCGTGTTCGACAGGTTCAGGCTGCGGTTGTCGGGGCGCATCGGCAGGCGGATGCGCTGGGCCGGCGGGAAGGTTTCGCGGAAGGCCGGGTCGAGGCCGCGCGTTTCGGAGCCGAACACGAATACGTCGCCGGGCTGGAAGCTGGCGTTGGCGAACGGCGAGGAGCCATGCGTGGTCATCGCGTACATGCGGGCCGGATCGGGCTGCACCTCGGCCAGGAAGGCTGGCCAATCCTTGTGCACCTTCATCTGGGCGTACTCGTGGTAATCCAGTCCGGCGCGCTTGAGCTTGGAGTCCTCCAGCGGAAAGCCCAGCGGCTCGATCAGGTGCAGCTGGGCGCCCGTGTTGGCGCACAGGCGGATGACGTTGCCGGTGTTGGGTGGAATTTCCGGCTGGACTAGTACGACGTGAAACAAGGTGATTCTCCTCTATCGGTTCAATGGGGCGGCGTGCGGGCAAACACCAGGTTGCTCACGCGCGCGGCGCCGTGGCGCTTCAATGTTGCCGCCAGTTCGTTCAAGGTGCGGCCGCTGGTCATGACGTCGTCGACGATGCCGATGTGGCGGCCCGCCACCAGGGCCGCGTCCGGTATGGCGAAGGCGCCGGCGATATTCTGCTGGCGCTGGTCGGGGGCGACGCTGCTCTGGGCCGTCGTGTCGCGCATGCGCACGGCCAGGCGCGGGTGCAGCGCGACGCCCAGGCTGCGCGCCAGCGGCCTGGCGATTTCCAAGGCCTGATTGTAGCCGCGTTCGGCCAGCCGGCGGGGGCCGAGTGGGACCGGGCACAGCAGCGCGGGCAGCGCAAAGCCGGGTTGCTGCAGGACGGCGTCGCGCAGCAGGTGGGCGAACAGCGTCGCCAACGCGAGGCGGTGGCCGAATTTCAGCTGCAGCACCAGCTGGTCGATCGGCATCGCGTAATCGGCCGCCACCAGCGTGACGTCGAAGGCCGGCCGGTGGCTGCGGCAGGCGCCGCACAGCTGCTTGTCGGCACCCGCGGGCAGCGGGTTGGCGCAGCACGGGCAGCGCGGGACGGCGGCATCGCTGCCGAAAAATTGGGCAGCGCATCCGGGGCAGAGCAGGTCGTCGCTGTCGGCGGCGCACAGCGAACAGGACAGCGGCAGCAGCGCGCGCAGCAAGCCGCCGCTGGCGCGGCCCAGCAGCCGGCGTATCGTGTGGTGAGTCGGGAGCTCGATCACGCTTTTGCCTTCAACCATGTACACTGCCGCATTATCGCATTACACGCTTATCGACCATGCAAGTCCCCGCAAATCCCCCCAAATTAAGCGCGCCGATCGACCAGGAGCGCGTGCGCGCCCTGTTTGGCCGTCCCGAACGCATCCAGCCCTCCGATTTCCTGCGCCGGGAAATATCGTCGCGCATGTTCGACCGCCTGGAACTGATCAAAATTGCACCGCAGCGCGTGCTCGACGCCGGCTGCGGCGCCGGTGCCGATCTGCCACTGTTGCAGAAATCTTATCCCGCAGCGCAAATACTCGGTATCGACGCCGCCGAGGCGATGGTGCTTGCGGCGCAGGGGCCGGTTGCGAAACAATCCTCGCTGAACCAGTTGTTGAGCAAATTGTTGCCGGCCAAGACAGGCGTGGACCTGGTCTGCGGCGATTTCGCCGATCTGCCGCTGGGGCCGAACTCGGTCGACCTGGTCTGGTCCAACCTGGCCCTGCACTGGCATCCGCAGCCGGACCGCGTGTTCGCCGAGTGGCGCCGCGTGCTGCGGGTGAACAGCCTGCTGATGTTTTCCTGCTTCGGGCCGGACACTTTCCGCGAGCTGAGGGCTGCCTTTGCCGAGGCCGACCTGGCCCAGCACACGCTGCCTTTCGTGGATATGCACGATTTTGGCGACCAGTTGGTGGAAGTTGGCTTTTCGACACCGGTGCTGGACATGGAAGTCATCACCGTCACCTACGACACGCCGCAAGCCCTGTTGGCCGACGTGCGCGCGCTGGGCGGCAATCCGCTGGGCACGCTGCGGCGGGGCTTGATGGGCAGGCAGGCATGGCGCCGCATGCTGGACGCGCTGGAGCGCGGACGCCGGCCGGATGGCAAGCTGGGCCTGACTTTCGAGGTGATTTATGGCCACGCCTTCCGTCCGGCGCCCCGGATGACGTCCAAAGGCGAGGCGATCATCCGCTTTGACTTACCACGAAAGCCGCGCCAGTAGCGGGTTTGCGGTTACAGTGTGGTTCCCCGGGCTATGCCATAGTTGCGGATTGGATTATTTCTTGATGTGGGACGTTGTTGTTATATATAATCATTGACTAATTTTGCCAGCATGTCACGTCGCCAGCTATAAACCAGCGACCTGAGGTGCATGCGGGCAGAAACGAGCACGAACGAGCATTTGAATTAAGCAGAATCAGGCTTTTGCGTTGTCACAGGGCAGTATCTGGGGACGAGGTGAAAGGCCGCAAGGTCCCGCCGGGGTCGCGTCATGAAGATTTTTTCAGACGGGACTGGCATGGGGCCTGAAGTTGTTTAAGGAGCGGCGCCGGTTCAGTTCACCGAAATCCGGAGTCGTTAAAAAAATATTTTAATTTCTTGGGTGGTTGGGGAAAACATGAAACATGCGAAGCGACTTCAATCGTTGATGCTCGGGCTGTCGGTAATGGCGGCAAGTATCCCAGCGTGGGCGGCTGACACGGCGGCGACCGCGACGGGTACCTACGCTGCGGCAACCGGCGGTACCGGCGGCCCGGTGGCAGGGGAACTGAACCTGCAGCCTCCAGCGACCCAGATCGCGTCCGAAATCTACAGCCTGCACACCTGGATGATGCTGGTCTGCCTGGTCATCTTCGTCGGCGTGTTCGGCGTGATGTTCTACTCCATCTTCAAGCACCGCAAGTCGCTGGGCCACAAGCCAGCCACCTTCCATGAATCCACCGCGGTCGAGATCGCCTGGACCGTGGTGCCGTTCCTGATCGTTATCGGCATGGCATTGCCTGCGACCCGCACCGTGGTCGGCATGAAAGACACCTCCAACGCCGACATCACCATCAAAGTGACCGGCATGCAGTGGAAATGGGGTTACGACTACCTGAAAGGCGACGGCGAAGGCATCTCCTTCCTGTCCAACCTGTCGACCCCGCGCGCGCAAGTGGGCTCTCCCGGCTTCGAGCCGACCGAGAAGCGCGGCGACAACTACCTGATGGAAGTCGACAACGAAGTCGTGGTTCCGGTCAACAAGAAAATCCGCATGGTCACCACCGCCAACGACGTGATCCACTCGTGGTCGATCCCGGCCTTCGGCGTCAAGCAGGATGCGATCCCCGGTTTCGTGCGCGACACCTGGTTCAAGGCGGAACACACCGGCACCTATCGCGGCTACTGCTCCGAGCTGTGCGGCAAGGAACACGCCTTCATGCCTATCGTGGTCAAGGTCGTCACCGACGCCGAGTACAAGACCTGGGTCGATGGCAAGAAAAAAGAAATGGCCGCGCTGGCCGACGATCCAAACAAGACCTGGACCATCGACGAGCTGAAAACCAAGGGCGAAAAAGTCTACGGCGCCAACTGCGTGGTCTGCCACCAGGCCAACGGCAAGGGCGTGCCTGGCGCGTTCGCACCGCTGGACGGCTCGGAAGTGGTCAACGGTCCCAAGGCTGAACAGATCAACGTTCTGCTGCACGGCAAGAAGAGCGGCAAATTCTCCGCCGAAATGCCGGCTTGGAAGCAACTGTCGGATACGGATATCGCGGCTGTCATCACCTACACCCGTAATAGCTGGTCGAACAAGGCCGCCGAAAACATCGTTCAACCAGCCGAAGTTGTGGCTGCACGTAAGTAATCAGGAGCGTTACAAATGAGCACTAGCACCTTGGATCACGCACACGATCACGATCACGCTCACGACCATCCCCATGGTTTGTCGCGCTGGTTGTTTGCCACCAATCACAAAGACATCGGTACGCTGTACCTGTGGTTCTCGTTCATCATGCTGCTCTCGGGCGGCGTGCTGGCACTGATGATCCGCACCGAGCTGTTCAAGCCGGGCCTGCAGTTCTTCCAGCCTGAGTTCTTCAACCAGCTGACCACCATGCACGGCCTGGTGATGGTGTTCGGCGCGATCATGCCGGCCTTCGTCGGCTTCGCCAACTGGATGATCCCGCTGCAGATCGGCGCGTCGGACATGGCCTTCGCGCGCATGAACAACTTCTCGTTCTGGCTGCTGCCACCTGCGGCGATCCTGCTGGCGACCTCGTTCCTGGTCCCTGGCGGCGCCACCGCGGCCGGCTGGACGCTGTACGCTCCGCTGTCGACCCAGATGGGCCCGGGCATGGACATGGCGATTTTCGCGATGCACCTGATGGGCGCCTCGTCGATCATGGGTTCGATCAACATCATCGTCACCATCCTGAACATGCGCGCTCCCGGCATGACGCTGATGAAAATGCCGATGTTCTGCTGGACCTGGCTGATCACCGCCTACCTGCTGATCGCCGTGATGCCGGTCCTGGCAGGCGCGATCACCATGACGCTGACCGACCGCCACTTCGGCACCTCGTTCTTTAACGCCGCCGGCGGCGGCGACCCGGTCATGTACCAGCACATCTTCTGGTTCTTCGGCCACCCAGAGGTCTACATCATGATTCTGCCGGCGTTCGGCATCGTCTCGCAGATCCTGCCGGCCTTCGCCCGCAAGCAGCTGTTCGGCTACGCTTCGATGGTGTACGCCACGGCGTCGATCGCCATCCTGTCGTTCATCGTCTGGGCCCACCACATGTTCACCACCGGCATGCCGGTGACCTCGCAGCTGTTCTTCATGTACGCGACCATGCTGATCGCGGTGCCGACCGGCGTTAAAGTGTTCAACTGGATCGCCACGATGTGGAAGGGTTCGATGACCTTCGAAACCCCGATGCTGTTCGCCGTGGGCTTCATCTTCGTGTTCACCATCGGCGGCTTCACCGGCCTGATCCTGGCCGTGACCCCGATCGACATCCAGCTGCAGGATACCTACTACGTGGTGGCGCACTTCCACTACGTGCTGGTGGCCGGTTCGCTGTTCGCGCTGTTCGCAGGCTTCTACTACTGGTCGCCGAAATGGACCGGCCACATGTACAACGAAACCATGGGCAAGACCCACTTCTGGCTGTCGCTGATCACGTTCAACGTCACCTTCTTCCCGATGCACTTCCTGGGTCTGGCAGGGATGCCGCGCCGCTACGCCGACTACTCGGCGCAGTTCACGGACTTCAACATGATCGCCTCCATCGGCGCCTTCGGTTTCGGCCTGTCGCAAGTGTTCTTCCTGTTCTTCGTGATCCTGCCGACCATCCGCGGCGGCAAGAAAGCCGAAGCGAAGCCATGGGACGGCGCCGAAGGCCTGGAATGGACTGTGCCTTCGCCAGCACCGTTCCACACCTTTGAAACGCCACCGCAGTTCAAGTAATCATGGGCGAACAGAAGAAGCCGAATAACGCAAGGACCGGCCTGCTGTTGGCCGGCGTGGCACTGTTCTTTTTCCTGTCCGTGTTCGTTAAACGGATGTGGCTGAGCTGACGACGTGAGCGAAGACAAGGAAACCGGCGGGCTGAACCGCACGCTGCTGGGCAAGCTGATCGTGGTGGCGGTGCTGATGTTCGGGTTTGCGTACGCGCTGAACCCGTTCTACCGCCAGATCTGCGAAGCGCTGGGCATCAACGTGCTGACGCAGAAGGACGGCACGGTCAGCGCCGATACGAACACGCAGGTCGACAAGACGCGCGACGTGACGATCGAGTTTGACGGCAATGCGCAAGGTCCGTGGCGTTTCCGTCCGGTGACGCACAGCATGACCGTGCATCCGGGCGAGCTGGCGACGGTGATGTACGAGGTGGTCAACACCCAGAACCGCGAAGTCAGCGCGCAGGCGATACCGAGCTACGCACCGCAAAGCGCGATGCCGCACTTCAAGAAGGTCGAGTGCTTCTGCTTCAAGCAGCAGAGCTTGAAACCCCACGAGGCGCGGCAGATGCCGGTGGTGTTCTTCATCGATCCGGCGCTGCCGAGGGACGTGAAGACGATTACGTTGTCGTACACCTTCTTCGAGGTGGGCGGTCTGGACAAGACCGCATCCAAGTAAAGGTGAGCGCCATGCAAGAGGAAAAGAAACAGGCGTCGTTCATGTATTCGATGAAGGCGGTGTTCTGGTCGTTTTTCGGCCTGCGCCGCAAGAGCGATTTCGACACCGATTCGGCGAAATTGAATCCGGTGCACATCATCATCGCGGCATTGATCGGCGTGGCCTGCTTTATCGGACTGCTGATCACGATCGTCAAGTTTGTAGTTTTAAAGTAAAACGTAGCATTCTCGAATAAAGTTGATTTAGGGAGATGAAGATGAGTTCACATAACGCCGCGGCACCGTACTATTTCGTGCCTGGTCCATCCAAATGGCCGCTGCTGGCAGGCATGTCCCTGCTGACCACCATGATCGGCGCTTCGGCCTGGGTCAATGATGCTTCGTGGGGCCCAGTCGTGAACTATATTGGCCTGGCATCGATTATCGCCGTGCTGTATTTCTGGTTCGGCGAGGCCATCAAGGAATCCGAGAGCGGCCAGTACGGCCAGCGCGTCGACCACTCCTACCGCTGGTCGATGGCCTGGTTCATCTTCTCGGAGGTGATGTTCTTCGGCGCCTTCTTCGGCGCGCTGTTCTATGCCCGCACGATCACCATGCCTTGGCTGGGCGACCTGGACCACAAGTTCATCTGGCCTGACTTCGCCGCGCACTGGGGTAACGTCGGTCCTGCCGGCACCGTGCAGGAATTCAAGACCATGGGTCCGTTCCCTATCCCGACCATCAACACCGCGTTGCTGCTGACCTCGGGCCTGACGCTGACCATCTCGCACCACGCGCTGCGCGCCGGCCACCGTGCGCAGACGGCGTTCTGGCTGTTCGCCACCATCGCCCTGGGCGCGATCTTCATGGGCTTCCAGGCCTTTGAGTATCACCACGCTTACACCGAACTGAACCTGAAGCTGACCTCGGGCATCTACGGCTCGACCTTCTTCATGCTGACCGGTTTCCACGGCTTCCACGTGACGATGGGCGCGATCATGTTGTCGGTGGTGCTGGTGCGCGTGCTGCGCGGCCACTTTACGGCAGACCATCACTTCGCCTTCGAAGGCGCGGCCTGGTACTGGCACTTTGTCGACGTCGTCTGGCTCGGCCTGTACGTCGTCGTCTACTGGCTGTAACAACGATATAATGCCGCAGCGATGTTGCTGCGGCGCTGAAGAAAAAGCCGCATGCGGGACCGTCCCGGATGCGGCTATTTTTTTTAGCAACTGAGTTAGCCGCGGATGCCGGTCGGCTGGATGTAACCGAGTTTGTGCGCGATCAGCAGCGCGGCGAACAGGGCGATCGACAATCCGACCCGCACCGCCAGCGCGCGCACGGTGTTGTTGCTTTTGCCCTTGTCGCGCATCAGGAAGAAGAAGGCGGAAGCCAGGCTGCCGATGATCAGGATAAACGCGATGGCGACAGCAATTTTCATGGCAGGACCGGTAGATGGTTTGATTGGGGTTCCATTGTAATGGGTATTGCGTTCCGTTTTAAACTGATCCCTTTCGTGGCGACCGTGCTGGTGGTCACGCTCGGCATACAGCTGGGCAACTGGCAGCAGCGCCGCGCGGCGCAAAAGATCGTGCTGCAGGCCAAGCTGGCGCAGGGCAACGCCAGCGCGCCGATGCTGCTCGACGGCGCGCCGCTGGCGGCCGAGGCGGTGGAGTTCCGTCGCGTGTCCGTCACCGGCGAATTTGTCGCCGACTGGCCGCTGTACCTGGACAACCGTCCGTCGGACGGCCGCTCGGGTTTTTATCTGCTGATGCCGTTTAAAATTGCGGGATCGAACATGCACGTGCTGGTGGCGCGCGGCTGGCTGCCGCGCGACGCGGCCGACCGCGCCAAACTGCCGGTCTACGCCACGCCGGCCGGCACCGTCACGCTGGAAGGCACGGCGCGGCTGGATGCCGGTCACGTGATGGAGTTGGGCAAGACACCGGTATTGACGCCGAAAGCCATCGTGCAGAACGCCGATCCGCTGCAGGTGGCCAAGGACAGCGGCCTGACCATGCAGCCTTTCGTGGTCCTGCAGACGAGCCCGGCCAAGCCGGCCGGCGACGATGCGCGGATGGTGCGCGGCTGGCCGGCGCCGTCGCTGGGCGTGGAAAAACATCAGGGCTACGCCTTCCAGTGGTACGCACTGTCGGCGATGGCGGTTATCTTCTTTGTAGTGAACGGATTCAGACGTGGAAAACAAAAGTAATCAAAGCCGTGGGCGTTGGAAGCTGTTGCTGGTGCTGGCCGTCTGCGCGGCGCCGCTGGTCGGCTCCTACCTTACTTATTACGTCATCAAGCCCAAGGGCGGGGTGACCAACTTCGGCGCGCTGATCGATCCGCGCGAGCATCCGATCCCGGCCATGGCCAGCACCACGCTGGACGGCAAGCCCGCCACGCTGGAGAACTACAAGGGCAAGTGGATCATGCTGAAGGTCGGCCCGTCCGACTGCCGGCAGGATTGCCAGGACCAGCTGTTCGCGATGCGCCAGCTGCGCACCATGCAGGGCAAGGAGATGGAGCGCATCGAGCGGGTGTGGATGATCACCGACGACCAGCCGCTCGACACGCTGCTGATGCGCGTCAACGACGGCACCCGCATGCTGCGCGCGCCGGCCGCCGTGATCGACAAGTGGCTGCCGCTGGAGCCAGGCGCCGGCGACCGCGCGTCCGACCACGTCTACCTGATCGACCCGCTGGGCAACCTGATGATGCGCTTCCCGAAAGGGGCCGTCTCCAGCGACACCGAGAAGGTGAAGAAGGTCCACAAGGACATCAGCAAGCTGCTGAAGGCTTCGGCGATAGGCTGACCGGCTATGCACTCGACCACCATCGCCCAAATGGCCGTGACCGCGCTGCTGGTCGCGCTGCTGCCGCTGTCGCTGGTGTGGACCTCGTCCGACGCCAACAAGTACCGCAAGCTGGTCTGGGTCAGCGTGTTCCTGACCTTCGACCTGATCGTGTTCGGCGCCTTCACGCGGCTGACCGATTCCGGCCTCGGCTGCCCGGACTGGCCGGGCTGCTACGGCGCCGCCAATCCCTTCCTCGCGCATGAGCAGATCACGGCGGCCGAAGCGCTGCTGCCGACCGGCCCGGTGACCGTGGTCAAGGCCTGGATCGAGATGATCCACCGCTACCTGGCGATGACGATCGGCGTGCTGATCGTGGCGATGCTGGCGCAATCCATTTATCAGTGGCGCAAGTCGAAAGGCACACGGCCGGAATATGCGCCGTGGCTGCCGGCGCTGCTGTTCGGCTTTGTCTGCCTGCAGGGCGCGTTCGGCGCCTGGACCGTCACGCTGAAGCTGCAGCCGGTGATCGTCACCACCCACCTGCTGCTGGGCATGGGCCTGCTGGCGCTGCTGGCCTGGTACGGCGGCCGCCAGAACCAGCTGATCTCGCCGGTGCGCACGGTGACGGCCTCGCCGCCGGCGATGCGCAACATCCGCCTGCTGGCCGGCGCCTCGGCCGCGCTGCTGCTGGTGCAGCTGGCGCTGGGTGGTTGGACCAGCACCAACTACGCCACGCTGGCCTGCACCGATTTCCCTCTGTGCGGCGGCAAGCTGGTGCCGGACATGGACTTCGAACACGGCTTCACCCTGTGGCGCGAGCTGGGCAAGACCGCGGCCGGCCACTACCTGCCGTTTGCCGCGCTGACGGCGATCCACTGGGTGCACCGCAATTTCGGCTTCATCGTCGCGCTGGTGGCCGGCTACACGGCCTGGCGCGCGTGGGAGCACGCGGCGCTGCACCGGACCGCGCGCAATATCGCCATCACGCTGGCGGTGCAGATCGCCAGCGGCATCGCCACCATCTTCCTCAGCTTCCCGCTGGCCATCGCGGTGCTGCACAACGCCGGGGCGGCGATGCTGGTCCTGCTGCTTACCATGTTAAACTACAAGGCTAAGTACCAGTACGATCTTGCCAAAAAGGCAGCCTCAGGCGCCGGTTTCGGGCAAGCCCAGTTCACCAAGCAACGCCAATGACCACTCAAACCATCTCCAAACCCGCCAGCCGCGCTTCACAGTACTGGGCGCTGACCAAGCCCCGCGTGACGCAGCTGGCCGTATTCTGTGCCGTGATCGGCATGTTCCTGGCCACCGATGGCATGCCGGACTGGCACGTGTTGATCGCCGCCACGGCGGGCATCTGGCTGCTGGCCGGCGCCGCGTTCGCCGTCAACTGCCTGGCCGAGCGCGAAATCGACGCCCGCATGGCGCGCACCGCCCGCCGCCCGATGGCGCTGGGCGACATCACCGTCACGCAGACCGTGGTCTTCGCCGCCGTCATCGGCGGCGCCGGCATGTGGATCCTGTACTCGCTGGTGAACCCGTTGACGATGTGGCTGACCTTCGTCACCTTCGTCGGTTACGCCATCATCTACACCATGATATTGAAGCCGGCCACGCCGCAGAACATCGTCATCGGCGGCCTGTCCGGCGCGATGCCGCCGGCACTGGGCTGGGCCGCCGTCGCCAACGACGTGCCGATGCAGGCCTGGCTGCTGGTGATGATCATCTTCGTCTGGACCCCGCCGCACTTCTGGGCGCTGGCCCTGTACCGCCGCGACGACTACGCCAAATCCGGCCTGCCGATGCTGCCCGTCACGCACGGCATGCAGTTCACGCAGTTCCACGTCTGGCTGTATTCGATCGCGCTGGCCGCCACCACCTTGCTGCCGTACGTGGTGCACATGAGCGGCCTGATTTACCTGGCCTGCGCCATCGTGCTGAACGCCGTGTTCCTGCGCCACGCGTGGAAAATCTACCGCCACTACACCGACCTGGTGGCCCGCAAGGCCTTCACCTGGTCGATCATCTACCTGTCGCTGCTGTTCGCAGCGCTGCTGGTGGACCACTACTTCAAGATCTGATGAAAAAACTCCTCGCCCTGGCCCTGGTGGCCCTGTCCGTATTGCTGGCCGCCTGCGGCGAGAAGCCTGCCCCCCGGCTGGAATTCAAGAACACCGACCTGACCGGCGCCGCCTTCGCCAAGGACTTCGCGCTGACCGACCATAACGGCAAGCCGCGCACCATGGCCGATTTCAGGGGCAAGGTCGTCATCATGTTCTTCGGCTATACCCAGTGCCCGGACGTTTGCCCGACCACGATGGCCGAGATGTCGGCCGTGATGAAGGAGCTGGGTCCGCAGGCCGACCAGGTGCAGGTGCTGTTCGTCACCGTCGACCCGGAGCGCGACACGCGCGAACTGCTGGCGCAATATGTGCCGGCCTTCGACAAGCGTTTCCTCGGCCTGTACGGCACGCCCGAGCAGACCGCCGCCGTCGGCAAGGATTTCAAGGTGTTCTACGCCAAGGTGGAGGGCAAGACGCCGGGCAGCTATTCGATGGACCACACCGCCGCCAGCTATGTGTTCGACAAGCAGGGCAAGATCCGCCTGCTGGTGCGCAGCGGGCAGGGCCCGGCGCCGCTGGTGCATGACGTGAAGCAGTTGTTGTCCCTGTCCTCCTGAGGCGGGGCGCATGCGACAGCGCTTCCAACCCTATACCCGCCTCGCGGCCGTCGTCCTGCTGGTGATCGGCTGCCTGACCGTGCTGCGGCCGTTCCTGGCCGCGATCCTGTTCGCCACCGCCATCACCATCTCCAGCTGGCCCTTGTACGAGCGCCTGCTGGCCAGATGCAAGCAGCGCCGCGCGCTGGCCGCCGCCACCATGAGCCTGGGCCTGACCCTGCTGATCATCCTGCCGCTGGCGCTGGTGACCTGGAACGTGGCCGACAACGCCTCCGATTTCTACGACCAGATCAAGGCCGGCATCGATAGCGGCACCTTGGTGCCGCCGTCGTGGCTGAAGGATATTCCGGTGCTCGGCGAAGCTGCCGACACCTATCTGCGCAAGCTGCTGGGCAGCCGCGAGGAATTGCTGAACGTCGCCAAGAACCTGCTGGAGCCGGCGCGCCGCTTCCTGCTGGGCGGCGGCATGGTGCTGGGCAGCGGCGTGGCGCAGGTCAGCCTGGCGGTGTTCGTCAGCTTCTTCCTGTACCGCGACGGCCACGCCATGCTGGCGGCGCTGGCCACCGGCATGGATAAACTGATCGGCGCGCAAAGCGTGGCCGTGGCCGATACCGTCAGCCGCACCGTGCGCGGCGTGATGTACGGCCTGCTCGGCACCGCGCTGGCGCAGGCCGGCGTGGCCGCCATCGGCTTCCTGATCGCCGGCGTGCCGGCCGTCGCGCTGATGTCGGTGGCGACCTTCCTGTTCTCGCTGGTGCCGGTCGGCCCGCCGCTGATCTGGGGCGGCGCGGCGATCTGGCTGTTCAACGAAGGCCGTACCGGCTGGGGCATCTTCATGCTGGTATGGGGCATGTTCCTGATCAGCGGCGTCGACAACGTGGTCAAGCCCATGCTGATCAGCCGCGGCAGCAGCCTGCCGTTCATCCTGGTCTTGCTGGGCGTGATGGGCGGCGTGCTGGCGTTCGGCTTTGTCGGCCTGTTCATCGGCCCGACCTTGCTGGCGGTGGGCCTGGGCCTGCTGCAAAACTGGACCAAGGGCACCTAGAAATTGACCATCTGCGCGGCGCGCTCGGCGTCGGTGTGGCGGGTGAAGATGCGCCTCAGCGTGCCGTCATCGCGCATTGCCCGCACCGCCTGGCTGAAGCGGGCCGCCGTGGCTTCGTCGATGCGCCGACGCGACAGGATCAGTCCGGAGACGATGTTGTCCTTGGGCCGCCAGTCCATGACGCTGTAGGTGCCGGCCAGCTGCTCCTGTTTCACCAGCGGATACCAGGTGGTCGGCGTCGCCATGACGGCCTGCACGCGCCCCAGCTTGAACAGGCGCAGCATGGAAAGATGATCGGCCGTCTCGAACACGCGGCCCTGGGCGCGCAGCTGCGCCAGCCACGCCTCGTAAGCCTTGCCGTGCTTGTAGCTCTTGACCACCGCGATCTTGTAATGTGGATCGGCGAGGAAGCTTTCCATGCTGGTGACGCGCGCGCTCAGGTCCTTGTGCAGCAGGACGTAATTGCGTCCGATCATGTAGGGGATGATGGGGCCGATTTTTTCCCGCTCGGGTAGCGGGATGGCGGACACCGACATATCGATGGTGCCGGCGTTCAAGCCGGCCCAGATGCGCACCCGCGAATCGACGCTGGCTTCGATGGTGCAACCCAGCCGGCGCGCCAGTTCGTCGACCACGTCCTTGTCGATGCCGGTCCAGCTGCCGTCGGGACCCCGGTAGAACAATGCGCCGTCCTCGTAGAAGGAGACACGCAGATGCCCGCATTCGCCGGCCGGCGCCGCGCCTGGCGCGCCGGCAAGGCAGAGCAGGGTACAGCACAGGATCGAACGCCTCAGCACAGTGCCTCCTACCGGGTTAATCCAGGTCGGCGTTGTCCTCGGTGTCATCCTTCGGGATGACCTTGACCAGCAGGATACGCGGGCCGTTCATTTTCTTGGCGACGATGTCGAAACCGCGGAAACTGATGCGCTGGCCCTGTTTCGGGATATCGCCCAGTTTCAGCATAATCAGGCCGCCCACCGATTCTACCTCTTCCAGCCCGAGCTCCTCGTTTTCGATGTCGATGCCCAGTGTGCGCTCGAGCGAGAAGATCGGCAGGCTGGCCTTGCCGACCAGCGTGCCGTCGGGCTGCTTGAGCCAGTCGTTCTCGTTGAGGCGGAACTCGTCGTGGATCTCGCCGACCATCGCGCCCAGCAGGTTGTCCAGCGTGATGAAGCCCAGCGGACGCTTGCCCTTCTCGCCGATCAGCGCGAAATGCGGCGCGCCGTCGCGGAAGCGGCGGAACTGCTCCAGCGCCGGCGTGCGGGCCGAGATCGTCTCCACCGGCCGCAGGAAGGGCACCAGGTCGGTCACCGGCTTGCCCGACTGCTGGGCGAAGAACAGGTCCTTCAGGTGCACCACGCCGAGCACCGTCTCGCCATCCTTGTCGTAGTAGGGGTAGCGGCTGAAGCGGTTGCGCAGCATGGTTTGCAGGTTGTCGTTCAGCGGGCGGTTGGCGTACAGGCCGATCACCTCGTTAATCGGACGCATCAGGTCGGATACGGCCAGGTCGCTGAAATCCAGCGAGTGGGCCAGGATGTTGCGCTCATCCTTGTTGAACTTTTCGCCCGGCTGGCTGGTGCGCAGGATCAGCTTCAGTTCGTCGACCGAATAGTGGCTGTCGTGGCTGCCCTTGCCGGACAGGCCGGCCAGCTTGAGCACCATGTTGGCGCTCTCGTTCAGCACCCAGATGAAGGGGTACATGGTCCAGTAAAAGCCGTACAGCGGCAGCGCGCTCCACAGGCCGATCACCTCCGGCATGCGGATTGCAAGCGACTTCGGCGCCAGCTCGCCGACCACGATGTGGAGGAAGGAGATCACGCAGAAGGCGAACACGAAGGCGATGCCGTGGACGATTTCCGGCGCGGTGACGCCGATGGCCGTCAGCAGCGGTTCCAGCAGGCTGGCGAAGGCCGGTTCGCCGACCCAGCCCAGGCCCAGCGAGGCCAGCGTGATGCCCAGCTGGCAGGCGGACAGGTAGGCGTCCAGCTCGCCGTGCACCTTGCCCAGGATGCGGCCCTTGAGTCCCTGCGTCTTGGCGATGGCGCGTACGCGCGTCTTGCGCAGCGTGACGATGCCGAATTCGGCCGCCACGAAGAATCCATTGAGCGCGACCAGGAAGACGGCGAGCACGACAAGCATGAGGTTTTGCATAGGGGCCGAGCGGCGATTCGGGTAGTTAAAACATGCATCTTAAACGACTGTGCGGCAGCGCAGCGCAAAAAACGCCGCCGACGCAAGAATGTGCGTAAATTGGGGCCTGGGATTCCAGTATAGTTGGCGGCATGGTTAAAAAGACAAAAAAGGCCACCAAATGAGCGAGGGATATTACGAGAGCGTCGGGCAGTTCATCTATGGATTCAGCCGGGCGCAGACCGAATATTCGTGGTTGCTGGCGCAGATAGGCGGCCAGGCCTTGCGCTGGCCGGAAACGCCGGACAGCTACCGCAAACTGGCCGCCGCCGCCCAGGCCAGGCTGGCCGCGCTGCAGGTGGAAGACGCCGTGCTGGCCAACTTCAACGCGCTGGTCGACAAATTCACCCTGCTGGCCACCATCGAAGAGCAGTTCCTGCCCTCGTTCGACCCGGCGCAGGCCGATGCCATGCAACCGCACCTGGACCAACTCGCCGTCGCCAAGAAGCTGCTGGCAATCTGCAAGGAAGACATGACCCGGCTGCTGGCCAGCCTGTGACTGCCTTATTCGGCGATGGCGAACGGGCCGCTGTGTACCGCGCCGAGGATGGCCTCGATCGCCGGGTGGGTGATCTTGCGGGCGCTGGAGATGGCGAAGAACTGTTCCCGTAGTTCCGGGGCGTCGCCCACCAGCACCGCGCCGAACTGATCCTCGATGTCCTGCGCCAGCGCCGACGGCGCGAAGAACAGGCCCAGCCCGTTGCGGCCGAAGGTGTTCAGCATCGCATTGTCTTCAAACTCGCCGACGATGTCCGGCCGCACCTCGTGCTGCACGAACCAGGCGTCGATGCGGCCGCGCAGCGCGTTGTTGCGGGTCGGCAGCAGCAGCGGCGCGCCATGCAGGCTGGCCGGGAAGTTGCGCCGGTATTTGCGCGCCAGCCTGGGAACGCCGAACAGCTTCATGTCGCTCTCGCCCAGCAGGTGGCTGAACACCTTCAGGCTGCCGCCGGCGCGCACGGCGCGGTCGGTCAGCACCACGTCCAGCTTGCCCAGCGCCAAGTCGGCCAGCAGGTTTTCAAATTCATCCTCCATGCACACCAGCCGCACCTGCTGGTCCATCTGCTGCGTCGCTTGCAGCAGGCGGAAGGCGATCAGCTTGGGCAGCGAATCGGAAATGCCGACCGTCAGCCGCATCTTGCCCGCCTCCGCCTCGTCCAGCGCATCCTGCAACTGGTCGCCCAGCAGGAAGATCTGGTCGCAATAGATGAGCGCCAGCTTGCCGGCCTCGGTCGGCACCAGCCGCCGTCCCTGCGGCTCCAGCAGCTGCTTGCCTATCGATTGCTCCAGCGACGCCAGCTGCATGCTGATGGTCTGCACGGCCAGCCCCAGCCGCTCGGCCGCGCGCGTCACGCCGCCCTCCTTGGCCACCATCCAGAAAAAATACAGGTGGCGGAAATTCAATCCGCTGGTTTTCATGATCTTCTATTTTTACGAAGGAATACTTCAATTATCTTCTATTTTTAAAAAGTCGTTTGTTCTCTACACTGCATCCCATCGATTCATAACCAAGAGAGAAAAGAATGAAACACTTCAAAGTGTCATTCCTCGTCACGTTCCTGTGCCTGGCCGCAGCGGGCTGGTGGGGCTACGAACTATCGGGATGGGGCGGCGCCTTGTCCGCCGTGGGCATCGCCGCGATCCTGGCCGCGATGGAAGTATCGCTGTCGTTCGACAACGCGGTGGTCAACGCTTCCGTGCTGAAGACCTGGGACGACTACTGGCAGAAACTGTTCCTCGGCGTCGGCATCATCATCGCGGTGTTCGGCATGCGCTTGCTGTTCCCGCTGGTGATCGTGGCGGTGGCCGCGGACATCGGCATCATGGACGTGTGGCACCTGGCGCTGAACGATCCCAAGACGTATTCGATGCACCTGACGAATCACCATTCGGAAGTGGCGGCATTCGGCGGCATGTTCCTGCTGCTGGTGTTCCTGAACTTCCTGCTCGATGACGAGAAAGAAGTGCACTGGCTGGGCAACGTCGAGAAGAAACTCGGCTCGCTGGGCAAGGTGTCCTCGATCTCGGTAATGATTGCGCTGGGCGTCCTGCTGGGCTCCATGGGCCTGGTAGGCGAAGCGCACAAGCTGGTGGTGCTGGTGTCCGGCCTGTGGGGCATCCTGATCTACGTCGGCGTCGATGCGATCAGCAACCTGCTGGAGAAGGAAGAAGAGGGCAGCAACGTCGGTGACCTGGTCAAGAAGGGCGGTATCGGCGGCTTCCTGTACCTGGAAGTGCTGGATGCTTCGTTCAGCTTCGACGGCGTGATCGGCGCGTTCGCCATCACCACCGACGTCGTGATCATCATGCTGGGCCTGGCCATCGGCGCGATGTTCGTCCGCTCGCTGACGGTGTACCTGGTGAAGAAGGGCACGCTCGATGAATTCGTCTTCCTGGAGCACGGCGCGCACTATGCGATCGGTATCCTGGCCGCGATCATGCTGGCAAGTATGAAGTACCACATCCCGGAACTGTTCACCGGCCTGATTGGTGTTGCCTTCATCGGCGCCTCGCTGTGGTCTTCGGTACGCCACCGCCGCAAGCAGGAAGCCGCCGTCGCGATCGCAGCATAAAATTTTCAAGAATCCGGCGGGCCGTCAATTACGGACACGGCCCGCCGCCTGCAGCACCAAGTGTAAATAAGGTCCGGTTCTCTTTTTAGGAGTATCACATCATGGCAATCAGTCTGCAAAAAGGCGGCAACGTCAATCTGAGCAAGGAAGCTCCCGGCCTGTCGAAAATCGTGGTCGGCCTGGGCTGGGACGTACGCAGCACCGACGGCAAGGACTTCGACCTGGACGGCTCGGCCTTCCTGTTGAAAGTGGACGGCAAGGTTCGCGCCGACAATGACTTCATCTTCTACAACAACCTGAAATCGTCGGACCAGTCGGTCACGCACTCCGGCGACAACCGCACCGGCGCCGGCGACGGCGACGACGAAACCGTCACCATCGACCTGACCAAGGTGCCGGCCAACGTGGAACGCATCGCCATCTGCGCGACGATCCACGAAGGCGACGAACGCCGCCAGAACTTCGGCATGGTGCAGAAGGCTTTCATCCGCTGCGTCAACGCCGCCGGCAACGGCGAGATCGCCCGCTACGACCTGTCGGAAGACGGTTCGACCGAATCGGCGATGGTGTTCGGCGAGGTGTACCGCAACGGCGGCGATTGGAAGTTCAAGGCCGTCGGCCAGGGTTTCAAGGGCGGCCTGGGCCCACTGGCTTCGTCGTTCGGCGTAAGCGTTTAATTTAAAGTCAGAAGAAAGGACTCAATCATGCCCAAGTTTTCGATCACCGGCGATATCGACCCATTCCTGCACGTCTCGCTGGCTCACGGTGAAAAAATCTACTGCGAGTCCGATGCGATGGTGATGATGGAAGCGGCGCTCGATTTGAAGGGCAAGGTCACCGGCGGCATCGGCGCGGCCATCATGCGCCGCTTCGCCAACGGCGAGTCCTTCTTCCAGCAGCATATCGAGGCGGTGCGCGGCGAGGGCGATTGCCTGCTGGCGCCGCGCCTGCCCGGAGCGATGCAGATATTGGACGTCGGCCAGCAGCAGTACATGCTGAGCGACGGCGCCTTCGTCGCAGCCACCTCCAGCGTCGAGCTGAAGGTGCGTACCCAAAGCCTGGGCAATGCGCTGTTCGCGCAGAGCGGCGGCTTTTTCATCACAGAGACGGCCGGCGTCGGCCAGGTGGCGGTGTCGGGCTTCGGCTCGATGTCGCAACTGGACGTGACGCCGGGGCGCGACGTGATCATCGATAACTCGCACGTGGTGGCATGGGACAGCGCGCTGCGCTATGAAATCTCGGTCACCACGGGCGGCAGCAGCGGCTTTCTGAGCAATCTGGTCAACAGCCAGACCAGCGGCGAAGGCATGGTGCTGCGCTTTTCCGGACAAGGAAAAATCCTGATCTGCTCGCGCAACGGCGCGGCGTTCCAGGCCTGGGCGCAGCGCGGCGGCACGCAGTAAATCAACATAGGAGTCAACCATGACAGTCAGTTTAAGCAAGGGCCAGAAGATATCTCTGGAAAAGGAAGCCGGCGGCGCGTTGGGCCGCGTGACGATGGGCCTCGGCTGGGACGCCATCAAGAGCAAGGGCTTCCTGGGCTTCGGCGCCAAGACCGAGGCGGTCGACCTGGACGCCTCGTGCGTGATGTTCAACGAGTCCGGCGCGCCGGTCGACGTGATCTGGTTCCGCCAGTTGAAGAGCAAGGATGGCAGCATCCAGCACACGGGCGACAACCGCACCGGCGCCGGCGACGGCGACGATGAACAGATCAACGTCGACCTGGGCGCCGTGCCGTCGTCGATCAAGAGCCTGGTGTTCACGGTGAACAGCTTCACCGGCCAGACTTTCGCGCAGGTGGAGAACGCCTACTGCCGCCTGGTCGACGCGGTCAACGGCAAGGAAGTGGCGCGCTTCAACCTGTCGGTGCAGGGGCCGCACTCGGCGCAGATCATGGCCAAGCTGTACCGCCACAACGGCGAATGGAAGATGCACGCCATCGGCGAAAACGGCAAGGGCCGCACTTTCGACGAGCTGCTGCCGCAGATCGCCGCACACCTGTAATCGCCATCCGGCCGACCGCTGTCCGCCAACGTCGTGCGCTCCGGCGCTACAATAGCGCATCGACGCGAACGCAGCCAGGGCCGGACATGACTAGCAACACCCCGGCGCCGACCGCCAGCAAATGGATAGCCTTGCTGGTGGCCGGCGCCTTCTTTATGGAGAACCTGGACGGCACCGTGATCACCACGGCCGTGCCGGACATCGCCAGGACATTCGGCGTGGCGCCGCTGGCGCTGAACATCGGCGTCAGCGCCTACCTGCTGACGCTGGGCGTGTTCATCCCGATCAGCGGCTGGGTGGCCGAACGCTTCGGCGCGCGGCGCGTGTTTGCCGCCGCGCTGGCGATCTTCACGCTGGCCTCCGTTTTGTGCGGCATGGCCGACGGCCTGAGCGAATTCGTCTGGCTGCGCGTGCTGCAAGGCGCGGGCGGCGCGATGATGGTGCCGGTCGGCCGCCTCGTGGTGCTCAACAACACGCCCAAGGAACGCCTGATCGCCGTCATCGCCACGCTGACCTGGCCGGCGCTGGTGGCGCCGGTGCTCGGCCCGCCGGTGGGCGGCTTCATCACCAGCTATGCCTCGTGGCGCTGGATTTTTTACCTGAACCTGCCGCTGGGCGTGATCGCGCTGGCGCTGGCCTGGTGGCTGGTGCCCGACCAGCGCGCGGCGGCGCGGCGGCCGTTCGACTGGCCCGGCTTCCTGCTCAGCGCCAGCGCGCTGCTGCTGCTGACCTGGGGCGCGGAGGTGGCGGGCAGCCTGCGGCCGGACTGGCTGGAGGCGGGCGCCTGCATCGCCGCCGGCGCCGCGCTGCTGGCCGCGCTGGGCTGGCATCTGCGCCGGGCCGCGCATCCGCTGATCGACCTCGGTTCGTTCGCGATTCCCACGTTCGCCATCACCATCGTCGGCGGCTCGCTGTTCCGCATGGCGATCGGCGCGGTGCCGTTCCTGCTGCCGCTGATGTTCCAGCTGGGCTTCGGGCAGGACGCCTTCCATTCCGGCCTGCTGGTGATCGCCGTCTTCGCCGGCAACCTGATGATGAAGCCCGCCACCACGCCCATCCTGCGCCGCTTCGGCTTCAAGCCGGTGATCCTGGTGAACGGCCTGGCCAACGTCGCCACGCTGGCCGCGTGCGCCTTGCTGACGCCGTCCACGCCGGTGTGGATCATCGCCGCCGTGCTGTACGCCGGCGGCCTGACGCGCTCGATGCAGTTCAGCGCCCTCAACACCATCGCCTTCGCCGACGTGCCGCAGCAGCGCATGGCGGCGGCCAACACCTTGTTCAGCACCGCCTTCCAGGTCGCGCTGGGGCTGGGCATCGCGCTGGGGGCGACCGGCGTGCGGCTGGGCCACTGGAGCGCGCAGGCGTTTGGCATCGCCGACTGGCCGGCCATCGACTACCGGCTCGCTTTCGTGCTGGTGGCGCTGGTCAGCCTGTTGGGTCTGGCCGACGCTTTGCGGCTGGCGCCGGCCGCCGGCGCCCATGTTGCGAAGGGAAGCGCTGGTTAGCGGTATATGGCGCTATAATGTTGCTATGGAAAAACTAAGAGACTATGCCGATATCGTCGCCCAAGCTTCGCGCGGGGAACTGGTCTTTCCAACCAGCGTCAATGCCGCATTGCGGCTGCAGATGGCGGTGTCCGATCCCGATTGCGAAACCGAAGACGTGATCCGCAAGGTGCTGGGCGAACCGCTGCTGGCGGCGCGCACCGTGGCGCTGGCCAATGCCGTGGTGTTCAACCGCGGCGGCGCGCCGGTGACCAGCGTGCGCTCGGCGGTGCAGCGGGTCGGCTTCCGCAACCTGTACACGATGGCGGCGGCGATGGTGGTGCGCCAGTTCGGCAGCCCCATCCGCGACGCCGCGCTGCGCGCCCAGGCCGAGCAGCTGTGGCGCCATTCGGCCCATGTGGCCGCGCTGGCCCATGTGATCGCCCGCAGGCTGACCAACACCGATCCCGATACCGCGATGTTCGCCGGCATCGTGCATGAGGCAGGGGGCTTTTACCTGCTGTCGCGCGCCGACGAGATCCCGGGCTTGCTGGACGATCCCGACGACTGGGCCGGCGCCGCGCAGGAAATCATCTGTCGCGAGGTGATGCGCAAGATGGCCATCCCCGATCCGGTCAGCCAGGCCATCGTGTCGCTGCGCGGCGCCACGCTGACGCCGCCGCCGCTGGGTCTGCGCGACACGCTGCTGATCGCCAAGCGGCTGGCGCCGGTCGCCTCGCCGTTGGCGCCGACAACGGAGCACGCCAGCCTGGCCGGCTTCTTCAGCGACAACGCCGCGCTGCAGCAGATCGTGCTCGAGTCGGCCGACGAGGCCGCATCGATGAGCGCCGCGCTGCTGGCCTGAGCGCCGGTAGAACTAGTCCATACCCACTAATTGTGGTCAAAATAGTGTCTAAGGCACAATTTTCGTCAAAACTCTGGCAATATGCGCTTCGTGCGACACGCAGGAAGCGTGTATGCTTATAGTCGTCATACAACAGTGAATAACCATGAACCAGACCGCAGCCGCCATGTCCGCTCCCACCGTCCTCGTGCCGAAGAAGAAGCACCGCAATCTCGCCCAGGGCGTGGTTGAGGCCTTCACCAACAGCATCCAGGCCGGCACGCTGAAGCCGGGCGAAAAGCTGCCGACCGAATCGGTGATCATGGAGATGCACGGCGTCAGCCGCACGGTGGTGCGCGAGGCGATCTCCCACCTGCAGGCGGCCGGGCTGGTGCAGACCCGCCACGGCATCGGCACCTTCGTGCTGGAGCCGCAGCCGGCCAACCTGCGGATTTCGTCCGACACCATCCGCACCATCGGCGACGTGCTGGCGATCCTGGAACTGCGCATCAGCCTGGAGACCGAGGCGGCCTGGCTGGCGGCCACCCGCCGCAGCGAAGAGCAGGTGCAGGAAATGGGCGCGGTATTGCGGCGCATCCAGAATTCGCAGAACCGTCCGGGATCGGTCGAGTCGGACGTGGCCTTCCACCTGCTGATCGCGCAGGCCACCGGCAACCGTTATTTCGTCGACATCCTCAGCGACCTGGGCAACGCCATCATCCCGCGCGCCCGCGTCAACTCGGCGCAGCTGGCGCATGACGACCCGGCCGTGTACCTGGAGCGCGTCAACCGCGAGCACGACGATATCTACAACGCCATCCTGCGCAAGGATGCGGAGGCGGCCCGCGCCGCCATGCGCACCCATTTGAGCAACAGCCGCGAGCGCCTGCGCCGCGCGCAAGAGGGCATCGCCGCCGGCGAGCCGGCGTAAAAAAAAGCAACGACTGGCGGGCGATTCGGCAGTTTTTGCTAAATTGCTTGCTCACAAACGGATATGGTTGTACGATGTCATACAACAGGTGGCGAGTATGCCGCCGAAGTTCCCATCCACATAGCTCAGACGTCGATACTTGGAGACCTTATGCAACCGAATGAACTCAAAAAAATCCTGTCCTCTGGCCTGCTGTCGTTCCCGGTAACCGACTTCGACGCAGAAGGCAACTTCCGCAAGTCGACCTATATCGAGCGCCTGGAATGGCTGGCACCGTACGGCGCCAGCGCGCTGTTCGCCGCCGGCGGCACGGGTGAGTTCTTCTCGCTGACGGCCAACGAATACACCGACATCATCAAGACCGCGGTCGACACCTGCGCCGGCCAGGTGCCTATCCTGGCCGGTGTCGGCGGTCCGACCCGCGTGGCCGCCGCCTACGCCAAGGAAGCCGAGCGCGTTGGTGCCCAGGGCCTGCTGCTGCTGCCGCACTACCTGACCGAAGCAAGCCAGGACGGCTTGATCGAACACGTGGCCGAGGTCTGCAAGGCGACCAAGCTGGGCGTGGTGGTCTACAATCGCGCCAACTGCCGCCTGACGCCTGACTCGCTGGCCAAGCTGGCCGACCGTTGCCCTAACCTGATCGGTTTCAAGGACGGCGTCGGCGATATCGAGCTGATGGTCTCGATCTGGCGCAAGATGGGCGACCGCTTCAGCTACCTGGGCGGCCTGCCCACCGCGGAAGTTTATGCCGCCGCTTACAAGGCTTTGGGAACCCCGGTATACTCGTCGGCGGTGTTTAACTTCATGCCTAAGCTGGCGATGGACTTCTATCACGCGGTGGCCTCGGATAATCACGCCGAACAAAACCGCATGCTGGATGAATTCTTCCTCCCTTACCTGGAGATCCGCAACCGCAAGGCAGGTTACGCAGTCAGCATCGTCAAGGCCGGCGCGCGCCTGGCGGGCCACGATGCGGGTCCGGTGCGCGCACCGCTGACCGATCTGACCGCGGAAGAATGCGACATGCTGCATAAGCTGATGCGCAAGCAGGGCGCTCAGTAATCAGCAAAGGTTTTTCAGCTTTAAAACAAGCGCGGCTCGTCCGCGCTTTTCACACATCTAAGGAGTGGTTATGCAAATTACTGGCGAAATGATTATTGGCCGCAGCGCGGTTCTGGGTAAAGAGGGTTCGATGAAGGCGATCGACCCATCGCGCAATGTGGAAATCGAGCCGGCCTTCGGCCTGGCCGGCGCCGCCGACCTGCAGCGCGCCTGCGAACTGGCCGACGCTGCCTTCGACGCATACCGCGCCACCAGCCTGGAAGTGCGCGCCAAGTTCCTGGAAACCATCGCCGACCGCATCATGGACCTGGGTCCTGCGCTGATCGAGCGCGCGATGCAGGAAACCGGCCTGCCGCAAGCCCGCCTCGAAGGTGAGCGCGGCCGCACCTGCAATCAACTGCGCTTGTTCGCCAAAGTCGTGCGCGACGGCCGCTTCCAGTCGGCCACGCTGGACAGCGCGCTGCCGGAACGCACCCCACCGCGCAGCGATCTGCGCCTGCGCAAGATCGGCCTGGGTCCGGTCGCCGTGTTCGGCGCATCGAACTTCCCGCTGGCGTTCTCGGTGGCCGGCGGCGATACCGCGTCGGCGCTGGCCGCCGGTTGCCCGGTCGTGGTGAAAGCCCACTCGGCTCACCTGGGCACCTCGGAACTGGTGGGCAAGGCCGTGGCCAAGGCCGCCGCCGAGTGCAATATGCCTGAAGGCGTGTTCTCGATGCTGATCGGCTCCGGCCAGACCATCGGCCAGAACCTGGTCAGCCATCCGGCCATCAAGGCTGTCGGCTTCACCGGTTCGCGCAACGGTGGCGTGGCGCTGATGAAAACCGCCGCCGCACGCAAGGAGCCTATCCCTGTGTACGCCGAAATGAGCTCGATCAATCCCGTGTTCCTGCTGCCGGGCGCGCTGGACAACGCCAAGCTGCCGCAGGCGTTCGCCGATTCGCTGACGCTGGGCGCCGGCCAGTTCTGCACCAACCCGGGCCTGCTGATCGGCCTCAAAAGCGACAAGCTGCAAGCCTTCGTCGACGCCGCCGCCGGCACCTTGGGCGCAAAGGGCGCAGCCACCATGCTGACCCCGGGCATACACAAGGCCTACGTCACCGGCGTGCAAACGCTGGCAGGCGTCAGCGGTGTCAAGCAGGCCGCCGCCGGCCAGGCTTCCGACGCGCTGCCATGCGGCGCGCAAGCCTTCCTGTACCAGGTCGACGCGCACACCTTCCTGACCGATCCTGCGCTGGAAGGCGAGATCTTCGGACCTACCTCGCTGCTGGTGGTGTGCGACGATGAAGCGCAAATGCTGGCCGTGGCCGAACACGTCGAAGGCCAGCTGACCGCAGCCGTACACGCCACTGCCGCCGACCGCGAACTGGCCGCGCGCCTGATGCCTGTGCTGGAACGTAAAGTCGGCCGCATCCTGTTCAACGGTTTCGGTACCGGCGTGGAAGTGTCGCACGCGATGGTGCACGGCGGCCCGTACCCATCGACCTCGGACAGCCGTTCGACGTCGGTCGGCGCTTCGGCCATCGACCGCTTCCTGCGCCCTGTCTGCTACCAGGACGTGCCTTCGTACCTGCTGCCTGAATCGCTGACCGACGAGAACCCGCAAAACATCCCGCGCGTCGTCAACGGGGATCTGGCGTGGAACGCGTAAGCGGCGTTGCTTGCACGGTGGGCGAAAGCCCGACCTGGAGCGCGGCGGAATCGGCCTGGTACTGGGTCGATATTCCCGCCAAGCGCGTGTGGCGGCTGGACGACGCCACCGGCGCGGCGCGCTTCTGGACCACCACCGAGATGGTCGCGTGCGTCGCTGCCAAGTCGAACGGCGGTTTGATCGCGGGCATGGAGACCGGCATCTTCAGCCTGGAGCTGGGCGAAGCGGAAGCCGCCGTCCAGACCAGGCTGGCGGCGCCGGTGGCCGGCCTGGGCGCGGGCATGCGCTTCAACGACGGCCGCTGCGATCGCCAGGGCCGCTTCTGGAGCGGCACCATGTTCATGGACATGTCGGCCGCGCGCGCGGTCGGCGAGTTGTATCGCTATGATGCGCGCGGCATTTCGGCGCCGGTGGTGTCGGAACTGATCACCCAGAACGGCTTGGCGTTTTCGCCGGACGGCCGCACCATGTACCTGTCGGATTCGCATCCGGCGCGCCGCATGGTGTGGGAGTTCGACTACGACATCGACGACGGCGTGCCGTCGCACAAGCGGGTGTTTGCCGATCTGTCGACCTATGTGGGCCGTCCCGACGGCGCCGCGATCGACAGCGACGGCTGCTATTGGATCTGCGGTAACGACGGCGGCGTCGTGCTGCGCTTCACGCCGGACGGCAAGCTGGATCGCCGCGTCGAGGTACCGATGCTGAAGCCCGCCATGTGCGCCTTCGGCGGCAAGGACTTCGATACGCTGATGGTCACGTCCATCGTCTCCGGCAAGCCGGAAGATGCGGAGTGGGGCGGTTCGGTCGTGCTGCTGCGGCCTGGCGTCAAAGGCGTGGCGGAAACGCCGTTCGCTGCGTAATGCGGGGGCAGATGCTGCAACGGTGTCTGCCCTTTTTGTTTGTGGCTTTGCTGGCCGCATGCGGTACTGTGCCGGTCGCACCATGGTCGCCTGATCTTGGCGATGGCCGCTATCAAAACCCGGTCATCCATGCCGACTATTCCGATCCCGACGTGATCCGCGTCGGCGACATGTACTACCTGACTTCCTCAAGTTTCAACAGCGCGCCCGGCCTGCCGCTGCTGCAATCGCCGGACATGGTGAACTGGACGCTGGTCGGCCACGCCTTGCCGCAGCAGGTGCCGCTGGACGTCTTCGCCACGCCGCAGCATGGCAAGGGAGTGTGGGCGCCGTGCCTGCGCTACCATGACGGCAAGTTCTGGATCTTCTATCCCGATCCCGATTTCGGCGTCTACGTGATGACCGCGACCAAATTCGCCGGTCCGTGGAGCGCGCCGCGTCTTCTGCTGGCAGGGAAGGGCATCATCGATCCGGCTCCGCTGTGGGATGACGACGGCAAGGCGTATCTGCTGCATGCATGGGCCAAAAGCCGAGCGGGCATTAACAACCTGCTGACCTTGCGCCGCATGGCGCCTGACGCCAGCAGCATGCTGGACGACGCGGGCAAGACCGTCATCGACGCCAACAAGCTCCCCGGCTACACCACGCTTGAAGGTCCCAAGCTGTACAAGCATGACGGCTACTACTATGTGTTCGCACCGGCGGGCGGCGTGGAATTCGGCTGGCAGTCGGTGTTCCGTTCGCGCACCATTGAAGGGCCGTATGAGGCCCGCATCGTCATGGCGCAAGGCAGTTCGACGGTCAACGGTCCGCATCAAGGCGCGTGGGTGCGGACGCCGCAAGGCGAGGATTGGTTCTTCCATTTCCAGGACAAGCGCGCATACGGCCGCGTGGTGCATCTGCAGCCGATGCAATGGCGCGACGGCTGGCCGGTGATCGGCGAGGACGTGGCGGGCAGCGGCAAAGGCCAACCGGTGGCGCGGTATCGCAAGCCGGTCACAGGCCATGCCGCGACGTCGCCGGCGAGGAGCGACGAATTCGACGGCCCGGCGCTTGGTCTGCAATGGCAATGGAATGCCAACTGGAAGCCGGAGTGGTATTCGCTGACTGCCCGCGCCGGCGCCCTGCGGCTATATGGACAGCCGAGCCAACAGAATCTGTGGGACACACCATCGCTGTTGCTGCAAAAGCTGCCGGCAGAGTCGTTCACTGTGACGGCGAAGCTCGATGTGAGCCAGATGGGCGAGGGAGGTAAAACTGGCCTTGTCATGTACGGCTCCGATTATGCCTGGCTTGGCGTCCGGAGCGACGGCGGCAAGAATTGGCTGGCGCTGGTCGGCTGCTATAAGATCGAGGCTTCCTGCGCCGAGCGGGAAGAGGCAAGTGCTGAGCTGACCTCTTCACAAATCTGTTTGCGCATGCAAGTTCGCCCTGGCGGTGTCACGACCTTCTCATACAGCCGCGACGAGCAAACCTATACCGTCATCGGTCAGCCGTTTACCGCCAAAATGGGGCGCTGGGTAGGCGCTCAAGTGGGCCTGTTCGCCGTCAACGGCGGCCATGTCGATATCGATTATTTCCGAGTTACACCCTAGCTTGCCACCCCGCGCGTTTGTTTTTTCTCAAGCAAAGCGAGCAAAAAAAGCACAGTATAATTTTTATCAAATGTGCTGCGATGGAGGTGCATCATGAGAAGCATGACAGTGGAAATGTCGCCGGAAATCGACGATGCGCTCAACACGATCGCATGCGCCAGAGGAATCAGCAAGGGCGAAGCGATGTTGCGCGCTTTTGCCCTCCTCAAGGTTGCGTATGACGAGAAGCAGAAGGGCGATGGATCTTCAATTGGCTTGGTGCGCCGCATGCCTGATAATACGTTGCAAGCAATAGGTGTCGTGACGGGGATATGATGTCCTCGCCAGAGCAACACGATATCAATATCCCAAGTAGCGTATTTCCCGATCACCCCAGTTTCCCAATGGTTCTAAGAAGGGATGGCCGCTGTCATTGGCGTTTCAGCACGACCTTGAACTGGGTGACCCATTTATCCTTGATGTTCATCTCGCTGAAGGCTTCGTAAGCGTCGGGGTTTTTGAGCGTCCAGCGGACGCGGTAGGTCAGGGCTTGCCCGCCGCCGACGTATTGCGTGGCGGGGAATTCGAAGCCGGTGGCGGTTGGCACCACCGTGCCCCGGCTGTAGCCGCCGAGGTTTTCGATGTAGAGGAACGCCACTTCCTTCGCCTGCGAATCGTAGTAGTAGATCGTCTCGCCCACGTAGTCCGGCTTGCCCGGAGTGCGCACGGTATGCACGTCGCGCAGCGCCTGGCCATCGTAAATCCACTGGAAGCAATGCTCGTCGCTTTGCTTGCCTTCGATCAGATCACCCTTCCAGCAATGCCCGGCCAGGAAAGCCATCGGCTTCAAAGCTTCGACAGGCGCGGCCTGCACGGCGGCGGCGGACAACAGCAACAGTATGAGCAATGGACGCATGGCGGGCCTCTTGGAATAATTCGGGCCAGTTTACACCGACAACGTGGCGTTGTGCACTTTGCCACCGATGGTGACGTTCTTCAGCGTCAGTCCCTTGACGTTGTACAGGAACCAGGGTTGCGCGGTGTTGACAGGCGTGCCGAAATCGCAATCGGTGATGGTCACGTCCGTCACCGGCACAACGGCGGGCGTGGGTTGCGGGCCGTTGTAGTCGGACGCCACCGGGCCGAGTATCACTATCGCCTGATAGCACGACGCGGACTTGCCATCCTTGGTCTTCACATTGCCCACCTTGACGTTCGAGATATGCACGTTGCTTACCACCGGCGGCCGCGTGCGGACGTTGTCGCTGATCGGCGTGTAGTCGCAATCGAAGGTGACGATGGCGCCGGCCGCCGTGGCCACGGTCTTCGACTGGATCGGCGACCCTGGCAGCGACGCATAGAACGAAGGGCTGGTCTGCACGCCGTTGGGAATCGAGATGTCGCGCACGTAGAAATTGCGCAGGTAGCCGCCGCGATTCATGTTGGTCTTCAAGCGAATGGCGGTGTTCAGCGGGTTGGTGGCCCAGTTGATATTCTGGAAAACCAGCTTCTGCGCAAACACGTTCTGGATGCCGCCGGCCATCTCGCTGCCCAGCGTAACGGCGCCATGGCCGCTCTGCATGGTGCAGTTCTGGATCACGATGTTTTGCGAAGGACCGTATTGCGTGTCCAGATCCTTGCCGGCCTTGATGGCGATGCAGTCGTCGCCGGTGTCAAAGGTGCAGCCGTCGATCAGCACGTGGTCGCAGGCTTCCGGGTCGAAGCCGTCGCTGTTCGGTCCAAGGCTTTCGCAATGGACCTTTCGGATAACGATGTTGCGGCAGTGGACAGGGTGGTGCTGCCAGAACGGCGTGTGCGTGACGTGGTAGCCCTGCAGCAGCACGTTGGTGCAGCCGATCAGCTGGATCATCGGCGGACGCAGGTAGTGGCCGATGCCGAACACACGCCTGGACAGCGGCACGCCCGCTTCAGACAGCGCCGGCAGATACTGGCCGTCCGCGCGCCAGCGCTGGCCTTCGCCTTGTATCAGCAGGCGTTCCGCCTCGGTCAGCAGCGGCGCGACGGTGGACAGCGACGCGGCGTTCAACGGGTTCTCGGTGTTCTCCGACATTTTGCCGGCCTTGTAGTTCGGCGTGGAGCCTTGCGCCACGGCGTTCAGGGTCTTCAACTTGCCTTTCCAGGTCCACCAGCAGTCGCCGGCTTCGTTGAAGGGCACGCCGCCCTGGCCGTTCAGGATGCTGGTCCAGTCGTCGCCGGTCAGCGCGATGTTGTCCTGGCCGTAGGCGTAGATCATCGAGGAGAAATTCAGGCAGTCGTTGCTCTGCCAGCGCGAGATCGAGAGTTTGCCGTTCTTGCCGCAATCGATGTCGCCATACTTGGCGTAGTCCAGCGGGTTGTTGCTGAAGTAGATCTGCGCGCCCGCGCTCAGGTGCAGGTTCACGTTCGACAGCATGACGATGGGACCGGCGCAGTACCAGTTCCCGGAGGGGACCAGCACGCGGCCGCCGCCCGCTTCGCTGCAGGCCTTGATGGCGGCGGCGAAGGCCGGGTAGCAATCCGGCGAACCGGCGGCAGGCGTATCCACCGTGTCCTGTTCTTCGAACGAGATCCAGGCCTTGACCTTGGACAGCTTGCAGGTCTGCGCGCCGTATGCGGTGATGACGAAATCCTGCTTGCGGAAATTCATCGGCCGGGAGACATGGTCGATGATGGCTTGCGCCTGCAGCCATGGATCGGACGCTGTGGCGGCTACGGCGGGGATGCCGAACGGCAGGCCCGCGGCCGGCAAGGCCTTCATCAGGTTGCGGCGCTGGGTGTTGATAGTCATGCTGGTTTCCTTATTCGTCCGAATTGTTGAATTCACCGAGGTAGATGTCCGCTGGCGAGGGCTTGCTCGTGTAGCCGAGATCCTTGACGGGATCGATGCCGGCCTTGATCAGATTGTTCCAGTGGTCGTCGGAGTTGTATTGGGCCGGACGAAAGGCCAGCGTGCCCTCCTTGTTCCAGTCGGACCAGGGATGCGTGCGATTGATGTGCGAACCGATGCGGGAATTGAGCACAACCATTTTGCCGACTGCTTCCAGCGAGACCTTGGCGATCGTCCCCTTCGGTGCCTGATAGCCATTGGCCGGGCCGTATGTGCAGGAGTAGCCGTCCACAGGCACCTTGCTGTATGGCGTGCACCGGGAACTGTGGAACCACTGGCGCAGCAGATAGAAGGTTCCGGCCTTGGCGTTGGCGGAACCGTCGTGCGTGAAGCGGCAGTTGTCGAAGACGAAGCCGTAGCGCGTCCTGACGTGGGTATCCGGCGCGGCGGCGTAGGACAGGCCGCGGTCGCCAAGCGATTTGATTTCGGTCTGGTGGAAGTAGGCGGTGCTGTCGCCGAAGATGAAATCGACGTCGCCTTCGATGTAGGACCTATTGAAGAAGCTGCGCGAGGTGCTGCCGGTCTGCGGTGATTTGAGGTACAGCGTGTCCTGGAAACCGATCAGGCGGACATTTTCGAACTGCGCCTTGTCGGCGCCGTCCACTTGCAGGGCGAGCGCTTGATGGTGCACGTTGTTGATGTTGGGGAGTTCCTCGGCGCGGGCATTGCCGCTGTCCTTGTTGTAGCCGTTTTCGAAAGTCAGGTTGCGCGCCTGGAAGCCGTCGTTCCGCACCCAGACAGTGGCGGTGCCGAAGGTGCCGATCTGCGCGCGGTCCTTGATGCTTGCGTACATCGCCTGCACGTCAGCGGGCGCCTTGGCGAACTGCGCGCCGTATTGGGCGGCATAGGCGGCGCCGGTGTTGGAGGCGTCCAGCTTCGCGGTGATCCTGGTGACGGCAGAGTCCTTGCCTTCTCCGTACATGGTGATCGGCGGCGCCGATGCCGGGATGTAGACCAGCTCCGGATAGCTTCCCGGCTTCAGCAGCATGTACAGGCGTTTGGCAGGATGATCCTTGCTGTCGGCGAGCGCGCGGTTGACGGCTTCCTGTACGGTGTTGAACAGCTTGATGCCGTCGGCGGCGGCAGACTTGTCGACGATGTAGTCAGGCGTGAGGGCCGCGCCTTTTGCCAGCGGATCGGACAGCGGATCCCACGGGTCGGTGGTCTCACTACCGGCGGCGCCGACGTATTTCAGCGCTTCGGCGTAAGAGAATTGCCTGGCTTGCTCGATGCTGAGCTGTGGGCGATTGCTGGCCTGCACAGGGTAGACGGGGAAACGGCCATCGCAGAAAGCTTGCGAAGTCGCCGTCGCGTCGCCGGTCAGCCGGGCGAATTCGATCTTGCGGTCGGCTTTGCCGGCGATGCCGACGTCACGCAGCGTCGCCTGCAGCGGATGCTGTTCGTCGTAACCTTGCATGATGATGCGGCCCGGCGTGATGGCGTGCACGCGGTCGAACTCGATGTTGCCATAGACCGGAACCTGGTTGCCTTCCGCGCGCGGGTTGTAGCGGGTGCTGATGTCGATCGGAGCCTTGACATCCCGCAGGCAGACATTGCGATAGATGATCTGGTCGACCACGCCGCCGCGCGAGACGTCGCTCTTGATGCGCAGGCCGGAGGTGGTGCCGTCCATGCTCAGGTCATCCACCAGCACGCGGCGTACGCCGCCATTCGTCTCGCTGCCGATCGACATGCCGTGGCCGCTGTAGAAGTGGTTGTGCAGGATGGAGATGTTCTCCGTCGGTCCGTTGTTGCCGGCCTTGATGGCGACGTTGTCGTCCCCTGTCCGGATATGGCTGTGGGCGATGGTGATGTTGCGCGACGAGATAGGATCGATGCCGTCGGTGTTGCGCGCGGTGGCCGGCGTGTCGATGCGCATGTCCCAGGCGGTAAAGCCATCCACCTTGTTCAGCGTGACATGGAAGTTGGGCGAATTGCGCAGCGTGATCTTGTGCAGCGTGAAGTCCTGCGAACTGGTGACTTCGATCAGGCGCGGCACGTTCTGGCGTGCGTCTTCCTTCTGCGCGCGGCGAGCCAGCTGCCACCACGATTCCGCGCCGCCGTCGACCACGTGGCCGCCCTGGCCATCGATCACGCCCGCGCCAAAGATGCCGCTGCCCTTGGTCTGCTCGGCGGTGATGAAGGGCTTGCAGCCTTTGCCCAGCTTGTCGACGGTGCCGCAGGTGCCTGCGCCGCGATCGAACAGCTTTGGATTGGTGCTGGCGTACAGCGTCACACCGGCGTCGACCAGCAGGCTGACGCCGCTGCGCAGCGTCAGCGGGCCGGCGACGAAATTCTGTTTCTCGTTGTTGGCCGATAGCCGCACGGCCTGACCGATGGCACATTTGTCGATGGCAGATTGAATGCGGGCGGTGTCGTCTTTGCCGGGTGTGTCGGTAGTGGCAGTCAGCACTGCGCATGATGGCGGGGCGGCTGGTTCCGCGACGGTGCGCGTGTCCTGCGCGCGCACAGGTGCCATGGCCACCGCTGTGAGCAGGGTGGCGGCCGTGGCTACCAAGCGCAGGCCACGCATCATTGCTCGCTTTCCGGTTTGAACTGGCCGGCCGTTTCCGGCAAGGCACGCTTCATCTCTTCCATCACCATGCGCGAGAAGTAGGCGGCGCCTTTGGTGCCCAGGTGCGTGCGGTCGAAGGCGGATTTGGCGGCGCCGGCGACTTCCACCTTGCCTGCCACCAGCGACGCTTCGGTGGCCTTGTCGGGGCGCGGCGCCATGGCCAGCGTGTCGGCTTCATCCTCGCCCATGGCTTGCACGGCGACGTAGCTGTCGGCGTTCAGGTCCAGCAGCGCGACGTGCTGCGCGGCGGCGGTGGCGCGGATAACTTCCACCCATGGCAGCAGATTGTTTTCCAGGACCTTGTTGGTGAAGCTGCGGCGGGTCAGCGGCGTAACCAGTACCGGCACGCCGCCGAGCGCCTTCACTTCCTGCACGTAGCGGGTCATGTTGGCGGGGAATTCTGTTTTCAGGTCGGTCGAGCGGCCCGGTTTTCCCGGCTGGTCGTTGTGGCCGAACTGGATCAGCACATAGGTGGCGCGATAAGCGGCGGCGCCGCGCAGTAGGCCCTCGACTTCGTCCCATCGACCTTCGGCGCGGAAGCTGCCGGAACTGCGGCCGCCCTTGGCGAGGTTGATGCAGGTATTGGCGCGGTTGATGCGGGCGCAGAAGGCGTCGCCGTAGCCGCTGGTGTTGGCCATCGTCGAATCGCCGACGAGGATCACGCGGATCGGCTTGGCCGGCGCGGGTGCAGGCATGTCGGCGGCGTGACCGGCCGCGCCGGCCA
The DNA here is from genome assembly GCF_040369125.1 of Duganella hordei. NCBI lineage: Bacteria > Pseudomonadati > Pseudomonadota > Betaproteobacteria > Burkholderiales > Oxalobacteraceae > Duganella > Duganella hordei. Next base: position 245,561 of record NZ_BPWI01000002.1, read on the forward strand.
GTGTCAGGGCGGCGGCAATGGTGAGGCTCTGGAAGTTCATGATGATATCCGGGATAAAAAAAAGGCGCCGGCCGCGTCGCGGTCCGGCGCCTGGACTCAGGCGGAGAAACTCTTGTTGACAGCCTTGCCGGCTATCTTGACGTTCTTCAGCTTCAGACCCTTGACGTTATAGAGATACAGCGGCTTGTCGGCGTTGACTGGCGTGCCCAGGTCGCAGTCGCTGACTTCGATGTCGGACACCGGCAGCACCACCGGCTTGCCCGGGCCGTTGTAGTCCGACGCCACCGGCCCCAGGATCACGATCGCCTGGTAGCAGGAGAACTTGCCATCCTTGGTCTCGACATTGGCACAGGTCACGTTCGAGATCCGTACATGGCTGACACTGGGCGGACGTATCCGCACGTTGTCGTTGATCGGATCGTAGCCGCAATCGATGGTGATGATGCCGCCCGCCGATGTCGCCACCGACTTGTTTGGTATCAGCGAGCCTGGCAGCGACGAGTAGAACGCCGGCGTGGTGCGGATACCGTTCGGGATGTGCACGTTCCGCACATGCATATTGCGCAGATAGCCGCCGCGGCTCATGTTGGTCTTCAGGCGGATCGCGATGTTCAGCGGATCGGTCTTCCAGTTGCTGTTCTCGAACACCAGGTTCTGCGCGTAGATGTTCTCGATCCCGCCGGACATGATGCTGCCCAGCGTCAAAGCCCCGTGGCCGCTCTGCATCTTGCAGTTCTGGATCACGATGTTCTTGGCGGGTCCGAACTGGATGTCCGGGCCCTTGCCCGAGTCGATCGCGATGCAGTCGTCGCCGGTGTTGAAGTGGCAGTCCTCGATCAGCACGTTGGTACACGACTCCGGGTCGAAGCCGTCGCTGTTCGGACCCATGCTGTTGGCATAGATCTTCTTCACGTGCATATTGTGGCAGTTGACCGGGTTGTGCTGCCAGAACGGCGTGTTGGTGGTCTGGTAGCCTTCGAACAGCACGTTGGTGCAGCTGATGAACTGCACCATGTGCGGACGCAGGTAGTGACCGAGGCCGAAGATGCGCTTCTCCACCGGCACCCGGGCTTCCGCCAGCGAACGCAGATAGTAGGAGTCGGTGCGCCACTTGTCGTTCGGGCCCTGGATGAACAGGGCTTCCGCTTCGCTCAGGTGCGGCGCGACTTCGCGCAGCGAGGTCGGATTGGCCGGATTGACGTGCACTTCGGTCTTGCCCTTGGTGTGCTTGACGTAGTTGCCGGCGCCGGCGGCGATGTCGCCGGCCCAATTCGGTTTCTCGCGGCCCTTGTACGACCACCAGCAATCCGGATCGCCGTCGAAGGCGACGCCGGCCTGGCCGTCCAGGATGGCGCTGTTATCTTCTCCGGTCAGGGCTATGTTGTCCTGACCGTGGGCGTAGATCATCGATGAGAAGTTCAGGCAGTCGTTGCCCTCCCAGCGCGTGATCGACAGCTTGCCGTTCTTGCCGCAGTCGTAGGCGCCGTACTTGGCGTAGTCGGCCGGGTTGTTGCTGAAATAGACGTGGGCACCCGCCTTCAGGTGCACGTTCACGTTCGACAGCAGCACCACCGGGCCGGCGCAGTACCAGCTGCCGGCCGGGATCACCACGCGGCCGCCGCCGGCCTTGTGGCAGGCGGCGATGGCCGCGGCGATGGCAGGGTAGCAGTCATGCGAGCCGGAGACCGGGGTTTGCAGCGTGTCCGACTCGGTGAACGAAGTCCATGCCGTCACCTCTTTGGTCTGGCAGGGAGCCGCGCCGAAAGCGGTGATGGTGAAATCCTCGTCGCGGAACTTCAGCGGCTTGCTGACTCGGTCGATGATCGCCTGCGCCTCCTTCCACGGATCGGATGCTTTCGCCGTGGCCGCCATCGCCGCCGGGCCGGCGGCGCCGGTCAGGCCCGCAGCCGACAGGGCCTGCAGGAAGCGGCGGCGGCCGAGGCCTTCGCGTTTCTGTTCGTCGTTATGCATCTGCTCTCTCAATAGAAGGTGTAGGTTGCGCGGACGTTGTAGGCGCGGCCGATCGGGCTGGCGGCGCTGCTCAGGTAACCGAAGCTATACAGGCTGCTGTTGGTCACTGGAGGATTCACGTTGAACAGATTGGTGATGCCGCCGGTGATCTGGATGTTCTTGAAGCCGTTGTAAGTCGTGGTCCAGTTCCATACCTTGTACGAGTTGATGTTGCGCCAGTACTGCTGCGCTACCAGGTTCTGGTCGGTGTACTTGGAGTTGTAGTTCTGGGTCATCTGCATGTTCCAGTTGCCCTTGGCCCAGTTCAGCTTAAGCGTGTGCTTCCAGCGGAAGGTGATGATAGGCAGGCTGCTGGTGGTGCCGTTGCTGGCCAGGCCGAACTGGCCGACGTTCGATACGTACGGGCTGCCCTTGTCCAGCTGATTGTCGAACTGGGTCAGGTAGGTGCCGTCGATCGATGCCTTGAAGTCGCCATAGTCGGTGCGCGGGAATGCGTACGAAGCCGAGACGTCGACACCGGCCGCCTTCTGGCCGCCCAGGTTCATCGTGGTGTTCTTGATGTAGTTGATCGTGCCGTCGGCGTTGCGCACGAAGTACGACGCATACTTCACCGGATCGAGGAAGTAGACCTGCTCCGGCAAGTTCGCCAGCATGTCGGTCATCTTGATGTTCCAGTAGTCGATCGACACCATCGACGACTTGGTCGGCTCGAACACGGTACCCAGCGTGAAACCCTTCGATTTTTCCGGCACCAGGTCGGGGTTGGAGCCGGTCTGCTTGGGCAGCGTGGTGTTGCAGACTGTCGAAGCGACATAGCCCGGCAGCGCCTTGCCGGTGCCGGCCACTCCTGGGGTGCCGCCCGGGCACAGGACCGGATCGTCCCACTTGGCGGCGGTCAGGCCGGTGGCGCCCGGCAGGCGGTAGCCGTAGCGGTCGAACAGCGTCGGTGCGCGGAAGCCGGTGTTGGCCGAACCGCGGAACATCAGCTGCTTGGTCGGTTCGTAGCGGAAGCTGACCTTGGGATTGATGGTGTTGCCGAAGTCGCTGAAATGGTCGTCGCGCACGGCGGCGTTCAGCTCCAGCGTTTTGGTGATCGGCACATTCAGCTCGGCGAACAGCGCGGCCACGTTGCGATTGCCTTCACCGTGCGACGGCACGGCGCTGGCGTAGGTGACTTCGCCGCTGATCGGCAGCTTGGTGTCTTCGGTGGTGTCGCGGTGGAAGTCTGCACCCAGCGCCAGCGCCAGCGAGCCGCCTTCCAGTTCCATCAGCGAGCGGCTGGCGGTCAGGTCGACGCCGGTAAAGGTGCTCTTCGAGGTGCGGTTCTTGGCGCCGTCCACCTTGATGGTGTCCAGGTAGGCCTTGCCGTCTGCGTCCTGCAGGCCGAACGGATTCAGGGCGCCGCTCTTCAGGCCGTCCAGCAGGCCCTGGCCCTTGACGTAGCCGGAGTAGTAGTAGTTGTCGCGGTTCGAGATGCCGACCACCAGGCCGGCCTTGTAGTCCCAGCCCGCCAGCGTGCCCTCGTCGCTGACCGAGAAGCGCTGGTTCAGCTGGACGTCCTTGGTGGTGGCCAGGCCGAGGTCGGCCACGGCCCAGGTCAGGATTAGCGGTGCGTTGTTCAGGCCAGCCACGGCAGGCACGCCGCCGGCTTTGCCCGGATACCATTTGCTGGTCGATGGCAGCGTGGCGCTGACGCCGCTGACGGCCAGCGCATTGGTCGGGTTCTTGGTGCCGAGGATGAATTCCTCGCCGCGCGAGTAGTCGACGGTGACGACGTGGTCTTCACTCAGCTTCTTGGCGGCGCGGGCGTAGAACGTCACTTGCTGGTTGGCGTACAGCGCGGTGCCGTATTCGTTGGCATCAAGGACGCAGGTGCCCTTCTGGCCGACGATCGAATAGGGAGCCAGGCAGCCGCTTGCGGCGTACGGGTTCTGCGCGGTCTTGTTGGTGGAGGTGGTGAAGTTTGCAGGCGTCGCGTTGCCGCCGGTGCCCAGCGTAGGCGGACGGCCGATGCTGGTCAGCAGGGCGGCGGAGCTCAGGTCGGCGCGGTCCCTGGCGGCCAGGCGGGTGCGCTGGTGGGCGTCGATGGTGCCGTAGACGCTCCAGCCGTCGCGTTCCAGGTTGCCCTTGCCCCAGGTGATGCTGGCGCGCTGCTCGTCGCCGCCGCCGTTCTTTTCAGGCTGCACTTCCTGGCCGGTCAACGACAGGCCTTCGTACGAAGTCTTGGTGATGAAGTTGACCACGCCGCCGATCGCGTCGGAACCGTAGATCGACGAAGCACCGTCGCGCAGGATCTCAACGCGGGACAGGGCGCTCATTGGAATCACGTCCAGGTTGGCATAGCCGTCGGCGATCGCCTCGTTGGCCATGCGGCGGCCGTTCAGCAGCACCAGCGTGCGGTTGACGCCCAAGCCGCGCAGGTTGATGTTGGTGCCGGAGCCGGCGTTCGACGGCGCCAGCGATGCCGATTGCGGCAGCGACATCATGACGTCGGCCAGCGTGGTGATACCTTGTTTGATGAAGTCTTCGGCCTTGACGGTGCTGACCGGCAGCGATGCCTCGGTCGCCAGGCGCTTGATGCTCGAACCGGTCACCTCGACGCGGGTCATCGCCTCGCCGGACTGCTGCGCGGCAGCCTGGTTGGCCAGCGTCAGCACAGCCACGGTAATGGCCGACAACAGCAGCCGGGGTTGGGCGGAACGTTTTTGGACCGAGTGATCGGACTTGTTCATGCTTGTCTCCTTCGTTTTTTGAATAAAGTTATGCGTCGTGCTGAATGTGCACTGGACGTGATTGGAGCACCTCGCGTACTCCGTGCCGTTGAGACGAGGGCTGCTGCGCGATGGCAGGCCGAGGTCGCAAACCGGTCGATAACTTGATTACTTTGTTCGCGGACCGGCATCGAGGCCGGTCCTGCGGTATTGCTGCTATTACTGCTATTGCTGCGGCTACTGCCGATGCTTCATCCGCGCGAGAAGGTGCGGGTCACGCGTTCGAGGTGTGCGCGCATGGCTTTGCGCGCCGCGGCCGGATCGTGGGCGGCAATGGCCTCCAGGATGCGGCGGTGATCCTTCAGTGTCTCCTGGCGCAGCTCCTCGGTCTGGAAGTGTTCCTTGAGCTTGTGCCACAGGCGGCCGCGCTGGTCCCACAGGTAGTTCAGCGACCCGACCAGCGCGCTGTTGCCGGTGGCGCGCGCGATGGCGATGTGGAAGTTGCGGTCGGCCTGCTCGTTGCTTGAATAGTTGGCGTGGTTCTGTTCCATCTCGACCACCGCCTTGAGGATGGCGTCGATGGCGCTGTCGGTGGCGACGCGCGCGGCGATGGCGGCGATTTCGGATTCGATCAGGCGGCGCGCGGACAGCACTTCAAACGGCCCGGCGCCCGCTTCCGGCAGGTCGGCGGCGACCGGCTCGGGCACGTCGCTGACATAGACGCCGGAGCCGCCGCGCACTTCGATCACGCCGCCCAGTTCCAGCGCGATCAGCGCTTCGCGCAGCGAGGCGCGGCTGACGCTGAGCTTGGCGGCCAGATCGCGCTCGGACGGCAGGCGTTCGCCGGCGGCGATGTTTTCGTTCTGGATCAGCTCCTGGATGCGGTCGGCCACCACGCGGTACAAGCGCGGTTCGTGGGTGTTGCCGTCGGCTGGAGCGGAAGATTTTTTCAACATTTGTCTCATCTCGTTAGTGGCATTGTCTTGCCATCTGGTCAGGCCATTCTAAGGTGGTCAGACCAAATATGCAATGTGGACTAGCCAAATTAATTTTTAGCTGTCATACTAAAATCATCAAGCAGCCGTATGACGACCGGTTTTTTCAGGGGAGAAGCCCCGGAATAATGCGGTTCTCAGGCTGTGGCGTCAAGGCCACAACCAGCGGCCGGCCGGCCACGAACCAACTGGCCTGACCACTTTGCAGCACTAAAAAACAACGCAAAAACAACGTTCGCCGGGACCTGGGCCCGGAAAAGGAATTCAGATGACGACACCGACGAGCGCAGGTACGCCGCGCTACATCCTCATGCACGACAACGATAACGTCGCGATTGTCGTCAACGACGGCGGCCTGTCCGCCGGCGCCGTCTTCGCCAGCGGCCTGGCGCTGCTGGAGGCGATCCCGCAGGGACACAAGGTCGCGCTGAGCAGCCTGGCCAAGGGCGACCCGATCAAGCGCTATAACGTCACCATCGGCTACGCGGCGCGCGACATCGCCGCCGGCAGCTGGGTCAACGAACAGAATGTGGACATGCCCGCCGCGCGCGAACTGGTCAACCTGCCGATCGCCACGGTCAAGCCGCCGCCGGCCGAGCCGCTGGAGGGCTACACCTTCGAGGGCTTCCGCAATCCGGACGGCAGCGTCGGCACGCGCAACATCCTGGCCATCACCACCACCGTGCAGTGCGTGGCGGGCGTGGTGGAAGTCGCGGTCAAGCGCATCAAGGACGAACTGCTGCCGAAGTATCCGAACGTCGACGACGTCGTCGGCCTGGAGCACACCTACGGCTGCGGCGTGGCGATCGACGCGCCGGGCGCGATGGTGCCGATCCGCACGCTGCGCAATATCAGCCTGAACCCGAACTTCGGCGGCCAGGCCATGGTGGTCAGCCTCGGTTGCGAAAAGCTGCAGCCGACGCGCTTGTTCCCCAAGGGTTCGATCCCGATCCAGAACGGCGGCGGCGCCGATCCGGCGCTGGTCTGCCTGCAGGATGCGCAGCATGTCGGCTTCATGTCGATGATCGATTCGATCGTGAAGCAGGCCGAGATCAACCTGGCCGCGCTGGACAAGCGCCGGCGCGAGACCGTGCCGGCGTCCGAGCTGGTGGTCGGCGTGCAGTGCGGCGGCAGCGACGCCTTCTCCGGCGTGACCGCCAACCCGGCCGTGGGCTTTGCCACCGACCTGCTGGTGCGCGCGGGGGCCACCGTGTTGTTTTCCGAGGTGACCGAAGTCCGCGACGGCATCGACCAGCTGACCTCGCGCGCCGCCACGCCGGAAGTGGCCGAAGCGATGATCCGCGAGATGGAGTGGTACGACAATTACCTGAAGCGCGGCGGCGTCGATCGCAGCGCCAACACCACGCCCGGCAACAAGAAGGGCGGCCTGTCCAACATCGTGGAGAAGGCGATGGGCTCCATCGTCAAGTCGGGCAGCAGTGCGATCTCGGGCGTGCTGTCGCCGGGCGAGAAGCTGACGCAAAAGGGTTTGATCTACGCCGCCACGCCCGCCAGCGATTTCATTTGCGGCACGCTGCAGGTGGCTGCCGGCATGAACCTGCACGTCTTTACCACCGGCCGTGGCACGCCGTACGGCCTGGCCGAAGTGCCGGTGATTAAAGTCGCCACCCGCAACGAGCTGGCCGCCCGCTGGCACGATCTGATGGACATCAACGCCGGCCGCATCGCCAGCGGCGAGGCCACCATCGCGGACGTCGGCTGGGAGATGTTCCAGCTGTTGCTGGATGTCGCCAGCGGACGCCGTACCTGGGCGGAAAAATGGAAGCTGCATAACGCACTGGTGCTGTTCAACCCGGCCCCGGTGACCTGAAAACACGAGAATAGACACGAGACCTGAAAATGACCAAACCATTCAAACGATTGCTGCTGACCGGCGCCGCCGGCGGCCTGGGTAAAATCCTGCGCGACCGCATCAAGCCCTGGGCGGATGTGGTGGTGTTGTCCGATATCGCCGACATGGGCGAGGCCCGCGAAGGCGAGGAAATCATCCAGTGCGACCTGGCCGACAAGCCGGCCGTAATGAAGTTGCTCGAAGACGTGGATGCGGTGCTGCATTTCGGCGGCATCTCGACCGAGAACGTGTTCGAGAATATCGTCTCGGCCAATATCGTCGGCACGGCCAACCTGTATGAGGCCGCGCACAAGCACGGCGTCAAGCGCATCATCTTCGCCAGCTCGAACCACACCGTCGGCTTCTACCGCAACACCGACTACATCGACGCGGACGCCCGCACGCGCCCGGACAGCTTCTACGGCGTCAGCAAATGCTTCGGCGAGCAGCTGGCGAGCTACTATTTCGACCGCACCGGTCTGGAGACGGTTTGCCTGCGCATCGGCTCGTCGTTCCCGGAGCCGGTCGATCCGCGCATGATGGTGACGTGGCTCAGCTACGACGATCTGGTCGAAGCGCTGCGCTGCTCGCTGTTTGCCCCGCGCGTGGGCTTTACGATCCTGTTCGGCGTCTCGGACAACCAGTCCAAGTGGTGGGACAACAGCAAGGCCTCGCATCTGGGCTTCAACGCAAAGGACAGCTCGGCGCAGTTCGCGGCCAAATTCCCGGCCACCGGCGCCTATCCCGGGCCGAACGCCGCCGTCACCTATCACGGTGGCGGCTTCGCGCTGGCGGAAATGCGCTACAAGGACTGAGTGGCGGCCACCAGCTCGTCTATCCACTCGATGAACACGCGCAGCTTGGCGCTGAGGTGGCGGTTCTGCGGATAGGCGAGGTATAAAGGCATGGGATCGAGCTGCCAGTCCTCGAACAGGGTGGTCAGTTCGCCTGCCGCCACGTGCGGCGCCGCCATGTAGCGCGGCAGCCAGAGCACGCCCATGCCGGCCAGTCCCGCCGCCAGGCAGGCGTTGCCGTCATCGGCCGCGACCACGTAGCGGCCTTTCAATTCCAGCGATTCTTCCGCGCCGTTGCGGTGGCGCCTGATGCGTGCGGTCGCGATGGTGCCGCTGCCGGAACGCAGGAAGCCGACGATGTGATGCGATGCCTGCTCCAGGTCGCGGGGATGCGCCGGCGTTCCCGCGCCGCGCAGGTAGGCCGGCGCGGCGTATGCGCCTAGCCGCAAGTTCGCGACGCGGCGCGCCACCAGCGACGGCACGGTGATTTCCCCGCCGCGCAGCACGCAGTCGACGTTCTCGCCAATGACATCGACGTTGCGGTCGCTCACGCCCATGATGACCTGGATCTCCGGATAGCGCCGGTGGAACTCCGGCAGCGCCGGCATCAGTATCAGTCGCGCGAACGGGCTGGGGACATCGATGCGCAGGCGTCCGCGCGGCGCTGCGAGGTCGCCGGCCAGCGCATGGTCCGCATCTTCCAGGTCGCCCAGCAGGCGCACCACGCGCTCGTAGTAGGCCGCGCCTTCCGGCGTAAGCTTGACCTGCCGCGTGGTGCGGTTCAGCAGTTTGACGCGCAGGCGCGCCTCCAGTTGCTGCACCAGCTGCGACACCGTGGTCTTGCTCATATTGAGCGTCTGCGCCGCCTTGGTGAAGCTGCCTGCTTCCACTACACGGGCAAACGCCTGCAGCGTGTCGAATCTGTCCATGGGTTTTCGGGTTCGATTGTTTGGGATCGCCAAACAGTCATTGTACGTCTTGCCTGTTTATCGTTCGGCGGGATTTTTCTACAGTCTCGGTATCCCATCACTGTAGGAGTTAGTCATGTCTGTACGCGACGTAGTTTTTCCCGCCGGCCGCCAGGCGCTGTATGAGCGCAACCGTTATTCGCCGGCGATCCGGTCCAATGGCTTTCTGTTCGTGTCGGGGCAGGTCGGCAGTCTGCCCGACGGCTCGCCGGAGCCCGAGCTGGAAGCCCAGGTGCGCCAGGCATTCGAGAACCTGAACGCGATCCTGGCTGCGGCGGGCGGCAGTTTCGAGGATGTCGTCGACGTCACCGTGTTCATGGTCGATCCGGCGACGAGGTTCGAGCGCATCTGGTCCGTCGTCGGCGAGTTCTGGGGCGATGCGCCGCATCCTACCGTTACCGCTGTCGGCGTCACCTGGTTGTACGGTTTCGATTTCGAGATCAAGGTAATAGCCAGAGCTGCGAACCGAGAATGACCGCGTTGTATGAGGCGTGGACCAGCATGGGCGCCAGCAGGCTTTTGCTGCGCTCGTAGGTCCACGCGGTGCACAGGCCCAGCGCGAATACCGGCAGCATCGACAGCGGCGGATGGACCACGGCGAAGACCGCTGCGCTCATCATCATGGCGCGCGGCGCGGATATCGAGCGCCGCAGGCCGCCGTAGATCAGGCCACGGAAGATGAATTCCTCGCACAACGGCGCGGCCACCACGGCCAGCAGCATGATCCAGCCACGGCCGCCTGTCGATGCCGCAGTCTGCCGGGCGACGTCCGCCCACAGCGCCGAGTGGTGCAGCGCGGCCAGGTAGCCAACGCCGGCGATACACGCCACGCCGGCCGCCAGCGCGCCATGGCGCAGCGATTGCGCGACATCGCCGCCGCGCAGGATGGTCGGCACGCCAGCCGCCTTGCTGCGCCAGTAGCTGAAGCGCATCAGCGCATATACCAGCGCGCCGGCCGCGGCGAAGGCGATGGTCATGGATTTCGGATCGATGGCCTTCGGGTCCCGCGCGATCACCAGCACGACGATGCCCTGCAGGATGAAGAAGGCGGTGGCGGCGATCAGCCCGTCGGAGGTCGATACGCGCGGCGGCGGAGCTGCGGCCGGATCGAGCAGATAGGGCAGGGCGTCGCGCGCCTTCTGCCACAAGGCCAGCGCCATCGATGCGATCAGCACCATCACCACCAGCTTTTGCGACCACACGCTGCTGTAGATCGACCAGGTGTAGAAGCTGGCCAGCAGCATGTAGAGATAGATGTAGGTCGGCCGCACGCGGGAACGGACGTCGACCGCCTGCGGATCGCAGGCGAACACGCCCAGCGAGACGGCGATCACCGAGTAGATCGGAATGCCGGCGAAGACGATCAGCAGCCGCACCAGCATGGTCCAGTCGAACTGCGTGGTGTACCAGGCGCTGATGCCGATGACGACCAGTGGATAGACCATGGTCAGCACGCCCCACAGCTGGGCTTTTTCCTTCAACACGCTCTCGATCGAGCGCGGCACGGTGTACAGCAGCCACAGTACCTGGCCTTCGTTGTTCAGCGTCTGGAAGGCCGACAGCATCAGCACGTAGACGCCGATGCCGAAGGCGATGGCGGCGGCGGTGGTGTGGTGCTGGCCCAGCTCCGCCAGGCTATTGAGCTTGCCGTTGAAGACCATCTGGCTGACGACGATCACCACCGGCAGCAGCAGCGTTTGCACCAGGAAGTTGCGGTCGCGGCTCAGCAGCCGCAGCTCGCGGCGCTTGATCGGCGACAGCGCGTTGGACAGCCGGCTGCGCAGGTTGCCGCTGGAGGCAGCCGGCAGCTTGCGCCGCACGCTCTCCCTTGAACCTGAATTGACGACGCCATTGCGCAGCTGGTAGCGCATCAGCGCTACCCCGGCCCACAGCAGCACCGCGGTCTGCGCCAGCAGCATCGCGATGATGTGCACGGCCCGGCCCCAGTCGGGCGCCTGCATCGCTTGCAGCACCAGCCCCGGCGGCGTCCAGCCGGCCCATGCCGGGAAGGCGCGCGCCCAGTCCATCACAAAGCCGCTGGCGCCGGGCATGCCAAGCGCCATGACGAAGTAGATCAGCGGCATGCTGAACAAACCGGTGACGGCCTGCAGGTTGCGCAGCTGCGAGGCCGGCAGCCACATACGCAATCCGGTGTCGGCCAGCGTATGCAGCAATGCGGCCAGCGGCAGCAGCATGAGCGCCGCCAGCAGCGCCGCCAGCGGCGCGAACCAGGCCAGGTTCGAATACCAGGCGATCATGGCCAGTGGCGGCAACAGCGCGAACATGCCGCTGAAGTTGGCGGCGCTGCGCTCCAGCAGCCGTCCCCACAACAGCGTCGAGCGTTCGACCGGCATGGTCACCAGCCATTCCATGTCCCAGTCGGGTTGCGCCAGCTCCTTGCTGCCCAGCGGGAGCAGGACGGCGATGCCGAACAGCAGCGTGACCACCATCGTCAGGCCGCCGGCCAGCTCGGGCTCGAACGGGGCCTTGTGCAGTTCGACGGCGGACGCTTCAAGATTGGCCTGGCGGGCGCCGTGCTGGTCGACCTGGTTGCAGGCGCTGTCGGCCACCAGGTGGCACTGCATGTTGAGCACCACGTTGCGCGACAGGCTGAGGAAGGAGAACGACATGAACAGCACCATCAGCAAGGTCAGCACCCACAGACTACTCTTTTTGCCGGCGATGCCGTCGCGCGCCTTCTTCTTGCGGAATTTGCGGAACAGGTTATTGGCCACCATATTGCGCTGGCGGGTCAGGCGCATTTTTGTCATCAGCCAGATGGCGCGCGCCTGCGTCGGCGGTTGTGCTGTTTGCTGCGTCATTCGGCGCTCTCCGCCGCCGCTTCGTCGGTGATCTTCAGGAACACGTCTTCCAGCGAGCCGCTGGCCGAAGCCTCTGCGCGGATTTCGTCGAGCGTGCCGGTGGCCGCCAGCTGGCCGTGGTGGATGATGCCGACGCGGTCGCACAGCTTTTCCGCCATGTCCAGCAGGTGGGTGGAGACGAAGATGGTGACGCCGCGCGCAGCCGCCGCCAGCAGGCGCTCCTGCACGTCGCGCGAGGCGCGCGGATCGAGGCCGTTGATCGGTTCATCGAGGATCAGCACCGCAGGGTCGTGGATCAGCGCGCAGGCCAGGCCGAGGCGCTTCTTCATGCCCAGCGAGTAGTTGACGGCGTAGTCCTCGGCCGCTTCCTCGAGGCCGAACTCGGCCAGCAGGCTGGCGCCGCGGCGGGCCGCCTCGGCGCGCTCGAAGCCGTGCATCTCGGCGACGAATTGCAGGATCTCGCGGCCGCGCAGGTAGTCGTAGAAGATCGGCGTGTCGGGCAGGTAGCCCACGCGGCGCTTGACCTCCGCCGGCTCGGCGTGGCAATCGAGGCCGTCGATCAGCACGTGGCCGGCGCTGGGCACCAGGATGCCCATCATCATGCGGATGGTGGTGGTTTTGCCGGCGCCGTTGGGGCCGAGGAAGCCGAACACTTCGCCGCGTTTGACAGTCAGCGTCAGCGGTTTGACGGCGCTGAAGCCGCCATAGATCTTGGACAGTCCCTGGAATTCGATCATGTTAACCCTCGCGCCGCCGCCATGACGGCCTCGGCAATGTTATGAAATTATCTAGCTATCATAACATCGCCATGGCGCGAAGGGCTGCATCACGGGGAGGGATACAGGCTCATTCCGAAGCGTTCGGTGCGCGGATGCCAGTTGCCGGTGATGTCGGCCGAGGCCAGCACGCGCTCGGCGCGGCCGATCAGCAGCGCGCGCGGCACCAGGCCGATGTAGCGCGAGTCTTCGCTGTTGTCGCGGTTATCGCCCAACATCATGTACTGGCCGGGCGGCACGGTGACCGGCTCGAAATTGCGGCGCGCCTGCAACTGCGGCAGCAGCTGGATAGGATGCCCGGTGCCTTGGGCCTGGCCCAGCGATTCGCGCACGCGCACGGCGGCCAGGTCGCCCACGCCCTTGATGGTTTCGGTGCCGTGGCCCAGCGCCGCGTAGCCGGCCTGCTCGCCGTTGATGATCAGCTGCTCGTTGCGCATCTCGACGCGGTCGCCCGGCAAGGCGATCACGCGCTTGATCAGGCGGATGCCGGTGGTGGGCGACGAGAAGGTGACGATGTCGCCGCGCTGCGGCTCGCCGGTGGTGCCGATGACGATGTCGGTCAGCGGCACCTTGACGTTGTAGGCCAGGCGGTTGACGAAGACCACGTCGCCTTCAAGCAGGTTGGGGTGCATCGAGGCGGACGGGATAGGATTCCAGTCGGCGACAGCGGTGCGGAAGATCCCGAACAGCATCAGGAACAGCAAGAAGCCCTTGTTGGCGCGCATCCAGTTTTTCATTTCATCTCCCTTGTGAGCGATACCGTAGCGGCATGTTGACGTTGTATCCTTAAACATGGCTTAGCAACGGCCTTGCTTCGGCGCCGGCCTAACTATCGCGGTGAAATTGCTGGCATTCTATCCACATGACGACCTCTCACACTCCTCCCCGAAACGCGCTGGACGCGGTCACGCATCCCGATCCCTATCCATATTACGACAGCCTCGCCGCGCGGCAAGGGCTGCATTTCGACGACGGCCTCGGCTTGTGGATCGCCGCCAGCGCCGCCGGCGTGACAGCGGTGATGCAGCACCCGGATTGCCGCGTGCGGCCGCTGGCCGAGCCGGTGCCGGCGGCGATTGCGGGCGGCGCGGCGGGCCAGGTGTTCGGCGCGCTGGTGCGCATGAATGATGGCGAGCGGCACACGCAGCCCAAGCTGGCCTTGCAGCGGGCGCTGGCCGGTGTCGGCACCGATGAGGCCCGGCGGCGCGCGGCGCGGATAGGCGCTGAGCTGTGGCGTGATGATGGCCTGGCGTCGTGGATGTTCGAGGTGCCGGTGTCGGCCATGGCCAGCCTGATCGGCTTTGCGGACAGCCAGCTGCCTGCGGTGGCGTCATGGATGGGCGAGTTTGTGGCCTGCCTGTCACCGTTCAGCGACGCTTCGCAAATCGAGCGCGCCCACATGGCGGCGCAGGCGCTGCTGGAGAGCTTCAAGACGCTGATGCGCGGCGCAACGGCTGCCTCGGAGGGCAGCTTGCTGTCGCTGGTGATTGCGGAGGCAGAGGCGGTGGGGTGGAACGAATCGCACGCCTTGCTGGCCAATCTGGTCGGCCTGCTGTCGCAGACGTATGAAGCCACGGCTGGCCTGGTCGGCAACAGCGTGCTGGCGCTGGCGCGCCAGCCGGAGGAAGAACGCAGCGGTCCGGAAGACGCCGCAGCGCTGGTGCGGGTGGTGAGCCGTTTCGATCCGCCGGTGCAGAACACGCGCCGCTTCGTCGCGCGGGATTGCGAGATCGGCGGCGCGCAGTTGAGGGCCGGCCAAACAATCCTGCTGGTGCTGGCCGCCGCCAGCCGCGATCCGCTGGGCAAGGGCCGCGAGTTCGGTTTCGGCCATGGCATCCACGCCTGCCCTGGCAATGCGCTGGCCTGTGCGATCGCCACCGGCGCCATGGAGTCGCTGATGTCGGCGATCGCCGTCGCCCCTGGGGCGGCGATGCTGAAGGCGTTGAACTGGACTTACCGCCGTTCGCCCAACGCCCGCATCCCGCTATTCAGCCTAGTGCGCTGATTTCTGCACCAGCGCGCTGCCGACGCCATGGCGGTGGCCTTCGCTGACGGCGGTGACGGTGCCGTCTGGGTTGAACACCAGCGCGTTGGCGGCGCCGATTTCCTCCGGCGTCTTGCTCCAGTGCTGGCCGCTCTTCTCCAGCGCCAGCGCTTGCGGGGTGCCGGCGAAGCCCGGTTCCACATCGGTCGCCATGCCGTTGCGTTCGGACAGGCGCGGCGCGTTGACGGCGTCCGGCATCGACATGCCGAGGTCGACGTAGTTGAAGATCGTCTGCAGCACGGTGGTGATGATGGTGGCGCCGCCAGGGCTGCCGACGGAGAACGCCGGCTTGCCGTCCTTGAACGCCAGGGTCGGCGACATGCTGCTGCGCGGGCGCTTGCCCGCTTCCGGCACGTTCGGATGCGGGCCGGAGAAATCGAAGTCCGTCATCTCGTTATTCAGCAGGAAGCCGTAACCCGGCACGGTGATGCCGCTGCCGCCCCACGATTCGATGGTGTAGGTATAGGAGACGATGTTGCCGTCCTTGTCCGACACCGTCAGGTGGGTGGTGTGCGCGCCTTCGGCCAGCAGCTTGTTGGCGTTGGGACGCAGCGGCACGCTGACGTCGTTCTGGAATGGATACGGGTCGCCGGCCGGGGCCTGCACGCTGGCCTGGGCCGGATTGATCAGTTCACGGCGGCGCGCGGCGTAATCCTTGTTCAGCAGACCGGCCACCGGCGCCTCGACGTATTCCGGGTCGGCCAGGTAGGCGTTGCGGTCGGCGAAGGCCAGTCGGCTCGCTTCCATGTACAGGTGCTCGGCTTTTTCGCGCGGCATGGACTTGAGGTCGTAGCCCTCGAGGATGTTCAGCGCTTCGGCCACGGCAACGCCGCCGCTGCTCGGCAACGGCATGCCGTACAAGTCGTAGCCGCGATAGGTGCTGTGCACAGGCTGGCGCAGGCGCACTTCGTAGTTGGCCAGGTCGGCCATCGTCATGCTGCCGGAGCGCACGCGCACGCCGGCCGCCACTTTCGGCTGGTTGACGGTATCGACCACCGCGCGGCCGATCTTGCCTTCGTAGAAGACCTTGACGCCGCCGGCCGCGATTTCGCGGTAGGCCTTGGCCATGCCGGGATTGCGCAGCGTGGCGCCGGGCGCGATGGCTTTGCCGTCCTTCAGGTACAGCGCGGCGGTATCGGGGAACATGCTGAATTTGTCGCGGCTCATCTCGATCAGGTGGGAGAAATTCTCGTTGACCTTGAAGCCGTCGGTGGCGACGGCGATCGCCGGCGCCAGCACCTGCTTGAACGACATCGAGCCGTAGCGGTCCAGCGCCTCGTGCCAGCCGCGCACCGCGCCGGGCACGCCGACCGACATGCCGCTGGCGACCACCTGCTCGAAGTTCATCTCCTTGCCGTTTTCCTGGAACACCGTCGGCGTGAAGCTGGCCGGCGCCGTTTCGCGGTGGTCGATGGTGATGACGCGCTTGTCCTTGGCCAGGTAGATGACCATGAAGCCGCCGCCGCCGATGCCGCAGCTGAACGGATCGGTCACGCCCAGCGTGGCCGCCGCCGCGACCGCCGCGTCGATGGCGTTGCCGCCCTTGTTGAGGATGGCCAGCGCGGCTTTCGACGCCGGTTCGCTGATGGTGGCGACGGCGCCGCCGGTGCCGGTGGCCACCGGCGTCTTGGCGAAGGCGGCCGGCGGCAGGGCCAGCGTGAGGATGATGGAAGAAACGAGGGCGGTGCGGGCGGGACGGCGTATCGTTGTCATGTGGTCGCTGGGTCGGGTTAGGATGAGGGAGCGTTGCTTACCCTCAAGCTTACCCGATAATCCGGCGTCGCTTCATTCTTGGCCGGGACCGCTTGCGGCTCGACGCCGGCCAGCGTGAACGTCAGGCCGTTTTGCGTGACGCTGGGCTTGCCGTTCGGCATGCTGTCGGACAGCACGAAGCTGCTGGTGCTGCCGTCGGTGCCGGTCAGCGTGAAGCTGTAGCTGATGTAGCCGGCCCAGACGCAGACCGCGCCGACACGGCAGCGGCTGTCGTTGACGCGTTCCAGCTTGACGACGGGGGCGCTGGCGGTGGCGCCGGCCAGGCCTGGCGTGGCGGCCTGCGCGATGGTCACGCTGCCGCCTTGCTGCAGCACGTAGGTGGCGGTGAAGCGTTGCGCCGCGGGAGCGGCCGCCTTGCCCATGCCGGACGCGGAGCCGCAGGCGTGCAGCATGCCCATGATGGCGACCAGCACGGGCAGGACGATCAGCTGGCGCAGCATCGGACGCAATATGGCACGCAAATTCGTGGTTTTCATTGTGGACCTCCATCCAAGTGGAAGCAAGCTTAACAAAAAGATCATACCGGCGGCGCACGAACTGCACGCCGACAGCGCTGGCTCAAACTAAGTCGGCGCGGCCGGCACAAGCTGCGTAGAATGTCTGCTTTGAATCAATCAGGATATCCCTCATGAAAAAAACCGGCATGGCGAAAAGTGACGCCAAAAAACTGATGGGCAAGATGGCGGCCCCAGGAGCGGCTGGTTTCGGCAAGGTGGCCGACGTCGTCGACAAGCGCGAGCAGCGCAAGCGCGACCAGGAACTGGGGCTGGTGCCGTTCGCGGTCAAGCTCAACGGCGACCTGGTGCAGCAGCTGCATGCCCAGGCCAAGGCGCGCGAGCTGGAGATGAACCAGCTGGTCGCCGAGCTGCTGGCCAAGGGCCTGGCAGCGTAAAGCAAAAAAATCCCCTGCGGCACCGAACGCGATCTTGCATGCGTTCGGGCAGGAGGGGATTTTTTACCCGGCTGGCTTAAACAAAAGCGGCCAGCGAGCCCTTCATTTTCTTCAGCGCGGCCGATTCGATCTGGCGGATGCGCTCGGCCGATACGCCGAATTCGTCGGCCAGCGTGTGCAGCGTGGCGCCGGAGCCGTCGTCATTGGCCAGCCAGCGGGCTTCGACGATGCGGCGCGAACGGGCGTCCAGCTTGCCCAGCGCTTCTTCCAGGCCTTCCGACTGCAAACGGGTCACCTGTTCGGCTTCCAGCACGCGGGTCGGCTCGCTGGCCTCGGACGACAGGTAGGCGATCGGGGCGAATTTGTCGTCCTCGTCGTCGTTCGGCGATTCCAGCGCGATGTCGCGGCCGCTCAAGCGGGTTTCCATCTCGATCACTTCTTCGCGCTTGACGTCCAGCAGCTTGGCCAGGCTGTCGATCTGCGCCGGCGTCATCGCGTCCAGGCCGGTCTTGTGGCTGCGCAGGTTGAAGAACAGCTTGCGCTGTGCCTTCGTCGTCGCCACTTTGACCAGGCGCCAGTTTTTCAGGATGTACTCGTGCATCTCGGCCTTGATCCAGTGCATCGCGTACGACACCAGGCGCACGCCCTGGTCGGGGTCGAAGCGCTTGACGGCCTTCATCAGGCCGATATTGCCTTCCTGGATCAGGTCGGCGTGCGGCAGGCCGTAGCCCAGATAGCCGCGCGCGATCGACACCACCAGGCGCAGGTGCGACAGCACCAGTTCCTGGGCGGCGCCGAGGTCGTTCTTTTCCTTGAGCCGCTTGGCCAGCGAGATTTCATCAGCGTGGGTCAGCATCGGCAGGCGGTTGACGGCCGAAATATAGGCGTCCAGGTTCCCCAGGTTGCCAGTGAACCCGAGTCCCAGTGCGCTATTGGTGGCGGGGACCAATGCAGTCGGTGCGGACATCATATTCATTTTCATTCCTTTGCTCGATGGTGTGACTGTTGCTGCAGAGAACTCATTTGCTCTTCAGTTCACATATATTAGCACTCTCCTTCGTTGAGTGCCAATCACCAGATATTTATCGCCCTGATAGTAAAAATACTATGACGTTTTTAAGCATCATGGCTTCTGATAAATCAAGCATGCGCGTTGGAGCTTAGGCCAAGCTTAATGATAGGGCGGGGCGGGAGTCGTTTCCGTGCGCGGACGCACGGAAAGGTTGAGGGGTCAGTTGAGCTTGGACAGATGGCGCTGCACGGACAGCAGCGCGCCGATCAGGCCGAGGCCGGCGGACAGCGCCAGCAGGGCGCCCATGGCCAGCGGCGGCAGCGGCGCCAGCTGGAACTCGGACGCGTACAATCTTGCAAATTCGGCAATCGCGATGTTCAGCGGGCGCAGCGCCAGCGACACCGCGCCCAGCGCCAGGCCGCCGGCGCACAGGCCCAGCAGGGCGCCGGTGTAATAGAAGGGGCGGTGGATGAAGCTGTCGGTGGCGCCGATCAGCTTGGACACCAGGATTTCCTCGCGCTGCGTCATCACCTGCAGGCGGATGGTGTTGAAGATCACCGCCACCACCACCGTGCCCAGGGTCGCGGCCAGCAGCAGCAGGGCCAGGCGCAGCACGTTGAGCAGCGCGGCCAGGCGCTTGACCCAGGCCGAGTCCACCTGCACCGTGTCGACGCCGGGCAGCGCGCGGATCTGTTCGGCCAGCAGGTCGACGTCGCCGCCGGCCTGGGCGTTGCGGAAGGCGTCGAGCTTGAGCACGTAGCTGTCGGGCAGCGGGTTCTCGCCCAGCGTGGTCAGCACGTCGGCCAGGCCGCTCTTGTCCTTCAGGTTGTCCAGCGCCTTTTCGCGCGGCGTGAAGATGATCTTGGCCTGCTTGTCCTTGACCGTCTGGCGCAGCGGCGCGGCCAGCGCCTCGGCCTGCTCGCGCGGCGTGTCCTGCTTGAGGAACACGCTGATTTCCGGATCGACCGACAGCTGCTCGGACATCGGCCGCACATTGTCGAGCAGGGTGACGCCGGTGAACGGCAGCGCCAGCGCGATCGCCACCACTAATATATTGAACAGGAAGCCGCCCGGCGAGCGGCGCAGGTGGACCAGCGCGGCGGCCAGCGCGTAGCGGTGTTGGCGGAACCAGTGCGTCATGCCGCCACCTCCAGCTGACCTTGATTGAGGTGGATGACGCGCGCGGCCGAGTCGAGCATTTGCTCGTCGTGGCTGGAGATCACGCAGGTCACGCCGACCGAGTGGAAGGCCTTGAGCGCATCGAGCACCTTGTTGGCGCTGGCGCGGTCCAGGTTGGCGGTCGGCTCGTCGGCCAGGATCACTTGCGGCCGGTTGACGATGGCGCGCGCGATCGATACCCGCTGCTGCTCGCCGCCGGACAGGGCCAGCGGCTGGGCATGGGCGCGTTCGAGCAGGCCGACCTTGTCGAGCGCGGCGCGGGCACGCTGCTCGGCCTGGCTGCGCGAGGCGCCGGTGACCAGCAGCGGCAGCATGACGTTGGCCAGGATGGAGCGGTCGGTCAGCAGGCGCTGCTGCTGGAAAATCAGGCCCAGGTTGCGCCGCAGGAAAGGCACGGCGGCCGGCTTGATGCGGGCGATGTCCTGGCCGTTGACGATGACCTGGCCGGCGCTGGGGCGCTCCATGGCCGCGATCATCTTCAGCAGCGTGGATTTGCCGGCGCCGGACGGGCCGGCGAGAAAGACCAGTTCGCCTTTTTCTACCGTGAGCGTGACGTCGCGCAGCGCCGTCGCATCGGGGGAATATTGTTTCGAGACGTTCCGGAATTCGATCATGTAAGGATCCGAAGGGTTATCCAAGCAGGGCTTCGACAAATTCGGCAGCCACGAACGGCTGCAGGTCTTCAATCTTTTCGCCGATGCCGATGAAATACACGGGCACCGGACGCACGCGGGCGATCGCCGCCAGCACGCCGCCCTTGGCCGTGCCGTCGAGCTTGGTGATCACCAGGCCGGTCAGCTGCAGGGCGTCGTCGAAGGCTTTGACTTGCGCCAGCGCATTTTGCCCGGTATTGCCGTCGATCACCAGCAGCGTTTCGTGCGGTGCGCCTTCAAGGCCCTTGCCGATGACGCGCTTGATCTTTTTCAGCTCTTCCATCAGGTGCAGCTGGGTCGGCAGGCGGCCGGCGGTGTCGATCATGACCACGTCCAGGCCCTTGGCCTTGCCGGACTGCACGGCGTCGAACGACACGGCGGCCGGGTCGCCGGACTCCTGCGAGATGACGGTGATGTTGTTGCGCTGGCCCCAGACCATCAGCTGCTCGCGGGCGGCGGCGCGGAAGGTGTCGCCGGCGGCCAGCAGCACCGACTGGCCGTTGGCCTGCATGTGCTTGGCCAGCTTGCCGATGGTGGTGGTCTTGCCGGCGCCGTTGACGCCGGAAATCATCATCACCATCGGTTTATGGCGGCCCAGTTCGAACGGCTTTTGCAGCGGCAGCAGCAGGTCTATCATCAGCTGTTTCAGCGCGGCCTTGACGGCGGCCGCGTCCAGCAGCTTGTCGTCCTTGACCTTTTGCCTGAGCGCGTCCAGCAGGTATTGGGTGGCGTCGATGCCGGCGTCGGACATCAGCAGCGCCGCTTCCAGCTCGTCGTACAGCGCGTCGTCGATCTTGGCGCCGACAAACAGGATGGACAGGTTGTTCGAGGTCTTGGACAGGCCGGCCTTCAGGCGCGACATCCACGACAGTTTCTGCGCCGGCTCTTCGATCGGCAGCAGCGGCTCGACGGCAGCGGCGGCGGGGGCGGTTTCAACGGTAGGAGTGGGGGCCGGTGCCAGGGGTTTAAGCTCAGGCACTTCCGGGGCGACAGGTTTTTTCTTGAAGAAACTAAACATGGATATGTGGTTGGGGGCGCTTCAAGCAGATGCCGGCAGCGCCGGACACGGGGAAATGCGCGTATTTTACCAGAGCGCGGCCTGGCGGCCCCGGATTGCTACCGGAATGACAACGTTTCAGCTGGCGGCGGGACCGTTGCGCTGGCGCCATTCGGCAATGGCGGCGCTGATGTCGGACAGCGCGTAGACCCGCACGTACGACGGCCGGCGCCGCTTGAGCGCGGCATTGCCGCCGCCGGCCCACAGCTCGACGCTGCCGTTCAGGCGCAAGTGCAGCTCGGCCAGGCCGTCCAGCGCCTGGCGCGCGTTCATGGCCACGGAGAAGGACAGGGCGATGATGTCGACCCGCTGCACCCGGGCCGCCTCGACGATGTCGAGCAGCGGCGTCTGCACGCCCAGCGAGATGCAGTGGGCGCCTTCGGCCACGCACATGGCCTCGGCCATCAGCAGGCCCAGGCCGTGGCGCTCCTGCGGCAAGGTGGTCAGCATGATGCGCGGCGCGCCGACGTTGTTGGCGTTGGCCTGCGGCATGGCGAAGATGGCGCTGCGCATCACCACCGTCAGCGACTCGGTATATAGATGTTCCTCGAACGTGGCCAGCTGGCCGCTGGCCCAGGCCTCGCCGATCAGCGAAGTCAGCGGGGCGACCAGTTCGATGACGAAACTCTTCAGGCCCATCATCAGCAGCGCCTGCGACAGCTTGCGGCGCAGCGCCTCCATCTGATGGCTCTTGCACAGGTCCAGATAGGTTTGCAGCTCCGGCGGCGGCACCGACGGCCCGCCGAGCTTGCTGGTGGCCTGGCCGG
This sequence comes from Duganella hordei, assembly GCF_040369125.1. Lineage (NCBI taxonomy): Bacteria > Pseudomonadati > Pseudomonadota > Betaproteobacteria > Burkholderiales > Oxalobacteraceae > Duganella > Duganella hordei. The sequence goes on from NZ_BPWI01000002.1 coordinate 267,827, forward strand.
TCAGCGCCTGCAGCTCGTCCGCGCTGTACTGGATCACCTTGCCGGGACGGAAGCCGAGGTCGATCAGGCGCTTGACCAGCCGCAGCTTTTGCACCTGTTCGATGGGGTAGACGCGCTCGCCGTTCGGGTCGCGCAGGGGCTGGGGGAAGTCGTAGCGCCGCTCCCACACGCGCAGGGTTTCCTTGGCGACGCCGGTGTCGCGCTCGACGTCGCTGATCGTGCTAGGAACTGTTTGTGAAGAAGCTGTAGTTGTCATCAGGCATATGCGGCCGCCGTTTTTGACAGTCGCGAGGGTTGGCACAGGGTCTGGGTGCACAGTGCGCTAGCGTGAGGCGGGCATAACGCGACCTGCATTTTACATTCCTTTCGCGCCTGAAAGTATTGCATCCAAATCGTGTTTTGCTTCGTATAAGCCAAGGCAAAACTGCTTGTCCACGACACACAGTTGACATCCAGAACTATTTAACCGATTATCGGCCTTACCCCAGTTTTGTCCAGGACAAAATTTTTTGTAACGGTGAAAAAAATATGAAAATAGCTGTTGTTGGGAGCGGAATCTCGGGTCTGTCCTGCGCCTACCGCTTGGTGCAGGCCGGGCATGACGTCGCCCTGTTCGAGGCCGGCTCCTACTTCGGAGGGCACAGCAACACTGTCGACGTCAGCTTCGACGGCGTCACGCACGGGGTCGATACCGGTTTTCTGGTCTTTAATCACCATACCTATCCTCATCTGACCGCCTTGCTCGATGAGCTGGGCGTGCAGACGGCGGCCAGCGAAATGGGGTTTTCGGTCAAGCTGCCCGTCGGCGGCCGCATGCTGGAGTGGGCCGGCGGCAACCTGGACCAAGTGTTTTGCCAGCGCGGCAACCTGTTGCGTCCCGGCTTCCTGCGCATGCTGCGCGATATATTGCGGTTCAACAAGGCCGCGACCGCGCTGGCACGGGGGGCGGCGCCGCAGGTCAGTCTGGGAGCATACCTCGACGCACAGGGATATGGCGCGCCGTTCCGCGACTGGTATCTGCTGCCGATGGCGGCCTGTATCTGGTCGTGCCCCGCCGAGCAGATGCTGGCCTTCCCGCTGGCCAGTTTCGTCCAGTTTTGCAGCAACCACGGCCTGCTGCAGGTGCGCGACCGGCCGCAATGGCGCACCGTCGTGGGCGGCTCGCGCGCCTATGTGCGGCGGCTGGCCGCGGCCATACCGCGCCGCTACCTGAACACGCCGGTGCTGTCGGTGCAACGCGGGCCGCAAGCGGTGGCGCTGCGTAGCGCGCACGGCGTGGAAAATTTCGACGAGGTGGTGCTGGCCTGCCACAGCGACCAGTCGCTAGAAGTGCTGGCCGACGCCGACGCGGACCAGCGCGCGGTGCTGGCGGCGGTGCGCTACCAGCGCAATCGCGCGGTGCTGCATACCGACACCGGCTGCCTGCCGGCCGAGCGCAAGGCCTGGTCGGCGTGGAATTACCAGGGCAGCGGCGATGGTGAGCGCGGTCCGCGGCGGGTCTGCGTCCACTATCTGCTGAACAAACTGCAACCGCTGCCGTTCGCGCAGCCGCTGCTGGTGTCGCTCAATCCGCTGCGCGAGCCCGATCCGTGCCTGGTGCTGCGCAAATTCGATTACGCCCATCCGGTGTTCGACGCCGCCGCCATTGCCGCGCAGCGCCGGCTGCACCAGGTCCAGGGGCGTGACCGCATCTGGCTTGCCGGCGCCTGGACCGGCTACGGCTTCCATGAGGACGGCCTCAAGTCCGGCCTGGCGGTGGCCGCCGCCATCGCCGCGCGCACGCAGGTGCAGCGTGCAGCCTGAGGCGGCGGCCACGCCGGCCGTGCCGCAGCTGTGCTTTGGCCAGGTGCGGCACCGGCGGCTGCGGCCGGTGCGCCACAGCTTCCGCTACGGCATGTACTTTATCCGCCTGCCGCTGCGGGCGCTGGGCCAGCAGGACTTCGGCTGCCGCCTGTTCGGCCGCAACCGCCGCGGCCTGCTGTCCTTCCACGACAGCGATCACGGCGACGGCCGCCAGCCGCTGCTGGCATGGATAGGGCAGCTGCTGGCCGCCGAGGGCGTGCACGATGCCGACGGCGAGGTCTGGCTGCAAACCATGCCGCGCGTGCTTGGCTATGTGTTCAATCCGGTGTCGTTCTGGTTTTGCCACCGCGCCGACGGCCGCCTGCGCGCGATTGTCGCCGACGTGCGCAACACCTTCGGCGAGCGGCACTGTTATCTGCTGGAGAACGGCGCAACGATAGCCGTCGGCGAGGAACTCAGCGCGCGCAAGATCTTCCATGTCTCGCCGTTCTGCCAGGTGCAGGGCGCCTACCGTTTCCGCTTCTTCCATGGCCGGCGCGCCGGCCATGAACACACGCTGGCCAGCATCGACTACGACGACGATCTCGGTCCGCTGCTGGAAGCCAGCCTGTCCGGCCGCGCCGTGGCGCTCGACGACCGCAGCGCGGCGCGCGCCTTTCTGAGCTATCCGCTGATGACCTTGGGCGTGATGGTGCGCATCCATCTGCAGGCGCTGAGGCTGTGGCTGCGGCGCGTGCCGTTCTTTTCCAAACCCGTTCCGCCTACACAGAAAGTATCCCGATGAGCACCGAATTCCTGACCTCGCCGACCTCGGCGGCGCCGAGCCGGCAGGCGCCGGCGCCTGCCGGCAGGCCGCCGGCCGCCGCGCGGCTGATCCTCAACATATTGCGTGGCCTGCAGCATGGGGCGTTGCTGCTGCAGCTGCCCGACGGCAGCCACCAGCTGTACGGCGACGGTTCGTTCCCGCTGGTGCTGGAGCTGAAGAACTGGAAGCCTTGCGCCGCCGCGTTGCGCGCCGGCGACATCGGCTTTGCCGAATCGTACATCGCCGGCGACTGGAAGACCGACAACCTGAGGGGCCTGATCGAACTGCTGATCCGCAACCGCGAGGCCATCGAGGCGCTGGTGTACGGCAGCTGGTGGGGCAGCCTGCTGTACCGCCTCAAACATCTGTTGAACCGCAACTCGCGCGCGGGCAGCCGCAAGAACATCCACGCCCACTACGACATCGGCAACGCCTTCTATCAATTGTGGCTGGACCCGACCATGACGTATTCCAGCGCCATCTTTGACGGCGGCGGCGACCTGGCGCTGGCGCAGTTGGCCAAGTACCGCCGCATCGTCGGCCAGCTGCAGCTGGCGCCGCACGCGCGGGTGCTGGAGATCGGCTGCGGCTGGGGCGGATTCGCCGAGACGGCCGCGCGCGAGGCGCAGGCGCACGTCACCGGCCTGACCTTGTCGACCGAGCAGCTCGCCTATGCGCGGCGGCGGTTGGCCGACGCCGGCCTGGCGGGCCTGGCCGATCTGCGCCTGTGCGACTACCGCGATTGCGACGGCCAATACGACGCGGTGGCGTCGATCGAGATGTTCGAGGCGGTCGGCGAGCGCTACTGGCCCAGCTATTTCGCCTGCGTGGCGCGCAACCTCAGGCCGGGCGGCCGCGCCTGCATCCAGACCATCACCATCGCCGACCGGCTGTTTGCCCGCTATCGCCAGGGAACGGACTTCATCCAGCAGTACATCTTCCCCGGCGGGATGCTGCCTTCGCCATCCGAGTTCCGGCGCCAGGCCGGCCTGCACGGACTGCGCGTGAGCGACGAATTCCGCTTCGGCACCGACTATGCCGACACCTTGCTGCAATGGCGGCGCAGCTTCCTGGCGCGGCGCGCCGAGGTGGCGGCGCAGGGCTTCGACCAGCGCTTCATGCTGACCTGGGAGTTCTATCTGTGCTACTGCGAGGCCGCCTTCCGCGCCGGCAATACCGACGTCATGCAGTTCACGCTGGTCAAGGATTGACGGTGGGCGCGCTGCTGCGGACAGGCGTATTGGCGCTGCTGCCGCTACTGCTGGCGATGGCGCCTGCACGGGCGGCGCCGGCCTTCGTCGAGGCGGAGCTGGGCACGGCGCGTCTGGCGGGGCGGGGCGCGTTCACGTATTTCGGCTTGACCATTTATACGGCCGAGCTGTGGGTCGGACCGCAGGGCTACCGGCCGGCGGCGCGCGAGGCGGCGCCGTATGTGCTGGAGCTGCGTTATGCGCGTGCGCTGGACGGCCATCGGATCGCCACCGCCAGCGCCGAGCAGATGGAGCGGACCGGCGCCGGCACGCCGGCGCAGCGCGCGGCGTGGCTGGCGCGGATGCAGTCGATCTTCCCGGACGTGCAGGAGGGCAGCCGGCTGGCCGGCGTGTTCCTGCCGGGGCACGGCGTGCGTTTTTACCGCGATGGCAAGCCGCTGGCGCTGGTGGGCGATGCGGCGTTCGCGCAGGCGTTCTTCGGCATCTGGCTCGATCCGGCCACCACCGCGCCGCGCCTGCGGGAAGCGCTGCTGCGTGGCGCGGAGCCCGGGCCGTGAGCCGCGACGGCGCGGGCGCCGCCGCCCGCGCGGCGGCGCCCGCGAGCGGCCTGTCGCTGCCGTCGATGTTGTGCTACGGCCTGTTCGGCCTGCCGCTGGCGATGCTGGCGCTGCCGATCTATGTCTACGTGCCGCAGTTTTACGCGCAGCGCGGCGTGCTGACGCTGGCGGCCATCGGCGCGGCCTTGCTGGCCGCGCGCACCGCCGCGGCCTTCATCGACCCGCTGATCGGCTGGTGGATCGCGCGCGCCGGCGGCCGCTATCGGCGCTTCGTGCTGATGGCGCTGCCGCCGCTGCTGGCCGGCTACGCGGCGCTGTTTCATCCGCCCGCGCTGGCCCGCGGGCCGGCGCTGTGCTGGTTCCTGGCCGCGCTGCTGCTGGTGTACACCGGCTTCAGCCTGGCCACCGTGGCCCACCAGAGCTGGGGCGCGGCGCTGACGCAGCGTCCGGGCGAGCGCGCGCGGCTGGCGGCGGTGCGCGAGAGCTGCGGCCTGCTGGGGGTGATGACGGCCGCCGTGCTGCCATCGCTGTGGGGTTACGACGCGCTCGGCATCGCCTTTGCCGCGGCCGTGCTGGCGGGCGCCGCCTGCCTGCTGCTCAAGGCGCCGCGCCCGGGCGCGCCGGCGCCGGCCCGGGGGGCGGCGGGCCCGGCCGTGCTGCTGGCGCCGTTGCGCCAGCGCCGCTTCCGGGCATTGTTCGCGGTCCTGATGCTAAACGGCGTGGCGGCCGCGATTCCCGCCACGTTGTTCCTGTTCTTTGCCGAAGACCGCCTGCGGCGGGGCGCGGCCGCGGGCCTGTTCCTGCTGCTGTACTTCGCCAGCGCCGCCGGCTCGATGGCGCTGTGGCCGGCCGTCGCGCGGCGGCTGGGCGAGGCGCGCGCCTGGACCGCCAGCATGCTGGTGACGGCGGCCGTGTTCATCTGGGCCGGCGCGCTGGGCCCCGGCGACAGCCTCTCGTACGGCGCGATCTGCGTGCTGTCCGGCGTGGCGCTGGGCGCCGACCTGGCGCTGCCGCCGGCGCTGCTGGCCGGCGTGATCGCCGCCGCCGGCGACAGCGGCCGCAACGAGGCGGCCTACTTCGGCATCTGGAACTGGGGCGCGCAGATGACGCTGGCGCTGGCGGCCGGCCTGGCACTGCCGGCGCTGGAATGGATGGGCTATGTACCGGGCGGCGGGCGCGGACTGGGCGCCCTGTCGCTGGCCTACGCCATCTTGCCGTGTGTGTTGAAACTGCTGGCCGCCGCGCTGCTGTGGCGCGCCCCCTTGCACGATTGTTGAACCAGGAGCCCGAACATGAAGACCACCATAAAATTGATGCCGCTGTGCGCCGCCGTGCTGGGCGCGGCGGCGCTGCTGGCCACGGCCGGCTGCTCGGCGCCGGCCGCGCCCGACCACTACGCGCGGCAGGAGCCCCGGCTCGACATCGAGCGTTACTTCAACGGCACGCTCGATGTGCACGGCATGTACCAGGACCGCGCGGGCACGGTGCAGAAACGCTTCACGGTACTGATGCGCTGCAGCTGGAGCGGCGGCGTCGGCACGCTGGACGAAGAGTTCAGCTATGCGGACGGCAGCCGGCAGCGCCGCGTGTGGACGCTGCGCAGGACTTCGCCCGGTCACTACACCGGCAGCGCGCCGGACGTGGTGGGCGAGGCCAGGGTGGAGGTGTCGGGCAACGCCATGCGCCTGCAATACGTGCTGCAAGTGCCGGCCGACGGCAAGACCTATGACGTCGACTTCGACGACTGGCTGTACCTGATCGACGACCGCGTCATGCTCAACCGCGCGCAGATGAGCAAGTTCGGCTTCGGCCTGGGCAGCCTGACGGTGGCCTTCAACCGCCGCGAAGCGCAGGCGCGGCCATGAGCATGAATCCCGCCATCGACGACTGGGGCGACCGCTACGTCTGGATCATCGGCGCCTCGAGCGGCATCGGCGCGGCCACGGCGCGGCTGCTGCGGGCGCGCGGCGCGCGGGTGGCGCTGTCGTCGCGGCGCCAGGATGCGCTGGACGCGCTGGCGGGGCAGGAGCAGGAGCGCGTGATGGCGGTGACGTTGGACGTGACCGACCACGCCACGATCGCGCAGGCCCACCGGCGCATCCTGGCGCGCTGGCCGCGCATCGACCTGGTGCTGGTGGTCGCCGGCGGCTACAGCGCGATGCGCGCCGACAGTTTCGACCTGGCCGCCGCCAACCGGCTGCTCGACCTGAACCTGCGCGGCGTGTTCAATTGTCTGGACGTGGTGCTGCCGATGCTGCTGGGCCAGGGATCGGGCGCGATCGGCATCGTCTCGTCGGTGGCCGGCTACAGCGGGTTGCCGAAGGCGCTGGCATACGGCCCGACCAAGGCTGCGCTGATCAATCTGTGCGAGAGCCTGTATTTCGACCTGCATCCGAAGCGGATCGGGGTCTACCTGATCAATCCCGGCTTCGTCGCCACGCCGCTCACGACCGGCAACGATTTCGCCATGCCCGGCCTGATGACGCCCGCCGCCGCCGCCGAGGCGCTGGTGCGCGGCATCGAGCGCGGCGCTTTCCACATCCACTTCCCGAAAACATTCACCAACACGCTGAGACTGGCCCGGCTGCTGCCTTATCGCGTGTATTTCTGGCTGATCGCCAAGGTGACGCGGCTATGACCGACCATTTATCTTCGATGCGGCGCCTGGTGGCGTTCTTTGAAACGCTGACGCCGGCGACGGTGCGGCAAATCCGCGTGGTGTACGCCACCGACGCCCGCTTCAAGGATCCGTTCAACGATATCGGCGGCCATGCCGCGATCGTCGAAGTGTTCGAGCACATGTTCGTGCAACTGGACCAGCCGCGGTTTGTGGTGCTGGAGCAGATGGTGCGCGGCGAGCAGGGTTTCCTGACCTGGGAGCTGCATTTCCGCCTGGCGCGATGGCCTGACCGGCCGCAGGTGATACGCGGCGCCACCCATGTACGCTTCAATGCCGACGGCCAGGTTGCGCTGCACCGCGACTACTGGGACGCGGCCGAGGAATTGTACGAAAAACTGCCCGTACTGGGCGCGCTGATGCGCTATCTCAAGCGCCGGGCCAGTCGTTAAGACCTCGGATTTTCCACCGCATTACCTGCAAATATGCAAGATTTGCCGGTGATTTTGTGGTGAATCCACAACAAGTAGCAATTTCTTACAAATTGCTGATGCAACGCAACACTTTTCCGACGGCACAAAATTTAGTACACAAATAAAGGGGTATCACTATGAGCAAAGTTGGCGCCTGAGCTATTTTGCCGTCGGAAACTGCCGAACAATGTCTTGAGTTGTAAGCTTATTACCATTCGGTAGAGGCGGGCGCGCGGGTGCTTCAGTATAAAATGGCGTCAGAAATAGCAAAGTGGCTATTTTTACTTGGTCCGACAACGATGTGGTCGCGCATGCATAGATCTTGCATTTGTTACCAGGGCGGCCCGCACAACGGGCTGCTGCACTGGTTCATCGTGCGGAAATACTGGGCTAGTTCGCTTGCTCGGCAAGAAATATTGCGATGCGGTAAAATGCTGGCGCTTTGATCATCTGGCATGCATAACAACAGTCAACATGAATGCATTTACACTTGATAGAAAAGCAAAGCATCAGTATAGTGCCGCCTCCGGTGCCTTTGTGCACTGCGATAAAGCCGGCGTCGATTAAATCGGCCGCAACTTATGTGAACGCCGTCCCGGCTACCGGGACCGCACAGTGGCAGCTGGGGAGTATGCCCTCACGCACAGACGGCGTCTGCTGGTGGCGCCGATAAGCACCGAATTTAAGCGTAAGACTAGCTTTACCTTTTTACAGCAACACAACTGAAGGAAACACGCAATGAAAAAATCCCTTATCTCCATCGCCGTACTGGGCGCAATGAGCTCCGCAGCCTTCGCACAGTCGAACGTAACGATCTACGGTATCGTCGACGCCGGTATCGTTAGCGAGCGCGGTGGCGCAGCTGGCAATGTCACCAAAGTAGCCAGCGGCACCGCTTCGGCTTCCCGCCTGGGCTTCAAAGGCACCGAAGATCTGGGTGGCGGTCTGAGCGCCATCTTCAAACTGGAAGCCGGCGTGAAAATCGACGACGGCTCGCTGGACAACACCAACAACAAGCTGTTCAACCGCGAAGCCTACGTCGGCATCGGTTCGAAGACCGCCGGCACCCTGACCCTGGGTCGTCAGTACACCCCGTACTACGAAACCCTGCGCGACGTGGCCGATCCGTTCGCACTGGGCTACGCTGGTACCGCCAAGAACATCTTCCCAGTTGCTGGCGCACAGACCCGCAACGACAACGCCGTTGTCTACAAAACGCCTAACCTGGAAGGCTTCCAGGGCGCGGTTTCGTACAGCGTCGGTGAAACCGCTGGCGACGCTTCGGCAAACCGTCAGATCGGCGCTTCGGTTGGCTACACCAACGGTCCTCTGAACGTTGCCGCGGCTTACAACAGCCGCAACAACGACACCGCCACCGTGAAAACCAACGGCATGGGCCACAACGCCCTGATCGCTGCCAACTACGACTTCAAAGTCGTCAAGGCATACGTCGCCTTCGGCAAGGACAAGGGCCTGAACAGCGCCGCCCTGGCCAACACCAGCAACCCATACGGCTACACCGTGGCGCCAGTGGCTTCGCAAGACAGCAACGACACCCTGCTGGGTCTGACCGCACCAGTGGGCGACACCGCTGGTACCGTGATGGCTTCGTGGATCCGCAAGAACGACAAAGAAGTTGCTAACCGCGACGCCGACCAGTGGGCAGTGGGTTACTCCTACGCTCTGTCGAAGCGCACCAGCACCTACGTGTCGTACGCCAAGATCAAGAACAAGAACGGCGCGAGCTACACCGTTGGTGGCAACACCGACGTCGGTAGCGGCGACAAGGCGTTCAACGTCGGCATGCGTCACTCCTTCTAATCTGATTTAATCAGTTAGAATCAACAACGGCTGCCTGGTGCAGCCGTTGTTCATTTCTGAAAGCCCTTACCATGATGACTACCCGACGTGCCGTGCTGGCCGGTTCCATCCTGCTGGCGTCCTGCGCGGTGTTCGCCGCGCCCAAGCTGTCGCGCAAGTCCGCCCCTGGCGGCCTGCCGCGCTACGGCATGGTGGTGTACTCCGACCTGTGCATCCATCCGGACAGCGGCGAGTTCGGCGGCCAGCGCATCACGCTGCAACGGTTTTCAGAAGTGGATACGGTGTTGTATGAATACACGGCCGGCGGCCTGAGCTGGCCGGTGGTGGCCAGCGACGTCACGATAGACCCGCGCGGCCAGCAGCTGTATTTCACCGTGCAGCCGCCGGACGAGGATGAGCGCACCATCAACGGCAAGCTGGCCGATGGCGGCAGGACGCTGGTGCTCGACGGCGGCTATTGCGGCGACGAGGCGGTGCCGATGCGGCTGTCGCTGGTGACCGATTTCGGGCGCAAGGCCGGCGCCTGCCGCGCCTGCCCCGCGCCCAAGCACAAGAAAGAGAAGGATGAAGACGGAGAGACGGCCCCGGCGCCGTATGTCGATCCAGTCAAAACAACGACCGCCGGCCTCTGAGCCGGCGGTTTTTCCATTGGCGGCTTACTTCGCGGCCTTGGCCGCCTGCGCGTTCTTGCGGATGGTTTCCAGGGTCGCGCCCGGCGTGATCAGGTTGCCGTCGTAGCGCAGTTCGATCACGGCCGGCAGGTTCTTGCCGTTGGCCCAGGCCAGCGCGCGTTCCAGCGCCGGGCCGAATGCCGCCGTCGTATCGACCACCTCGCCATGACCGCCGTAGGCCACGGCCAGCGCCGCGAAGTCCGGGTTGTGCAGCTGGGTGCCGGACACACGGCCCGGGTAGTGCAGCTCCTGGTGCATGCGGATGGTGCCGAACATGCCGTTGTTGAACACGATGATGACCACGCCCGCCCGGTACTGCACGGCGGTGGCCAGCTCCTGGCCGTTCATCATGTACTCGCCGTCGCCGGCGAAGGTGATCACGGTGCGCCGGGGAGCGATGATCTTGGCCGCCACGCCGGCCGGCACGCTGTAGCCCATCGCGCCGCTGGTCGGCGCCAGCTGCGTGCGCATGCCGCCGTAGCTGTGGAAGCGGTGCGCCCAGGTGGCGTAGTTGCCGGCGCCGTTGGTGATGATGGTGTCGTGCGGGGCGATCTGGTCGATCTGCTGCACCACCTGCCACAGGTCCAGCGGCGCGGCGCCGTCCTGGAAGATCGGAGGCTGCTTCTGCCACGCGGCCAGGTCGGCGCGCGCTTCGGCCACGCTGGCTTGCCACGCGCCGCTGTCGAGCGGCGCCATCGCGGCCAGCATCGCCGTCATTTGCGGCATGCCGCTGTTGATCATCAACTCGGCCTGGTAGACGCTGCCCAGTTCCTCGGCGTCCGCGTGGACGTGGATCAGGCGCTGGGCCGGCACCGGCGCGGCGATCAGCGCGTAGCCGCCGGTGGTCATCTCGCCCAGGCGCGGGCCGATGGCCAGGATCACGTCGGCTTCGCGCACGCGCGCGGCCAGTTTCGGATTGATGCCGATGCCGACGTCGCCGATGTAGTTCGGGTGGGCGTTGTCGAGCAGGTCCTGGAAGCGGAAGGCGCAGGCCACCGGCAGGTGGTTGGCTTCGGCGAAGGCCTGCAGGTCGGCGCAGGCTTGCGCGTTCCAGCCGCCGCCGCCCAGCAGGACCAGCGGCTTCTTCGCGCCGGCCAGCATGCTGCGCACTTGCGCGATCTGCGACGCGGCGGGCGAGGCTTGCACCGGCTGGTAGGCGCGCGTGTCGGCCACGGTGGCCATCGTGGTCAGCATGTCTTCCGGCAGCGCCAGCACCACCGGGCCCGGACGGCCGCTGGTGGCGATCTGGAAGGCGCGGGCGATGTATTCGGGCACGCGGTCGGCGCGGTCGATCTGCGCCACCCACTTGGCCATCTGGCCGTACATGCGGCGGTAGTCGATTTCCTGGAACGCTTCGCGGTCGACGAAGTCGTTGCCGACCTGGCCGATGAACAGGATCATCGGCGTCGAATCCTGGAACGCGGTGTGCACGCCGATCGAGGCGTTGGTCGCGCCCGGTCCGCGGGTGACGAAGCAGATGCCGGGCTTGCCGGTCATCTTGCCGTAGGCGTCGGCCATGAAGGCGGCGCCACCCTCCTGGCGGTTGATGATGAAGCGGATGTCGGAATCGTGCAGCGCGTCGAGCACGTCCAGATAGCTTTCGCCGGGTACGCCGAAAGCGGTGTCCACGCCGTGGATCTTCAGGGCGTCGACCAGGATCTGGCCGCCGGTGCGGGATGGTTGCGTCATTGTGCGGGCCTTATCGATATTATAGGTGTACATCACGGTGTGCCTCATTCTACGACCGGGGCGGGGCAGCGGCTTTTCTAATGGCGACACCAAATTTCAGATTTGGATGGCCGGACTGGTACAATACCGCCTGAAGCAAGCCAGACAGCCGCTGGCCAGCGCGTAATGCCTGGCGGGAGGAAGGTCCGGACTCCACAGAGCGGGGTGACGGTTAACGGCCGTCCGCTGAAAGCCGCAAGCGCAAGCCCAGGGTATAAGGCGAGGAATAGGGCCACAGAGACGAGCGTATTAAGTTACGGTGAAACGCGGTAACCTCCACCTGGTGCAATTCCAAATAGGCACGCGATGATGCTGCTCGCGGAGCGTGCGGGTAGGAAGCTTGAGCGCTGGAGTAATCCAGCGCCTAGAGGAATGGCTGTCATAGCGCAGGTTCGCCTGCGCCGTAACAAAATCCGGCCTATCGGCTTGCTTCAACTAACAATGATTTCGCGGCGGCCGCCGGATCGAAGCGCACGCTGCGACGACCGGGGACATTGCCGATGAAAAAATACATACTGGCCTTGGATCAAGGCACCACCAGTTCGCGCGCCATCCTGTTCGACCATCAGGGACAGATCTGCGGCAGCGCGGCGCAAGAGTTTCCCCAGCATTTTCCGCAGCCCGGCTGGGTCGAGCACGACCCGAACGAGATCTGGAACAGCCAGCTCACCGTGGCCCGCAAGGTGCTGCACGACCATCACGTCGACAGCCACCAGATCCTCGCCATCGGCATCGCCAACCAGCGCGAGACCACCGTGGTGTGGGACCGCAAGAGCGGCGAGCCGATCGCGCCGGCCATCGTCTGGCAGGACCGCCGCACGGCCGACGTCTGCGAAGCGCTGCGCGCCGACGGCAAGGCTAAAAAGATTACCTCGATCACCGGCCTCGAGCTGGACGCCTATTTCTCCGCCACCAAGCTCAAATGGCTGCTCGACCACGTGCCGGGCGCGCGCGAGCGGGCCCGCAACGGCGCGCTGGCGTTCGGCACCATCGACAGCTGGCTGGTCTACAAGCTGACCGGGCGCCACGTGACGGACGTCGGCAATGCCGCCCGCACGATGCTGTTCAACATACACCTGATGCGCTGGGACCACGACCTGCTGCAGCTGTTCGACATTCCGGAAGAGATGCTGCCGCAGGTGGTGTCGTCGAGCGAGGAGGTGGGCAATACCAGGGCCGCGCTGTTCGGCGCGGAGATCCCGGTGGCCGGCATCGCCGGCGACCAGCAGGCGGCCACGTTCGGCCAGGCCTGCCACCTGCCGGGCATGGTCAAGAATACCTACGGCACCGGCTGCTTCATGCTGATGCACCTGGGCCGGCATCCGGTGGCCTCGCACAACCGCCTGCTGACCACGGTGGGCTGGCGGATCGACGGCGCCACCGACTACCTGTTGGAAGGCAGCGTGTTCATGGGCGGCGCCACGGTGCAGTGGCTGCGCGACGGCCTGGGCATCATCGAGAAATCCAGCGACGTCGAGGCGCTGGCCGCCAGCGTGCCCGACAGCGGCGGCGTGTTCATGGTGCCGGCCTTTGTCGGGCTGGGTGCGCCGCACTGGGATCCGTACGCGCGCGGCACGCTGGTCGGCATGAGCCGCGGCAGCAACCGCGCCCACATCGCCCGCGCCGCGCTGGAGGCGATCGCCTATCAAAGCGCCGAGCTGATGGCGGCGATGCAGAAGGATGCAGCGATTCCGCTGGCCGAGGTGCGCGCCGACGGCGGCGCCGCCCGCAACGACCTGCTGATGCAGTTCCAGGCCGATTTGCTGGGCGTGCCGGTGGTGCGGCCGGCGGTGACGGAGACCACCGCGCTGGGCGCGGCCTATCTGGCCGGGCTGGCGGTGGGCTTCTGGGACACGCAGGAAGAAATCGCCGCGCAGTGGTCGTGCGAGCGCCGCTTCGAGCCGGCCATGCCGGCCGGCCGCCGCGCTGAGTTGCTGGGGCAGTGGGGGCGCGCGGTGGAGCGCTCAAAAGCCTGGATTGCTACATAGAGGGCTCACTCGAAGGCCACATCTTCAAGCCGGAAGCGGTATTTGCGGCGTTCCGGTTCGGTCCAGCCCTGGCCGGGGCTGGTGTTGCGAGGCACAGAGGGCGTCAATGGCTGGATCGTGGCCGTTGATTTTGTGAGATCAGCGCGCGCGGCAGGAGCGGCTGGCGTCGCTGGTGGGCTTGCAACGGAGCAGGGGGGAGCATCGGCTGCGGCGCGGGCCAGTTCCCTGCGGCGCAGGCTGGCCCTTTTCCAGTTCTTTTCTCCGGGCATGCGAATCGAGATATCTTGCCAGGCGTTGCGCACGCTGTCGGCGAAAGCGCTGGCAAACTGGTTGGGCGAGACGGCGCGGCCTTTGTACATGATGTGGTCGCCTTCGACGATTGCATATTCATGGTCGTTGCGATAAGCCATGCGCAACCACGTGCCCTCGGGCAGGAACAGCGTTTTCCATTGGTAGCCGCGCGGTTCGGCCGGCGGCACGCTTGCCGAGGTCGCGAGCCAGTGGCGGATCGCGGCATCAACCGCTTCGGCCGGATCGGCGGGCGAACCGGTTTCGCGCAGCCGATCCATCAGGGCGAGCAGGGTGGCGGGTGCGACATTCACGCTTACTGTAGCAAACATGCTGTTCTCCTTACTGAGGTCTACTGAAATTCTCTGAGTCCTACTGAGTTAGACCAGCTCAGTAAGGCAAAGTTCAATTCAGCAGATTTCAGTAAAAATTTCAGTAGATTTGCTGGAGGGACATCGGGGAGACACCCAGTGTATGTATTCAGGCAGCAAGGTTTCAGTGCGGCGATGGTTGCCATCCGGCCGCTCACGCAGCAGCCGAGCGGCTGCCGTCACTGGCGTATCATGTACAAAATTTTGTACTATCCGGAGGTGTTATGGCGATTTCTGCTGCTGATATCGTGCCGCTTTCGCAAGCACGCGCCAATCTTTCTGAATTGGCGGACGAGGTCAAGGCCGGCGCTGAGAAGATTATTACCAAGAGCGGAGTGAGCTACGTTGCGTTGATAGACGCGGCGCGGCTGGATTATCATCATCAGCTCGAACGCGGGCGGGTGCATCTGCTGTTGATCGACGAGGCTTCCAAAGGTTTGGATGATGTCGCCGCCGGCCGTACCAGGGATGCCAGGTCGGCCGTTGCGGCACTGAAAAGGCGCCGTTAGCCTTGAGCAATAAAGCCGCCATGGGGACACCTTTTCTCGCCCGCGCGGGCCGCTCGATCATCACCGTCAGCTGTCTTTCGACCTGAATTCCGTATCGAGTGTCCTCGGCCCGGGCGTATAATGGCAGGTGAGTCGACGTGCTGCACTGCAAAATTTGTATAGACAAGTTTGCAAACGTCATTGGCCTTGGTAATAGTATTAGAAATCGCTGTAGCTGCTTTTTGAAGGTTTCCCATTCCGCGTAACGGCGCTCCTGGCGCGACATACCCGCAATTCCTCCCTTAAATCACCCTGTTTTCCGCCGACCCAGCGCCGAATCGCCACATTGTCGATTTGATACTGCAATGTTGGCGAACTGCAACTATATGCATTTATTTCACTATTTTATTAAAGCCATTTTCCCCTTTTTAGTGCGCCCAAACACATGTGCACAGATGAGGTAGCACATTCACACTCTTTCATAAGTGCTTAATTTGGCTAACTATTTTATTTCTATGCGGCTTCAAGGAATCGCGCTAAGTCCTTAATTTCATTAATAAAATCGCTGTTTCGTTTGCCTGAAAGCGCTTGACCACTATTCTTGCTTCCTCTAAAGTGGGCATCTGTGTGAAAAAGTGTCTTTTTGTGGGAAATTTCACCCGACTTAGCGGCGGGGGAGATGAAACAAGGAAAGTGCTGTTCATGCTCCGCTAACCATATTGAGGTCAAAAGGTAATCCCGTGTTTCAAGGCGCGTCCGCAATCAATCTCGATGCCAAAGGCAGGATGTCTATTCCTGCCAAGCACCGTGACGCGCTGTCGATCCAGTGCGAAGGCCGCCTCACGCTGACCCGCCATCCCGATGGCTGCGTCATGCTGTTCCCCCGCCCCGTGTGGGAACAACACCGTCAACAGATCGCCAGCTGGCCCATGCAGGCCCGCGCCTGGCAGCGTATTTTCCTCGGTTACGCCGTCGACGTCGAAATGGACACGGCCGGCCGCATCCTGATCTCGCCGGAACTGCGCAGCGCCGTCGGCCTCGACCGCGAAGTCATGATGATGGGCATGGGCTCCCATTTCGAAATCTGGGATGCCGCGAAAATGGCGGAAAAAGAGCAGCAGGCGATGGATGCCGGCACCCCCGATGTACTCGCCAATTTCTCCTTCTAAGGCTCCGTGATGACCATGACATCGGTGCCGGAATTTCAGCATCGGACGGTGCTGCTAGACGAAGCGGTCGACGCGCTGGCGCTGGACGGCGCGCGCGCCGACGGCGTCTACGTCGACGGCACCTTCGGCCGCGGCGGCCACTCGCGCCTGATCCTGTCCAGGCTGGGCGCCAACGCGCGCCTGATCGCCTTCGACAAGGACCCGCAGGCCATCGCCACCGCCGAACAGATCGCCGACCCGCGCTTCACCATCGTCCATGACAGCTTCGCCACCATGAGCGGCGCGCTGGCCGAACGCGGCGCGCCCAAGGCGGACGGCATCCTGCTCGACCTGGGCATCTCCTCGCCGCAAGTGGACGACGCCGCGCGCGGCTTCAGCTTCCGCAACGATGGCCCGCTCGACATGCGCATGGACACCACGCGCGGCATGTCGGCGGCGCAGTGGATCGCCACTGAAACCGAACAGACACTGGAAAAGGTGATAAAAGAATATGGGGAAGAACGGTTTGCTTTTCAGATTGCAAAGGCGATTGTTGCTCGCCGGGCAGTCGAGCCAATTTCAACCACACGACAGCTTGCCGGCATCGTGGCAGGCGCGGTCAAGACTCGGGAAAAGGGCAAGGATCCGGCAACCCGCACATTTCAGGCTATCCGGATTTTCATCAATAAAGAGCTTGAAGATCTCGAGATCGGTCTGAACCAGGCCTACGACAGCCTGGCGCCGGGCGGCATCATCGCCATCATCAGCTTCCACTCGCTGGAAGACCGCATGGTCAAGCGCTTCTTCGCGTCCAAGGCCAACGTCGAGCAGCCGGACCGCCGCCTGCCGATCCGCGCGGTCGACCTGCCGCAGCCGCAGCTGAAGCTGCTGGCCAAGATGAAGCCGTCCGACGCCGAGGTCGACGCCAACCCGCGCGCCCGCTCCGCCGTGATGCGCGTGGCGCGCCGGCTGCCGATTCCTTCAATCGCGGAAGGTGCGGCATGAGCGGCAAGATCAACCTGGTGCTGGCGGCGATGCTGGTCGCTTGCGGCCTGTCGCTGGTTAACGCGCAATACCAGGCGCGCCACCTGTTCATCGAGCTGGAACGGGCGCAGTCGCAGGCGCGCCAGCTGGACATCGAATGGGCGCAGCTGCAGCTGGACCAGTCGACGCTGGGCAAGCACGCGCGCATCGAGGAAATCGCCCGCCGCGACCTGAACATGACCCCGCTGACCGCGGCCCGTACGCAGTACCTGACGCCGGAAGGATCGAAATGAGCCGCGGCAGCAATGCGAACACCTCGCGCGTAGCCGCCTCCAGGGGCGTGCCGTTCTCGAAGAACCCTGTGCTGGCGGTGCGCCTGTCGGTATGGCGTTCGCGCGTCGTGCTGTTCGTCTTGTTTGCCGCCTTCGCCGGCCTGGCCGGCCGCGCCCTGTGGCTGCAAGGCCTGTCGACCCAGTTCTTGCAGAAGCAGGGCGAGATCCGCTACGCCCGCACGCTGGACCTGCCGGCCACGCGCGGCAAGATCACCGACCGCGAAGGCCAGGTGCTGGCCTCGTCGATTCCCGTCAAGGCCATCTGGGCGATCCCGGACGATGTGCAGGACGCGCCGCCGGCCAAATTGAAAGAGCTGGCCAGGCTGCTCGACATGAGCAACGCCGACCTGCAGAAGAAGCTCGACTCCGATCGCGGCTTCGTCTACCTGAAGCGCCAGGTCGAGCAGGACGTGGCCGACCAGATCACCAAGCTGGGCATCGACGGCATCCAGACCCGCAAGGAATACAAGCGCTTCTACCCGCAGGGCGAAGTGACCACCCACGTGGTGGGCTTCACCAACGTCGAGGACGTGGGCCAGGAATCGATGGAGCTGGCGCAGCAGAAAACCCTGGTCGGCCAGCCGGGCAGCCGCCGCGTGATCAAGGACCGCCTGGGCCACATCGTCGAGGACATCGAATCGGTGCGCGAACCGCACGACGGCAAGGACCTGACGCTGTCGATCGACAGCAAGATCCAGTACATCGCCTTCACGCAGGTGAAGGAGTCGGTCGAGAAGTTCCACGCCAAGGCCGGCGCCGCCGTGGTGCTGGACGTGCACACCGGCGAGGTGCTGGCGCTGGCCAACTGGCCCACCTACAACCCGAACGACCGCTCCAAGCTGACCGGCGAGCAGCTGCGCAACCGCGTCATGACCGACACCTTCGAGCCGGGTTCGTCGCTCAAGCCATTCACCGTCGGCCTGGCGCTGGATGAAAAACGCATCACGCCGCACACCATGTTCGACACCGGCGCCGGCTCGATGGTGATCGCCGACCACGTCATCCACGACACCCATCCGCACTACATGATCGACGTGCAGGGCATCATCCAGAAATCGTCCAACATCGGCACCTCCAAGATCGCGCTGGCCATGCCGCCGCAGGAGATGTGGGAGATGTTCACCAAGGTCGGCTTCGGTCAGCAGCCCAAGTGGGGCTTCCCCGGCGCCGTGGCCGGCCGCGTGCGTCCTTATAAATCCTGGCGCCCCATCGAGCAGGCCAACATGAGCTTCGGCCAGGGCATCTCGGTGTCGCTGATCCAGCTGGCCCGCGCCTACATGATCTACGCCCGCGACGGCGACATCATTCCGCTGTCGTTCCAGAAGGTCAGCGAGGCGCCGCACGGCACGCAGGTGGTGAGCGCCAAGACCGCCGCCGAGATGCGCGAGATGCTGGAGATGGTGACCCAGCCGGGCGGCTCGGCCGTCAAGGCGCAGGTGCCGGGCTACCGCGTCGGCGGCAAGACCGGCACGGCGCAGAAGTTCCTCAACGGGCACTATTCGCAGACCAAATACATCGGCAACTTCGTCGGCATGGCGCCGATGTCGAACCCGCGCTTCATCATCGCCGTCATGATCGACGAACCGGGCGGCCCGGTGCACGTCGGCGGTGACGTCGCCGGTCCCGTGTTTTCCGCGCTGGCCGCCAATGCGCTGCGCGCCAAGAACATCACGCCGGATTCAACCCTTACCCATATCATCATTCCTGATAATGCAGCACAGGAGAACATGTGACCACTTCTGACTTCGACCCGATGGCTATTGCAGCCGCGATCCGCAAGCTGGCGCCGAGCGCGCAGCTGGCGTCGGATTCGCGCCGCATCAAGCTGGGCGATGTGTTTTTCGCTTATCCCGGCGACGCCGGCGATGGGCGCAGCTTTATCGACAACGCCATCGAGCAGGGCGCGTCGCTGATCGTGCTGGACCCCGCCGGTTTCACCTGGAACGACAGCTGGACCGTGCCCCACCTGGCCGTGGATAACCTGAAGCAGAACGCCGGTCCGATCGCGCACGCCTTCTACCAGCAGCCCGATGCGGCGATGTTCACCGTCGGCGTGACCGGCACCAACGGCAAGACCTCCAGCGCCGTATGGCTGGGCCAGGCCCTGTCGCGCGGCGCCGAACCGGCCGCCGTGGTCGGCACGCTGGGCGTGGGCCTGTTCCGCGCGCGCGGCGAAGTCGAATACGACGTCACCGGCTACACCACGCCGGACGCGGTGCTGCTGGCGCGTACGCTGGCCGACCTGCGCGGGCAGGGCGCGGCATCGCTGGCGATCGAAGTATCGTCCATCGGCCTGGAGCAAGGCCGCGTGGCCGGCATGCACTTCGACGTCGCGCTGTTCACCAACCTGACCCGCGACCATCTGGACTACCACGGCACGATGGAGGCCTACGAGGCCGCCAAGGTCAAGCTGTTTGACTGGCCCGGCCTGAAAACGGCGGTCGTCAACCTGGACGATCCCGCCGGCGTGCGCATTATCGATCACCTGAAGGCCAAGCCGGCTCCTTTGGCCGGCAACATCCCGCTGATCGGCTACACGCTGCACGACACGACCACGCGGCCGGACATCGACGGCGTGCTGATGCTGCGCGCCAGCCAGATGCGCAGCAGCCGCAGCCTCGGCACCGAATTCCATCTGGATTGCCCGCTGGGCGTGGCGCTGGTCAAAACGCATTTGGTCGGCAACTTCAACATCAGCAACGCGCTGGGTGTGATGGGCGCGATACTGGCCAAGGGCGCCGGCCTGCGCGCCGCCATCGAGGCGGCCGAGGCGCTGCAGCCCGCGCCCGGGCGCATGCAGCAGGTCGGCGGCCTGGATGCGCCGATGATCGTCATCGACTACGCCCACACGCCGGACGCGCTGGAGAAGACCCTGGCCGCGCTGCGTCCGGTGGCCAGCGATCGCGGCGGCCAGTTGTGGTGCGTGTTCGGCTGCGGCGGCGACCGCGATCCGGGCAAGCGCCCGCAGATGGGCAAGATCGCGCAGATCGCCGACCACGTGCTGGTCACCAGCGACAATCCGCGCAGCGAAGATCCGCATTCGATCATCGAGCAGATCCTGGCCGGCATGGACCAGAACAATCCGGCATCGACGGTGCAGGCGCTGGACGACCGCGCCGCCGCCATCCTGTCGGCGATCAAGCATGCCGGCAAGCCGGACGTGATCCTGCTGGCCGGTAAAGGCCACGAGCCCTACCAGGAAATCAAGGGCAAGAAACTGCCATTCTCGGATGCCGAGCACGCGCAGCTGGCGCTGTCGGCACGTTTAACCATGATGAGGACGAATTGATGCGCGCAGCACTCGCACAGATTCTGCCTTCGATCGCGGGCGCCAGGCTGATTGGCGCCGGCGAAGTGGTGTTTAACGGGGTCTCCACGGACAGCCGCAGCGTCATGGCCGGCAATTTGTTTGTCGCATTGCGCGGCGAAGTGTTCGATGCCCACAAGTTCCTCGCGCAGGTGGCGGAGCAGGGCGTCGCCGCTGTCGTCGTCGAAGAACTGCCTGAAGGCTGGAACCTTCCGGCCATCGTCGTGCCGGACACGCTGACCGCGCTGGGCCAGATCGCCAACTACTGGCGCCGCCAGTTCGCGATGCCGGTCATCGGCGTCACGGGCAGCAACGGCAAGACCACGGTCAAGGAAATGATCGCGACCATCCTCGCGGCGGCACATGGCGAAGAAGGCCGCCTGGCCACGCGCGGCAACCTGAATAACGAAATCGGCGTGCCGCTGACGCTGTTCCGCATGGAAGCGAAACAGCAGTCGGCCGTCGTCGAGCTGGGCATGAACCATCCCGGCGAAATCGGCCGCCTCAGCGCCATCGCCGAGCCGACCGTCGCCATGGTCAACAACGCCCAGCGCGAGCACCAGGAATTCATGCACACCGTCGAAGCGGTCGCCCGCGAAAACGGCGCCGTGCTGGCCAGGCTGCCTGCGGACGGCGTGGCCGTGTTCCCGCACGGCGACGAATTCACGCCGATCTGGGAAGAGCTGTCGGCAGGCCGCCGCGTGCTGCGCTTCGGCCTGACCAAGGACGCGGAAGTGAGCTGCACCTTCCGCGCCGGAGATTTCGGCAACGAGATGTTCGTCACCATCCGCGAAGGCGAGGGCGAGCCTGAACAGTTCTTCGTCAACCTGCAGGCAGCCGGTGAGCACAACGTGCGCAACGCGCTGGCCGCCGTCGCCTGCACCTACGCCGCCGGCATCGCACTGGACAAGATCAAGCTGGGCCTCGACACCTTCGCGCCCGTCAGCGGCCGCCTGCAGAAGAAGGCCGCCGCCAACGGCGCCGTGGTCATCGACGACAGCTACAACGCGAACCCGGATTCGGTGCGCGCCGCCATCGACGTATTGTCCAAGTCCGCCGCGCCGCGCGTGCTGGTGCTGGGCGACATGGGCGAAGTCGGCACGCAGGGTCCGGAGTTTCATGAAGAAATCGGCGCATATGCGCAGACCAAAGGCATCGAACAGGTGCTGGTAACGGGCGAACTGGCCACGCACATGAAAGGCGCGTCCATTCGTCATTTTGAAAACTTCGGCGATCTGCTGGCTGCTGTCGATGCAGCGGTAACGCCGGATGCAACCGTATTAATCAAGGGCTCCCGCTTCATGAAGATGGAACGGGTCGTGCAGCATTTGATTGGATCGCAACAAGCTAACAAGGAAAGTCACTAATCATGCTGCTCTGGCTCGCACAATATTTCCAGCAGGACCTCGGACCACTCCGCGTCTTCAACTTCATCACCTTCCGCGCCGTCTTCGCGACGATCACGGCGCTGGTCATCGGCCTGGGCGCCGGCCCGGCCGTGATCCGCAAACTGACGGCCATGAAGTACGGCCAGGCCGTGCGCACCGACGGTCCGCAAACGCACCTGAAAAAACACGGTACCCCGACCATGGGCGGCGTGCTGCTGCTGATCGCCATCGGCGTCTCGACGCTGCTGTGGTGCGACCTGTCGAACCGCCTGATCTGGCCTGTGCTGGTGGTCACGCTGGGCTTCGGCGCGGTCGGCTGGGTCGACGACTACCGCAAGGTGGTGCGCCAGGATCCCGAAGGCATGCGTTCGGCGGAAAAATACTTCTGGCAGTCGCTGGTCGGCGTGGCAGCGGCGTTGTACCTGGCGTTCTCGGTGTCCGCGCCGAACGCGGGCAAGGTGTTCGAGCTGTTCTTCGCCTGGGTGCAGTCCGGCTTCTCGATGGACCTGCCGCCGAAAGCCGACCTGATCGTCCCGTTCTTCAAGACCATCAGCTATCCGCTGGGCGTGTGGGGTTTCATCGCGCTGACCTACTGTGTCATCGTCGGCACCAGCAACGCCGTTAACTTCACCGATGGGCTGGACGGCCTGGCGATCATGCCGACGATTATGGTCGGCTCGGCACTGGGCCTGTTCGCCTACCTGACCGGCAGCGCGACGTATTCGAAGTACCTGTTCATTCCGCATATTCCCGGCGCGGGCGAACTGATTATCTTCTGCGGCGCACTGGCCGGCGCGGGTTTGGCTTTTCTGTGGTTTAACACGCACCCTGCGCAAGTGTTCATGGGCGACGTCGGCGCGTTGGCGCTGGGCGGCGCGCTGGGCACCATCGCCGTGATCGTGCGCCAGGAAATCGTCTTGTTCATCATGGGCGGCATCTTCGTCGCTGAAACGCTGTCCGTGATTATCCAGGTGGGCTGGTTCAAGATCACCAAGAAGCGCTTCGGCGTCGGCCGCCGCGTGTTCCTGATGGCGCCCTTGCATCACCACTTTGAACAAAAAGGCTGGAAAGAGACCCAGGTCGTCGTGCGTTTCTGGATTATCACGATGATGCTGGTACTGATTGGTTTGTCTACGCTGAAGCTGCGCTGATGATTTACGAAGGCAAAAACGCACTGGTATTGGGACTGGGTGAATCCGGTCTGGCGATGGCGCTGTGGCTCGCCCGCAGCGGCGCGCGCGTGCGCGTTGCCGATACCCGTGAGTCGCCGGACCGTTTGCCTGCGTTGCGCGAAGCGATCTCCGACGTGGAATTCATCGCCGGTCCGTTCGGCGCTACGCTGCTGGATGGCGTGGACTTTGTCACCGTCAGCCCCGGCCTGGCGCCCGGCCGCGAACTGAAAGAGATCGCACCGGCCGCCGCCGCGGCGAACATCCCGGTATGGGGCGAGATCGAATTGTTCGCGCAGGCGCTGGAAGCGCTGGAAAATGAACGCGCCTACACGCCCAAGGTCATCGCCATCACCGGCACCAACGGCAAGACCACGGTCACCACGCTGGTCGGCCAACTGTGCGAACGCGCCGGCAAGACGGTGCGCGTGGCCGGCAACATCAGCCCTGCAGCGCTGGACGTGCTGCGCGAAGTGATGGACAACGAAGCGTTGCCCCAAGTGTGGGTGCTGGAATTGTCCTCCTTCCAGCTGCAGACCACCTACACGCTGGAGGCGGATGCCGCCACGGTGCTGAACGTGACCCAGGACCACCTGGACTGGCACGGCGACATGCCGTCCTACGCCGCCGCCAAGCACCGCATCTTCGCCGCCGACACGGTACGCGTCCTGAACCGCGACGACGCCACCGTCATGCGCATGGCCAGCGCCACCGGCGTCAATGTCACCTTCGGCACCGACGCGCCGACGCTGCGCGACGACCTTGGCCTGAACAACGAGCGCGGCGTGCTGTGGCTGGCCACCGCCGTTCCGGCCGAGGAAGAGGGCGAACCGAAGAAACGCAAGAAGAACGATCCGCCGCCACCGCCGGTCGAGTGCACGGTCAAGAACCTGATGCCGGCCGACGCGCTGCAGATCCGCGGCGTGCACAACGCATCCAACGCGCTGGCCGCGCTGGCGCTGTGCCGCGCCATCGACCTGCCGCTGGCGCCATTGCTGCACGGCCTGCGCGAGTATCGCGGCCAGCCGCACCGCGTGGAGCTGGTCGGCGCCATCAGCGAAGTCGAGTACTACGACGACAGCAAGGGCACCAACGTCGGCGCCACGGTGGCCGCATTGAACGGCCTGGGCAAGGCCTTCGCCGGCGCGGAACAGCGCCTGGTGGTCATCATGGGCGGCGACGGCAAGGGCCAGGACTTCACGCCGCTGGCCGAGCCGGTATCGCGCTATGTGCGCGCCGTGCTGCTGATCGGCCGCGACGCGCCGCTGCTGCGCACCGCGCTGGAGCCATCCGGCGTCGAGCTGGAAGACTGCGGCACCGACCTGCCGCTGGCTGTCAGGCGCGCGAGCGAACTGGCGCAGGCCGGCGACGCCGTGCTGCTGTCGCCGGCCTGCGCCAGCATGGACATGTTCAAGAACTACGCGCATCGCGCCCAGGTGTTCATCGACGCCGTGCGCGATATCGCACTCGACGCAGGACAGGAGATCTGATGGCCTTCCAGCTGCCGTTCCGCTTCGCTGAAAAGTCGACAGGCATGTCGATGGACAGCCGCGCGCGTCAGTCGAAGATGATGGAATACGACCAGCCGCTGGTCTGGGTCACGCTGTTGCTGATGCTGTTCGGGATGGTGATGGTGTATTCGGCCTCGATCTCGCTGCCGGACTCGCCGAAATACGTCAACTACGTCCGTTGGCAGAACACCTACTTCCTGCAGCGGCAGGCGATGTTCATCGTGGTTTCGCTGGTCGTCGGCCTGTTCGTGTTCCGCATCCGCATCGCCGATTTGCAGAAGGCCGCGCCTTATCTGTTCGCCGGTACGCTGGTGATGCTGTTCCTGGTGCTGGTGCCCGGCCTGGGCTCGGTGGTCAACGGCTCGCGCCGCTGGCTGTCGCTGGTGGTGATCAAGATCCAGCCGTCTGAGCTGATGAAGGTGGTCGCCGTGCTGTACGCCGCCGACTACACCGTGCGCAAGCAGGAATACATGCACAAGCTGACCAAGGGCTTCATGCCGATGGCCGCGGCGGTCGGCGTGGTCGGCCTGCTGCTGCTGCTGGAGCCGGACCTGGGCGCCTTCGGCGTGATCGTCTGCATCGCGATGGGCATCCTGTTCCTGGGCGGGATCAACGCCGTCTGGTTCGGCGGCATCGGCCTGGTGCTGGTGGCGATCTTCGGGTCGATCATCGCGCTGTCGAAGTTCCGCCGCGAGCGCTATTTCGCCTACCTCAATCCGTGGGAAGAGGACAACGCATTGAACAAGGCTTACCAGCTGACGCACTCGCTGATCGCTTTTGGGCGCGGCGAGTTGTTTGGCGTCGGCCTGGGCGGCAGCGTGGAAAAGCTGCACTACCTGCCGGAAGCGCACACCGACTTCATCATGGCGGTGATCGGCGAGGAACTCGGCCTGGCCGGCGTGCTGGTGGTGATCGCGCTGTTCTACTGGATCGTCAAGCGCGCCTTCGACATCGGCCGCCAGGCCATCGCCATCGACCAGACCTTTGCCGGCCTGACGGCCAAGGGCATCGGCATCTGGATCGGTGTGCAGACGTTTATTAATATGGGTGTCAACCTTGGCCTGCTGCCGACCAAGGGCTTGACCTTGCCGCTGATGAGCTATGGCGGCACGGGTGTTGTGATTAACTGCGTCGGGCTCGCGATCCTGCTCCGGATCGACTACGAGAACCGGGTCCTGATGCGTGGTGGCAGATTATGAAACGATTAATGATTATGGCGGCCGGTACGGGCGGTCATATTTTCCCCGGCCTGGCGATCGCGCAAACCATG
The DNA here is from genome assembly GCF_040369125.1 of Duganella hordei. Taxonomy (NCBI): domain Bacteria; kingdom Pseudomonadati; phylum Pseudomonadota; class Betaproteobacteria; order Burkholderiales; family Oxalobacteraceae; genus Duganella; species Duganella hordei. The sequence continues at coordinate 293,757 of NZ_BPWI01000002.1, forward strand.
CGCGCGCGCGGCTGGGAAGTGAGCTGGCTGGGCACTTCCGCCGGCATGGAGCAGGACCTGGTGCCGAAGCACGGCATCGCGATGGACAGCATCGACTTCACCGGCATGCGCGGCAAGGGCATCAAGCATTCCCTTGCCGGCGCGCTGAAGATGGTCAAGGCGTTCGTCGACTGCTTCGGCTTCATCGGCAAGCGCAAGCCGGATGTGGTGATGGGCATGGGCGGTTACGTGACGGTACCGGGAGGCTTGATGTCGCGCATGCGCGGCGTGCCGCTGGTGCTGGTGAATGCGGATGCGGCGCTGCTGCTGTCGAATAAGACGCTGGTGCCGTTCGCGGACCGCGTGTGCTTCGGCTTCCCCGCCAATTTCGGCAAGGCCGCCAGCAAGGCTGTCGTCACCGGCAACCCGGTGCGCAAGGAGATTTTGGACATGCCGATGCCTGCGCTGCGCTTCGCCGGCCGCGAAGGCCCGCTGCGCATCCTGGTGGTGGGCGGCAGCCTGGGGGCGAAAGCGCTGAACGACAACCTGCCGGCCGCGCTGGCGTTGATCCCGGCCGCGCGGCGTCCGGTGGTGACGCACCAGTCGGGCAAGAAGAATATCGATGCCCTGCGTGCGGCGTATGCGCAGGCGGGCGTGGAAGCGAACGTGGTGGACTTCATCGACGACATGGCGGCTGCCTACAGCGCCGCCGACGTGGTGATCTGCCGCGCCGGCGCGATCACGCTGTCGGAACTGACGGCGGCCGGCGTGGCCAGCGTGCTGGTTCCGCTGGTCGCATCGACCACCAGCCACCAGCGCGAAAACGCGAAGTGGATGGCGAAACAAAACGCGGCGATTCATATGCCGCAGACGGAAATGAGCGCGCAAAGTGTGGCGACGCTGCTGGAAACGCTGACCCGCGGCGCTTGTCTGACCATGGCCAACGCGGCCCTGGGCGTTGGCAAGCGCGACTCCAACGACGCTATCGCCACCGTATTGGAACAACTGGCATGAGAACTAAGCTGTGAAACATAAAGTACAAAACATTCACTTCGTCGGCATCGGCGGCAGCGGTATGAGCGGCATCGCCGAGGTACTGCTGACGCTGGGCTATACCGTGTCCGGCTCGGACCTGGGCAGCAACGCCGTCACGCAACGCCTGGCCGACATGGGCGCGCAGGTGTTCCAGGGCCATGCGGCGGAAAACATCGGCAAGGCCGACGCCGTCGTCACCTCGACCGCCGTCCAGCAGGACAATCCTGAAGTGGTGGCCGCGCGCAGCCGCAAGATCCCTATCGTTCCACGCGCGGTGATGCTGGGCGAATTGATGCGCCTGAAGCGCGGCATCGCCATCGCCGGCACGCACGGCAAGACCACCACCACCAGCCTGGTGGCGTCGGTGCTGGCGCAGGGCGGGCTGGATCCGACCTTCGTCATCGGCGGCCGCCTGACCTCCGCCGGCGCCAACGCCAAGCTGGGTACCGGCGACTACCTGGTCGCGGAAGCCGACGAATCGGATGCATCGTTCCTGAACCTGACGCCGATGATCGAAGTCATCACCAACATCGATGCCGATCACATGGAAACCTACGAGCACGACTTCGAGAAGCTCAAGCAGGCCTTTGTGAACTTCACGCACCGCCTGCCATTCTACGGCCGCGCGATGCTGTGCATCGACGATCCGCATGTGCGGGCCATCATCCCGCAGGTGACCAAGCCGGTGACCACCTACGGCTTTGCCGAGGATGCGGAAGTGCGTGCCGTGAACGCGCGCGCAGTCGGCGTCGAGATGCACTTCACCGTGATCCAGGAAGGCTATCCGGACCTGGACGTGGTGCTGAACCAGCCCGGCCTGCACAACGTGCAGAACGCCTGCTCGGCGATCGCCATCGCGCGTGAAATCGGCATCGAGGACAGCGCCACCCAGGCCGGCCTGGCCGGCTTTGCCGGCGTCGGCCGCCGTTTCACCAAGTACGGCGACGTCGCCATTCCAGGCGGCGGCACCTTTACGCTGGTCGACGACTTCGGCCACCACCCGCTGGAAATGGAAGTGACGATGGCCGCCGCGCGCGCCGCCTATCCGGGCCGCCGCCTGCTGCTGGCTTTCCAGCCGCACCGCTACAGCCGTACGCGGGACCTGTTCGAGGACTTCGTCAAGGTACTGGGCGCGCCGGACGTGCTGGTGCTGGCCGAAGTCTACGCCGCCGGCGAAGCGCCGGTGGTGGCCGCCGACGGCCGCGCGCTGGCGCACGCATTGCGCGCACGCGGCAAGACGGAACCGATTTTCGTGGAGGCGATCGGCGATATGCCGGAAACCATCATGAGCGTAGTGCGCGACGGCGACGTCGTGATGACCATGGGCGCAGGCTCGATCAGCGGCGTCCCGGCAAAACTGACTAATTACACTAAGGTCTGAAAGTGAATCACCTTACTTCTACTGACGCAAAAGCATACGGCAAGGTCGGCGTGCTGTTCGGCGGCCGTTCCGCCGAACGCGAAGTCTCGATCATGTCCGGCACCGGCGTTGCGAAGGCGCTGCAAAGCAAGGGCGTGGACGCCCATCTGTTCGACACCGGCGAGCGCTCGCTGGCCGAACTGGCCGCTGAAAAATTCGACCGCGTTTTCATCGCGCTGCACGGCCGCTACGGCGAAGACGGCAGCCTGCAGGGCGCGCTGGAACTGCTGGGCATACCCTACACCGGCAGCGGCGTGATGGCCAGCTCGGTGGGCATGGACAAGATCACCACCAAGATCGTCTGGCTGGCCGCCGGCGTGCCGACGCCGCGCTACGCGGTGCTCAACGCCGGCTCCGACCTGGATGCCGTGGCCGCCGACCTGGGCCTGCCGCTGATCGTCAAGCCGCCGCATGAAGGCTCGACCATCGGCATCACCAAGGTCAACGCCGCCGATGAACTGAAAGCCGCCTACGACATCGCCGCCGCGCTGGACGATTCGGTGCTGGCCGAGGAATTCGTCACCGGCCGCGAATTCACGGTCGCCATCCTCGGCTCGGGCGCTGCCGCGCGCGCGCTGCCGGTGGTGGAGATCGTCGCCCCGGAAGGCAATTACGACTACCAGAACAAGTACTTCACCGACGACACCAAGTATTTCTGCCCCGCCGCGCTGCCGGAAGCGCTGAGCGAAGAGATGCGCCGCATCGCCCTGCAAGCCTATCTGGCGCTGGGTTGCGAGGGGTGGGGCCGGGTCGACGTGCTGCTGCGCGAGCGCGATCAGAAGCCGTTCCTGCTGGAGGTGAACACTTCCCCTGGCATGACCAGCCATTCGCTGGTGCCGATGGCCGCGCGCGCGGAAGGCATCAGCTATGAGGACCTGTGCGTGGAAATCCTGCGCACGGCGCGCTTGAAGATGAAGGGATAAGCGGCAGGATGTGGCAAGACGCAAAAGCCTTGAATGCGACCGCCAGTGCCATTTTCGTGCTGGCGCTGTTGTCGTGCATCGGGGCCGGCGTGTGGTGGGTGGCGCAGCGTCCGATGTTCAACCTGCGCACCATCCGCATCGAGACGATAGGGCAGGACGAGTTAAAGCATGTGAATCACCTGACGCTGCGCAGCAACGCGCTGGGCCGCATCAAGGGCAACTTCTTCACGACCAACCTGGATGCGGTGCGCCAGGCGTTTGAATCGGTGCCCTGGGTGCGCCGCGCAACGGTACGCCGCGAATGGCCGGACCAGTTGATCGTGGCGCTGGAAGAGCATGAGGCGTTGGGAACGTGGGGCGAGGACGGCAAGCTGCTGTCGACCAAGGGCGATGTGTTCACCGCCAACCTGGCCGAGGCGGAAGAGGACCACACGCTGCCGGAGTTCGATGGACCGGACGGCAGCGAGAAGGAAGTGCTGTCGCGTTACGATGAGCTGCGCGCGTGGTTCGCGCCGCTCAAGCTGGTGCCGGAGTCGCTGTCGCTGTCGGGCCGGTATGCGTGGACGGTGAAACTGAGTAACGGCATGAGCGTGGCGCTGGGGCGCGAACAGACCAGCACCACGTTGAAGGAAAGGGTGGACCGCCTGACCGGGATTTATCCGCAGCTGGTGGAGCACTTGCAGAACATCGACACGATCGATATGCGGTACCAGAACGGGCTGGCCCTGAGCGCGACGGGATTGAAGATTCCGACAGAGGGAACCAAGCCAAAACCGATAGTGAAGAAAAAAATTCAGTAGGCAGAGATAAATGACTAAAGACGCTAAAAACCTGATCGTTGGCCTCGACATCGGCACCTCGAAAGTGGTGGCCGTGGTGGCCGAGGTGATGGGCGATGGACGCCACGAAGTGATAGGCCTGGGCCAGCACGAGTCCAAGGGCCTGAAGAAAGGCGTGGTGGTCAACATCGAAGCGACCGTCGAATCGATCCAGCGCGCGCTGGAAGAGGCGGAGCTGATGGCCGACTGCAAGATCCGCAATGTCTATGCCGGCATCGCGGGCAGTCATATCCGCAGCTTCAATTCCAGCGGCATGGTGGCGATCAAGGACAAGGAAGTGACGGCGACCGACGTGGCGCGCGTCATCGAAACGGCAAAGGCGGTTAACATTCCGACCGACCAGCAGCTGCTGCATACGGTACCGCAGGAATTCATCGTCGACAGCCAGGAAGACGTGCGCGAACCGATCGGCATGAGCGGCATCCGGCTGGAAGTCAAAGTCCATATCGTGACCGGCGCCGTGTCCGCGGTGCAGAACATCGTCAAGTGCGTGCGCCGCTGCGGACTGGAAGTGTCGGACCTGATTTTGCAGCCGATGGCTTCGGCCGACGCGGTGCTGACGCCGGACGAGAAGGAACTGGGCGTGGTGCTGATCGACATCGGCGGCGGCACCACCGACGTCGCCGTGTTCTCGGACGGCGCGATCCGCCACACCGCCGTGATCCCCATCGCCGGCGACCAGATCACCAACGACATCGCGATGGCGCTGCGCACGCCGACCTCGGAAGCGGAAGAGATCAAGATCCGCTACGGCGTGGCCAAGCAGGTGCTGGCCGATCCGGGCGAGACGCTGGAAGTGCCGGGCCTGGGCGACCGCGGTCCGCGCAACCTGTCGCGCCAGGCGCTGGCCGCCGTGATCGAGCCGCGCGTCGAGGAGCTGTTCGCGATGGTGCACCAGGTGGTGCGCGAATCCGGCTACGAAGGCGTGCTCTCGTCGGGCATCGTGCTGACCGGCGGCACCGCGATCATGCCGGGCATGGTCGAGATGGCGGAAGACATTTTCCTCAAGCCGGCGCGCCTAGGCACGCCGGACTACCGCGGCCAGCTGGCCGACGTGGTGCGCAGCCCGCGCTACGCGACGGTGCTGGGCCTGTTGTTGGAAGCGAAAAAGCAGTACCTGCGTGGCCATATCGTCACGCGGCAGGATGGATCGGTAAAGGCAGTATGGCAGCGCATGAAGGAATGGTTCCTCGGTAATTTTTGAAGTAAAACGCGACGTTTTTTTAATATTGAAACCGCAGTTTTCAATCCCCAGTTCTTCTAAAAAATATGAGGACTGGCGCTTGAAAACCGCATTCTGATAGGGAGTACATCATGGAGTTTGATATGGTCGATAACGCAGCTTTGGGTACCGTCATCAAGGTCGTCGGAGTCGGCGGAGCAGGTGGCAACGCAGTTCAACACATGATCAACAAGGGCATGTCCGGCGTGGAATTCATCGCCGCGAACACCGACGCCCAGGCGCTGTCGACCTCCAAGGCCGACAACATCATCCAGATCGGCGAGACCGGTCTGGGCGCCGGCATGAAGCCTGACGTCGGCCGCAAGCTGGCCGAGGAATCGCGCCAGCGCATCGAAGACTCGCTGCGCGGCGCGCACATGGTGTTCATCGCCGCCGGCATGGGCGGCGGCACCGGCACCGGCGCCGCGCCGATCGTGGCGGAAATCGCCAAATCGCTGGGCGCGCTGACCGTGGCCGTGGTGTCGAAGCCGTTCTCGCACGAAGGCCAGAAGTGCATGGACATCGCCGACGAAGGCCTGGAAGCCCTGTCGGCCAACGTCGACTCGCTGATCGTGATCCTGAACGAGAAGCTGGAAGAGATCTACGAAGACGAATCGCTGATCGAATGGCTGCAGCACGCCGACGATGTGCTCAACAACGCCGTTGCCGGTATCGCCGAGATCATCAACGTTCCGGGCCACATCAACGTCGACTTCAACGACGTCAAGACCATCATGGGCGAGCAGGGCAAGGCCATGATGGGCACCGCGACCGCGTCCGGCGTCGACCGCGCGCGCATCGCCGCCGAGCAGGCCGTGGCCTCGCCGCTGCTGGACGGCGTCGACCTGTCGGGCGCGCGCGGCGTGCTGGTCAACGTGACCGCCTCGCGCGGCCTGAAAGGCAAGGAGATCAAGGAAGTCATGGCCGCCGTGCGCGCGTTTGCGGCGCCGGACGCGTCGATCGCCCAGGGCATCGCCTACGACGACGACATGGGCGACAACATCCGCGTCACCGTGGTGGCGACCGGCCTGGGCAAGGCCAAGAAGCACGTGCAGCTGGTTCCTCAGCAGATGCTGCGCACCGGCACCCACAACAGCCCGATGATGCCATCGGCTGCACTGGGCGGCGGCGCCGCCTCGGCGGGCGTGTCGATGGGCGCGACCGGCGGCATGGGCGGCGGCGCATCGCCGGCCTTCGACGGCATGAAGGCGCCGGCGGTATGGCGTCGCGAATCGGCTTCCGAACAGGTGCGCGCGATGGAGAAGAATGGCATGGAGACCTACGACATTCCAGCCTTCCTGCGCAAACAGGCCGATTAAGGCATACTGCTCGTTCTATGCCGGTGAAAGCCGCGCTTAGGCGCGGCTTTTTTACGTTCAACATTCATAAAAGGAGTCATACATGACCATCAAGATTGGCGACACCCTGCCAGAAGGCACCCTGTCCGAATTCATCGAAACCGAAACCGAAGGCTGCTCGCTCGGCCCGAACACGTTCAACGTACAAGACCTGGTCAAGGGCAAGAAGATCGCGATCTTCGGCCTGCCAGGCGCCTACACCCCGACCTGCTCGGCACAGCACGTGCCAGGCTACGTCAAGCACGCCGCCGACCTGAAAGCCAAGGGCGTCGATGAAATCTGGTGCATCTCGGTCAACGACGCCTTCGTCATGGGCGCCTGGGGCCGCGACCAGAAAGCCACCGGCATCGTCCGCATGATGGCCGACGGCAACGCCGCCTACTCCAAGGCCCTGGGCCTGGACGCCGACTTCAGCAAGTTCGGCATGGGCACCCGCTCGCAGCGCTACTCGATGCTGGTCGACAACGGTGTCGTGACCCAGCTGAACATCGAGCAAGGCGGCAAGTTCGAAGTGTCGAACGCGGAAACCCTGCTGGCCCAGGCCTAATCGCCGGTCCGGTTTGATGCGGTAGCAAAACGGCGCTGCGGCGCCGTTTTTTATTGCCGGCCGTGACTGCTCAAGCATGTCGCCAGCTCGTCGGCCAGCTTGCGCCGCTGGGCTGAACTCAGGAAGCGGCCCACTTCGATCTGCTCGCCACGGTCTTCGAGATGGATGGGATCGCTGTCGCCCCTTGGCGGCAGCAGGCGGGTGGTAGGGGGATGCAGGCGCCGTTCGCTGCGCTTGCTGCCCCGGCGCTGCTCGACCATGATGGCGGCGGGGGAAATGTCGATGCGGTCGTAGTCGCCGCGATGGCGGGCGCAGTAGCCGAGGCAGGCCGCCAGCGCCGCCTGCTCCAGCACCGCATAGACCAGTACATACCAATAGCCTTGCCACAGGAACGCCAGCGCCACCAGCCCCGACGGCACGCACAGCGTCACGAACACCAGCGCCAGTTGACGCTGGGTCAGTGTGCAGCGGCGCTCCAGCAGCCAGCTGCGCGGTTCCGATGGCACATCGCGCGGCATTGCATTCTCCCTGAACGTAGGAGAAGTATAGCGTTGTTCGCCCGCGCGGGGCCGCCTCAGTAGATGTCGCCGAAGTCGTGTTTGGCCTTGAACAAGGTCGAGTCGATCGAGAACGAGCAGTCGGGCTGCACGGCGAAGTATTGCAGCGTCTCTTCCGGCGCGGTGCCGAACAGGCTGCGGATCGCCGCCACCCGCTCGGCCGGCGTGCGCATGCGGGCGGTCCATTCGTCGAATTTCATTTCCAGCTTCCAGTCGCTGACGCGCTCGCATTTGAAGCCCGCTTCGGCCAGCATCGCGCACCATTCGGACGGCCGGTAGTCGCGCACGTGCGAGCCGTCGCGCAGCAGTTCGACCGCTTGCAAGGTGGTGTCGTGCAGCGGATTTTCCGGCGCGGTGATGTCGATGACGACGAACAGGCCGCGTGGCTTGAGCACGCGCTTGACCTCGCGCAGCGCGGCCGGCACGTCGAACCAGTGGTGCGCGGAAAAGCGCGTGACGACCATGCAGAACGAGGCGTCGGCAAACGGCAACTGGCTGACGTTGCCTTGCCGCGTGGCGATGTTGGTCAGTCCACGCTCGCGCGCCGCGCCGGCCACCACTTCCAGCATTTGCGCCGACAGGTCGAACGCCGTCACCGATTCCGCCACCGGCGCCACCGCGAAGCCGGCGTGGCCGGCGCCGCAGCCCAGGTCCAGCACGATCGGCGGGCGCGGCAGTGCGGCGGCGAGCTCGCGCAGCGCGGCCAGGTCGGCCCCTTGCGAGTGGACTGTGCTGGTCAGGTAGGCGCTGGCGGTATTGCCGAACTGCTGGGCGACGACGGCTTGCTGTTGCATGGTTTTCTCCAAAAGTTGTGCGAGTCAGGGCAGAATAGGCGTGTTTTTATCCTGTAACAAGACAAGTACTTATCCTGGTATAAGGACTACCATGCACAACAAACTCGGCGAATTCATCCGTGCACACCGGGAGCGCACCACTCCGGGCAGTGTGGGCCTGCCCGGCGGCGGCCGGCGCCGCACGCCTGGGCTGCGGCGCGAAGAGCTGGCGCAGCTGTGTGAGGTCAGCCCGACCTGGCTGACCTGGCTGGAGCAGGGCAGGGCGGTGCAGGCGTCCAGCAAGATGCTGGCGCGGCTGGCGGAAGTGCTGCAACTGTCGCCCGCCGAGCGCGCCTACCTGTTCGGCCTGGCCGACCGGCTCGATCCGCATCACGACGACGGCGGCGGCACGGCCGAAGCGCTGGACGCGATCGTCATGGCCATCGGCGCCCCGGCCTACATCCTCGACCGGCAATGGGATGCGTTGGCGTGGAATCCGCAGGCGGCGCGGTTGTTTGCCGGCTGGCTGCCGTCGCAGCCGCAGCAGTCCCGGCCCAATCTGTTGCGCTACATGTTCGGCAATGCGGCGGCACGCGAGCTCATCGTCGACTGGCCGGAGCGCGCCCGGCGGCTGGTGGCCGAATTCCGCGCGGACATCGGCCGCCATGCCGGTGAGCCGCCGCTGGCCGGGCTGATCGCCGAACTGTCAGAGGCCAGCGCATTCTTCGCCGAACTGTGGACCTTGCAGGACGTGGTCGGCCGGGAAGGTGGCCTGCGCCGTTTCCGCCATCCGCTGCGTGGCGAGCTGGCCCTCAATCAAGTGACGCTGCACCCGGCCAAGCGGCACGATCTGAAGTTGGTGATGCTGCTGCCGCAGACTTGATTGGCCTGGCAACGACGATAGGAATTTGATGTTATAGTTTCTGCATCGTTCTGACGTTCCATTTATGGTTGACACATGCCGATCGAACTCAGCTTTGCAACGCCGGTTGCGCTTCCCGCGCAGTCCAGCATCACCGACCTCTACCAGTCGGTCAACCTGGCCGACGCATTTGCCATACGGCTGCCGTCCGGCGCCTCCGGTGATCCGGATCTGCTGGCCCGGTTCATCTTTGCGCATCAGCCTTCATGGATAGGGAAACTCACCACTCTTCGCGATGTGATCGTTGCCGGCTTTGGTCTGAAGACCGCCAGGCATCTGGCAACCCTAGCCCATGATGCGAGGGCTGAGCGGCTTGGCATCTTCAAGGTCTACCGTACCAGCGAAACTGAGATTGTGATGGGCGAGGACGATATGCATCTCGATTTCCGCGTGTCGGTACTGTGCAGCGGCAGGCCGGAGGCCGACGGCGGGCGCGAGCTGACCGTCTCGACGGTGGTCCATTGTCACAATCTGCTGGGGCGGGTCTACCTGTTTTGCATCGCGCCCATGCACCGCATGGTCGTCAAAGCCAGCCTGCGCCGCGCTGCGCATATCGGCTGGCCGGTCACGGCTTTAGAGTGAGCTGCCGGAAACTTTACTGAGAGGAGCACGGGAATAGCAAGGAAAGTAGCCCCTTGCTATAATCGAAACGACCGGGCACAGCCTGCCGGTCCTGGCTCCGGACGTCGCCATGATGACGTTTCCAGTGGTCCTCCCCGGACCTGTTGCAAGGAGCTTCCCCTGTCCTCCGTCACCCGCTCAGAAAACCTGCGCAGCATCTACGCGATGCTGGCCGCGGTCGCCATGTTCTCGTTCATGGACACCACCATGAAGCTGCTGTCCGCCCACTATCCCGCCACGCAAGTGACCGCCATGCGCGCCCTCAGTTCGCTGCCGCTGCTGTGCGGCTACATGCTGTATCGCGGCGCCTTCCGCGGCATCTTCCGCGTGCGCTGGGGCATGCATATTTTCCGCAGCCTGCTCGGCATCGCGATGTTGACCTCGTTTGCCTTTGGCCTGAAGGCGCTGTCGCTGGCCGAGGCGTATTCGATCTTCTTCATCGCGCCGTCGCTGATCACCGCGCTGTCCGTGTTCATATTGAAAGAGAAGGTCGGCATCGGCCAGTGGGTGGCCATCGCGGTCGGCCTGCTCGGCGTGCTGGTGGTGCTGCGTCCCGAGGGGACGGGCTTCCTGTCGCTGGGCGGGCTGGCGCTGCTGGGCTCGGCAGCGTGCTACGCGCTGTCGGCCGTCGTCAGCCGCATGCTGGCGCGCACCGACAGCAACGAGTCGATGATGTTCTGGTATTTGCTGCTGATGGCGGCCGGTGGCCTGGCGATGTCGGTCCAGCACTGGGTGCCGGTGCGCGCCGAGGACGGCTGGGTGCTGCTGGCGCTGGCGCTGAGCGGCTTCCTCGGCCAGTTGGCGATCACCCGCGCCTTCAGTTCCGGCAAGGCCTCGGTGGTGGCGCCGTTCGAGTACTCGGCGCTGGCCTGGGGCGTGGCGATCGACTGGCTGTTGTGGCAGACGCTGCCAGATGGCTACACGCTGCTGGGCGCCGCCATCATCATCGGCAGCGGCATCTACCTGGTGCGGCGCGAAGCGGTGCATGTCGAAGCTGAGCATCCTTAACTACAGTTCGCTATAATCGCCGGATGTTAAAACAACGCACCATCAAAGAACTGGTCCGCACCACGGGTGTCGGCCTGCACTCCGGCACCAAGGTCGAGCTGACCCTGCGCCCGGCCGCGCCCGACACCGGCATCGTGTTCCGCCGCGTCGACCTGACGCCCATCGTGGAATTCCCGGCCAGCGCCATGGCGGTGGGCGACACCCGCATGGCGTCCGTGCTGGTCAAGGACGGCGCCCGCGTGTCGACCGTCGAGCACCTGATGTCGGCCTGCGCCGGCCTGGGCATCGACAACCTGTACATCGAAGTGAGCGCCGAGGAAATCCCCATCATGGACGGCTCGGCCTCGTCTTTCGTGTTTTTATTGCAACAGGCTGGCGTGCTGGAACAGCCGTCGGCCAAGAAATTCATCCGCGTGCTGAAACCGGTGGAAATCCGCGAAGGCACGGGCGACAAGGAAAAATGGGCCCGGCTGACCCCGTACAACGGCTTCAAGCTGGACTTCTTCATCGAATTCAACCATCCGGCGGTCGACGGCACCCAGCAGCGCGCCCACGTGGACTTCGGCGACGTCTCCTATGTGCACGACGTGGCGCGCGCCCGCACCTTCGGTTTCATGCAGGACGTGGAAATGCTGCGCGGCATAGGCCTGGCGCGCGGCGGCTCGCTGGAAAACGCCATCGTGATGGACGAGTACCGCATCCTCAATACCGACGGCCTGCGCTACGACGATGAATTCGTGCGCCACAAGATCCTCGACGCGATCGGCGACCTGTACCTGGTCGGCCATCCGCTGCTGGCCAGCTACGAGGCGCACAAGTCCGGCCACGCGCTCAACAACCAGCTGCTGCTGGAGCTGCTGAAGCATCCGGAGGCGTATGAAATCGTCTCGTTCGAGACTAACGAGGTGGCTCCACCCTCCTATCTGCGCCAGATGGCGCGCGAGTGGGCACTAACTTAAGAAGTTTGCCGGCGGCGCGCCACCATGGCCTTCAGCGCCGCGATCAAGGTGGCGTTCTGCGGCGTGGCCTCCAGCGTATCGCCCAGCTCGTCGAAGGCCGTCACGGCCGCATCCGACAGCGATAGCGAGCGCATCTGCTCCTTGATCTCGGCCGGCTTGGTCATCTGCACCTTTAATTTCACGCCGTGCACCTGCCAGCCGCGGCGCGCCAGCGTCTCCTGCAGCTTGGGCAGTTGCTGCTTGAGCTTGGCCGCCAGCGACGCGTTCGGCAGCGACAAGATCAGCTGCCCATCCTCGAACGCCAGGATTTCGCAATACTTGAACATGGCCGGCAGGGCCGCCGCGCAGTCCTTTTGCAGCGAGGCCATGCGTTCTATGGCGGGCAGCAATGCTGCCATTTTGTCATCGCGGCGCAGGAAATCGGTCGCCTCGACGGCGGTGCGGCGTTTGATGGACAGGTTGGAGGAGTTGAAGCGCATGCGCAGCAACATATCACAGCGGCAAAAAAACGTCACCACCGGTTAAAATGCCTTGATTTTGTGACATTGTTCACTGTTGGGCTATTGTTATATAAGCCAATAACCCAATGTAGGCGCGGACGCATGATAAAATCACCGTCTTTTGCCATAGTCGAACTCCGTGCGGTAAGGCGTTTTTCACCTACAGAGCTTTTTTTAACGGCGTTTTTTCAAGAATTCAAGCATGTCATTACTGACCCAGATTTTCGGTAGCCGCAACCAGCGGCTGCTCAAGCAATACCAAAAAACGGTACGCGAGATCAATGCGCTCGAGCCGGCGATGGAAAAACTGTCGGACGCCGAGCTGCAAGCGAAAACGCCTGCATTCAAGGAACGCATCGCCAATGGCGAGGAGCTCGATACGCTCCTGCCCGAAGCGTTTGCCGTCTGCCGCGAAGCGAGCAAGCGCGTCTTCAAGATGCGCCACTTCGACGTGCAGCTGATCGGCGGCATGGTTCTGCACTACGGCAAGATCGCCGAAATGGGCACCGGCGAGGGCAAGACCCTGACCGCGACCCTGCCGGCCTATCTGAACGCGCTGTCGGGCAAGGGCGTGCACATCGTCACCGTCAACGACTATCTGGCGCAGCGCGACGCGGAAACCATGGGCAAGCTGTACAGCTGGCTGGGCCTGACCACCGGCATCAACCTGTCGCAGATGGAGCACGCCACCAAGCAGGCGGCCTACGCGTCCGACATCACCTACGGCACCAACAACGAATTCGGCTTCGACTACCTGCGCGACAACATGGTGTTCGAGGCCCGCGACCGCGTGCAGCGCGCGCTGAACTTCGGCATCGTCGATGAAGTCGACTCGATCCTGATCGACGAAGCCCGCACCCCGCTGATCATCTCCGGCCAGGCCGAGAACCACACCGACCTGTACTACAAGATCAATGAACTGCCGCGCCTGCTGACCCAGCAGATTGGCGAGGAAACCCCGGACGGCAAGGGCAAGATCGAAGTCCCGGGCGACTACACCAAGGACGAAAAAGCCCACCAGGTGCTGCTGACCGAAGCCGGCCACGAAAAGGCCGAAGCGATCCTGACCAAGATGGGCCTGCTGCCGGAAGGCGCCTCGCTGTACGACTCGGCCAACATCACGCTGGTGCACCACCTGTACGCGGCGCTGCGCGCGCACGCGCTGTACTTCAAGGATCAGCACTACGTGGTGCAGAACAATGAAGTGGTGATCGTCGACGAATTCACCGGCCGCCTGATGACGGGCCGCCGCTGGTCCGACGGCCTGCACCAGGCAGTCGAAGCGAAAGAGGGCGTGAAGATCCAGAACGAGAACCAGACGCTGGCCTCGATCACCTTCCAGAACTACTTCCGCATGTATGCGAAGCTGGCCGGCATGACCGGTACCGCCGATACCGAAGCCTACGAATTCCAGGAGATCTACGGCCTCGAGACCGTGGTGATCCCGCCTAACCGTCCTTCGCAGCGCAAGGACCGCCAGGACCAGGTCTACAAGACCTCGGCCGAGAAGTACAACGCCATGATGCTGGAAATCCGCGAGTGCTACGACCGCGGCCAACCGGTGCTGGTCGGTACCACCTCGATTGAAAACTCGGAACTGCTGTCGGGCATCCTGACCAAGGGCGGCCTGCCGCACAACGTGCTGAACGCCAAGCAGCACGCCCGCGAAGCGGAAATCATCGCCCAGGCGGGCAGCCCGAAAGCGATCACCATCGCCACCAACATGGCCGGTCGCGGTACCGACATCGTGTTGGGCGGTAACGTCGAAAAGCAGATCCAGTTCGTCGAAGCCAATCCTGAACTGAGCGACGCCGACAAGGCCGCGCAGGCCAAGGCGCTGCGCGACGGCTGGCAGGCGCTGCACGAGCAGGTGGTTGCCGCCGGCGGCCTGCACATCGTCGGCACCGAGCGTCACGAATCGCGCCGGGTGGACAACCAGCTGCGCGGCCGCGCGGCGCGCCAGGGCGACCCGGGCATGTCGCGCTTCTTCCTGTCGCTGGACGACCAGCTGCTGCGCATCTTCGCGGGCGACCGCGTGCGCGCCATCATGGACCGCCTGAAGATGCCGGAAGGCGAACCGATCGAAGCGGGCATCGTTTCGCGTTCGATCGAATCGGCGCAGCGCAAGGTCGAGGCACGCAACTTCGACATCCGCAAGCAGTTGCTGGAATACGACGACGTCGCCAACGACCAGCGCAAAGTGATCTACCAGCAGCGTAACGAGCTGCTGGAAACCACCGACATTTCGGAGCTGATCGAGTCCCTGCGCCACGGCGCCTTCACCGACCTGGTACGCGAATACGTGCCGGCGGAATCGGTCGAGGAGCAGTGGAACATCAAGGGCCTGGAAGCGGCGCTGGCGTCGGAGTGGCAGATTGACCTGCCGCTGCGCTCCATGCTGGAAACGGAACAGAACCTGAACGACGACGACATCCTGGAACGCGTGCTGGCCGCGGCCGACGCGCTGTACCAGTCGAAGATCGATATCGTCGGCAAGGAATCGTTCGGCGGCTTCGAGCGCAACGTCATGCTGCAGAGCGTCGACAGCCACTGGCGCGAGCACCTGGCCGCGCTGGACCACCTGCGCCAGGGGATCCACCTGCGCGGCTATGCGCAAAAGAATCCGAAACAGGAATACAAGCGCGAGGCGTTCGAACTGTTCGGCCAGATGCTGGACATGATCAAGAACGAAGTGGTCAAGCTGATCATGACGGTACGCATCCAGTCGCGCGAAGAGATCGACGCTGCGGAAGCGGCCATGCAACAGTCGCACGTGGAAAACGTGCACTACCAGCACGCCGACTTCAACCCGAACGCCGCGCCGGAGGAACTGCTGGCGCCCGCGCAGGTAAGCGGCCTGCCGCCGGAACTGCAAGGCCTGAGCGGCGAACAGCTGATGGAGCTGGGCCTGAAGGTCGGCCGCAACGATCCATGCCCTTGCGGCAGCGGCAAGAAGTACAAGGCCTGCCACGGCAAGCTGGCTTGAACAGCCTGGCGTGAAGCAAACAAACCCGTAAAGTCCAGGCTTTACGGGTTTTTTTTGCGCATGCAAACGGCTGCGATATCCATAGTGATATCGGTGTTCGTTAAAAAGTTATTGGTTATTCAGTAATCCCCGCATTACATTTCCATGGCTGCACTTTGGACGACAGGATCACGAGCAAAAATGGTACCGCAACCATTTTTGACTTCTATAACATTGGAACTAACATGAAAAAAAATACGGGGACATCCACCTACTGCGCGCTGCTCCTGGCGTTGGCCATTCCGGCCGCCGCCCAGGGCGCCGATGTGCGGACCCAGGCGGAAACGCAGGCCCGCGCCCTGGTGGCGCAGATGACGCTGGACGAAAAGATAGACCAGTTGCTGAACGTGGCGCCGGCCCTGCCGCGCCTCGGTATCCCCGCCTACAACTGGTGGACCGAGTCGCTGCACGGCGCGCTGGGACCGGTGCCGACCACCAACTTCCCGGAACCCATCGGGCTCGCCGCCAGTTTCGACGCCCCCCTCGTCCAGCAGGTCGCCTCGGCGATCAGCGTCGAGGTCCGCGCGCTGCACACGCTGGGCCGCGCGACCGGGCACCTGGGACGCATCGGCACCGGCCTCGACACGTGGTCGCCGAATATCAATATCTTCCGCGATCCGCGCTGGGGGCGCGGGCAGGAGACGTATGGCGAAGACCCGCAGCTGACGGCGGCGCTGGGTGTCGCCTTCATCCAGGGCATGCAGGGCCCGAACCCGGACCTGCCGCAGGTGATCGCCACGCCCAAGCATTTCGCCGTGCACAGCGGGCCGGAATCGACCCGCCACCTCGCGGACGTCTTCGTCTCCGCGCATGACCTGGAAGACACCTATCTGCCCGCGTTCCGCGCCGCCATCGTGGACGGCAAGGCCGGATCGATCATGTGCGCCTACAACCGCATCGACGGCCAGCCGGCCTGCGGCAGCGAACTGCTGCTCAAGCAAACCCTGCGCGGCGCCTGGGGCTTCAAGGGCTATGTGGTGTCCGATTGCGATGCCGTGACCGATATCTCGGAGCAGCACAAATATGCGCCGGATCCGGCCGCCGCGGTGGCCGTGGCCTTGAAGGCCGGCACCGACAACGAGTGCAACACCAAGACGCTGGGCGACGTGCCGGGCTTGAGCGCGCGTTACCGCGAAGCGTGGCAGCGCGGCCTGATCGGCGGCGCCGATATCGACCGCGCGCTGGTGCGCCTGTTCTCGGCGCGCTATCGCAACGGCGACCTCGCGGGATTCGCACCGCGCGGCGGCAGCGCCGTCCCGGTCAGCGCCATCGGCACGGCGGCGCATCAGGAGCTGGCGCTGCAGGCCGCGACCAAGAGCCTGGTGCTGCTGAAGAACGATGGCGTGCTGCCGCTCAAGCCCGGCCTGAAGCTGGCGGTGATCGGTCCGCTGGCCGACGCCACCCGCGTCCTGCGCGGCAATTACTCCTCGACGCTGTCGGCGCCGCCGGTGTCGGTGGTCGACGGCTTGCGCCGCGTGCTGCCGCAGGCGCGGGTGACGCTGGTGCCCGCCGGCGCCTCGGTCACCGACGGCGATCCGGTTCCGGCGGCCGCGCTGCGCACGCCCGACGGCCAGCCCGGCCTGCGCGCGGACTACTTCAACCGCAACGACGGCAAGTACGACGGCACGCCGGCCGCCACCCGCATCGAACCGGGGCTGGAATCGCATGCGCTCGAGCTGAAGCAGGTCGACGAACACCACATGGTGGTCTGGAGCGGCGACCTGGTCGCGCCGGAGAGCGGCACCTACCGCCTCGGCGTGACCGGCGTGAAGGGGACGCTGACGGTGGGTGGCCGGCCGGCGGTCGAAGCCCTGGCCTATTCGCAATGGGCGGAACCGTTGCAACTGCATGAGGTCCGGCTGGAGCAGGGCCAGCGCTACCCGCTGCGCTTCCATGCGGAGGCGGGCGGCAGCGGCGTGCCCGGCCTGTACTGGAAACGGGTCTCGACCGACGTCGATGCCGACCTGAAGGCCGGCACCGCCGACGCCGACGTCATCGTCGCCGTGGTCGGCCTGACTTCGGATCTGGAAGGCGAAGAGATGGCGCTGAAGATCGACGGCTTTGCCGGCGGCGACAAGACCTCGCTGGACCTGCCGGCGGAACAGCGCCGTTTGCTGGAGCGCGCCAAGGCGCTGGGCAAACCCCTGGTCGTGGTCCTGATGAACGGCAGCGCGCTCGACCTGTCGTGGGCGAAGGACAACGCCGCCGCCATCCTGGAAGCCTGGTATCCGGGCCAGGCCGGCGGCCTGGCGGTCGCCAACGTGCTGGCGGGCCGCGCCGATCCCGGCGGACGCCTGCCGCTGACCTTCTACCGCGGCCTGGCCGACCTGCCGCCCTTCGACGACTACGCGATGCAGGGGCGTACCTACCGCTATTACGCCGGCACGCCGGTCTATTCGTTCGGCGACGGCTTGAGCTACACCACCTTCAGCTATACGCCGCTGCGGATAGCGCCGGTGGGCGGCGCGCCGGAAAACGGCGTGGTGGTCACCACCGAGATCGCCAACACCGGCGCCCGCGCCGGCGACGAGGTCGCCCAGCTGTACCTGACGCCGCCGGCATTCGAGGGCGCGCCGCGGCTGGCGCTGCGCGGTTTCCAGCGCGTGACGCTGAAGGCGGGCGAGCGCCGCCAGATCAGCTTCCGTCTGTCGCCGCGCGACCTGAGCTTTGTTACGCGCGATGGCACGCGGCAGTTGATGCCCGGCCAGTACAAGCTGAGCGTCGGCTCGGGCCAGCCCGGGGCGGGGGCGGGACAGCAGACAACACTGGTATTGAACCGCACCGTGCTGCTGGCAAAGTAGGCTGGAGAACAGAAAGGGATCGCGAACACGGCGGCGTTTTACTTCGTCTCGCGCTGCGGTGCGACGCGCGGCAGCAACATGCGCACCGCCGTGCCCACGCCCGGCGCCGAATCGATGGTGATGCGTCCGCCCAGCACGCCGGTCACGATGTTATAAACGATATTCATCCCCAGCCCGGTGCCGCCCTGGCCCATCTTGGTGGTGAAGAACGGATCGAACACCTTGCGCAGCACGTCCTCCGGCATGCCGGCGCCGTCGTCGCTGAACATCAGCTCGACGATGCCTTCGTCGACCGTCTCGCCGCGCACGGTGATGGTGCCGCCGTGGCGGCCCTCGAAGGCGTGGTTGAGCGCGTTGTTGATCAGGTTGTTCAAGACCTGGTACAGCGCGCCCGGATAGGAGTCGAACACCAGCCCTTCCTCGATCTGCATCACCGCCTCGCAGCCGCTGCGGCGCAGGCGCGGCAGGTAGGTGGCCAGCGTGTCGTGCACCGCCGCCTGCAGGTCGAACGTGCGCCGCTGGTCGTTGGTCTGGTCGACCGCGATCTGCTTGAACGACGAGATCAGTTCCGCCGCCTTGTGCAGCGAACCGGAAATCAACTGGCTGGCCATGCGCACCTCGTCCAGGTGCGCCGTCAGTTCGGAGCGCCGCAGCGCGCCCGCCGCCACGTGGCGGTCGAATTCCACCACGCGGTCGCGCAGCGCGGTCGACGCCAGCAGGCTGTTGCCGATCGGCGTGTTCAGTTCGTGCGCGATGCCGGCCACCAGCGATCCCAGCGACGCCATCTTCTCCGCCGCCAGCAGCTCGTCCTGGGTGCGCTGCAGGGTCTCGAGCGCCGCGCTCAGGTCGGCGTTGGCGCGCTCCAGCGCGGCCGAGCGTTCGCTCACGCGGCTCTCCAGCGACACGTTCAAGTCCTTCAGCTCGCGCTTGGCGTTGAGTTCCTCGGTCAGGTCCAGCAGCGCCCAGATGATGGACGGGTTGCCGTCCAAGGTCAGCGACGACGACCAGATCGCCACGCTGCCCACGCTGCCGTCGGGCAGCAGTACGCCGGCCACCGCGCCATGCACGGCGCCTTCGGTCCGGTACATATCCCAGATGCGTTCGCGCTCGATGGCGCTGGCCCAGAACGGCACTTCGTCGCTGCGCTTGCCGATCAGGTTGGTGGCGGCCGCGCCGAAGGTATGCGTCAGCGCACGGTTGGCGGCGACGATGCGGCCGTCGCGGTCCGATACCGTCAGCGGCAGCGGCGCCATGTCGAACAGGGTCTTGAAGCGCGCCTCCGATTCCGACAGCCGCAATTGCGACTGCTCCAGCTGGGCGATGCGTTCGCGCAGCGTCGCGCTCATGGTGTTGAGCGCGCGGGTGAAGACGGTGATCTCGTCGCCGCCCTCGACCGGCAGCGCCTTGCTGTAGTCGCCCAGCGCCATCTGTTCCGACTGGCCCGTCAGCGCGTCCAGCCGGCGTCCGATGCCGTGGGTGAAGGCGTAGAACAGCACCAGCCCGAGCGCCAGGCCGACCAGCGAAATCAGTCCACCCTGGACCATCACCTCGTCGCGCGCCTGTTTCAGGTCCTTGGTGGTGAGGCCGAAGTTGACCGAGCCGATGCGGTTATCCTGCAGCAGCAGCGGCGAGCGCGCGTGCAGCGTGGCGCCGCTGATGAGGGTGCGCACGCCTTTGAAGCTGGTGCCTCCGCCTTGCCTGAGGATTTCGGGCAGCGGCATGGCGCGCTTGCCCACTTCGATGATAGGTTGTTCGTCCTGGTCGAGGATGACGAGGTAGCGCAGGAAGCTGTCGTCCGGGTCGGACAGCATCTCGGCCAGGTAGCCGGCCAGTTCCGGCAGGCGGCCGCGCGTGGCGTAGGGACTGAGGGAGAGGTTGAGCGTTACCGCGTATTCTTGCGCGACCCGCTCGGCGTTGGTGCTGACGGCGTGGTTCATCAGGCGCAGGCTGTTCCAGATCAGCAGGCCGACCACCAGCGCCTGGATGACGGCGCTCAGCAGCAGGAATTTCGCGCGCAGCGATAGTCTCAAAACATGCACTCCCGGTGGGTATGCCAGGAGCGCGCCCGCCGCCCTGTGGGACGGCGGGATGAAGCGGCTGCCTGGGGTTAAGGCAGGGTAAGGATCACCTTGACGGTATCGTCCACTGCCGACTTGTCAATATAACCGATCGCCTTCGGATCGGCAGCAACTGCTTTCTTCACCTCGGCATTGTTCGGATATTCCTTCGGCGGCGTGGCCTTGCCGGTGAAGACCAGCTTGGACCACAGGGCCTTGACCTGTGCCGGATCCTTTTCCGCGACTTTCTGGTAGAACTCGGCGCGGATGTGGGAGCCTTCGGCCTGGTCGATCGGGGTGAACAAGTTGGATTTACCGAGGAAGAACTGCGACGCCTGTTCCGAGAACATGCGGGTCGCCGGATTCTTCTGGCTGACGATGACGACGGTTTCCGCCGAGGCGGCGGCGGCCAGCGACGACAGCAGCGCGGCGATAATCAATTTTTTCATGTGTGCCTCCCGATCAGAATACGAAGTCGAGCGCGGCGCCGACGACGGTAACGTTGTTGGTGATGCCGGCTGCCGGTACGTAGATCAGCGAACCCGATTTGGTCTTGGGCTTGACGCGGTCGACCTGCACCTTCAGCGCGATCGATTTGGCGAAGTCCCAACGCACGCCGATCAGGTCGGACGATTGCTCGGCCGATTTCAGCAGGCCGTACACGGTCGAACCCAGCGGGCCGGTTTTCGGGAAGGTGGCCGGCGGAGTCACCGAGCTGCCCGCGTCGGTGTAGGCGGCGTGCGCGTAGTACGGCAGCACCTTGCCGACGCGGTAGCCGGCCAGCACGTACCAGGCGTTGGTGTCCGGGATGTAGACGGCTTCCTTGGCGCGGCGCTGCGCGTACTCGGTCTGCACCAGGATGCTGTTCCAGTCCATGGTCGCGCCCAGCGAGGTGAAGGCGATCTTCTTGCCGTCGGTCAGGCCGATGTCGTTGGCCAGCTGGCCGAAGCCGACCTTGGTCAGCGTCGCGGTCAGGCTGTTGATCGGGGTCAGGTCGTTGCTCTTCAGGTCAGCTTGCGCGTGGCCGACGCGCACCAGGAACGGGCCGTATTCGCCGGTGAAGCTGATGCCGACGGCCGGCGCGCGGTAGGTGGCGACGACGCCGCCGGCGGTCGGGATGAACAGCTTGCCGCGGCTGACGCCGGCGAACGCCTGGGTGGTGAAGTTGAAATCGCCGAAGGCGCGCTGGAAGTTGACGTCGGCGCCGTCGACGTTTTCAATCGGGGCCTGGCCGTACATCTCGATCGGCGGACGCATCATGGTATTGGCGTAGCCGACGTTCTGGTAGTCGGAGATCAGGAAGATGGCCGGCACGACGCGGCCGACGCGCACGCTGACTTCATCGTTGACGCGGGCCTTGAGGAAGGCCCAGGTCAGGTCGGTGGTGAAGCTCGGGCTGGTGTTCTTGCGGGTCAGGATCTGCGCGGTGCCCGACAGCCAGTCGTTGAGCTTGTAGGTCGCCTGCAGGCCCAGGTTGGAGTCCAGGCCGATCTTGGCCTTGTCGGCCACGCCTTCGGCCTGGTTGTAGCGGGCAAACTGCGCTTGATCGGTATTGCTCTTGGCGACGCCCAGCGTGCCGAAGCCGCTGATGCTCAGGTTGCCGTCATCCAGGGTGCCGGCCTGCGCTTGCAGAGCGGCGGTGGCGGCGAAGACGGCAGCTGCTAAAACTTGCTTTTTCATGTGGTCTGTATCCTTTGATTTATTGTCCGTGTGGTCTGCGGCAGACGATCGTGTCGTCTTTTTGTCTCGTGACATGCGGGGGTGGGCATTTCGGGGCTCACGATAAACGAATTTCCGTACGGCACGAACCGCATTTATTAAAAACCGAACGAGTGTTCTAATTTTCTGTGGTTTTTGCGTTGAAAAATGAATATTTTCTCAACGAAATCATGGGGTTGTACGACATCCATGATGGCCGCCATGCGGCGTCCACTATGCCCCTGCGCAGTTTGCGTCGTCAGGTATTACAATAGCGGCTCCCACTTTCCACCCACGAGATCACTTATATGGCCGTCAATTCCCCTCTGCCCGTCGCCTCCGCCCTGAAGCCTGTAGCCGGCATCGAAATCGGCTTTGCCGAAGCCGGCATCAAGAAGCCGAACCGCAAGGACGTGCTGGTGATGAAGGTGGCGCCGACAGCCACCGTGGCCGGCGTGTTCACGCTGAACCGCTTCTGCGCCGCGCCGGTGCAGATCGCCAAGGCCCACCTGGCGGCGGCCAAGGAAAGCGGCAAGCCGATCGCCGCGCTGCTGATCAACACCGGCAACGCCAACGCCGGCACCGGCGAACTGGGGCTGTCGCTGGCCAATGAAACCTGCGCCGCGCTGGCCGCGCAACTGGGCTGCGACGCGTCGCAGATCCTGCCGTTTTCCACCGGCGTGATCCTCGAGCCGCTGCCGGCCGCCAAGGTCATCGCCGGCCTGCCGCAAGCGGTCGCCGGCCTGAAGGCCGACAACTGGTACAACGCCGCCGAAGCCATCATGACCACCGACACGCAGCCGAAAGCCGGTTCGCGCAGCGTCACCATCGGCGGCCACAGCGTCACCATGAGCGGCATCAGCAAGGGCGCCGGCATGATCAAGCCGAACATGGCGACCATGCTGGGCTACCTGGCGTTCGACGCCAAGGTCGCGCAGCCGGTGCTCGACGTGCTGGTCAAGCAGGTGGCCGACAAGTCGTTCAACTGCATCACCATCGACGGCGACACCTCGACCAACGATTCCTTCATGCTGATCGCCACCGGCGCCGGCTCGCTGGTGATCGATTCGGTGGACTCGCCGGCATACGCCGAGCTGGCGGCCGCCGTCACCGAGCTGTCGCTGTTCCTGGCGCAGGCCATCGTGCGCGACGGCGAAGGCGCCACCAAGTTCATCACCATCACCGTGGAAGAGGGCGCGAGCGTCGAAGAGTGCCGCAAGATCGCCTATTCGATCGGCCATTCGCCGCTGGTCAAGACCGCCTTCTTCGCCTCCGACCCCAACCTGGGCCGCATCCTGGCCGCCATCGGCTACGCCGGCGTCGACGACCTCGATGTCAGCAAGCTGAATATGTACCTGGACGACGTGTGGGTGGCCAAGAACGGCGGCCGCAATCCGGACTACAAGGAGGAGGACGGCCAGCGCGTGATGAAGCAGAGCGAGATCCTGGTGCGCGTCAAGCTGGCGCGCGGCGCGGCGGCGGCCACGGTCTACACCTGCGACCTGTCGCACGACTACGTCAGCATCAACGCCGACTACCGTTCCTAAGATGGCGACGCCTCTCGAACAATTCCTGGTGCGCGCCGAGGCCTTGCTGGCGCGCGTGGAGGCGGTGCTGCCGCAGGCGCCGCGCGAGCCGGACTGGAAGCTGGGCTTCGCTTTCCGCTGGCGCAAGCGCAACGGCGGCGGCGCCAGCTACCTGCAGGCGGTGGCCCACGTGTCGCCGATCGCGCTGGACGACCTGCAGCATATCGGCCCGCAGAAAGAGCAGATCGAACAGAACACCCGCCAGTTCGTGCAGGGCAAGCCGGCCAACAACGTGCTGCTGACGGGCGCGCGCGGCACCGGCAAGTCCTCGCTGATCAAGGCCTGCCTGAACCAGTTCGCCAAGGACGGCCTGCGCCTGATCGAGGTGGACAAGGCCGACCTGGCCGAGCTGCCGGACATCGTCGACATCGTCGCCGGGCGGCCGGAGCGCTTCATCGTCTTCTGCGACGACCTGTCGTTCGAGGAAGGCGAGAGCGGCTACAAGGCGTTGAAGGTGGCGCTGGACGGCAGCATCTCGGCGCAGTCGGACAACGTGCTGATCTACGCCACCTCCAACCGCCGTCACCTGATGCCGGAGCGGATGTCGGATAACATGACATACAAGCACGACGAGGACGGCGACCTGCATCCGGGCGAGACGGTGGAAGAGAAGATTTCGCTGTCCGAGCGCTTCGGCCTGTGGCTGACCTTCTACCCGTTCAAGCAGGACGACTATCTGGCCATCGTCGGCCACTGGCTGTCGTCGCTGGGCTGCAGCGAGGCGCAGATCGAGGCGGCGCGCGCGGACGCCCTGCGCTGGGCCCTGCAGCGCGGCTCGCGCTCGGGGCGCGTGGCGTGGCAGTTCGCCAAGGACTACGCCGGAAAGCAGGCATGAGCGGCGCGGAGGTGAAGGTCAAGCCGGTCGACGTGGCGGTGGGCATCCTGGTCAAGCCGAACGGCGACGTGCTGCTGGGCCAGCGCCCGGCGGGCAAACCGTACGACGGCTACTGGGAGTTCCCCGGCGGGAAAGTCGATCCGGGCGAGACGATACTGCAGGCGCTCAAGCGCGAGTTTGTCGAGGAGCTGGGGCTGACCATCAACAGCGCCGAGGCGTGGTGCGGCGTCGAGTACGTGTACCCGCACGCGCACGTGCGGCTGCATTTCTACATCAGCCGCGACTGGCATGGCGAACCGCAAAGCCTGGAAGGGCAGGCGTTTGCATGGCAGGGAACGGTGGGCGTCGAACCGCTGCTGCCGGCCACGATTCCGTTGCTGGAGTGGCTGGAGCAGGTGCGCTACAGCTAAGAAAAGCGGGGTCAGTTCCGGCAATCGGACACGAGCTCGACAGCGACGCCGTCGAGCTCGTGTCCGATTGCCGGAACTGACCCCGCTGTTTTATTCCTCGTCGAAGGGATCCTTCGGCGGCTCGGCGGGTATGGTGTATTTTTCCTCGGCCCAGGCGCCGAGGTCTATCTGTTTGCAGCGTTCCGAGCAGAACGGGCGATACTTATTCTCTTCCTTCCACTCCACTTTGGCGGAGCAGGTAGGGCAGTCAACTACGGTGGCCATGATCAATCTTCAGAAGTTACAGAGGGTGAGCTCGAATGGTACATCATCTTCCAGCGGCTTGGGTTTCAGGTCGCCGCCCTGGCTGGTAAAGCGCACCCACAACATGTACTTGTTGGCGGAAATTTCCGGGATCGCGCCCAGCGATTCGTCCAGCGTCAGCCGCAGCATCTGGTACACCTTGCCCTGCAACATCTGCTGGTAGCTGCCGGCGACGGCGATCATCTTGACCGGGCCGCCGGAATCGCGCAGCAGGCGCAGCACCAGGCCCAGCGCGTCGAACAGCGGCGCCAGCGGCGCGAACCAGTTGACGATGTCGTTGAAGCGCTGCTCGGCCGGACGCTTTTGCCACGCGTAGTAGGACGGCAGGTCGAATTCGCAGGCGCCGCCCGGAATGATGGTGCGGCCGCGTATGCTCATCAGCCATTCATTGTCGCGCACGTTCTGCCCGGTCTTGCCCTGGGCGGCGACCAGCGCGCTGCTGACGCCGTCCAGCTCGGCCAGGATGGCGTCCAGCGTTTCGGCTTGTACATTGGGATTCATGCGGTAGCCCAGCAGGCTCTGGCGCTGGCGCTCCAGTTCCTGCAGCAGGTCGGACTTCAGGTCGGCGCGGCCGGCCACTTCCAGCATATCGAAGATGGTCGCCAGCGCGACGTGGTGCTGCATGGGATGTTCTTGATGCACAAAGAACTTGAATTTCTCGTACAGATCCTCCAGTCGCAACAACGTGCGGATGCGCTCGTTGAAAGGATATTCGTAGACAATCAAAATAACATCCCTCTGTGTGGTGGACTTGCGATGAATTCTCGTGATTTTGAAGCAAGCGAAGCAAAATTACAAACGTTGCGAAGGTATTGTTACCGTTCTTTTTGAAAATGCCAGCTCATTTCCAAATATAAATGGTGCAGGCGGTCGATTTGGGGCTCCAGCGCCTCGATTCCGCCGCCGTTTTCAATCACGTCGTCCGCCGCGTCCAGCCTTTGCTGGCGGCTGGCTTGCGCCGCCATGATGGCGCGAACCTGCGCTTCGGGCAAATTGTTTCGCGCCATCACGCGCGCAATTTGCACTTCTTCCGGGCAGTCTACCGCAAGGATGCGCGTGACGCGCTCACGCCAGGAACCGGATTCGACCAGCAGCGGCACGGCGAAGATCACGTAGCTGCCGGTGGCCGCTGCGGCCGCGGCCAGCGCGGCGTCGCGGATGCGGGGATGGAGGATGGCTTCCAGCCTGGCTTTGGCGCCGGCGTCGGCAAACACCAGGCTGCGCATGCGCGCGCGGTCGAGCGCGCCGGAGGCGTCGGCAAACCCGGGGCCGAACTCGGCGACGATGGCCGGCATCGCCGCGCCGTGCGGCGCCGTCAGGCTGTGGGCGATCTGGTCGGTGTCGACGATGCTGGCGCCGCGCGCGGCGAACATGTCGGCCACGGTGCTCTTGCCGCTGCCGATGCCGCCGGTCAGGCCGATGGAGAAGGGCAGCGTGGGCAGCGTGTTCATGGCGGGGTCAGGGTACAAAGCTCATCGTGAAGGCGGCGATCGGCGCGCCGTACAGCATGGCGACCAGTCCGGCCGCCGCCAGGTAGGGGCCGAACGGGATCGGGTTGTTGCGGCCGTGCTTGGCGAACACGATCAGCGCGATGCCGACGATGGCGCCCACCACCGACGACAGCAGGATGATGGTCGGCAGCATGGTCCAGCCCATCCACGCGCCCAGCGCGGCCAGCAGCTTGAAGTCACCATAGCCCATGCCTTCCTTGCCTGTCGCCAGCTTGAACAGCCAGTAGATCGACCATAGCACCAGGTAGCCGGCGGCCGCGCCGATGACGGCGTCGCGCAGCGGCACGAAGGTGCCGTTGATGTTCATGATCAGGCCGGCCCACAGCAACGGGTAGGTCAGGTCGTCCGGCAGCAGCTGGGTATCGAAGTCAATGAAGGTCATGGCGATCAGCGCATACAGGAACAGCAGGGTCGACAGGCCGGCCCAGCCGCTGCCGAAGTGCCAGATCATCACGGCGCTCAGCGCGCCCGTCAGCGCCTCGACGGCCGGATAGCGGGCCGAGATCGGCGCCTTGCAGTTGCTGCAGCGGCCGCGCAGCACCAGGTAGCTGACCACCGGGATGTTTTCCAGCGCCGTGATCTGGTGCTTGCAGTGCGGGCAGGCCGAGCGCGGCACCATCAGGTTGTAGCGGTCGGTGTGCGGCAATTGCTTGCCCGATTCGGAGGCGACGTAATTGTCCGATTCGCGCTGCATCATCTTCGGCAGGCGGTGGATCACGACGTTGAGGAAGCTGCCGAACAGCAGGCCGAACAGGCCGGCGATGAGGCTGATGGCCAGGTTGCCGGCGGGGGCGAACAGCAGGGTCGATTCAGGCATAGGAAAGAAGCTCAGGGCCGCAGGATAATCACCAGCCCATAATAAAGCATTACGGCAACATTGCGGCGCCGTTTTTCAAGGCAATCCACCCAGTTCGCCCAGGATGTTGCGCACCGCCGCCAGCACCTCGTCCGACAGCGCCGGATCGGCCTTGGCGACCGCGCGCGCCGCCGCCACGCCGCCTATCATCGCGGCGGCGATCGTCAGTCCGGTCTGGCGCGCGTCGGCTTCCGGCCTGGCCTTGGCGACCTGCCGCTCGAACGCGGTCGCGGTGCGCAGGAAGCCTTCGGCGAAGTGGGCGCTGAGGGCCGCGTCCTGGCGGCCGATCTCGCTGGCCGAGGCCGCCAATGCGCAGCCGCCGGACATGTCGTCGCGGGTGGCGGGGGCCAGGTAATAGTCGAGGAACTCGGCCAGGTCGGGGATGCCGTCCTTGGCGTGCTTGCCCAGCCGCGCGGCCGCTCGCTGCACGCCGTAGCCCAGCGCTTCGGCCGCCAGCGCCTCCTTGGACGGGAAGTGCGCATACAGCGCGCCGTGCGTCAGGCCCGCTTCCTTGCTGATTTCAGCCACGCCGACGCCGTCGATGCCGCGCTCGCGGAACAGGCGGCCGGCCGCCTGCACCAGTGCGTTACGGTTTTCCTCGGCTTTTTCTTTGGTGATGCGCATGGGCAGATTGTAGGTCAAATTGATTACCATCGCAATCAATACGCGTCTTCCCTCGTTGGAGATATGGGCCGCGCCAGCGAGTTATGGCACTGTGATGAACTGCCCCATCCGGCCCGGAGCCGCTCTTGCCTTCCTACTTGATACCGCTATTGTTGCTGGCCTGCGCAGTGCCTTCGGCGCTGCTGCTGGTGTGCATGCGGCGGATGCGGCGGCGGCTGGAGCACCGCGCGCGCGCGGCGGCCGCGCTGCACGATACGCTGCTGCAAAGCATACAGGGCATGATCCTGCGCTTCCAGAGCGTCGCGCACCGCCTGCCGCCCGGCAGCGCCGAGCGGGAGACCATAGAAACCATCCTCGACCAGGCCGACGAGGTGCTGGCCGAGGCGCGCCACCAGATCGTGGCGCTGCGCCGGCCGGAGCCGGCACCGGCTACACCACCGAACCGAGCTTGAAGATCGGCAGGTACATCGCGATCACCAGGCCGCCGATCAGCACGCCCAGGATGACCATGATGGCCGGCTCCATCAGGCTCGACAGCGAGGCCACTGCCTCGTCCACTTCTTCCTCGTAGAAGTCGGCCACCTTGCCCAGCATGGCGTCCAGCGAACCGGACTCCTCGCCGATGGCGACCATCTGCGTCACCATGTTGGGGAACACGTCGGCGTTCTGCATCGCCACCGTCAGGCTGGTGCCGGTGCTGACTTCGTTCTGGATCTTGCGCGTGGCGTCCAGGTACACGGCGTTGCCGGCAGCTCCGCCGACCGAATCGAGCGACTCCACCAGCGGCACGCCGGCGGCGAACATGGTGGCCAGCGTGCGGGTCCAGCGGGCGATGGTGGCCTTGCGGATCACGTCGCCGAACACCGGCAGCTTGAGCAGCAGCTTGTCCATGAAGCGCTGCATCTGCAAGGAGCGCTGCCAGGCGCGGAAGAAGAAGTAGATCCCCGCGAACAGCCCGCCGAAAATCAGGTACCACCAGGTGACGAAGAATTCCGACAGCGCCATCACGAACAGCGTGGGCGCCGGCAGGTTGGCGCCGAAGCTTTTGAACACTTCCTTGAACGCCGGCACCACCCAGATCATGATCACGGCCGTGACGATGAAGGC
The DNA here is from genome assembly GCF_040369125.1 of Duganella hordei. Classification (NCBI taxonomy): domain Bacteria; kingdom Pseudomonadati; phylum Pseudomonadota; class Betaproteobacteria; order Burkholderiales; family Oxalobacteraceae; genus Duganella; species Duganella hordei. Next base: position 323,233 of record NZ_BPWI01000002.1, read on the forward strand.
CACCGCCAGGATCGACACCGGATACATCAGCGCCGACTTGATCTTGGCCTTCATGGCCAGCGTCTTTTCCTTGTAGATCGCCAGCCGCGTCAGCAGGTCTTCCAGGATGCCGGCCTGTTCGCCGGCGCCGACCAGGTTGCAGAACAGCGGATCGAAATACAGCGGGAACTTGCGGAACGCCTGGTTCAGGCTGGTGCCGGTCTCGATATCGGCGCGCAAGTCCATCACCAGCTTGGACACCGACGGATTGGCGTGGCCCTTGCCGACGATGTCGAACGATTGCAGCAGCGGCACGCCGGCCTTCATCATCGTCGCCAGCTGGCGCGTGAACAGCGAGATATCCTTGTCGGTGATTTTCTTGCCGCTGCGGTAGGCCTTTTTCTTGACCTTGGTGACCATGATGCCCTGGCGGCGCAGGGTGACGTTGACCACCGCCTCGCCGCCGGCGCGCAGCTCGCCGCGCACGGTCTTGCCGCTCTTGTCCTTGCCCTCCCAGGCGAAAATCGATTCCTTGACCTGGTGGCCTGCGTTGCCGGATGTCGCCATGGGTATGTTTCCTATTCGTTGGTACAGCCGAGCACTTCTTCGAGGCTGGTCAGACCGTTACGCACTTTCACCAGGCCGGACTGGCGCAGCGACTTCACGCCTTCCTCTTCCGACTTGGCGGCGATTTCCATCGAGTTGCCATGCGCCAGGATGATCGCCTCGATCGCCGGCGAGATCGGCATGATCTGGTAGATGCCGACGCGGCCCTTGTAGCCGCCGCCGTTGCAGCGTTCGCAGCCGACCGGGCCGTACGGCTTCCAGCTGCCGTCGAGCTCGTGTTCCTTGAAGCCGGCCTTGAGCAGCAGGTCGTGCGAAATCTCCACCGGCTGCTTGCAGGTGCACAGCCGGCGCGCCAGCCGCTGGGCGGTGATCAAGATCACCGACGAGGCGATGTTGAACGGCGCCACGCCCATGTTCATCAGCCGCGTCAGGGTCGACGGCGCGTCGTTGGTGTGCAGCGTGGAGAACACCATGTGGCCGGTCTGGGCGGCCTTGATGGCGATGTCGGCCGTTTCCAGGTCGCGGATCTCGCCGACCATGATGATGTCCGGATCCTGGCGCAGGAAGGACTTCAGCGCCACCGGGAAGGTCAGGCCGGCCTTGTCGTTGACGTTGACCTGGTTCACGCCCGGCAGGTTGATCTCGGCCGGATCCTCGGCGGTGGAAATGTTGATGCCGGGCTTGTTGATGACGTTCAGGCAGGTGTACAGCGACACGGTCTTGCCCGAGCCGGTCGGGCCCGTCACCAGCACCATGCCGTACGGGCGCTGGATGGCGTCGAGCAGCAATTCCTTCTGGTCCGGATCGTAGCCGAGCGCGTCGATGCCCATCTGGGCCTGGGTCGCGTCCAGGATGCGCATGACGGTCTTCTCGCCGAACAGCGTCGGCAGGGTCGAGATGCGCAGGTCGATGGTCTTGGTCGGCGACACGATCAGGCGCATGCGGCCGTCCTGCGGGATGCGCTTTTCCGAGATGTCCAGCTTGGCCAGCACCTTGATGCGCGACACCAGCTTTTCCTTGATCGAGATCGGCGGCTGGGCGTGCTCCATCAGCACGCCGTCGACGCGGAAGCGCACGCGGTAGAATTTTTCGAACGGTTCGAAGTGCAAGTCCGAGGCGCCCATGTTGACGGCGTCCATCAGCATCTTGTTGAGGAAGCGCACCACCGGCGCGTCCTCGACGTCGTTGGCGCCGGCGTCGGCCGCCGCCGAGGCCGCCGCGGCGGCGTCTTCCTCTTCGGCGAACTGGATGTCGGCCTCGTCGCCGGCCAGGTCGCTGATGCTTTGCTCGCTGGTCTTGTTCAGCCTGGCCAGCAGCTGCAGCAGCGCGTCATGCGGGACGATGACGGGTTCGACCGTCGACTCGGTCTGGAATTTGATCTGGTCCAGCGCTTGTATATTGGTCGGATCGGAAATCGCCACCGACATCTTGTTGCCGCGCTTGGCCAGCGCGATCACGCGCTGCGCCTGCATCAGCTTGTTGTCGATGATCTTGGCCGGCAGCGCCTCGACGTTCAGCGCCTGCACGTCCATCATCGGATAGGCGAAGGTTTCGGAACAGAAGGTGGCCAGCGCGCGCGAGTCGATCGCGCCGCTGGCCAGCAGCACGTCGATAAACGCCAGTTTCTCGCCCACGGCTTTTTTTTGCAGCGCCTCGGCCTGGACGGCGGAAAGGCGTCCCGCTTGCAGCAATGCGCGTGCCAACCCCGGCATCGGGGCGCCTGGCGCGGCGTTGGGTAGGACTGCTGCCATAGAAGCGTTCGTCGGATGGAGGAGGGCGGATCACGGAATGATGCTCTCAGGCATCATATTTGTAAAGCCGTTTGTCGCTCCCAAGAAACGATTGTACTCCGCAATGTTGCTTAAGCCCACGCGATTGATGCGGATTAGTGACTGCGTTTGCTACCCGGACGTATCAATTTGACGACTTTGATGGCCTGGTCGTGGACTTGCACCACTTCGATGATGCACTGGTCGATTTTGATGCTGATCGGCGCGTCCGGGATTTCCTGCAACAGCTCGAGCAGCATGCCGTTCAGCGTCTTCGGGCCGTCCAGCGGGAAGTTCAGGCCCAGGCGTTTGTTGACGTCGCGCAGCGCCGTCGAGCCTTCCAGCAGGCATTCTCCCTGCTCGTTCCAGCCGAAGGTGTCGGCGCGCGCGGCGCCCGGCATCGATGTCGTAAATTCACCGATCATTTCCTCGATGATATCGTCCAGCGTGACCAGGCCCTGCACCTCGCCGTACTCGTCGACGATGATGCCCAGGCGTTCCTTGTTCTCCTGGAAGTACTGCAACTGGGTGAACACGCCGGTGTCCTGCGGGATGAAGTAGGGCGTGGTCAGCAGTTCGCGGAAATGCTCGACGGTCAGCTCGTCCTCCTGGTTCAGCAGCGCCACCGCCTTGCGCACGTGCAGGATGCCGATGATGCGGTTGATCTCGCCTTCATAGACGGGCAGCTTGTTGTGGTAGCAGGTGGTCAGCTCGCGCTTGATTTCGTCGACGGTCAGTTCCAGGTTCAGCGCCTCGATCTGCGAGCGCGGCGTCATGATGTCCTCGACCGAGATGGTTTCCAGGTCGAACAGGTTGAGCAGGATGCTCTTGTGCTTTTGCGGGATGAAGTTGCCGCCCTCGAGCACGATCGAGCGCAGCTCTTCCGGCGACAGGCGGGCCTCGTGCGCGTGTGCGCCGGCCTTGATGCGGAAAGCCTTGAGCACGATGGAGACGAACAGGTTGACGAACCAGATCACCGGCTTGGCCAGGGTCATCAGCGGTTTCAGCACCATGCTGGTCGGCAGCGCGATTTTTTCCGGGAAGGTGGCGCCCAGCACTTTCGGCGAGATCTCGGCGAACACGATCAGCAGGAAGGCCACCACGCCGGTGGAGATGGTGATGACGTTGTCGTCGTGGCCGAAGGTCTGGATGGCGATGGCGGTGACCAGCGCGGTGGCCATGGCGTTGATCAGCGTATTGGCGATCAGCACCAGCGACAGCAGCTTATCGGTGCGGTCGAGCAGCCACAGCGTGGTGATGGCGCGGCGGCTGCCGCGTTTGGCCATGTGGCGCAAACGATAGCGGTTGGCCGCCATCAGGGCGGTTTCGGCCATGGCGAAGAAGGCCGAGCACAATATCAGGAGGGCGAGCGCAAGAAATTGCACCCAAAACGGCACGGTATCCAAGGGTCACCGTAAAGAATCTTGCATGGGAAACTGGTCGGCCTGATCACGGCGCCGGCCCAGACGGCATGGCCCAAAACGCGGCCACAGAGCTACGGATTCTAAGGCAAGCCCGGCTGACATGCAAGTTTGCCTATGTTGCTTTCCTCAGCATCAAGGCGAGGGCGGCGATGGGGGCGCCGTTTTCCTGGCGGGCCGACAGCGGTTCCGCGGCGAGGATGTCGAAGCCGTGGGCGGCGGCCAGGCGCTTTATATATGGCAGCATGTGGGCGTAGCGGTTGGAGGGACGCAAGACGTAATCCGCGCCGTCGCCGGCCTCTACCGTGAAGCAGAAGTGGCCGCCGGGCCGCAGCGCGCCCCGCACGCCGTTGAATACCGGCGCCAGGTCGCCGATGTAGACGAACACGTCGGCCGCCACCGCCAGGTCCCAGGCCTGCCGCTGGCCGTCCAGCCAGGTCGCGACGTCGTCGCAGGCCAGCTGGTCGTACAGGCCGCGCGCGGCCGCCTTGTCCAGCATCTGCTGCGACAGGTCGACGCCGGCCAAGCTGCGCGAGTAGGCCTTCAAGTAGGAGCCGCAGAGGCCGGTGCCGCAGCCGAGGTCCAGCGTATCGAGGCCGGCGGTGCCCACGGTGCGGCGTATCAGGCCGTCCAGGTAGGCCGGCGTCTGGTAGTCCAGCACTTCCACCAGGTGCTGGTCGAAGTGGTTGGCGTACTGGTCGAACAGCGAACGCACGTATTCGGCCGGCAGCGCCGCCGGCGTGTCGCCCACGCCCACCGAGGCCAGCGCGAAGGCGATGGTTTCCGGATTGTCGCCATGCGCCAGCGCGGCGCGGTAGGCGGCGACGGCGTCGTCGTTGCGGCCCATCGAGCGCAGCGTGTTGCCGCGGTGGTAGTGCGCCAGCGCGTAATCCGGCTTGAGTTCCAGCGCGCGGTCGTAGCTGTCCAGCGCGGCGCCGAATTCGCCCAGCCGCTGCAAGGCCGCGCCTTGCCCGCTGTACGCTTCGGCCCAGCGCGGCCGCAGATGGATGGCGCGGTCGAAGCTCTCCACCGCCTCAGGCAGCAGGCGCAGGCAGTGCAGCGCGTTGCCGCGCGCGAACCAGGCGTCGGCGTTGCGGTCGTGGATGTGCAGCGCGTTTTCCGCCGCGCCCAGCGCGTCCAGGTAGCGGCCCAGGTCCTGCAGCACGATGGCGCGGTTGCAGTGCGCTTCGGCGTACTTCGGCTGGATGTCCAGCGCGCGCTGGTAGCTGAGCAGCGCCTCGTCCGGCCGTCCCAGCTTGCGCAGGGCGTTGCCGCGATTGCTCCACGCCATCGCGTAGTCTGCCTGCAGGGCTATCGCACGGTCGTGGCTGGCCAAGGCTTCGTCGGCACGGCCGGAGTCGAGCAGCGCGACGCCGAGGTTGCAATGGGCCTTGGCCTGCGATGCGTCGACGGCGATGGCCTGCGAGATGAGTGCGATGGCCGTTTGCGCATCGCCGGACTGGCGCGCGATCACGCCCAGCAGGTGCAGGGCGTCGAATTGCGCGGGGTCGAGTTCCAGTACCTGGCGGTACAGCGCTTGCGCCGGTTCCAGCAGGCCCTGCTGATGCAGCGCCACGGCTTGTTGCAGAAAAGACGCGGTCAGCGCCGAGTGGGATCCATTCATAGTGCGCATCTTAGCCGATGGCGCATCCGCATGCCTGAATTCTCTCCAAATATTGCAATATGAAAACATTGTATGGCGTGATAGCATTTCAGGCAATATCATTTCCCGGAGCCAGTCGATCATGCGCTTGAAATTGCCGTTAGCCTTAGCCATCAGCGCGATATCGCCTGCATTGGCCCACGCCCAGGCCGCGCCCGGGCTGATACCGATCGAGAGCTTCGTGCGCGAAGACCAGTACTTCAATCCGAAGATGTCGCCCGACGGCAAGCATCTGGCGGTAACGGTGCGCACGCCCGTGGGCAAGCGCACGATACCGATGGTGACTTTCTACAGCCTGCCGGACCTGAAGCTGGAAAGCACGATACGCATGCCGCTGTTCTCGGTGCCGGTGAGTTACCAGTGGGTCAGCAACACGCGCCTGGTGGTGGAAAAGGGCATAGAGGTTGGCTCGCGCGAAGCGCCGCGCGCGACAGGGGAGGTGCTGGCGATGGACTTCGACGGCACCAACCAGGCCTATCTGTACGGCCATGAAATGACCACCTATTCCAAACAGGGCGGACGCTACGGCAACGACTGGGGCTACGCCTCTCCAGCCTACTTCCCCGATACCCGCAACGACCATGTGCAGCTGGGGACCTACCTCTGGCGCAACGAGGCCAGCTCGCTGTACGACGTCGATACCCGCTCGGCCATCCGCAAGGAACTCACGACCATTCCGGTCGCCAACGCCACCTTCGTCGTACAGAACGACGGCAAGCCCCGTTTCGTCATCGCCACCGACGAACAGAATTACCTCAAGCTGTGGCGCTATAGCGACGCCACCGGCAAATGGGCGATGGTCGAGGAGAAGCCTGGCTCGCGCCTGTCGCCGAATGATTTCAGCGCGGACAACAAGGAGTTCCTGGCTTGGTACTCGGAACATGGCGGTCCGTCCAAGCTGGTGCGCCAGAAACTGGACAGCGACGAGCGCCGTGTGGTGGCCGAAGACGAAATCGGCAGCATCGACCGGGTGATGCACGCATCGAGCCATGCCTTGCCGGTCGCCGCGTTCACGCACACGGGCCGTCCGCGCGTGATCTACCTGGAGCCGTCGCATCCTGACGTGGCGCTGCACCAGGCGTTGAGTGCCCAGTTCCCCGATGCGACCGTCAATCTGGTCAGCGCCACGGACGACGGCTCCAAGCTGCTGGCGTTTGTCCACAGCGACCGCGATCCGGGCGTGGTTTATCTGTACGACCGCAAAGCCAACAAGGCCGACCAGCTGTATGTGTCTATGGGCGGCATCGACCCGGACCAGATGGCGCCGCGCCGTCCAATCAAATTCAAGGCGCGCGACGGTTTGCTGCTTGAGGGCTACCTGACCCTGCCCAAGCTGGCCAGCGGCGCCAAGCCGCCGCTGATCCTGCTGCCGCACGGTGGCCCGCACGGCCTGTTCGATACCTGGTACTTCGACACCGACGCGCAGTTCCTGGCCAGCCGCGGCTATGCCGTGCTGCAGGTGAATTATCGCGGTTCCGGCGGGCGCGGCGAGCACTTCAAGACGCTGGGCTACCGCGAGTGGGGCGGCAAGATACTCGACGACCTGGTCGATGGCGTGAAATGGACCGTGGCCCAGGGAGAGGTGGACGGCACGCGGATGTGCGCCTACGGCGGCAGTTTCGGCGCCTACGCCGCCCTGATGCTGGCCTCGCGCGAGCCGGATATGTTCAAGTGCGCGGTAGGCTATGCCGGCATCTACGAGTTGCCGCTGCTGCACAAGGAAGACCAGGTGAAGGGCAACTCACGCATGTCCAGTACTTTTGTCCGCTACATCGGCGAGGATGCGGCCGAACTGGCGCGTTATTCGCCGGCGCAGCACGCGGCCAGCATCAAGGCCGGCGTGCTGCTGATCCATGGCGGACACGATGAAACCGCCCCCAAGGAGCACGCGTTCCTGATGAAGGAGGCGCTGGAGAAGGCCGGCCATGCGCCGGAGTGGTACTACGTGGACTACGAAGGCCACGGCTTCTACGACACCGAAAACCAGACCGAGGTCTACAAGCGGCTGGAAGCCTTCTTCGCCAAATATCTGGGCAAGCCGAAGTAATCAGCTGCCGCGATAGGTCGAATACGCCCACGGCGAGACGACCAGCGGCACGTGGTAGTTCTGGTCGGCGCTGGCGATACCGAACGCCAGCGTCACCTCGTCGATAAAGCGCGGCTCCGGCAGGTCGACGCCGCGCGCCGCGAAGTATTCCCCCGCACCGAACACCAGCTCATACTTCCCCGGTTTCATCGTCTCGCCTTCCAGCAGCGGCACCGCGCAGCGGCCGTCGGCGTTGGTGACGTCGGTCTTCAGCAGCTCGCGGCCTTGCGCCGTCACCGCATACAGCGCCACCTTGACGCCTGCGCCAGGCTTGCCGACTGTGATATCCAAAACGTGTGTGCTGAGCTTGCCCATGATTAGTCCCCGTTAGTCCTATATGTTTAAGTGATAAGTAGCTATTGCACAAATCATATACCGGCATGGTTCGACGCATATATGATTGCAGATATATTCCTCATAGACTCGCTTGCGCCAATGACCACTTACGACAACTACCCGCGCGACCTGATCGGTTACGGCCCGAAACCACCCCACGCCCAGTGGCCCGACCAGGCCCGCGTGGCCCTGCAGTTCGTGCTGAACTACGAAGAAGGCGGCGAAAACAACGTGTTGCACGGCGACGCCGGTTCCGAGACCTTCCTGTCCGAGATCATCGGCGCGGCCTCGTTCAGCAACCGCCACATGAGCATGGAATCGATCTACGAGTACGGCTCGCGCGCCGGCTTGTGGCGTTTGCTGCGCATGTTCGAGGAGCGCAAGCTGCCGCTGACGATCTTCGGCGTGGCGATGGCGCTCAAGCGCCATCCCGACGCGGTGGCCGCGTTCAAGGACCTGGGCCACGAAATCGCCTGCCACGGCCTGCGCTGGATCACCTACCAGAACATGGACGAGGCCACCGAGCGCGCCCACATGAAGGAAGCGGTCGAGATCATCCGCGACCTGACCGGCAGCGCGCCGCAGGGCTGGTACACCGGCCGCGACTCGCCGCAGACCAAGCGCCTGGTGGTCGAACACGGCGGCTTCCGTTACGACGCCGACAACTACAGCGACGACCTGCCGTTCTGGCAGAAGGTCGACTACACCGACGCCGAAGGCCGCGCCGCCGTCGCGCCGCAGCTGATCGTGCCGTACACGCTGGACACCAACGACATGCGCTTCGCCGCCGCCCAGGGCTTCAACTCCGGCACCCAGTTCTTCGACTACCTGAAGGACGCCTTCGACGTGCTGTACGCCGAGGGCGACCCCAACGGACTGAATCAGCCGAAGATGCTGTCGATCGGCCTGCACTGCCGCATCGTCGGCCGCCCGGCGCGCGCCGCCGCGCTGGCGCGCTTCCTCGACTACGTGCAAAAGCACGATAATGTCTGGATCACGCGCCGCATCGATATCGCCGAACACTGGCGCAAAACACATCCATACGCAGCTTGAGGCCACGATGTCCGAACCGATTCGTTTTTACTACCGTGGCGCGGTTCAGGAAATCTCCGCCGCCGCGCCAACCCGCACCGTGCTGCAGCACCTGCGCGAGGACCTGCACTGCACCGGCACCAAGGAAGGCTGCGCCGAGGGCGATTGCGGCGCCTGCACCGTGGTGGTCGGCAGCCTGAACGCCGCCGGCGAACTGGAAATGAAGGCGGTCAATTCCTGCATCCAGTTCGCGCCCACGCTGGACGGCAAGGCGCTGTTCACCGTGGAAGACCTGCAGCAGCCGGACGGCGCGCTGCATCCGGTGCAGCAGGCGATGGTGGAATGCCACGGCTCGCAGTGCGGTTTCTGCACGCCGGGCTTCGTCATGTCGCTGTGGGGCATGTACCTCGACAAAGACGGCCAGCCCGCCCAGCGCAAGGAGATCGACGATTGCCTGTCCGGCAACCTGTGTCGCTGCACCGGCTACCGCCCGATCATCGATGCCGCGCAGCGCATGACCGAGTTGCCGAAGGTCGGCTTCGACCGCGCCGCGCTGGCCGAACAGCTGCGCGCCTTGCAGCGAGGCGCCGGCACCACCTACACGGCGCAAGGCCAGTCCTTCCACGCGCCGCGCACGCTGGACGAGCTGGTCGCGCTGCGCAACGAACATCCGAAAGCCACGCTGCTGGCCGGCTCCACCGACATCGGCCTGTGGGTCACCAAGCAGATGCGCGAGCTGGGCGACATCATCTACCTGGGCCACGTCGCCGCGCTGCAGTCGGTGCGCGAGGCGGACGGCATGCTGGAAATCGGCGCCGGCGTCTCGCTCAACGACGCGTACGAAGCCTTGTGCCGCCTGTATCCGTCGCAATTGAGCGAAATGTGGCAGCGCTTCGCCTCGCTGCCGATTCGTAACGCCGGCACCCTGGGCGGCAACGTCGCCAACGGTTCGCCGATCGGCGATTCGATGCCGTGGATGATCGCCGTCGGCAGCGAAGTGGTGCTGCAGGGCGCCAATGGCCAGCGCATATTGCCGCTGGAAGCCTTCTATCTCGACTATCAGAAAAAGGACATGCAGCCGGGCGAGTTCGTGGCCGCCGTGCGCGTGCCGCTGCCGCGCGCGGGCGTGCAGTTCCGCACCTACAAGCTGGCCAAGCGCTTCGACCAGGATATCTCGGCCGTCTGCGCCGCGTTCGCGTTCAAGCTCGATGGCGACCACATCGTCGACGCGCGCATCGCCTTCGGCGGCATGGCGGCCACGCCGCGCCGCGCCGCCCGCGCCGAGGCGGCGCTGACCGGCCTGCGCTGGAACGAAGCCAACCTGCGCGTGGCGATGGACATGCTGGCGCAGGATTTCGCGCCGCTGTCGGACATGCGCGCATCGAGCACCTACCGCATGCAGACGGCGCAGAACCTGCTGCGCCGCTTCTGGTTCGAAACCCGCGCCGAGGCGCCGCTGGCGGCCGACGCCGTCAACGCTTTCGCCTGCCGCGCCTGAAAGGAGCCATCATGAATCAACCAGTCGCTCCCGCGCTGCTCGCCGCCCAGGCATGGAAGGCGGTCGGCGTCGCCCGTCCGCATGAATCGGCCGAGCTGCACGTGCTGGGCCAGGCCACCTACACCGACGACATCCCCGAGCTGCAAGGCACGCTGCATGCGGCGCTGGGCTTGTCGTCCAAGGCGCACGCGCGCATCGCCGCGATGGACCTGGCGCCGGTACGCAATTCGCCGGGTGTGGTGGCGGTCTACACGGCCGAGGATATCGTCGGCACCAACGACTGCGGTCCGATCATCCACGACGATCCCATCCTGTGCGCGGGCGAGGTGCAGTATGTCGGCCAGCCGATATTCATCGTCGTCGCCGACACCCACGACAACGCCCGCCGCGCCGCGCGCCGCGCCGTGATCGGCTACGACGAGCTGCCGGCGATCTTCACGCCACAGGAAGCCAAGGCGGCCAATTCCTATGTGCTGCCGCCGATGCACCTCAAGCGCGGCGACTATCAAGCCGCTTTCGACATGGCGCCGCACGTGGTCAAGGGCCAGTTGTTCGTCGGCGGCCAGGAGCAGTTCTACCTGGAGGGCCAGATAGCCTACGCGATCCCGAAGGAAGACAGCGGCATGCTGGTGCAGTGTTCGACGCAGCACCCGAGCGAGATGCAGCACGTGGTCGCGCATGCGTTGGGCGTGCATTCGCACAAAATACTGGTGGAATGCCGCCGCATGGGCGGCGGTTTCGGCGGCAAGGAATCGCAATCGGCGCTGTGGGCCGCGTCCGCGGCTATCTCCGCGGCCAAGCTGCGCCGGCCGGTCAAGCTGCGCGCGGACCGCGACGACGACATGCTCGTCACCGGCAAGCGCCACTGCTTCTTCTATGAATACGAAGTCGGCTACGACGACAACGGCAAGATCCTCGCCGCCAAGGTGGACATGACCTTGCGCGCCGGCTTCTCGGCTGACCTGTCCGGCCCCGTCGCCACGCGCGCGGTCTGTCACTTCGATAACACTTACTACCTGTCGGACGTCGACATCCGTGCCGGCTGTGGCAAGACCAACACGCAGTCGAATACCGCCTTCCGTGGCTTCGGCGGCCCACAGGGTGCGATTGCGATCGAATACATCGTCGACGAAATCGCCCGCAACCTGGGCCGCGACGCGCTCGATATCCGCCGCCTGAATTTCTACGGCAAGACCGAGCGCAACATCACGCCATATGGCCAGGAGATCGTCGACAACGTCATCGAGGCGCTGACGGCGGAGCTGGAGCAAAGCAGCGACTACCGCGCGCGCCGCGCCGCTGTCGAGGCGTACAACAAGACCAGTCCCGTGCTGAAGAAAGGGCTGGCGCTGACGCCGCTCAAGTTCGGCATCGCCTTCAATGTCACGCACCTGAACCAGGCCGGCGCGCTGGTCCACGTGTATGTGGACGGCTCGGTGCTGGTCAATCACGGCGGCACCGAGATGGGGCAGGGCATCAACACCAAGGTGTTGCAGGTGGTGGCGCACGAACTGGGCCTGGATGCGGAGCATGTGCGCGCCACGGCGACCGACACCAGCAAGGTCGCCAACACTTCGGCGACGGCGGCCTCCACCGGCGCGGACTTGAACGGCAAGGCTGCGCAGGACGCGGCGCGCCAGATCCGCGAACGCCTGGCCGCCTTCGCGGTCAGGCTGTATGGTGATGACGACGGCGTGCCGGTGCAGTTCTTCGACAACGCGGTGCACGCCAACGGCCACTCGATTCCGTTCCCCGAGCTGGTGCAGAAAGCCTATCTGGCGCGCGTGCAGCTGTGGTCCGACGGCTTCTACGCGACGCCGGGCCTGCATTGGGATCCGAAGACGATGAACGGCCACCCGTTCTCCTACTATGCCTACGGTGCCGCCGTTTCGGAAGTGGTGGTCGATACGCTGACCGGCGAATGGAAGCTGCTGCGCGCGGACGCCTTGTACGATGCCGGCCGTTCGCTCAATCCCGCCATCGACCTGGGGCAGGTGGAGGGCGCGTTCATACAGGGCATGGGCTGGCTGACGACCGAGCAATTGTGGTGGAATCCGGCCGGCAAGCTGATGACGCATGCGCCGTCGACCTACAAGATTCCCGGCGTGTCGGACTGCCCGGAAGACTTCCGCGTGCGGCTGTTCGACAACGGCAACGTGGAGGACAGCATCCACCGTTCCAAGGCGGTCGGCGAGCCGCCGCTGCTGCTGCCGTTCTCGGTGTTCTTCGCGATACGCGATGCGATTTCCGCTGTCGGCGGACATCGGGTCAATCCGCCGCTGAACGCACCGGCGACCAGCGAAGAGATCTTGCGCGCGGTGTCGGCGGTGGAAGCCGCGGCCTGAGGACGTCATCATGAACGAATGGCTGACAGCTGCGATCACGGAACCGGCGGTGCTGGTGACGGTGGCCATCGTCGAGGGCTCCGGCCCGCGCGAACCCGGCGCCCGCATGCTGGTGACGGCCGATGGCCAGGTCGACACCATCGGCGGTGGACATCTGGAAATGTGCGCGGTGGATGTCGGACGCAGCATGTTGAAAGGCGCCGCCAGGGGAGAGGATGTCCACGCCCGGCTGGAGCGGTACGCGCTCGGTCCGACGCTGGGCCAGTGCTGCGGCGGCGTCGTGCACCTGGCCTTTGAATTGATCGACCCCGCGCTGGCCAGGGTGATGTCCAGTCTGCGCAAACGCCGGCGGGAGGACAGTTGGCGCCATAGCGCCATCGACGGCACGCCGGTCTCGCTGCTGCTCGATGCCGATGGCGCGGTGGTCGCCGGCGCGGACGAACCCGCCGCGTTTGGACCTGCCTTCCCGCCCATCGACCACCAGCGCGGCACGCACGTCCTGCGCGACACCGCCGGCCGCCGCTGGCTGGCCGATCCATGCCTGGCACCGCGCGCGCATCTGCTGTTGTTCGGCGCCGGCCACGTGGGCGCTGCCATCATCCGCATGCTGGGCGAGCTGCCGTGCACCGTTACCTGGATCGACGAGCGCGATGACATGTTCCCGCAGTCCATCCCCGCCAACGTCACCGTCGAAGCTACCGACGCGCCGGAAGCGTTGGTCGCCGTCGCACCGGCAAACGCCAGCTACCTCGTCATGACCCATAGCCACGCACTCGATCAGCGCCTGAGCGAAGCCATCCTCCGCCGCGCCGACGTCGGCTGGTTTGGCCTGATCGGTTCGAAGACCAAGCGCGTCCAGTTCGAGCGCCGCATGGCCGCGCGCGGCCTGCCGCAGGACCGCATCGCCGCCATGGTCTGCCCCATCGGCGTGGCCGGCATCACCAATAAACTGCCCGCCGCCATCGCCACGTCCGTGTGCGCCCAACTGCTGATGGTGTGGGAGGCGCAGCAGGCTGCCGTGCAAGGCGCGCCCGTGCGTCTGGTCGCTTCGCGTTAAACTGAGCATTCCCAACCAGGAAGGCCTTTCATGCCAAACACCCTGCAAGCCTACCGTGGCAGCTTGCTGCACTTTCTTGCCGATCCCGCCTTCAGCGACCAGTCATATGCATGGCATGAAGATGGCCTGCTGGTTGTCGCCGACGGCAAGGTGCAGGCGGCCGGCGACTATGCCACGCTGCACGCCGCGCTGCCGCCGGGCACCGAGCTGCACGACTACAGCGGCAAGCTGCTGCTGCCCGGATTTATCGACACCCATGTGCACTATCCGCAGACCGACATGATCGCCTCGCCGTCGGAGGGCCTGCTGCCTTGGCTGGAAACCTATACCTTCCCGACCGAACGCCAGTTCGAGGACCCCGTTCATGCGACCGGCGTGGCCGAGTTCTTCCTCGACGAGCTGCTACGTTGCGGCACCACCACCGCCATGGTCTACTGCACCGTGCATCCCCAATCGGTGGACGCCTTCTTCACCGCGAGCGAGGCACGCGGCCTGCGCATGGTGGCCGGCAAGGTGATGATGGACCGGAACTGCCCCGAGTTCCTGCGAGACACCGCCGAATCCAGCGCCCGCGATACCGAAGCGCTGATCCAGCGCTGGCACCAGCGCGGCCGCTCGCTGTACGCGATCACACCGCGCTTCGCGCCCACCTCCACCGAGGAACAGCTGCAACTGGCTGGCGAGCTGGCGCGCGCGTATCCGGACACCTTCATCCAGACCCACGTATCGGAAAACGAAGCTGAATGCGCGTGGGTGCGCCAGCTGTTTCCCAAGTCGCGCAGCTACATCGACGTCTACGACAGCTACGGCATGCTGCGCCCGCGCGCCATGTACGGCCACTGCATCTGGCTCAACGAGCAGGACCGCCTGCGCATGGCGGAAACCCGCTCGGCCGCCGCCATCTGCCCGACCTCCAACCTGTTCCTCGGCAGCGGCCTGTTCGACTTCGAGCGCGCCGACCAGGCCGGCGTGCCGCTGTCGCTGGCCACCGACGTGGGCGGCGGCACCTCGTTCTCGATGTTGCAAACGATGAATGAAGCCTATAAAGTAGCGCGCTTGAGCGGCAGTTATTTGCCGGCTTTGCGGATGTTCTACCTGGCCACGCTGGGCGCGGCCCGCAGCATGCAGCTCGAAGGCACGATCGGCAATTTCGCCGCCGGCGCCGAGGCCGACTTCATCGTCCTCGATCCGCAGGCGACGCCGCTGCTGCAACGGCGGACCGCGCGCGGCGAGAGCCTGGAAGAGCTGCTGTTTGCGCTGGCGTTGCTGGGCGACGACCGCGCCGTGGCGGCTACTTATTCGGCCGGCCGCAAAGTCCATACCCGCGAAACGAATTAATTCACATTGGGATCACACATGAAGAAAAAAATCGCCGTCCTGAAGGCCGCCGCCATTGCCGCCGCCGTGTTCTGCGCCATGCCGCACGGCGCGCAGGCCGCCAGCAATGAAGAGATCACCAAGCGCCACTTCGCCGCGCTGGTCTCGGGCAAGGAGCCCAAGCTGGCCGAGTTGACGATGTTCTTCACCATGATGCCCAAGGGGGGCGACCTGCATCACCACTATTCGGGCGCTCTGTACGCCGAGCAGTACCTGGAATGGGTGGACAAGCAGGGCTATTGCGTCAACAAGACCAGCTACACCATCGACATCAAGCCGGACGTGGCGGCCGCCGAAGCCGCCAAGCCGCTGGCCGAGCGCGCCTGCCTGTCCGGCCAGGACGTCATGAACAACAATACCGTGCTGGCCAACCTGCTGCAGCGCTGGTCGGACAAGGACTTCTACAACCACAGCGGCCTGCAGTCGCCGCCGGACCGCCAGTTCTTCGACACCTTCGCCTACTTCAATCCGGTGTCGTCGACCAACGGCGCCGACGGCCTGCAGCGCCTGAAGCAGCGTGCGATCCAGGAAAACCTGAGCTACATCGAGACCATCTACGAGATCGCGCCGATCGCGCAGGACCTGGAGTTCGACCGCAAGGCCACCGGCGGCGGCGTCACCGACGCCGACCTGGAGGCCTGGGCGGCCAAACTGGACCATGACGCCGCCTTCCAGGGCTGGATCGCCGGCTACCTGGAGGGCGTGCAGACCAACGGCGCCGGCATCGACGACGCCAACTTCACGCTACGCTACCAGCCGTTCGCGCTGCGCTTCCTGTCGCCGTCGCAGGTGTTCTCGCAGATGGTGTCGAGCTTCAAGCTGGCGCTGGCCAGCCCGATGATCGTCGGCGTCAACATCGTCGGCCAGGAAAGCGTCAACGTGTCGATGCGCGATTACGCGATGCACATGCAGATGTATAAATTCCTGAAAGCGAAGTATCCATCCGTGAAACTGGCGCTGCATGCGGGCGAGCTGGCGCTGGGCATGGTGCCGCCGGAGGGCCTGACCTTCCACATCAAGGACGCGATCGACGTGGCCGGCGCCAGCCGCATCGGCCACGGCATGGATATCGCCCATGAGACCGATCCGCTGGGCATCATGAAAAAAATGCATGACAAGCAGATCGCCGTCGAGGTCAACCTCAGCAGCAACGACTTCATCCTCGGCATCAAGGGCGCCGCCCACCCTGTCACGCTGTACCGCAAATACGGCGTGCCGTTCGTGCTGGCGACCGACGATGCCGGCGTGTCGCGCAACAACCTGTCCGGCGAATACGTGCTGTACGCCGCGCGCTACCAGCCCGATTACGCCGAAGTCAAAAAGCTGTCATATGACAGCATCCGCTATTCCTTCCTGGCGGACGCCGATAAACAGCGCTTGCTGAAAGCTTTGGACGGCAGGTTCGCCCGGTTCGAGGCGGCCATCGCCGGCGCCAAGCGCTGATCCTGTTGCGCTGGCACGACGTAATCGCTGGTGTTACACATCTAAATTCGTTCTTTACGCGGCTTGCCATGTTTGCCACACTCCAGAGTGAGTGTGGCAACATTGCGACATAAACAGACTTGCCTGCACCGTCTTAGTGCGTTTTACGCATGAATTAATTTCAAGCCTTTATCCGTCTACTATAATTCTCCCCTTAAAGATGCCTGTCTGCTCATAGAGTGGAAACCAGCGCGGTTCAGCGCCTCATTTATATGGCTTTCATATAAATTCCTAAAGTAAATCGTATTTGTCACACATTTTTTGCTGATGCATAGTTGTTGAAGATGCTTCCAAACCGTCAACTTTGTTGTGGTTTCGAAGGTGTTGATACCACATTCAGTCCGGCAAGCAGTGGCAGTCTGATCGACCTGACTTTCTTGTCATGGTGGTGAAATATTTACTGATTACAATTTTGTGATGTCATGGGCACTTTGTGTCAAGAATGTGACCGCGGGCCACAAGCCCGGCCAGGTCCAGGCATCGTAAAACACAATAAATTTTTTTACATAAACTGGGAGTTCCCTTAATGCAATCCGCCGTGAAACACAATCCGAAGCTGCGTCTGAGCCTGGTCGCTCTGGCATGCCAGATGGTCTGCATGGGCGCCGCGTTTGCGCAAGACGCAACCGCCGACGCCGCCAAGCCGGCCACTGAAACCGTGACCATTACCGGCCGCAAAGTCGGTATGGGCCTGATGGTGCAGGAAGACGTACCAAAGGCACGCTCGACCGTTACCGCCGAGGAACTGGCCAAACAGCGTCCTACCGGTAACGCCTACGACGCTCTGGCCCTGCTGCCGGCAGTGAACACCTACAGCTACGACTCGACCGGCCTGTTCGGCGGCGGCCTGACCCTGCGCGGCTTCAACTCCGACCAGATCGGCGCGACCATCAACGGCGTTCCAGTGAACGATTCGGGTAACTTCGCTGTGTTCCCACAGGAATACGTCGACCAGGAAAACACCTGCACCACCTTCGTGACCCAGGGTTCGACCGACGTCGACTCGCCACAAGTTGGCGCCACCGGCGGTAACTTCGGCATCACCACCTGCGATCCAGAAGACAAGCAGCGCTTCCGCGTGGCCCAGACCCTGGGTCAGCTGAGCATGTTCAAAACCTATCTGCGCTACGACAGCGGCCGCTTCCTGAACGACAAGGCCAAGGTCTTCGTCTCGGTATCGCAGGCCAAGTCGGACAAATGGAAAGGCGCCGGCGAAGCTAACCGTAAGCAC
This sequence comes from Duganella hordei, assembly GCF_040369125.1. Classification (NCBI taxonomy): domain Bacteria; kingdom Pseudomonadati; phylum Pseudomonadota; class Betaproteobacteria; order Burkholderiales; family Oxalobacteraceae; genus Duganella; species Duganella hordei. The sequence goes on from NZ_BPWI01000002.1 coordinate 341,076, forward strand.
GTCGACATCGGCTTCAACTACGACTGGGACCGTTTCAACTTCATCCACGGCACCGTGTTGTACAACAACGCCAAGAACAACAACTTCAGCAGTTTCAACCTGGCTGACCTGAAGTCGCACGGCTACTACTACGATTACTCGACCACCTTCATCGGCCACGCACCAGCGAGCCCAGGCAAGGCAGTCAGCGATCCGGCACAGAACAACGCCGACTCCTACTACAAGTTGTCGCTGAACCCGTTCGAGAACGTCATTGCCTCGGCAACGGCCAAGTTCCGCCTGGGCGAGAACACCGACATCAAGATCGTGCCTTACTACTGGTACGGCTACGGCACCGGCGGCGTGCAGCAGAAACTGCAACAGGAAAATGCCTTCCTGAATCCGGCCACCGGCAAATTCACCGGCGTCGACCTGAACGGCGACGGCGACACCCTGGACAAGGTCTGGGTGTATAGCGGCTCGATCACCCGTACCCAGCGTCCGGGCGGTTCCGTATCGCTGACCCAGAACTGGGGCAACCACCAGATCCTGGCGGGCTTCTGGTACGAGCGCGCCAAGCACCAGCAAACCGGTCCGATGGAAAAGCTCGACAACAACGGCGAGCCTACCGACATCTGGCTGCGCGATAACCTGGTGACCCGTCCGGACGGTTCGCTGTACGAATCGCGTAACTGGAAATCGATCTCGACCGCGTTCCAGGGCTTCATCCAGGACACCGCCACCTTCGTCGACGACAAGCTGACCGTCAACGTTGGCCTGCGTACCCCGCACATCAAGCGCGACTTCACCAACTACGCCAACGAAGGCAACAGCCAGTCCACGCCGAACTCGGGCGTGACCTACCAGTACAACAAGACCTACTCGACGGTCCTGCCGCAACTGGGCCTGCGCTATCGCATCACCAACGACGACCAGCTGTTCGCCAGCCTGGCCAAGAACATGAAGGCGCCACCTAACTTCGTGTTCTCGACCACCAACGGCAACCTGCAGATCGTCAACAACATCCCGACGCTGCTGGGCGATGTCAAAGCCGAAACTTCGATGAACCTGGACATGGGCTACCGTCACCAGACGACCGCCATCACCACCCAGGCCACCGTCTTCTTCAGCGACTTCAAGGACCGCCAGGCTACCGCCTTCGATCCTAGCTCGCAGACCTCGACGCTGACCAACGTCGGCAAAGTGCGCAACAAGGGCTTCGAACTGGAAGCGGGTAACACCCCTGTGAACGGCTGGTCGTTCTACGCTTCGCTGGGTTACAGCAGCAGCGAGATCCAGGCCGATCTGCAGGCAGCCAAGGGCGTGTACCTGCCGACCAAGGGCAACCAGTTCCCACTGACCCCGAAATGGAAAGGCGGCCTGTCCGCTTCGTACGAGACCAACAACTGGTACACCCGTCTGAAAGCCAAAGTCACCAGCAACCAGCAAGCTACGCTGGCCAACGACGAACTGGTTCCAGGCTACACCACGGTTGATTTCGACGCAGGCTACCAGTTCGCCAGCGCCGGCATGTTCAAGAATCCCAAGCTGACCCTGAACGTGTCGAACCTGCTGGACCGCCAGTACCGCAACCCATCGTCGCAGTCCGTGACCAACGCTACCGCCTACCCAGGCGTTACCGCGAAGTCCGTGTTCTACTACCTGGGCGCTCCACGCTTCCTGTCGGCAACGCTGCGCGTCGACTTCTAAGCTGAGTTCTACGCTGAGTTCTACGTTAATATACCGGTCTGGCGCTGCGGCGCCGGCTGGATCTGGCGCGGATTAGCGTCGTTTCGCAGGCCTTCGGGCCTGTTTTTCATTTTTGGAACGCGGTTACATGAACAAGTTTTCCAAGCCGGCGCGCGCGCTGGGCCCCTTGCTGGCTTGCGGCGCCGCGCTGGTCCTGTCTTCCTGCGGCCTGTTCCGGCATGCGCCGCCCGGCATGGCGGAAGTCCAGCTGGTGACGCTGAATGATTTCCACGGCAATATCGAAGCCACCAAGTATGTGATCGACAGCGCCTATGCGGCCGCGCCGCGCACCGTCGTCGCCGGCGGCATCGATACGCTGGGCGCCGCGCTGCAGGCATGGCGCAAGCAAGACCCGGAACTGCTGCTGGTCGGCGCCGGCGACCTGATCGGCGCCAGTCCGGCGATGTCGTCGATGTGGGCCGACGAGCCGACCATCGGCGCGATGGACCTGCTGGGCTTGCGCATCAGCTCGGTGGGCAACCACGAATTCGACACCGGCCGGCTGGAACTGCTGCGCCAGCAAAAAGGCGGCTGCAATTCGCCGCGCGCCGACAAGGCCTGCAAATTCGAAACCTCCTACGGCGGCGCCAAATTCCAATACCTGGCCGCCAACGTCATCGACATGGTGACCAAAAAGCCCATCCTGCCGGCCTACAAAATCGAGCAGGCGCATGGCGTCAAGATCGGCTTCATCGGCGCCGTGCTGCGCGACGCCGTCGAGAAGGCGCCGGCTTCCGGCATCGCCGGCCTGGACTTCGCCGACGAGGCCGACGCTATCAACCGCCAGCTGCCGGAACTGCGCAAGCAGGGCGTGGGCGTGTTCGTGGTGCTGATCCACCAGGGCGGCCGCACCACCGACAAATTCGACCAGCAGGATTGCACCCATCTGGGCGGACCGATCGTCGACGTGGTCAAGCGCCTCGATCCGGCGATCCGGCTGGTGATCAGCGGCCACTCGCACCGCGGCTACCTGTGCCGCGTGGACGGCCGCCTGGTGACGCAATCGGACATGGGCGGCCACGTCATGTCGCGCATCAAGCTGACGGTCGATACCGGCACCAACACGCTGCGCGACGTCAGCGCCAGGCAGGAAGTGATGATTCCCGGCACCTGGCCGGCGAATCCGGCGTTGGACGCCTATCTGAAAAAAATCCGCGAGCGCAGCGCCACCGCGCTGGCTCGCCCGATCGCCAGGCTGGCCGTGCCCAGCGTGCCGCGCGAAAAGCAGGATGACGGCGAATCGGCGCTGGGCGACCTGGTGACCGACGCCACCCTGGCGGCGGGCCGGGCCTACGGCGCACAGATCGCCTTCGTCAATAACGGCTCGCTGCGCCATGACCTCGACACCGGCGCCGACAACCGCGTCAGCGTGGGCCAGCTGCTGTCGTCGCTGCCGTACACGAATTCGCTGGTGGTGATGAACCTGCGCGGCGCGCAAATCCGCGAACTGCTGGAGCAGCAATGGACCGGCGGCCGGGATATCACGCGCGGCCTGCTGCAGGTGTCGGAAGGCTTCAGCTACGAATGGGATCCGCGGCGCGGCGAAGGCAACAAGGTGGTGCGGGACAGCGTCATGCTCAACCGCGTGCCGCTGGACGACAACACCTCGTACCGTATCGTCGTCAACAACTTCCTGGCCGAAGGCGGCGACGCCTTCCCGATGTTCGTCTCCGGCAGCAACCGCGCCGAGACCAGCATCCGCGACATCGATGCGCTGACCGACTACCTGGTCAAGCGCGAACAGAACGGCAAGCCCGCCGGCAGGGCGGAAGTACAGGGCCGCATCAAGCGGCGGCAACCACTTTAAGGATGATCATGCGTCGAGTTTTGCTTTCTGTTGTAGTGCCCGCGCTGCTGGTGTCGCTGGCGGCGCCGGCGCGCGCCGACTTCTCCATCCCGGGCTTTGAGCTGGTGCAGACCGCGCCGGTCGAAACGCCGCTGCACAGCGCCGACCTGCGCGACCCGGCCACCGTATGGACCGAATTGTTCGACAACGCCAAAAGCGAAATCGTGCTGGGTCAGTTCTACGCGGTGAACAAGGAGGGCAGCGTATTCAGCAAGGTGGTCGAGCACCTGACGGCCGCCGGCAAGCGCGGCGTCAAGATCCGCTTCCTGCTCGACGCCAAGGGCGTCGGCCTGTCGGAGAAAAGCACCATCGAGCAGCTGAAGGCTATCCCCAACCTGGAACTGCGCATCATCGATGTCAACAAGCTGACCGGCAACGGCATCCTGCACGCCAAGTACATGGTGGTCGACGGAGCGACGGCCTATGTCGGCAGCCAGAACTTCGACTGGCGCTCGTTCGAGCATATCCACGAGACCGGCCTGCGCATCAGCGACGCGAAGATCGTCGGCCAGATCATGGCGGTGTTTAACCAGGACTGGCGCGCGCAGGCGCTCAGCACGCAGGGCCTGGTGGCGCCGGCGCTGAACGTGAAGAAGGAAGCGGCCAACATCCACCAGGACGTCTTCCTGCTGTCCAGCCCCAATCAGTTCAATCCGGCCGGCGTCGGCGATTCCGAAGCCGGACTGCCGCAACTGCTGGCCGAAGCCAAAAGCGAAGTGCGCGTGCAACTGCTGGACTATGCGCCGCTGAGCTACGGCCCGAAAGGCACGCGCCCTTATTACGCCGTGATCGACAACGCGGTGCGCGCCGCCGCCAACCGCGGCGTCAAGATCAAGCTGATGGTGTCGAACTGGAACCTCGAAGAGCCGGCGCAGGCCTACCTGAAAAGCCTGGCGGTGCTGCCGAACGTGGAGATCCGCGTGGTCACGCTGCCGGTGGCCTCCACCGGTTTCATTCCGTTCGCTCGCGTCATCCACAGCAAGACCATGGTGATCGACAACCAGATCGCGTGGGTGGGCACCAGCAACTGGAGCGGCGGCTACATGGACTTGTCGCGCAACCTGGAGGTGGTGATGCGCAACGAGAAAATGGCGCTGCGCCTGGCCGCGCTGCACGAACAGACCTGGGCTTCGCAATACGCGCAGCCGCTGGACATCAACAAGAAGTATGCGAAACCCGCGAAAGGCAGCCCGGAATGAAAAAGCTTGCATTGTTTGTGGCGCTGAGCGGCGCCTTCGTCTCCTTCAATGCCCATGCCTGGGGCAATGACGGACACCGTGCCGTCGGCGCGATCGCCGACCAGCTGATCAAGGGCACGCCCGCCGAGAAGCGCGTGCAGGCCTTGCTGCTGCCGGGTGAGAGCCTGGAGAAGGTCGCCAACTGGGCCGACTGCGTCAAGGGCACCTATTGCGGACCGCAGAGCGAAGAGATGGTGGCCTACGTGGCCGCCAACCCCAAGCACAGCGAGTATCACTACACCGACGTGCCGTTCCAGAACCAGCACTACCACGACCACGACGTCGGCACCGCCGATGACGATATCGTGCAGACGCTGAAGCAGTGCATCGCCACCTTGCAGGGCAAGGGCGACAAGATCAGCAACCCGCACAACTTCACGCCGCGCCAGGCGCTGCTGATTTTGACCCACCTGACCGGCGACATCGCGCAGCCGCTGCACGTGGGCGCCGCCTACGTCGGCAAGAACGGCGGCTTCGTCGTGCCGCAGAAGAAAGGCCAGATCGATGCGGTGGAGATGTTCGATTCGCGCGGCGGCAACAACCTGCTGCTGGACGATGTCAAACTGAGCGCCAACAGCGCGCAGCTGATTCCGGTGGCTCCGGCGGATGCGGAGGCCAAGCCGGCCGCACCGGCTGCCCCGGCCACCCCGCCGCGCGCGCCGCAGACCACGCGTCCGTTTCATTCGTATTGGGACACCACGGTGGTGAACTACGCCTTCCGCCGCATTGGCGCCCGCACGCCGGAGCAGTTCGCGCAGATGGTCATCGCCGGCAATCCCGCGGTGGGGCCGAACAGCGGCGATCCGATCAGCTGGCCGTACGAGTGGGCCGACCAGTCGCTGGCCGTGTCCAAGTTGGCCTACGCCGACGTGGTGCCGGGCGTGGCCACCCAGCAGACGAGCAAGAACGGTGAGGTCTACAACGTGTGGTCGCTGACGGTGCCGGACAATTATCCGGTCCCCAGTTCTGCCGCCGCCAAGACGCAGCTGATCCAGGGCGGCTATCACCTGGCCGCGATCCTGAAAGCGATCTTCCCACAGTAACGGCGGTCTAGTAGCTCAGCGTCAGCAGCGAGACTGCCTGGCGCGGCAGCTGCATCGTGACGGTGGTGCTGTGATCGCGCAGCGCCACCGTTCTTGGCTTGTCCAGCTGCGCCAGTTCGCTGGCCTTGACCAGCTGGGCGATCTGCTCGCCGCTTGGCTGCGCCGGCGCCCCCATCTTCTTCCACAACGCATACGAGTTGCCGTGCTGCTGGTCGATCCGGTAGTGCCGCAGCACCGCGCGCTTGCCGGGTATGCCGGTGATGGTCACAGCCACCGGCGTGCCGTCGTCGATGCGGTCGTCGTCGTGATAATTCCATACCATCACGGCGATCCGGTGCCGGTCCCTGCTGGCCAGGGCGTTGATGTCCGTGCGCTCTCCGCGCACGCCGCCGGCGATGATGTTCGCGGCGTCGTAGGCCAGGTCGCCTTCCACCTTCAGGCGCTGGCCGCCCATCATGCCCAGCATGCGGAACACGTTGAGCACCGGCTTGTTGACGCCGTTCGTGGCCAGGTCGCGGAAGCCCGCGAACCACGGCTGGTCTTCGAACTCGAACGACCAGTTGACCGCGCCGAGCAGATTGACGCCAGTCTGCGCGGCCATGTCGTACTCGCGCGCGATGGAGGCGGCGGTGTAGCTGGCATAGAGCGTGCCGTTGCGGTAGGCGTTTTCCGGGTTGGTCTGCATGCCGCAGGCGGCGCAGCCTTCCGGGTCGGATTCGCCGATGATGATCGGCAGATGCCTGGTTTCCGGATGGCTGGCGACGATGTTGAAGCCGTCCTGTATGCGTTTCAGGTGGATGCCCATGCCCATCTGTACGACGCCGTCCTTCACGGTCGGGCTGCCCTTGGCGTGGAAGGCCACGAAGTCCAGCGGACTGCCGGTTTTTCCGGTGGCGTAGTTGGTCTCGTGCAGACAGTGGACGATGAAGTCGTCGAGGAACTGGCCGGCGGCTGCGGTGTGCGGGCCGCCGATGCGGGCGGTCGGCAGGGCGCGCTTGACCGCGTCGGCCGCATAATCGTACATCTTGAAATAGGTGCGCTTGACGTCCGGCGCGATCAGGTACCAGCCGTCCGGCTCATTCCACACTTCCCAGTACCAGCTCTCCACCTCGGCCTGGCCGTAGCGCGCCACGCTGTGCCTGACCCACTGGTAGATCAGTTCCGACCATTTGGCGTAGTCCTTCGGCGGATACGCCCAGCCAGTCATGATCTCCTGGTACGGCGTGCCCGGCTTCCAGTGGTGCTGGTAGGGCTGCGGGTGTTCGGACAGCGCCTCCGGCATGAAGCCGATCTGCGCCAGCGGCTTCATTTTGCGCTGGATGTAAGTATCGAAGATGGCGTCGACGATGCGCCAGTCGTAGACCGGGTTGCCGTCCTTGTCTTCGGTGTACATATTGGTCGAGCCCCATTTCAGCGCGTAGCTACCGTCGCCGGAACTCATCAGGTTGTGGGCCCGCACGTAGACCGGCACCGGCGACAGCGCGGCGATATCGCCCAGCAGCTTGCGGCCGTTGGGCGCGGTGGTGTAGTTGGGCTCATCGTAGCCGAACCACGCCCAGACGGGCTTCATCGGCCCGGTGGCGGCGTTGGCGTCGACATGGATGGCGACGGGCGCGGATTGCGCGTGGCACAGGGCGGCCGCGCCGCAGAGGACGAGCGCAAGCAGATGGCGTTTCATGATTGTCTCTTGATCTATTGTTTGAGACGATCTTATGCCGATTGTCCTTGCGTCTCCAATAACATCTTCGCGATCTGCGATACCGGAATGGGTATGGCTGTGGCCTTTACTTGCCGGTCAGGGGATTGAACCAGAGTTCGCTGCGCGACAGCGGCGTCTCCGGCGTCAGCGTCGGATTGGGCAGTGTCAGCACGCGGCGTCTGCCCAGCCCCGCGTTCTTGAGGCTTTCGCCTTTGTACTTCTGGAAGATCGCGTTCAGCGAGCCGTCCTTGATCATCATCTCCATGCCGGCTTCGATGCGCCGCGCCAGCAGCTTGCCCTCGGCGTCGCGCCGCAGGAAGAAGTACAAGGGAAGCGGGTAGTACATCAGCAGCGTCGGTTCGACCGCCATGTGCGGATGGCTGGCGCGGCGTTCCTGGAACTCGCGTCGCGCCTCGTCGATGCCGCGGGAGAAAAAATCGAAACGTCCGGCGTCGAGCATCGCGAACAAGCCCCGGTAGGTGGTGCCTTCCTCCACTTCGAAGCCCGCCGCGCGCAGGATGGGCACATCGATCCAGTCCTTGCCCTGGCCGACGCGCAGCTTGCGCAGATCGTCCAGCGTGCGCACGGCGGCGAAGCGCGGCAGGTCGGCGTCGCGCACCAGGAACATGCGGTAGCCCAGCAGGCCGCGATCGATAGGCAGGCGCACCGGGATGAATTGCCGCTCCAGCTCGGGCGAGGTGGCGCGGGCGAAGATGTTGATGCGGCCACCCGGCAGCAGCGCTTCCTGCGCCACGCGCGGCGGCGACATCACATGGGTCGATTGCTGCAGTTCGTAAGGACCGAAGCGTGGCACGGTCTTGTCGAGCGCGGTGCGCAGCACGGCCCAATCGTAGTCGTAGCGGCTGTCGCTGTCGTCGGCGCTGGTGAGCGGATAGACGACATGCGTCCCCGCGCTCGCGTGCAGGCACAATGCCGCCAGCAGTACTCCCAACCAGACGCGCTTTCGATAGCCCCAGGACTGTTTCATCCTGCGAGTATGTCACGGCCTGCCGCGATCCATCAAGTAGCGCTAGGCGCGGATGATGGCTATGTCCATGTTGCGATAAGGGGCAAGCAGGGCTTCGGGCACGGAGCTGTTGACGACGATGGCGCTGACCTGCGCCAGCGGTGCGATCTGGTAGGGCGAGGCGGTGTTCAGTTTTTCGGGCGAGGCCAGCACCACGGTGCGCTGGGCCATGGCGCTGATCGCGCGCTTGATGCCGGCTTCGTCGAAATCGCCGGTGGTGATGCCGGCTTCAGGATGCAGGCTGCAGACGCCCATGAAGTAGATGTCGGTGCGGATTTGTGTAATGGCTTCCAGCGCCGACGGGCCCATCGCGACCACCGAGTGCTTGAACAGGCGGCCGCCGATCAGGATCACCTCGACCAGCGGATGTGCAACCAGTTCGACCGCCACGCTGGGACTATGCGTGACGACCGTGCAGCGCAGCTCGCGCGGCAGGGCGCGCGCCAGCTGCACGGCGGTGGTGCCGCCGTCGATGAAGACGACTTGTCCGTCCGCGATCATCGCGGCGGCGGCGCGGGCGATGGCGGGCTTGGCGTCGCTGGAAATCTGCTGGCGCTGGGCGAAGTCGCCCATGGCCGGCGAAGTTGGCAGGGGCGGAGCCAGGGGCAGGGCGCCGCCGTGCACGCGCTGCAGCAGTCCTTCTGCCGCCAGCTCGCGCAGGTCGCGGCGGATGGTGTCCTCGGACAGGCCCAGTTCCTCGCTGAGGGATTTGGCGACGATCTGCCCATCCTGCCGGAGGCGGGCGAGCAGCAGTTCTTTGCGTTGGCGTGTCAGCATATGCATGAAATATCTTGATGTTGCACGATATTGCATGATATCGTAAAAAAACGCAACCAAGGAGTGTATCGCCATGCTTGAAGACCGCATCCGCATCCACAAAGTGGAAACCCTTTCCGACGACTGGTTCCTGCTGCAGAAGACCACCTTCGACTATCGCCGCAACGACGGCAGCTGGCAGCGCCAGACGCGCGAGACCTACGATCGCGGCCACGGCGCCACGATCCTGCTGTACAACCGCGAGCGGCGCACGGTGGTGCTGGTGCGGCAGTTCCGCTTTCCGACCTACGGCAACGGCCACGACGGCTTCCTGATCGAAACCGCCGCCGGCCTGCTGGACCAGGCCAGTCCCGAGGAACGCATCCGCGCCGAGGTCGAAGAGGAAACCGGCTACCGCGTCGGCGCAGTGAACAAAGTGTTCGAAGCCTTCATGAGTCCCGGCTCGGTCACGGAGCGGCTGTATTTCTTCGTCGCCGAATACGACCCCGCATCGCGCGCCGGCAACGGCGGCGGCTTGGCGGAAGAGGGCGAGGACATCGAAGTGCTGGAACTGGCGATGGCCGACGCCATGCGGATGATGGCCGATGGCCGCATCGCCGACGGCAAGACCATCATGCTGCTGCAATACGCGGCGCTGCACTTGCTTTGCTAGAAATTCGCGGGCTCGACTATCGACTTTGCGTGTCGTCAAACGTCAAAAGTAGTAGAGTCCTACAGTGGCGCATGCGCCTCGTTTCTTTAAAAGTGTTGAAAGAGTTTTGCGTCCGCTATCCGGACGCCGCAAGCGGGGTTCGCCAATGGAAGCAAAGAATGGCTGCAGGCTCACCTCGTAGCTCAGAATATGATAAATGGACCAAGAGTTATCATCAAGGAAAGATTAGGACATGAATGTCATCGCTGACAATATTGATGGGGCGGCTTTGGAGTCCGCTTGGACCGAGTTTGATCGTATAGCCAAGCTTCGAGCTATTACCAATGATGAGGAATACGATCACACTGTGGCCTTGATGAATCGTGTGTTGGACATCATGGGAGAGAGTGAGCAGCATCCTTTGGCCGGACTGCTTGAACTTTTGGCGGTCATGGTCAACTCCTACGACAATGTCCACTACGCGATTGATTGACTTCGAGCAGGCTATGCCGAAAAGCAGTTGCATCGGCGCATGAGAGCATATCTTTTACTTGCGTTGCTGATAGGAGTCCAAGCCGGTGCGACGGGAGATCCGAAGGCCGGCGAGTTGCTGTTCAAGCACTGCGCCTCCTGCCATCAGGTCGGCCCTTACGCACAAGGCGGCTTCGGGCCGCAGCTGAACGCCATCATCGGCCGCCACGCGGCGTCGACCACGGACTACAAGTATTCGGAAGCGATGAGGAAGTCGGGATTGGTGTGGGACGAGAAAACGCTGGCCGCATTCCTGCGCGCGCCGCACGACGTGGTGCCGGGGACCAGCATGCGTTTTTGGGGAGTCAAGGATGAACAGCAGGTCGCCGACCTGCTGTCCTATATGCGCACGCTGAAGTGATCGGCGGGAGCGATTAACGGGACTTGACGAACGGCGTACCCAGCGCTTTTGGCGCCACCGACTTGGCCATCAGGCCGGCCAGCACGATCACCGTCACCACGTAAGGCACCATCTGGATCAGCGAGCCTGGCAGGCGGCCGACCAGCGGCAGGTCCACGCCCTCAATCTGGATCTGCACCGCGCCGAAGAAGCCGAACATCAGGCAGCCGAGGAAGGTGTACAGCGGACGCCAGTTACCGAACACCATCGCCGTCAGCGCCAGGTAGCCGGCGCCGGCCGACATGTCGCGCAGGAAGAAGCCGCTCTGCACGATCGCCAGGTAGGCGCCCGAGAACGAGCACAGTACGCCGGCGATCAGCATCGCGATGTAGCGCTGGCGCTCGACGCTGACGCCGGCCGCGTCGGCCGCATGCGGGTTCTCGCCGCAGGCGCGCAGGCGCAGGCCGAAACTGGTGTGGTACAGCACCCAGTGAACCAGCGGCACCAGCGCGAACGCCAGGTACACCAGCACCGAGTGGCCGCCGATCAGGTGCGCGTACAGCCAGCCGACGAACGGTATGTCCTCAACCGCGGCGCTGCCCGGCAGCACCACGTCGAACAGGCGCGCCTGGCCCAGGTCCGGCGTGCGTCCGCCCTGCTGGAAGAAGAATTGCGCGACCACGAAGGTCAGCCCGCTCATGGCGATGTTGATCGCGATGCCGGCCACCAGCTGGTTGCCTTTCTGCGAGATGGCGACATAGCCCTGCAAGGTCGCCAGCAGCACCGACACCAGCATGCCCGCGGCCATGCCGTACCACGGATTCTGCGTGGCGAAAGCCACGGCGGCCGAGACGAACGCCGAAGCCAGGATCTTGCCTTCGAGGCCGATGTCGATCACGCCCGAACGTTCGGCGAACAAGCCGGCCATGCCGGCGAAAATCAGCACCGGCGCATTGCGCACGGTCGACACCAGGATGCTGCCGATATGGAGGTCTTCAAAAGTCATGACAGTCTCACTTTTTCCGTTTGAGCAGGGCGGCGATGGCGGGGGCGTAGAAGTTTTCCATCGCGCCGCAGAACAGGATGATCAAGCCCTGGATGAAGATGAAGGTCTCGGGCGGAATGTTCTGCTTTTCCAGCGACAGGTCGAAGCCGCCCTGGATCAGCGCGCCGAACAGCACCGCCGACAGGAAAATCCCTACCGGATGCTGGCGTCCCATCAGCGCGATCGCGATGCCGACGAAGCCCGCGCCGCCGACGAAGTTGAGCGACAGGTAGTGGGTCGAACCCATGATGGAGTTGACCGAACCGAGGCCGGCCAGCGCGCCGGAGATCAGCATCACGGTGATGATCATCTTGCTGATGCGGACGCCCGCATAGTGCGCCGCATGCTTGTTCAAACCGGTGGCGCGCAGCTTGAAGCCCCACGAGGAGCGCGACACCATCACGCCGTAAATCACCAGCGCGATGATCGCCAGGAAGAAGCTGATATTGAGCGGCGTCTCGCCGAGGATGGGGAACCACTGGTTCAGGCGCGGCATTTCGGCGGCGGCGCTGAAGGCGCGGCTGGCCGGATTCTGCTCGCCCGCCGGCACCAGGTATTTGACGATCACGGTGTTCATCAGCGCGCCGGCGATGTAGTTGAACATGATGGTGGTCACCACCACGTGGCTGCCGCGTTTCGCCTGCAGGTAGCCGGGCAGGAAGGCCCACAGCGCGCCGAACAGCGCCGCGCCTATCATGCCGACCGGGATCAGTATCCACATCGGCAGCGAACTGTCGAAGGCCAGCATGGCCAAGGTCAGGCCGAGGCCGGCGAAGTACATCTGGCCTTCGGCGCCGATGTTGAACAGGCCGGCCTGCATGGCGATCGATACCGCCAGGCCGGTGAAGATGAAGGTCGAGGCGTAGAACAGCGTGTAGCTCAAGCCTTCCGGATTGACCACGGCGCTGTTGATCAGGATGCCCATCGATTCGACCGGGCTTTCGCCCAGCAGATAGATCACCAGCGCGGCCACCAGCAGGGCCGACAACAGGTTCAGTACGGGCATTACAAAGCCGGTTGCCCAGCGTGGCAGGTCTTGGTTGTTCATGATTTGTGCATCCCGCCCATCAGCAAGCCGATACGGGTCGTGTCGAATTCTTCAATTTTTAGTTCGCCGGTGATGCGGCCGCCGCACATGACCAGGATACGGTCCGCCAGCGCGCGCACTTCCTCCAGCTCCACGGACACCAGCAGGATCGCCACACCGGCGTCGCGCAGGGCGAGCAGCTGGGTGTGGATGCTTTCGATGGTGCCGATGTCGACGCCGCGCGTCGGCTGGCCGACCAGCATCAGCTTGGGCTGCGCCAGCACTTCGCGCGCGATCACCACCTTCTGCTGGTTGCCGCCGGAGAGCAGGCCGATACGCAAATCATGGTTGTTCGGGCGGACGTCGAAGTTCTTCATCAGCTCCGCGCAGCGCGCGGCGATGGCCTTGAAGTCGAACAGGCCCCAGCGGTTTTTCAGCTTGTCCTGGTAGCCGAGGATGGTGTTGTGCATGACCGAGAAGGCCTTGATCACGCCGTCGCGCAGGCGGTCTTCCGGAATGTGGGCGATGCCCAGTTCACGGAAGGTGCGCGGCAGGCCGTCTGCGTCGGAGCGGCCGGCGAACGGCAGCGCCTTGCCCTGGAAGTCGATCTGGCCGGAAGTCGGCAGGCGCATGCCCGACAGGATTTCCATCAACTCGCTCTGGCCGTTGCCGGACACGCCGGCAATCGCGACGATCTCGCCGGCGCGCAGCGTGAAGCCGATGTCGGCCAGCAGCTTGACCTGCTGTTCGTCCTGCAGCAGCAGGTTCTCGATGTGCAGCACAGGCGCGCCCGGGTTGTACGGTTTGCGCGGCAGGTTGTTCTCGATGGGACGCCCGACCATCATGTTGGCCAGGTCTTCCTTGGTGGTGCCGGCGGTCGGCACGGCGCCGATCACGCGGCCGCCGCGCATCACGGTCACGGTGTCGGTGATGTCGAGGATCTCCTGCAGCTTGTGCGTGATCAGGATGATGGTCTTGCCCTGTTCCTTGAACAGCCGCAGGATCTCGAACAGCGATTCGGTCTCCTGCGCGGTCAGGACGGCGGTCGGCTCGTCGAGGATCAGGATGTTGGCGCTGCGGTAGATCTGCTTGAGGATCTCCACGCGCTGCTGCGCGCCCACCGACAGGTCGTGGATGGTGGCCAGCGGATCGACGTCCAGGCGGTAGCGGGTGCAGATCTCGCGCAGCTGCGCTTCGACGGCGGCGCGTTTCGGCTTCAGCTTGAAGCCGCCTTCGCTGCCCAGCATCACGTTATCGAGCACGGTCATGTTCTCGACCAGCATGAAGTGCTGGTGCACCATGCCGATGCCGAGCGCAATGGCTTCCTGGCTGTTGTGGATGCGGCGCGCCTGGCCATCGAGCAGGATCTCCCCGCCGTCGGCGCGGTAGTATCCGTACAGGATGCTCATCAGGGTCGATTTGCCGGCGCCGTTCTCGCCCACCAGGCCGTGGATCGAGCCCTTGGCGATGGCGAAGCTGACGTCCGTGTTCGCTTTGACGGCTCCGAAATGCTTGGAGATGCCGCGAAATTCTACTGCTGGCTGCATAGGATCGTTTTCGGTGCGGAGTTAAGTAAATGCCTGGAACGTTAAACGCGCCGCACGGAGCATGACTCCGCCGGCGCGCTCTCATGTTCAAACAGGGGTCAGGCCGGGCAGGCTGCGCCCGAACGGATGTCGATCACTTTGACCTTGCCGTCGATGATGTCCTTGCGGGCACCGGTGACGCGCTTCTCGATTTCCGGCGTGATCAGCTTGCGGTTGTTCTCGTCCAGCGCCCAATCGACGCCGCCTTCCTTCAGACCCTTGGCGGTGACGCCGGCCTTCCAGGTGCCGGCCTTCATCTGCATGAAGGAGTCGTACACGGCGTTGTCCACGCGCTTGACCATCGAGGTCAGGATGGTGCCCGGGTACAGGCTGTTCTGGTTGGAGTCGACGCCGATCCCCAGCTTGCCTTTTTCCTTGGCCGTTTGCAGCGTGCCCAGGCCCGAGCCGCCGGCGACGGCGAACACCACGTCGACGCCGCGGTCGAATTGCGAGCGCGCCAGTTCGCCGCCCTTGGCCGGGTTGTTCCACGAATCGGAGGTGGTGCCGACCATGTTGGAGCTCACTTCGACTTTAGGGTTGACCGACTTGGCGCCCTGGGCGTAGCCGCAGGCGAAGGTGCGGATCAGCGGGATGTCGACGCCGCCGATGAAGCCCAGCTTCTTGGATTTGGATGCCATGGCCGCGGCCACGCCCACCAGGTACGAGCCTTCTTCTTCCTTGAAGGTGATGGAGTTGATGTTGGCGCCCTGCGCCACGCCGTCGATCAGCACGAAGTGGACTTTCGGGAATTCCTTGGCCACCTTCTGCACGGCCGCCTGCTGGGCGAAGCCGATCGAGGCGATCAGGTCCAGGTTCTTGCGAGCCAGGCCGCGCAGCACCTGTTCGGCCTGGGTGTCGCTGGAGGCTTGCACCTCGATGAAATTGATGTTGGTTTCCTTCTTGAAGCGCGAGGCGCCTTCAAAAGCGGACTGGTTGAACGACTTGTCGAACTTGCCGCCTGCGTCATACACAATGCCCAGCTTAGGGTCAGCCGCGGACGCGCTGCCAGCGATGAAGAGTGCTGCAAGCGTCAAACTAAGTTGTGAAAGTTTCATGAATAGGCTCCTGGAAGAACGATATTGTATATTTTTATTGAACGAAACATGTAATCCGGCGCCGCTTTATCGCCGCAAACCCCTGATTTTTAGAGGTTTGCCTCGGGGATACGCAGCTAATCATCGGCGTATCACGCGGTCAGCGCCAGCAGTTTGTCAAAAGCTTGTTCAAATTGCAGCAAACCGGCGGCCAGCAGCTCGCTGCCCACGGTTTCCAGATCGATGCCGTGGTGTGCCAGCTGCGCCAGCACGGCGCGCTCGGCCTCCACGTCGCCGTCCAGCGTCGGCTCGGCCACGCCGTGGTCGCGGAAGGCGTCCAGCGTGGCGTCCGGCACGGTGTTGATGGTGCCGGCGCCGATCAGGCCCTCGACGTAGCGCACGTCGCGCTCGGACGGGGTCTTGGTCGCGGTGCTGGCCCACAGCAGCCATTGCGGTGTGGCGCCGAAGGCGGCGAACACGGCGAACCCGCTGTCGTTCTTCCAGTCGTGATAGGCGAGGCGGGCGGCGGCCATGGCGGCGCGGCCGCGCACTGCGACGGCGGTGCTGTCGGCGGCGTTCTCCAGCAGGGCGTCGACGGCAACGTCGATGCGGCTGATGAACACGCTGGCCACGCTGGCGATGCGCTGCACCGACAGCTTGTCCTGCAGGCGGCGGGCCAGGCCGCGGCGGTGCGCGGCGCGCACGGCCTGGGTCTGGCTGGCGGTGAAGATCAGCGTCATGTTGACGTTGATGCCGGCGTAGATCACTTCCTCCAGCGCGGCGATGCCGGCCGGCGTGGCCGGAATCTTGATCATGGCGTTGGGGCGGCCGATGACGGCCCACAGGCGCTTGGCGTCGGCCACGGTGCCGGCGGTGTCGTGGGCCAGCCGCGGCGCCACTTCGAAGCTGACAAAGCCGGCCTTGCCGTCGGAGTTTTGGTACAGCGGCGCGAACAAATCGCAGGCGCGCTGCACGTCCGGCAGCACCAGCGCCTCGAAGCGCGCTTCCGGCGTCGCCAGCGCGGTGCGCAGCAGCGGCAGGGCGGCCTGGTAGGCGGCGTCGGTGCGGATGGCGTTGTAGAAGATGGCCGGGTTCGAGGTCAGGCCCTGGATGCCGTCGGCGGCGATCAGTTCGGCCAGCTGGCCGGAGGCGAGCAGGTGGCGGCTCAGGTTATCGAGCCAGATTTGTTGTCCCAGGTCGCCCACCGCGCGCAGGCGGCTGTGTTCAAGCATGTTGTTCATCTACCGTTCCAAGTATGTGACGCAGCGCATCATGACGGCGGTGTTTGCGTCAGCCGGCCTCCGCGCCGGCCCCTCGGGGCCCGCAGAGTCCGCGCATGTCGCACCGCCGCAACAGTCGACGCCAAATTAAATATTTTTATATTGTTGCTTTTTTGTCCGTTTGGAAAAATTTCCTGCTGATTGGATAAATCTGCAGCGGCCTCCCAAGCCTGCCGAAAAACGGCTTTTTCATTGCAAGCCAGGGTGTTTTCGCCCTCGGAGGCCGGCTTTTTCAGGCGATCCACTACTATGCATCAGCGGCGATATGTACGACAAATTCGATTTTACTTAGCTATTTATATAAAATATATATGAATCGAAACACTCAAAAAGTGAGTTTCTGTCATTTTTTTCCATGCTAGCATGGTTGGCAATCTGCATATTGTTATGCGGAAGTTAGTAGTTTTAGTACTGTTTTAGCAATAAGTTTTGCCAATAAAAAGACATCGTCCCGCTGCCAAGCGCGGGGGAGGACGGGATTACGGATGGTATTTACAACTTGCCTACACAATAAATAGGGAGCAGCACTCATGAGCAAAAAAAGTAGTGGTTACGCAGCGCGATCGCTGATCGCCCTGGCTGTCGCAAGCGCCTTCCCGCTGCACGCAGCAATGGCGGCCGACGCCGCCGCCGCAGCAGCAACGGAAGCCGCCGAAGGCCAGGCCGCAGCGGCCAGCGCCCCGGACACCGCCACCAAGGGCCAACTGGAAACCGTGATCGTGACCGCGCAGCGCCGCGCGGAAAACATCAAGGACGTGCCGATGTCGATCGCCACGCTGAAGGGCGACAAGCTGGACGTGCTGACTTCCGGCGCCGCCGACATCCGCTTCCTGGCCGGCCGCTCGCCATCCGTCAACGTGGAATCGGACTACGGCCGTACCTTCCCGCGCTTCTACATTCGCGGCCTGGGCAACACCGACTTCGACCTGAACGCTTCCCAGCCCGTAGGTCTGGTGATGGACGATATCGTCCAGGAAAACGCGATGCTGAAGGGCTTCCCTGTGTTCGACGTCGACCAGGTTGAAGTGCTGCGCGGCCCGCAAGGCACGCTGTTCGGCCGCAACTCCCCGGCCGGCGTGATCAAGTTCGACTCCGCCAAGCCGGTGTTCAAGCAGGAAGGCTATGTCACCCTGGGCGTGGGCAACTACTCGTCCAAGACCGCCGAAGGCATGTTCAACATCCCGGTCAGCGACACCGTGGCGCTGCGCTTCTCCGGCACCACCCAGCACCGCGACAACCGCGTGCACAACACCAATCCGGTCGCCAACACCGGCACCAAGGATTTCGAAGGCTACGGCGACAACGCCTTCCGCCTGCAAGCCCTGGTCAAGCCGAACAAGGACCTGGACGTGCTGTTCAACTACCATGAGCGCGACTACCACGGCAGCGCCACGCTGTTCCGCGCCAATATCATCAAGAAGGGTACCAACGACCTGGTCGACGGCTTCGACTACGGTTCCTACCCGACCGACGGCCAGAACTACCAGAGCCTGAGCACCAAGGGCGGCAGCATCCGCCTGAAGTACAACATGGACGACATCACGCTGCACTCGATCACCGGCTACGAAAAGCTGAAGTTCTACAGCCGCGGCGACGTCGATGGCGGCTACGGCTGCACGCTGTTCTGCGGTCCTGTGCAAGCGGCCAAGGGCAGCGGTCCCGGCGTAATCCCGTTCCCGGTCGAGACGGCCGACGTGCTGCCTAACCACAAGCAGTTCTCGCAGGAGTTCCGCGCCGAGTCGAACTACAAGGGTCCGCTGCAGTGGATCGGCGGCCTGTTCTTCTTCGACGAGAGCATCCAGATCGACAGCATCAGCTTCGACTCCTTCACCCCTGGCAATCCACAGAACGCGGCCTATGCGCAGCAGTTCCAGAACGCCAAGTCGTGGGCCGCCTTCGGCTCGCTGAACTACACGGTGACCGACAAGTTCAAGATGCGCGGCGGTATCCGCTACACCAGCGACAAGAAGGAATTCTCGGCCTCGCGCTATGAACCGCCTGCAAGCTCGGGCCCGTTCAACATCAACAACACCTCGCACAACGTGAGCTGGGACCTGAGCGGCACCTATGAGCTGGACAAGACCACCAACCTGTTCGCCCGCGTCGCCACCGGCTACCGCGCACCGTCGATGCAGGGCCGCCTGAACGGCCTGACCGACAAGCCATCGTTCGCCGGCGCCGAGAAAGCGCTGTCGTATGAAGCCGGTATCAAGCAGGACCTGTTCGACAAGCGCGCGCGCCTGAGCGCCTCGGTGTTCCAGTACCGCGTCAAGGACAAGCAGCTGACGGCAGGTAGCGGCGCGGTCAACATGAATCAGCTGATCAACGCTGAGAAAGTGACCGGCCAGGGTGTCGAGGTGGACTTCCAGGCCAACCTGAGCGACGAGTTCAGCATGACCCTGGGCGGCAGCTACAACGATACCGAGATCAAGGACAAGAACCTGTTCGTCCAGTACTGCGGTAACGTGAACAACAACCCAAGCAGCGGTTGCACCCCGACCAATGCGCCAGGCCCGTTCGCCGGCACCTCCAAGATCGACGGCAACCCGCTGCCACGCGCACCGAAGACCCAGCTGAACTTCACGCTGAAGTACAGCAAGGACATCGGCAACGGCGAGTTTTACGCCTACACCGACTGGACCTACCGCAGCAGCTACAACTTCTTCCTGTACGAGGCGCCTGAGTACAAGGCCAAGCCTCTGACCGAAGGCGGCGTACGCGCAGGCTACAAGTGGGGCAACGGCAAGTATGAAGTGGCGCTGTTCGGCCGCAACATCACCGACAAGCAAGTCCTGATCGGCGCCATCGACTTCGACAACCTGACCGGCATGTTGAACGAGCCGCGCACCTGGGGCGGCACCTTCAAGGTTAACTTCTAATCCAGGATAACCGCTAAAATCCCCGCACTGCCGCAAGGCGTGCGGGGATTTTTACATTGGGGAGCCTCTCTTGAATCACACCGTCGTCAACCTGTGGCCGCTGCTGGGCGTGGCCGTCATCATTCTCGGCTTTGCCCTGCGCGCGCATCCGGTGCTGGTGGTGATCGCCGCCTGCGCCGTCACCGGCATCGCCGCCGCCATGCCGGTCGAAAAGCTGCTGGCCACCCTGGGCGCGGCGTTCATCAAGACCCGCAACCTGCCGCTGATCCTGCTGCTGCCGCTGGCGGCCATCGGCCTGCTGGAGCGCTACGGCCTGAAGGAGCATGCGCAGACCTCGATCGCGCGCATCAAGTCCGCCACCACCGGCCGTCTGCTGATCGTCTACCTGGCGATCCGCGAGTTGAGCGCGGCCTTCGGCCTGACCAGCATCGGCGGCCATCCGAACATGGTGCGTCCGCTGA
This sequence comes from Duganella hordei, assembly GCF_040369125.1. NCBI lineage: Bacteria > Pseudomonadati > Pseudomonadota > Betaproteobacteria > Burkholderiales > Oxalobacteraceae > Duganella > Duganella hordei. The sequence continues at coordinate 361,248 of NZ_BPWI01000002.1, forward strand.
TCGCGCCGATGGCGGAGGGCGCCGCCGAGGTGCGCTATCCGGCGCTGACGCAGGAACTGCGGCACCGCATCCGTGCCATGTCCGCCGCCACCGACAACGTCGGCCTGTTCTTCGGCGAGGACGTGTTCGTCGCCTTCGGCGCCATCCTGCTGATGCAGACCATCCTGCGCGGCGAGGGCCTGGAAGTCGATCCGCTGCACATGGCGATGTGGGGCATACCGACGGCGGTGACCGCGTTCATCATCCACTCGTGGCGCCTGCACCGGCTCGACGCGCACATCGCGCGCGCGATGCTGAAGGAGGGCGCATGATCCTCAAATTGGAGTACTTCTACGACGTCCTCGGCGTGATGCTGCTGGTGGTCGCGTTGATGGCGCTGCGCGATCCGCACAATCCCAAGCGCTATTCCAGCGCGCTGTTCTGGGCGCTGTATGCGGTGGTCTACCTGGCCGGCGACTATCTGCCTCCGGTGGCGGCGGGCGTGCTGATGGTGGTGATGGCGCTGATCGCCGGCTTCGGCGGCGTCGCGCTGGGCCGCTACGGCGACCGCACGCCGCAGGAACGCAAGAGCAGCGCGCAGCGCCTCGGCCACCGCCTGCTGATACCTGCGCTGATCATTCCCTTCACCACGGTGATCGGCTCGACCTTGCTGAAGGACGTGCACCTCGGCGATTTGTTACTGCTCGATCCGAAGAACGCCACGCTGGTCAGCCTCGGTTGCGGTTCGCTGTTCGCCGTCGCCACCGCGTGCTGGCTGACCCGCTCGACGCCGCTGCAGGCGATGCGCGAATCGCGCCGGCTGATCGACCATCTTGGCTGGGCCGTGGTGCTGCCGCATATGCTGGCGGTGCTTGGCCTGCTGTTCACCGAGGCCGGCATGGGCAAGGCGGTGGCGCACGTCGTCACCTCGTACATCAACATGGATGTGCGGCTGGTGGCGGTGGCGGTCTACTGCGTCGGCATGGCGCTGTTCACCGTCATCATGGGCAACGGCTTCGCGGCTTTTCCGGTGATGGCGGGCGGCGTCGGCATCCCGGTGCTGGTCGGTGTGTATCACGCCAATCCGGCGGTGATGGCGGCCATCGGCATGTTCAGCGCCTACTGCGGAACGCTGATGACGCCGATGGCCGCGAACTTCAACATCGTGCCCGCGGCCTTGCTGGAGCTGCCCGACAAGAACGCCGTGGTGAAGATACAGGTGCCGACCGCGTTGCCTTTGCTGCTTGCTAATATTGCACTGCTCTATTTCTTGATGAACATGTGAAAAGCAAGAAGTTGGAGTAGAGTAATGCTCTGGCAGGATGCAATCGGAGCAAACGTAGATGGAAAAGATAATATTGTTGACGGGCTTCGAGCCCTTCAACCAGGAGACCATCAATCCCTCGTGGGAAGCGGTGAGATCCCTGCAAGGCTGGCGTGAAGGCGATTTCATCGTCCACGCGCGACAGCTGCCATGCGTGTTCGGGCGTGCCAACAAGGTGATGCACCAGGCGGTGGAAGAGCTGCAGCCGAGTATTGTGATCGCGGTGGGCCAGGCCGGCGGCCGCGTGGATTTATCCATCGAGCGGGTGGCGATCAATATCGACGACGCGCCGATCGCCGACAACCAGATGCGGCAGGTCGTCGACCAGCCCATCGTCAACGGCGGTCCGGCGGCTTATTTTTCCACGCTGCCGATCAAGGCCATCGTGCATGCGTTGCGTGAAGCGGGCCTGCCGTCGTCGGTATCGCAGTCGGCCGGCACCTTTGTCTGCAATCACGTGTTCTACGGCTTGATGCACCAGGCCCACGAGTGGGGCACGACGATGCGCGCCGGTTTTATCCATATCCCGTACCTGCCGCAGCAGGCGGCCGCGCATCCGGGTTCGGCCAGCATGAAGCTGGAGGACATGGTGGAAGGCCTGCGCATCGCCATCCGCACCACGCTCGCCCACGACGTCGACATGCGCGAGGCGGGCGGCGTTACCCATTAGTTACCGATTAAGCTGGCACTAAGTCAATCGGCGCGCGCCGGCGGATTCAGGATGTTCAGGAAGGCCCGCACCACCGGCGCATCGTCCAGCGTGGTGTAGGTGATGTACAAATTCGCCGACGGCGGATTGGTACGGATCGGCAGGAACACCACGCCCGGCCAGCCGATGCGGCTGGTGGTCTCCGGCAGCAGCGCCACTCCCAAGCCCGCACCGACCATCGCCAGCAGCGTTTGCGGTTCGGACGCCTCCTGGAAGATCGTCGGCTGGAAGCCGGCCTTCACGCAGCACTGGATCAGGTAGCGCGGGAACGACGACTTGTCGAGCGCCAGCGTCAGCATCGGCTCGTCGGCGATATCCATCAGCTCTATCGATTCATGCTTGGCCAGCGGGTGATGCTCGTTGATGGCCACGCACACGTCTTCGCGGAAGCACAGTTCCTGGCGCAGGTTGTCCTGCTTCAGGTCGTCCTCGTCGAGCTTGGGCTCGCGCCAGAAACCGACGTCGACCTGCTTGGCGCGCAGCGCCTCGTACTGCAGCGTCGGTCCCAGCTCGTGCAGCGTCCACGTCACGCGCGGGAACTTGGTCTGGAACTCTTCCAGCAAACTGGGGATCGGTCCCCACATCGCCGAGCCGACGATGCCCACGCGCAGTCGGCCCACTTCGCCGCGGTCGATCTGGCGGATGGTGTCGATCGTCATGCGCATCTTGGCCAGCAGGTCGGACGCCTCGTTCATCAGCGCCTTGCCGGCCACCGTCAGCTCGAAGGTGCGGGTGGTGCGCGCGAACAGCTTGACGCCAAGCTCGTTCTCCAACTTCATGATCTGCTGGCTCAGTGGCGGCTGCGAAATATGCAGTCGTTCGGCCGCGCGGCTGAAACTCTTTTCTTCGGCCACAGCGAGAAAGTACTTTAGTTGTTTCAGGTCGATGGACATGGCGGGTCTTGGGCGATGTGGGTTCGAGTTTAGTTCGATTGCATGGCGACGGCCAGCGCCGCACCGCAGCGGGCGTTGTTCTTCACCAGCGCGATGTTGGTGGCAAGGCTGCGGCCTTCCGTCAGCTGCTTGATGCGGCCCAGCAGGAACGGCGTGACGTTCTTGCCGGTGACGCCTTGCGCAGCGGCTTCCTGCAAGGCCTGCGCGGTGATGGCGTCGATCTCCGCCTTCGGCATCGCCTCTGCCGCCGGCACCGGATTGCTGACCACCACGCCGCCCTTCAAACCCAGCTGCCACTTGGTGTGGATGAAGGCCGCCTGCTCGGCCGGCGTATCGAGCTGGAAGTCGGCGTTGAAGCCGCTCTCGCGCGTGAAGAAGGCGGGGAAGCCGCGCTGGCCAACGCTGATCACCGGCACGCCGTGCGTCTCCAGGTATTCCAGGGTCAGGCCGATGTCGAGGATGGACTTGACGCCGGCGCAGACCACAGCCACCGAGGTGTGCGCCAGTTCCTGCAGGTCGGCCGAGATGTCGAAGCTGGTCTCGGCGCCGCGGTGCACGCCGCCGATGCCGCCGGTGACGAACACGGTGATGCCGGCCAGCTCGGCGCAGATCATCGTGGCGGCGACGGTGGTCGCGCCCAGTTTGTTTTGCGACAGCACGTAGGGCAGGTCGCGGCGGCTGACCTTCATCGCGTCGGGCGAGGTGCCCAGCAGTTCCAGCTGCTCGTCCGACAGGCCGATGCAGATCTTGCCGCCGATGACGGCGATGGTGGCCGGCACGGCGCCGCCGTCGCGGATGATCTGCTCGACCTCGCGCGCCATCCGCACGTTTTGCGGATACGGCATGCCGTGCGAAATGATGGTCGATTCCAGCGCGACGATGGCTTTGCCGGCGGCGCGGGCGGCGGCCACTTCCGGCGAGAAGAGTAGGAATTGGTGCATGGTGTTCAGCCTTGGAGAGGGAAGAGCGGAGCGCTCATATCGAAATCGTGGATCTCGTCGAGTACGTCGGCGGCGAGCAGGGGGGAAACGGTGTCCGGGCTTTCCAGCGTCATCGCGGCGACTTTCAGGCCGCGCCGGCAGGCCAGCGTCAGGTCGTCGCTGCCCTGGTACAGCGACCAGCAGACGGCGGCCGAGAAGGCGTCGCCGGCGCCGGTGACGTCGACCACCTCGACCTGGTGCGCGGCCAGCCATACCAGCTCGCCGCCCTTGGTGTGGAACACGCCCTGGCTGCCACAGGTGACGATGACATCCCGCGCGCCCTGCGCCTGCACGTCGCGGCAGGCGGCGCGCACGTCGGCCTCCGTCGGCAGCGCGCGTCCGGCGCGGGTTTCCAGTTCGCCGCGATTGAGGATCAGCAGGCGCAGGCCGTCCAGGCTGGCCGGCAGGCGCGCCATCTTCGGCTGCGACACGGCGACGATCACCAGCGGCACCTTGTCGGCGCGGGCGCCGGCCAGCAGCGTGGCGATGCTGTCGGCCGGCAGGTTCAGGTCGACCACTGTCATCGCGGCGGCGGCGCGCTGCGGCTGGCGGCTGTCGAGGAAGGCGGGCGTGATGCGGTCGTACAGCGCCATGTCTGCCAGCGCCACCACCAGCTCGCCGCGGTCGTCGAGGATGGCGGTGTAGGTGCCTGTGGCCGTTTCCGGCAGCTTCAGGCTGCCGCGCGTGTCGATGCCGGCGCTCTCGGCGTGGTCCTGCAGCGTGCGGCCGGCGCTGTCGTCGCCCAGCGCCGTCAGCAGCGAGGTCGGCAGGTTCAGGCGCGCCAGGTTCTCGGCGATGTTGCGGGCCACGCCGCCATAGACTTCCTCGGCGGTGGCGGGATTGGAGGTGCCCAGCTGCATCGGTGCGATGGTGCGCAGCTTGCGGTCCAGGTTGGCGGCGCCTATGCACATGACGGGGCGCTGGTCCGGCAGCACGTAGGCGCGGCCCAGCAGGCGACGCTCGCGTATCAGGCCGGCGATGTGGCCGGCCACGGCGGAACGCGACAGGCGCAGTTCGACCGCCAGGTCCTGCTGGGAGATGAAGGGGTTGGAGCGGATCAGCTGGTACAGCTGTTCCTTTTTAGAAGAATCGGTCACGGCAGCATCTTTTAAACAATTGTCCGTCATGATAAACATTTGTTCATGCTGAGTCAAACCCCGAGTCAAACGCGCTCTGCGGCTCAGTTTTCATTGATTTATAATACCCCTTATTTATATGGTTTTTATATAAATGATGAAGAAAAATGGTATTTGCCATACATATGGACGATGATGCATAGTGTCAGCTTCCCCAGCCACAACAGAAAAACAGAGGATATACATGTCTAACAATTCCCCATTCCAGGCAGCTGACATTATTCGCGCCCGTATCCCAGCCGGCTTCAAGCCGCGCGTGGCGATGATCCTTGGTTCGGGCCTCGGTGTGCTGGCCGAACAAATGACCGACGCGGTCACCATCAGCTTCAACGAACTGCCGGGCTTCCCGATCTCCACCGTGCATGGCCACGCCGGCGAACTGGTGGTCGGCACGCTGTCGGGCGTGCAGGTGGTGTGCATGAAGGGCCGCGGCCACGTCTACGAAGGCTACGGCCTGGGCGTGATGACCAGCGCCGTGCGCACCATGAAGCTGCTGGGTTGCGAGATGCTGTTCGTGACCAATGCCGCCGGTTCGCTGCGCACCGAAGTCGACGCCGGTTCGCTGGTGGCGCTGACCGACCACATCAACTTCCTGCCTGGCACGCCGATGATGGGCCCGAACGACGAGCGCTTCGGCCCGCGTTTCTTCAGCATGGCCAACGCCTACGATGCCGACCTGCGCGCGCTGCTGAAATCCTCGGCCGCCGAGAAGAACGTCCCGATGCACGAAGGCGTGTACATCGCCTACGCCGGTCCGAACTTCGAAACGCCTGCGGAAATTCGCGCCTTCAAGACGCTGGGGGCCGATGTCGTCGGCATGTCGGTGGTGCCTGAAGTGGTGTCGGCCCGTCATTGCGGCCTGAAGGTGGTCGGCGTGTCCGCCATCACCAACCTGGCAGAAGGCCTGTCGCCGTTCCCGCTGTCGCACGAACAGACGCTGAAGTACGCAGCCGTCGCGGCGAAGTCGCTGATTGAAGTGATCCTGGGCTTCCTGGCCAACGTGGCCAAAACGCCGCAGGCGTAAGATAACGAGGGGCGGCTGGTCCGCCCCTTTTGCATTGTTAGCTCGTCATCCCCGCTTTCGCGGGAATGACGGAGCGTCAGCGGATGGGAGTACACAATGAAACGCGCATTTATTCTGCTGCTTGACTCGTTCGGTCTGGGCGCCACGCCCGATGCCGCGAAGTACAACGACGTCGGCGCCAACACCTTCGGCCACATCGCCGAGTGGGCCGCCAAGAGCGGCAAGCCGATGTCGCTGCCGACCATGGAAAAACTCGGACTGGCCGCCGCCGCCCATACCGCCAGCGGCCAGTGGGCCGCCGGCTTCGAACAACGCGAAGGATTCACCGCCGCCTACGGCGCCGCGCGCGAACGCTCGACCGGCAAGGACACCCAGTCCGGCCATTGGGAAATCGCCGGCGTGCCGGTGGAATTCGACTGGGGCTACTTCCCGAAAACGGTGCCGTCGTTCCCGGCCGAGCTGACCCAGAAGCTGCAGGAACTGACCGGCGTGCCGGGCTTCCTCGGCGACTGCCACGCATCGGGCACGGAGATCATCAACAAGCACGGCGACGAGCACGTCGCCAGCGGCAAACCGATCATCTACACTTCCGCCGACTCGGTGCTGCAGATCGCGGCGCACGAGGAATCGTTCGGCCTGGAGCGCTTGTATGAAGTGTGCGAGATCGCCTTCAAGCTGGTCGAGCCGTACAACATCGGCCGCGTGATCGCGCGTCCTTTCACCGGCGCCAACGGCAACTACACCCGCACCACCAACCGTCACGACTACGCGGTCGCGCCACCGGCGCCTACGCTGCTCGACCACGTGAAGAACGACGGCGGCGAAGTGATCGCCCTCGGCAAGATCAGCGACATCTTCGCGACCCAGGGCGTATCGCGCCTGGTCAAGGGCAAGGACAACATGGCGCTGTTCGACGCGCTGCTGAAGGTGGAAGAAGAAGCCGGCGACAAGTCGCTGACGTTCGTGAACTTCGTCGACTTCGACCAGGCCTTCGGCCACCGCCGCGACGTGACCGGCTATTCGAACGCGCTGCACGAGATGGATGCGCGCCTGCCCGAGTTCATCGGCAAGCTGAAAGAGGGCGACCTGGTCGTCATCACCGCCGACCATGGCTGCGATCCGACCTGGCCGGGCTCCGACCACACGCGCGAGCACATCCCGATGATCTTCTTCGGTCCGGGCGTGAAAGCGCGCCAGCTGCCGATCTCCGAAACCTTCTCCGACATCGGCCAGACCCTGGCCCATCACCTCGGCGTCAAACCACTTTCCCACGGAAGCAACCTGTTATGAGCATTGATTTCAAGCGCAACGAGGCGGTCCCACTGGACCTGGGCTGGATCAACCACATCCACATCAACAAGAGCGCGGCCGACCGCCGCGCCGCCAGCCTGGCGAACCGCCGCACGGTGAAGAAGGAGTTCCAGGCCGCGTGGCTGGTCAAGGCCATCGGCCTGATCGACCTCACCACGCTGTCCGGCGACGACACCCCGGGCCGCGTCGAGCGCCTGTGCATGAAAGCCATGCGTCCGCTGCGTTCGGACCTGGTCGAGGCGCTGGGCCTGCAGGACGTCAAGCTGACCACCGGCGCCGTCTGCGTCTACCACGAGATGATCAAGCCGGCGGTGCAGGTGCTGCAAGGCCGTTTGCCGATCGCCGCCGTGTCGACCGGCTTCCCCGCCGGTTTGACCAGCATGGAAACCAAGGTGCGCGAGATCGAGCTGTCGGTGGCCGCGGGCGCGACCGAGATCGATATCGTCATCACCCGTCAGCACGTCTTGACGGGTAACTGGCAGGCGCTGTACGACGAGATGGTCGCCTACCGCAAGGCTTGCGGCGAAGCGCACGTCAAGGCCATCCTGGCGACCGGTGAACTGGTCACGCTGGAAAACGTCGCCAAGGCGTCGTGGGTGTGCATGATGGCCGGCGCGGACTTCATCAAGACATCGACCGGCAAGGAGCCGGTGAACGCGACGATCCCCGTGTCGCTGACGATGGTGCGCGCGATCCGCGAGTACCACGAGCAGACCGGCTTCAAGATCGGCTACAAGCCTGCGGGCGGCGTCGGCACGGCCAAGGCCGCGCTGCAGTACCTGACCCTGATGAAGGAAGAACTGGGCAACGAGTGGCTCGAGCCGCACCTGTTCCGCATCGGCGCATCAAGCCTGCTGACCGACATCGAACGCCAGCTTGAGCACTATGTGACCGGCAACTACTCCGCCGCTCACCGCCACGCGCAACCATAACGCAGCTTACAAGACTACGGACACGTCATGCCATCAATTAAAGAGATCCTGAACACTATGGAATACGGCCCAGCACCCGAAAGCCAAAAAGAAGCGCAAGCGTGGCTGGAGCAGCACGGCCGCACCTTCGGCCTGTTCATCGACAATCAGTGGAGCGAGCCGGGCGAACTGTTCGCCTCGACCAACCCGGCCGATGCCGCCAAGCTGGCCGACCTGACGCAAGCCACCGGCAGCGACGTCGATCGCGCCGTCGCAGCCGCGCGCGCCGCGCAGCCGGGCTGGCAGGCGCTGGGCGGTCACGGCCGCGCCAAGGTCATGTACTCGCTGGCGCGCCTGATGCAAAAGCATGCGCGTCTGTTCGCGGTGCTGGAAACGCTGGACAATGGCAAGACCATCCGCGAAACCCGCGACATCGACCTGCCGCTGGTCGCGCGCCACTTCTACTACCACGCCGGCTGGGCACAACTGCAAGCCGAAGAATTCAGCGACTACCGCGCCGTCGGCGTGGTCGGTCAGATCGTGCCGTGGAATTTCCCGCTGCTGATGCTGTCGTGGAAAATCGCTCCGGCCATGGCCGCCGGTAACACCATCGTCTTCAAGCCAGCCGAATTCACGTCGCTGACCGCGATGCTGTTCGCCGAGATCTGCGTGCAAGCCGGCGTGCCGGCCGGCGTGATCAACATCGTCACCGGCGACGGCCGCGTGGGCGAAGCGATCGTCAACCATCCCGGCATCGACAAGCTGGCCTTTACCGGTTCGACCGAAGTGGGCCGCCTGATCCGCATCGCCACGGCGGGCAGCGGCAAGAAGCTGTCGCTGGAACTGGGCGGCAAGTCGCCGTTCATCGTATTTGACGACGCCGACCTGGATGCCGCCGTCGAAGGCCTGGTCGATTCGATCTGGTTTAATCAGGGCCAGGTCTGCTGCGCCGGTTCGCGCCTGCTTGTGCAGGAATCGGTGCAGGATAAATTCCTGGCCAAGCTGCGCGCCCGCATGGACAAGCTGACTCTCGGTTCGCCGCTGGACAAGTCGATGGATATCGGCGCGCTGGTCGATCCGGTGCAGCAGCAGCGCATCGCCGGCCTGGTGGAGTCGGCCCGCGCCGAAGGCTGCGATGTGTACCAGCCGAAGTGCGAAATCCCTGCCAACGGCTCGTGGTTCCCGCCGACGCTGATCACCGGCGCATCGACTTCCGCCGCCGTGGCGCAGGCCGAGATCTTCGGCCCTGTGCTGGTGGCGATGAGCTTCCGCACCCCGCCGGAAGCCGTGCAGCTGGCGAACAACACCGTCTACGGCCTGGCCGCCTGCGTGTGGACCGAGAACATCTCGCTGGCGCTGGATGTCGCGCCGCAGATCAAATCCGGTGTGGTGTGGATTAACACAGCCAACCAGTTCGACGCCGCCTGCGGCTTCGGCGGCTACCGCGAATCCGGCTTCGGTCGTGAAGGCGGCCGCGAAGGCATGTACGAGTACATGACCGCGCTGTCGGAAGATGCGCGCCCTGCGGCGCCGGTGGTTGAGGCGAAGGCCAAGGCCAAAGCCGCTCCTGTATCTGGTGGCGCGTTCGCCATCGACCGCACCGCCAAGCTGTATATCGGCGGCAAACAGGCCCGCCCTGACGGCGCCTACAGCCGCGCCATCCACGGCGCCGACGGTTCCTTCATCGGCGAAGTCGGCGAAGGCAACCGTAAAGACATCCGCAACGCGGTGGAAGCGGCGCACAAGGCCGGCGGCTGGGCGAAAGCCACGTCGCACAACCGCGCGCAGGTGCTGTACTACATCGCCGAAAACCTGGCCGCGCGCGGCGAGGAGTTCGCCGCCCGCATCGCCGCCATGACCGGCACCAGGAACGCTGAAAAAGAAGTGCAAGCTTCGATCGAGCGCCTGTTCTACTACGCCGCGTGGGCCGACAAGTACGACGGCCTGGCGCACCAGCCGCCGATGCACGGCATTACCGTTGCGCTGAACGAGCCGGTCGGCGTGATCGGCATCGTCTGCCCGAACGAGTCGCCGCTGCTGGGCTTCATCTCGCTGGTGGCGCCTGCGATCGCGCTGGGTAACCGCGTGGTGGTGGTGCCATCGGAAGCGCATCCGCTGTCGGCGACCGATTTGTACCAGGTGCTCGACACGTCGGACCTGCCGGACGGCGTGGTCAATATCGTCACCGGTTCGGCGGACGAGCTGGCGCGTACGCTGGCTTCGCACTCGGATATCGACGCGGTATGGCGTCACGACGGTTCGGCCGAAGGTTGCGCGGAAGTGGAGCGCCTGTCGGCCGCATCGCTGAAGCGTACCTGGGTTGGCGGGGCCAAGGGCCGCGACTGGTACAGCACGGCGCAAGCCGGCGGCCGCGCGGTGCTGGCGCATGCGTCGCAAGTCAAGAACGTCTGGATTCCTTACGGCGTCTAAGTAATAGCTCAGTAATACGGGCGGGTCCGCGGACCCGCCCTTGTGCTTTCAATACCCAATAATTTGAAGTGGAGAATTCCATGTTTTTACCCCAAGAGATCATTCGCAAGAAGCGTGACGGCGGCGTCCTGAGCGCCGAGGAGATTCAGTTCTTCGTCGGAGGCATCACCTCGAACCGCGTCACCGAAGGCCAGATCGCCGCGCTGGCGATGGCCGTCTTCTTCAACGACATGACCATGGACGAACGCGTCGCCTTCACACTGGCCATGCGCGATTCCGGCGAAGTGCTGGACTGGCGCTCGCTGGACCTGCCAGGCCCGGTGGTCGACAAGCACTCCACCGGCGGCGTCGGCGACGTGGTCTCGCTGCTGCTCGGCCCCATGGTCGCAGCCTGCGGCGGCTTCGTGCCGATGATCTCCGGCCGCGGCCTGGGCCACACCGGCGGCACGCTGGACAAGTTCGATTCCATCCCCGGCTACACCACCGTGCCGACCAATGAGCAGTTCCGCAAAGTAGTCAAGGAAGTCGGCGTCGCCATCATCGGTCAGACCTCGTCACTGGCGCCGTCGGACAAGATCTTCTACGGCGTGCGCGATGTGACCGCCACCGTGGAATCGGTCGCCATGATCACCGGCTCCATCCTGTCGAAGAAGCTGTCGGCGGGCCTGGATGCGCTGGCCATGGACGTCAAGGTGGGCAGCGGCGCCTTCATGCCGACCTACGACAAATCGGTGGAACTGGCCGACAGCATCGTCAAGGTCGGCAACGGCGCCGGCATGATGACCTCGGCCATCCTGACCGACATGAACGAATCGCTGGCGCCATACGCCGGCAACGCGCTGGAAGTGCGCGGAGCGATGGACTACCTGACTGGAAAATCGCGTCCTGCGCGCCTGCACGAAGTGACGATGGCGCTGTGCGCCGAGATGCTGGTGCTGGGCAAGCTGGCCGCCAGCGAAGAAGAAGCGCGCGCCAAGCTGCAGGCGTCGCTGGACAGCGGCGAAGCGGCCGAACGCTTCTCGCGCATGGTGGTGGCGCTGGGCGGCCCGGCCGATCTGATGGACAATCCGGACAAGTACCTGGAGCGCTCGCCTATCATCGTGCCGGCGCCTGCGCTGGTCTCCGGCTATGCCGCCACCGCCAACTGCCGCGACATCGGCCTGGCCGTGGTGTCGCTGGGCGGCGGCCGCCGCCGCGCCGCCGATCCGATCGACTTCGCCGTCGGCCTGACCGATCTGGCCGGCCTGGGCGACAAGATCGAAGCTGGCCAGCCGCTGGCGATGGTGCATGCGCGCACGCAGGAAGCCGCCGAGCAGGCCATTCGTGAAATCCAGGCGGCCTACCAGATCGCCGACGCCGCACCGGCCGCGAATCCGGTCATCTACCGCACGATCCGTCCATAAGAGAGCCGGTCATGAACAAACAAGAACTGATCGCCGAAGCCGCCGCCGCGCGCCTGAAGGCTTACACGCCGTACTCGAACTTCAAGGTCGGCGCCGCGCTGCTGACCAACGACGGTAAGGTCTTCCACGGCTGTAACGTGGAGAATGCTTCCTACGGCCTGTGCAACTGCGCCGAGCGTACCGCCTTCTTCAGCGCTTTCGCACACGGTTACAAGCCGGGCGATTTCAACCAGTTGGTGGTCATCGGCGAGACCGACGGTCCTATCGCGCCGTGCGGCGCCTGCCGCCAGGTGATCCTGGAATTGGGCGGCAACGAGCTGCCGGTGCTGCTGACCAATCTCAAAGGCGACATCTTCGAGACCACCGCTGCCGGGCAACTGCCGAACGCGTTCGGCGGCGCCGACCTGAAAAGGAAGTAAGCCACCTTGGCCTTCAAGAAGACTATCGATGTGCAGGCGGCCGTCGCGATCGCGGCGGCTGAAGCCATTGCCGCGAAAACCCAGGGCACCTTCGGCGTCGGCGGCCTGATGCTCGACCAGCACGGCAACGTGCTGCAGTCGCTGCACAACAACGTCATCAAGCAAGGCCTGATCTTCGATCCGACCGCGCACGGCGAACGCCAGTTGATCGACTGGTACTACGCCGAACGCGCCAAGGGCCGCGAACTGCCCGCGCCGGAAGACATCACCATCGTCACCTCGCTCGATCCCTGCTGCATGTGCAGCGGCGCGATCCTGGCGGGCGGCTTCAATGTGGTGGTGGCGGCGCCGGACCGCAACGCCGGCGTCAACTTCGACGAAAGCGCCGGCTTCAACGCGCTGCCGGAAGCGCTGCGCCAGCAGGCGGCGGCAAGCTTCAGCTACCCGGCCATCCTCGGATCGTCGCTGTACGCGCGCGCCGGTTCGGGCGCCACGCCGAAGTCCTTCTTCATCGGCAAAACCATCTCCGAACCGACGCAAGCCTTATGTGCACTGGTGTTCGAGGCCACCTCCGGCGAGGTGATGGAACTGTTCAATACCGATCTGCCGCAGCAGCAATTGAAGTGCCCACTGACTCTGCCGCCCGACCACGCCATCGTGCACGCCTTGAAGCAGCTGTATCCCGACGCGCTGGCCTACCGCTGCACGCCGCACCAGCCGGACGTGGGCCTGGCGCCGTTCCTGAAGCAGGCGATGGCGCGCGACCGCGAACATGGCGGGACAGGGGATGCGGTGGCCTTGCTGGATTCGTTCGGCAACCTGCTGCTGTGCATGCCGGGGCGGATGACGCAGTCGGGCATCCGCAGCGCCTTCATGGAAACCACGCGCGCCTACGCGCAGCTGCGCTACAAGCTGATGGCCGGCGCCACGGTGGCGCAGCAGGACGAGGTGCGCCGCTACCTGGGCCACCCGAAGGACGGCACTTTCGTCTTCGCCAGGGGGCCGGATGCCGGCGCGGTCAGCTTCATGAACCTGGGCGCCTACGGCTCGACCATGGAAGGCCCGCTGCCGCTGAAGAATCCGACGCAGTTCCAGTACGTGCTGCCGGCCATGCCCGAAGCGGAACTGGCCGCGCTGTGCGCCGCCATGCCGCCGCTGTACCGCAGCGTCATCCGCATCCGCCCCACCCAGGTCGCCGACCAGGACCTGGTCGCGGCCTTGTCCTGAGCTACAACAGCCGTAGCGTCGACGCCTTCAGCGTGGCGGCTGCGCGGGTGGTGCATCCCAGCTTGCGGAACACATTCTCAACGTGGGTGCGCACGGTGCTCGGGCTGATGGCCAATGCGCGCGCCACTTCCTTGTTGGTCTGTCCGAGGCTGATGCCCCGGAAAACTTCAATCTCCCGCTCCGTCAGCACGATGTTGTTGTGAACCGCCGCCGGCATCGTGCCGCCGGCCACCGCGCGCACGGCGCCGGCGTCGAAGCGGCCGCCTGCTGCTTCCGATTCCAGCACCGCGCGGGCCTGTTCCAGAGTCATCGCGGCCCGCCATGGCCGCGCCGATTGCAGCGCCACCCATGCGGCGGCAGCGGCGACGATGAGGCCCTCGAGCGGGATGGCGGCGCCGGCGCAGGCCCTGAACGCGCCGCTGCCGTCGAGCCGCTCGGCGGCATATGAGCCGATATGGGCGGCGTCCGACAGGGTGCCCAGGCGCGCCGTGGCGCGACTGGTCCAGTATGGCGCCAGCCGCAGTTGCTCCCGCGCCGCCGCCGACAGCCGGCCGACGGTATTCCACACCGTGTTCGGCACCGCCGCGCGGCCGATGCCATGCAGCAGGCCGGCCCGGTAGCAGCGCTGCGCGGTCTCCGCTTCAAGACCCATGGCCAGCGCGCCGCAACGGGCCGCTTCCGCCACCCGGCGCGAATAGCCCGTCATCCAGGGCAGCTTGAGATCGATCACGTCGGCCAGCAACTCCAGCGGCACCACGCCCCCGGTGGCGGCCCCGAACGCCAGGTCGGCGTGCCAGCTCTCGTCGCGGTCCAGCACCTCCAGCCACTGCGAGGCATGACGCACCGCCACCGCGGCCAGCGCAGCCGGGTAGGCATGCCCGCTTTTGTGGACGATGATGGACAAGGCCCGCTCCAGCCCCTGTACGCGGCTGAGCACTTCCACATCGCTGGCCAGGGCAACGATGAAGACGCTCGGGCTGGCGCCGTCGGCCGTGGAGAAGATCGAGCGCAGCGCCAGTTCGACGTCGTCCGATACATTCAGCATGCGGGCGACGTCGCCGGATACCTCGCAATGGATCTCGGCCAGCCGCTGCATGTCGCCGTGCAGCCGTTGGCCCATCAGTGCATAGGCGGGATCGTCCAGCTTCTGCGACAGCATCAGCGCCCTGCCTTCGACGTCGTCGCCCAGCAGCTCGCTGAATTCGGGGGCGTTGGCGGTGCAGCCCGACCAGCGCAGCAACGCGACTTGCGGGACGGCCGCACAGTCCGCATCACCGCAGCCGGCCGCTTCGGCGATGCGCGAGGCCAGCCACGCGGTCCGCAGCGAGTGGTCGGTGGGCTGGCCCATGGTCAGGTCGCCGATATAGGCCAGCGCGTGCATGGTGTCGGTGACGGAGGCGGGGGTATCAAGGTTCATGGACTGATTATAGCGAGCGGCGCGGCATCGCCGGCATCGGACATTCGACCGATTCCCCGGCGCTCCCGGGTGGAGCATAGTGCGGCTTCACTTCAACCATACGAGGAAGCACCATGAAACGCATCTCCACCCTGATCGCCGTCGCCACGCTGGCGCTGGCCGGATCCAGTTTTGCCGCCGACCGCCCGGTGCACCTGCGCGGCGAAGTCACCGCCGTCGGCACGGGCGATTTCGTCGTCACCGACCGCAAGGGCACCAAGACCACCATCAAGCTGCCGGAGCAGGCGCAAGTGCTGGACGTCTCGCGCAGCAGCCAGGCGGCCATCCAGGAAAACAGCTACCTGGGTATCGCCGCCGCGCCGGCGCCGCAGGGCAAGGTGCGCGCCATGGGCGTGATGGTGTTCCCCGAGGCGGCGCGCGGCTTGAACGAAGGCCATTTCCCATGGGATCTCGGCGATCGCGGCACGATGACCAACGCCACCGTCGCCAAGGTGGTCAAGAAGGCCAGCGCCACCGAGCTGGAAATGCGCTTCGGCGGCAAGGCGCAGCAGGTGGTGCTGGACAAGGACACCGTCTACGGCCAGTTCGTTCCAGGCAAGCGCGAGTTGATCGTCGTCGGCGCCAAGGTGTTGGTGATCGGCGCATCGGCCGCCGATGGCGCCACCGCCGCCAACGCTGTGATGGTGGGCCGCGACGGCTTCCTGCCGCCAATCTGAGCCGCATAGAGAGGAGGCCGCCGCATGACGACCGCATCGACCGACATCGGCGGCGGCCCGCCGCTCTGGGTACGCCTGTGCCACTGGACCAATGCCGTGGTGTTCCTGCTGATGCTGACCAGCGGCTGGCAGGTGTTCAACGCCTCGCCGTTCTGGATCGACCATTTTCCCACGGCGCTGACGCTGGGCGGCAGCCTGCCCGGCGCCTTGCTGTGGCATTTCGCCGGCATGTGGGTGCTGGCGGCCAACGGCATCGTCGCGCTGACGCTGCTGGCCGCCAGCGGCCGCTTGCGGCACTTGTACCTGTCGCTGGGCCGAAGCCACAAGCCCGGCGGCGAACGCAGCCGGGTGCAGAAGATCGCCTACCTCGGCGTGCTGGTGCTGCTGACGCTGGAAATCCTGTCCGGCCTGGCGATCTGGAAGCCGGTGCAGCTGCAGGCGCTGACGCAGCTGGCCGGCGGCTTCCAGCGCGCCCGCGAAGTGCATTTCATCTGCATGGCCCTGCTGGGCATGTTTGTTGCCGGCCATGTGGTGCTGGCGCTGTCGTCGCCGCGCCTGCTGCTGGCGATGCTGGGATTAAGAAGGAGAACGACGTGAAAGAACCGGATCCCGGACGGCGCGGCTTCCTGCGGCTGGCGCTGGGCGGCGGTGCCGCCGCGCTGCTGCAAGGCTGCGCGGGCACCGACAACGACACTGTTGCCGCCGCGCTGCGCGGCGTATCGCGCTTCAACGACGCGGCGCAGGCCGCGCTGTTCTCGCCGCAAACGCTGGCGCCGTTGTACCCGCGCAGCGAACTGACGCTGCCGTTCCGCTTCAATGCGTTTTATTCGGAAGCGTCGGTGCCGGAAATCGACGAGGCCGGCTGGCGCCTGGCGGTGGATGGCATGGTGCTCAGCCCCGGCGACTGGACGCTGGCGCAGCTGAAATCATTGCCGCCGCTGACGGAAATCACCCGCCTGATCTGCATCGAAGGCTGGAGCGCGATCGGCCAGTGGACCGGTGTGCCGCTGCATTATTTCCTCGGCCTGGTCGGCGCCAACACGCGCGCGAAATATGTCGCCTTCCGCTGCGCCGACGGCTACTACACCAGCATCGACATGGCCAGCGCGCTGCACCCGCAAACCATGCTGGCCTTCAGCTTCAACGGCTCGGCCAGCCTGCCGGACGAATTCGGCTTTCCATTGCGGCTGCGTATCCCGACCAAGCTGGGGTTCAAGAACCCCAAGCACCTGACCGGGATCACCGTGACCGATCAATTCACCAGCGGCTACTGGGAAGACCTGCACGGCTACAACTGGTTCGCCGGCCTCTAGGCCGCGGACGTATCGGCCTGCATCATGCCGAAGATGTTGCCGTCGGGGTCCTTGGCGTAGGCCAGCCAGCCGACGCCGGGCACCGCCATCTTCGGCACCACCACCTCCGCCTTCAGCTGGTCGACTTGCGCCAGCGTGTCGTCCAGCTGTTCGACGTCGACCGTGCAGACAAAGGCGTTCACGCTTTGCATCGGCTCGGGCACCGCACCGCGCCGTGGCAGCAGGCCGCCGTTGATGCCGGGCTTGCTGCCGTCGCCGGTGTCGATCAGCCAGTATTCGCCGCCTTCCCAGCGGTGAAAATTCCAGCCGAACAGCGAGCCGTAAAAATCGATCAGCGCCTGCGGCTGGCTGGCCTGGATTTCAAAATGTACTGGACGTCCCATGGTTTGCTCCTTAGTCTTCCGGATCGTAGGTGCCGATGCTCCAGATATGGCCTTCGGGATCGCGGCAGGTGAAGCCGCGTCCGCCGTAGTCCTCATCCTTGATGTCGAGCAGGATTTTCGCGCCCGATTCAAGCACGCGGCCGTACACCAGGTCGGCGTTGTTGACGACCAGGTAGGTGCTTTGCGTGTTGAAGCCGCCGACCTCGCCGGGCTGCTTCATCAGGCGGCCGTATTCAGTGTCGAACACCGAACCCAGCATGATCATGCTGTTGCCGAAACTGAGCTGTGCGTGGGCGATGGTGCCGTCCTCGTTGGGCACCACCAGCGTCGCTTCGAAGCCGAGGGTGGTGCACAGCCAGTCGATGGCGGCGGGCGCATCGCGATAGCGCATGCAGGGGATGACGTTGCAGAGAGTCTGCTTGGGTATGCTGGACATTGTTCTCTCCCTATCCTGGGTAGTGGAACAGATTCGATCGCGTTTGACACCCTGCCGTTCGCCGGGCTGGGGCGAGCGGATGAGAAATAAAAGTATATATTGATAACGATCAGACAGGGCTTACATTTGCTGAAATAAATGCGCGTTGCCACGGCTGACTTCCAGTTGCTCGGCGAAATTGCGTATCTTTACCATCTGCCGTCCGCGCAGGTCGCGCGTGACTTCTTCGATGGCATCCACGCGCACCAAGGTCGAGCGGTGGATGCGCCAGAACTCGTCCGGGTCCAGCTCGTCGGCCAGCTCCTTCAGCGTCTTGCGTATCAACACTTCCGAGCCCTCGGTCTGCACCCGCGTGTATTTTTCATCGGCGCGGAAGAACAGCACTTCGCGCGTGCTGATCATGCGCAGGTTGCTGCCCACCACCGCCTGGATCCAGCGCAGGTACTCCGGCTTGGTCTCCGGCTTGCTGTGGTGTGACAGCAACTGGCTCAGCTGCCGTTCGATGTTCGACGGCTGCTGGCCGATCAAGGTCTGCAGCCGCGCGCAGGTGGTCTTCAGCCGGTCGCCGCCGACCGGCTTGAGCAGATAATCCAGCGCGCCCTGCTCGAACGCCTCGATCGCGTACTGGTCGTAGGCGGTGACGAACACCAGGTGGCAGCGGTTGAACAACATGCGCGCCGCCTCGATGCCGGACAGGCCGGGCATGCGGATATCCAAAAACACGATGTCCGGCTGGTGCTGGCCGGCCAGCGCCACGGCCTCGATGCCGTTGGCCGCCTCGGCCACGATCTCCAGTCCCGGCCAGGCGTCCAGCAGGCGCGCGCGCAGTTGCTGGCGCATCGGTTGCTCGTCGTCGGCGATCAGCGCGGTGGCACGGCGCTGGCCGCTGCTTGCGGTGAAATTCATTTGCTGCTCCCGGCAAAAATATCCGGCGCATACGGAATGCGCACGCTGGCCCGGGTGCCGCCCGTCAGCGGTGCCTCGATCACCAGCTGTGCGCGGTTGCCGTACAGGATGCGCAGGCGTTCGCGCACATTGGCCAGGCCGATGCCGTCGCCGGCGTGGATGTTGAAACCGATGCCGTCGTCGAGCACGTCGACCTGCAGCATCTGGCCGTCGACGCTGGCGCGGATGTCGATGCGGCCGCCTTGTATCTTGGGTTCCAGGCCGTGCTTGATGGCGTTCTCGATCAGGATCTGCAACATCATCACCGGGAAGGTGGCGCTCAGCATTTCGGCCGGCACGTCGATCGACACCGCCAGCCGCGCGCCCATGCGCGCCTGCATGATGGCCAGGTAGGCGCGCGACATTTCGATCTGCCGGCCCAGCGTGCCGGCGCCCTTGGCGCGCATCTGCGGCAAGGTGGCGCGCAGGTAGTCGATCAGGTTCTGGTGGATGCGCGCCGCCTGCGGCGGATCGGTTTCGATCAGCTGGCCGATCAGGGCCAGCGTGTTGAACAGGAAGTGCGGTTCGACCTGGGCCTGCAGCGCGGCCATGCGCGCCTCGACCACGCGCCGTTCCATGCCTTCCTCGTCGGCGTGGCTGGTGGCGTGGCGCGCCTCGATCTCGGCCTTGCGCTTGCCGCCGGCCAGCACCTTCAGGCCGAACGACAGCAGGATGAAGGCGCCGGTCTGCTTCGGCAGGCCGAACGGCGTCAGGCCGAAGATCAGCAACAGCAGCCAGATCATCATCAGCTTGCGCCACTCGACCTGGGCCAGCCAGTCGAAGAAACGCCACCACAGGCTGACCGCGGTTTCGCCTATCTCGCGGACGATGTCGAGCAGGCTCTTGGCGTTGTCGTAGCCGGCCTTGGCCAGCCGGGATTTCTTCATTGCTTGTGCTCCTGGTGGCGGCGCTGGCGGCGGCTGCCGACCACGCACGCGCCGACCGCGATCTTCAGCAGCAGGAAGAAGGCGAACAGCACCATCGCCAGCGGCAGGATGGTCAGGATGAAGGCCAGGATCAGCGCCGCACCCAGCAGCGCCGGCGGCGACATGCGCTGCACCAGGCGCACGCCGTACCGTATCGTTTGCGCGAAGGCGTGGAAGATTTCTTCCAGCAGATCGACCACCGCCTGGCTGTTGAATTTGCTCATGTCGTGTCTCCATCAAATCGTTGCGATGGAATCACTGTAACAAAGCCTTCCCATGGCCAACAGAGGATTCCGACCAACGGCGGTTTCGGCGGAATGAACCGGTTATTCCACGCGATGAGTGGTCCAGTCGCTGCGCAGCAGGCCGTAGATGGTGCTGCCCGAGATTTCGCCGCCGACGAACCAGCGCTCGCGCAGATGCCCCTCGACCTGGAAATGCAGGCTTTCCAGCAGGCGGGCGGAGGCAATGTTATCGGGATGGATATCGGCTTCGATGCGATGCAGCTCCAGCGGGCCGAAGCCGTGGCTGATCAGCGCCGCCAGCGCCTCCTGCATGTAGCGCCGGCCCCAGTGCGGCCGCGCCAGCATGTAGCCGATTTCGCAGCGGTGGTTGCGGCGGTCGAAGGCGTACAGCGTGGCGGTGCCGATCACCTCGCCGTCCGGCAGCGCCATGGCCAGGCGCAGCGCGCTGCCGTCCAGGTAGGCGCGCTGCGTCTGTTCGATATTGTCGACAGCCTGGGAAATGTCCAGCCAGGGGGCGCTGCTCCAGTGGCGCAGCGCTTCCGGATCGGAGAACAGGCGGAACATGGCGGCGGCGTCGGCGGTTTCCACAAAGCGCAGGGTCAGGCGCGGAGTGTGCAGCTGGAATGGTTCAAAGCTGGGCATGGCGATACTCAAGAGGTAACAGCCCTCTAGCTTAGCGTAATTATTATCAAAATGTGCTTTTACGATGGACTGCCGACAGGAAATTATGATATGCTAATTGCAATTGTTATTAATATTTGGTAATTGTTGAGTGGCCGCAAGGCCGCTCCTTCTTTTTCTTGAGGACAGATTGATGATCACCCGTACCCGTCTTGCCCTGGCCGTCGTCGCCATGGTTTCCAGCGCGGCCCAGGCCGCCCCGTTGAGCGCGACCGAGATGCTGCGCCAGTTCAATGTGGTGGTCAGCGGCAACCTGAACTCGACCTCGCACGTCGACGGCCGCACTTACGTGGGCGGCGACGCCGTCGGCGGCGATTATGTACAGCACGTCAACGACACGCCGGCCTCGGCTTACGCCGGCCTGACCGTGGGCGGCAATTACAGCGGCAATACGCATGTGAACGGCCTGGGTGCTGTGGTCGGCGGCAACGCCAGCGGCGTCAACGTCAATAGCGGCAGCACCTATGTCGGCGGCTCGGCCAGCAATTCGAGCTTCAACGGCGACGCCTGGATCGCCGGCAGCGCCTCCAGCGTCAACTTCAACGGCAAGGGCCATGCTGCCAGCTATAGCGGCACCAATAACAACAACGTACTCAACGCCCCGACCGGCATCATGAACAGCACCCTGGCCGCATCGACGTCGACCAACTTCTCGTCGGTGATGACCGGGCTGTCGAGCCAGTTGTCGTCGCTGCAGGCGACCGCCGGCACCTCGGTGGTCTTCAGCAACAACGACCACCAGGTGACGCTGAACGGCAGCGGCGTCAACGGCGTGCTGGTGTTCGACCTGACCGCGCTCGACACGAAGATCTTCTCGTCCACGACCACGGATATTTCGTTCAACCTGAGCAACGCCAGCACGGTGATCTTCAACACCAACGACTCCACGCTGAACCTGATGGCCAACTTCAACCAGGCGCAAAGCCTGGGCAGCAAGCTGATCTGGAACTTCGCCGGCCACGACACCAGCGTCAGCGTCGGCCGCACCTTCGGTGGCCAGGTGCTGGTCGCGGACGGCAGTTTCAGCAATACGGGCGGCGCCAACGTCGAAGGCGGCGTGTTCGCCAAGACGCTGAATCAGTACGGCGAGGTCCACTTGCAAAGCTTCAGCGGCACCGTGCCGACCGCGCCGGTGCCGGAACCGGAAACGTACGCCATGCTGCTGGCCGGCCTCGGCCTGATGGGCGCCATCGCCCGCCGCCGCAAACAGTAAGCCCTGCCTTACCGCAACAAACACCCGGATCAACGATGGCCATTTGGTCATCGTTGATTTTTTTTCGTCGCATTTGAAGCGCAGCCGGTGTATTTTTACTTGTGATTCAGAAATGAAATATGAAGTTGTGATATCCTTGAAGTAACTTAAATTGCTTTATAGGAATTTCATCATGACTGCTGCCGCGAAAAGTGCTGTTTCCGCCGTTGTACTTGCCATCGCCTCGCTGGGCGGCGCGCAGGCGGCCGTGCTGGACTTGGGCCTGCATGGCGCCAACGTATTTTCGTTCACCGACTTCAAGGCGCAAAGCGCCGACGTCGAAGGCGCGATCATGGCCGGCCGCGATGTCCAGCTGAACAATTACTCGGTCAACTACAACAACGTTGATGCGATAGGCAGCTATTCGCTGATCGCCGGCGGCAACCTGAAATTCACCAGCGGCTCGATCAAGAACGGCGACACCTATGTCGGCGGCACGACCAGCGTCACCAAGCAGGTCGACATGTACTCGCCTGTCAAGACCGGTACCGCGCCGATCAACCTGGGTGCGCTGAGCACCCAGTTGAAGAGCACCTCGTCCTCGCTGTCGAAGCTGGCGACCACCGGCAGCGCGGCGGTCCAGTGGGGCGGCTTGAACATCACCGGCAGCAAGAAGGCTGTCGAAGTGATCGATATCGACGCCAAGTCGCTGTCCTCCGTCACCTATTTCAACTTCAGCAACCTGAACGCCGGCTCCACGCTGATCTTCAACGTCAGCGGCGACAAGGCCAGCTTCAACGGCGGCTACCAGGGCTTCGAGAATTACAACGTGCTGTTCAACTTCTACCAGGCGACCGATCTGGGCGTGCACACCGGCCTGACCGCCAACATCCTGGCACCGAAGGCCAGCGTAACCGGCGGCAGCGGTGTAATCAACGGGAATGTGATCGTCGATTCATGGAGCTCGTCGGTGCAGATCAACGCCAACCACTTCTTCAAGTCCATCAACGTGCAAGGCTTCGGCAGCGTCAGTGCCGTGCCGGAACCGGAAACCTACGCGATGCTGCTGGCCGGCCTGGGTTTGATGGGCTTTATTGCCCGCCGCCGCAAGCAGGCTGCGGCACGCTGATCGCCGCCAGCACCATGTCGACGATGACCTTCTCGGCATCGTCGAAGTCCTTTTTCGTCAGCTGTTTGCGGTTCAACACCAGCGCCATCTGCGCCGAGAAATCGGCATAGGACTGGGTCATCGCCCAGATCGCAAACAGCAGGTGGGTCGCGTTGATCGGCGCGATCTTGCCCTCGCTGATCCACTTCTCGAACACCTCGATATCCTTGCGCACCAGCGGCACCACGCGGCTCTGTATCTGCTCGCCGTACAGCTGCGCGCCGCTGATCACTTCCATCGCATACACGCGCGACGCCCACGGCTGCTCGCGCGAGAACTTCAGCTTGGCCTGCACGTAGGTGCGCAGCACCTCGCGCGGATCCTGGTCCTCGGCGGCCAGGTTTTCCATGCGTTCCAGCCATTCGTCCAGCACCTCGTCCAGCACGCGCTGGTACAGCGCCTGCTTGGTCGGGAAGTAGTACATCAGGTTCTGCTTCGACAGCCCGGCGTTTTCCGCCACGGTGGCGATCGACGTGCCCTCGTAGCCGCATTCGGCAAACACGCGCACCGCCTCGGCGGCGATGTCGGCTTCGAGCTTGTCGCGGTTGAGAACGCGCCGCTTGATCTTCGGCGCTGGCTCTGCATTCAGTTTTGCTGTCGGCATATGAGTCTCAGGAAGGTCAGGAGTTGTGGTTGGTCGGTGTAGGCCACGTTGAACCGGAACCAGATCGATTCCGGTGCGCGCAGCATGAAGAAGTCGCACGGCGACAGCAGGATGCCGGACTTGAGCGCCTGGTCGGCGATGATCTTGCCGTTCCAGTCGGCGGTGGGCGCGTCGCTCCAGCCGGCACTGACGAACATGCCGCCGCGCGGCCGCGCCAGCGGTTCCATGCCGGCGCTGCGCAGGCTGTCGATGGTGCGTTCGCGACCGGCCTCCAGCTGCGCGGCCAGCTTGTCCACCATGCGCTTATAGGGCCGCGCGGTGATCGCGTGGTAGACGGCGCGCTCGTTGATCTCGGAGGTGGTCAGCCCGGCCAGCATCTTCACCCGCAGCAGCTCGGGGATCAGCGAGGCCGACGCGCAGATCGAGCCCACGCGCAGCACCGGCGACAAGGTCTTGGAGAAGCTGCCGACGCGGATCACGCGCCGCAGGCCGTCCATCGCCGCCAGCGAGGCTTCGCCGCGCGGCGCCAGCTCGCGGTAGATGTCGTCCTCCACCAGCCAGAAGTCGAACTGCTCGGCCAGGCCGAGCAGGCGGTGCGCCTGCGCCGCGCTGAGCGAGGTGCCCAGCGGGTTTTGCAGCACCGTGTTGACGAACATGAGCTTGGGCTGGGTCTGCGCCGCCTGTCTGGCCAGCGTGTCGAAATCCAGGCCGTTCTCGCCGCGCGGAATGCCGACCGGCACGCAGCCGTGGTGGCGTATCAGCGACAGCAGGTTGCTGTAGCCGGGATCCTCGACAAACACGGTGTCGCCCGGCTTGGTCAGCGTGCGCAGGATCAGGTCGAAGGCGTGGGTGGCGCCGTGGGTCAGCAGCACCTGCTCCGGCTCGACCGGGAACAGCTCGTCGCTCAGCGTCGACGACAGCTGCTGGCGCAGCGACGGGAAGCCCAGCGGGTGGCCGTAGCCGCGCAGGCGGTTGGCCGGGATGCGCATCGCGTGGCGCACGGCGTCGAGGATGGTGTCCTCGCCATACCACTCGGGCGGCAACCAGCCGGCCCCCACGGCCAGCGCCTCGGAGGTGCCGGAATACAGGTCGGGAGTGAGGGCGTCGATGGCGGTCGGCGTGGCTTGCAGCGTGGAAGGCAGCAGTGTTGCGGGAACGTCCTGGCGGGCCACGAAATAGCCGGAACCGCGGCGCGATGACAACAGTCCCAGGGTCACCAGACGGTCATAGGATTCGACAACTGTAAAGGTGCTGATGCCATTACACTTCGCAAATTGCCGTACGGAGGGCATTTTGGTTCCGATGCGCAACTCCCGGCGTCCCACCATGGCGCTGATGGCGGCGACGATCTGGTCGACCAGGCTGCCTTTCTTGCTGCGCTCTATGGCGAGCACGGGCCAGCCGGCCGCTCCGGGCGGACAGTCGGCTTGATCGATCACAGGATTCGCTAGGTCCATCCTTGACTCCAATTGCTGCGTAAAGCAAAACTGTAGTGTTTTTGTTGCCAGTACGGTTGGACAGTTTTGATATTTGTGTATCTGTGCCATAGTTGTTGCGCTGTCTATTATTGCATCATCATTTTGCCAACTGGTAAATTTTTTTACGGTTCGTCAAAAAAATCCTTACGTTTGCGAGCAAACTCGAAGCTGAATTGAGCTGTATCACAGGAGATGAGCATGAACGAGTCCAGACCTGAATCGATGGCGTCCTTCTGGATGCCGTTTACCAACAACCGCGACTTCAAGGCGCATCCGCGCCTGCTGGTATCGGCCGAAGGGATGTACTACAAGGATGTCGACGGCAACTCCATCCTCGACGGCACCGCCGGCCTGTGGTGCGTGCCCTGCGGCCACGCGCAGCCGAAGATCGTCGCCGCCGTGCGCGAGATGGTCGGCCAGCTGGATTTCGCGCCGACCTTCCAGATGGGCCACCCGGCCGCCTTCGACCTGGCCGAAAAGCTGATGGAGTACACCAATCACAAATTCGGCCACGTGTTCTACACCAACTCCGGCTCCGAAGCGGTGGACACGGCGCTGAAGATCGCGCTGGCCTACCACAAGGCGCGCGGCGAGGCGAGCCGCACCCGCCTGATCGGCCGCGAGCGCGGCTACCACGGCGTCGGCTTCGGCGGCATCTCGGTCGGCGGCATCGCCGGCAACCGCAAGCCGTATGGCGTCATGCTGCCCGGCGTCGATCACCTGCCGCACACGCACAACCTCGAGAAGAACGCCTACACCCGCGGCGAACCGGAATACGGCACCGAGCTGGCCGACGAACTGGAACGCATCGTCGCGCTGCATGACGCGTCGACCATCGCCGCCGTCATCGTCGAGCCGGTGGCTGGTTCGACCGGCGTGCTGATTCCGCCCAAGGGCTACCTGAAGCGCCTGCGCGAGCTGTGCACCAAGCACGGCATTCTGCTGATCTTCGATGAAGTGATCACCGGCTTCGGCCGCCTGACGACGCCGTTCGCGGCCGACTACTTCGACGTCGAACCGGACATGATGACCACCGCCAAGGGCCTGACCAACGGCGTGATCCCGATGGGCGCGGTGTTCAGTAAAAAATTCATCCACGACGCCTTCATGGAAGCGCCGGCCGGCATCGAACTGTTCCACGGCTACACCTACTCGGGCCACCCGGTCGCCTGCGCCGCCTCGCTGGCGACCTTGGATGTGTTCAAGGAACAGAAGATCCTCGAACACGCCGCCGGCATGGCCGAATACTGGGCCGACGCGGTGCACTCGCTCAAGGGACTGCCGCACGTGATCGACATCCGCACCATCGGCCTGATCGCCGGCATCGAGCTGGCGCCCATCGCCGGCAAGCCGGGCGCCCGCGCCTTCGCCGCGTTCAAGCAGGCCTTTGCCGACGGCGTCCTGATACGCACGACGGGCGACATCATCGCGCTGTCGCCGCCGCTGGTGCTGGAGAAAAAACATATCGACGAACTTTTTGGAAAGCTGACGACTGTACTGAAAAACCTCGACTGACAAGGAGAACACCATGCTGGTAGGCGTCCCAAAAGAGATCAAAAACCAGGAGTCCCGCGTCGGCCTTACCCCGGCCAGCGTCAAGGAACTCGTATTGCGTGGTCATCAAGTGGTAGTGCAGAAAAACGCCGGCGTCGCCATCGGCCTGAGCGATGCGATGTATGAAGGCGCCGGCGCGACCATCGTCGAGGAGGCGAGCGAGATTTTCGCCCGTGCCGAGATGATCGTCAAAGTGAAGGAACCGCAGCCGGAAGAATGCGCCATGCTGCGGAAAGGGCAGATCCTGTACACCTATCTGCACCTGGCGCCGGACCCCGGGCAGACCAAGGCCCTGGTGGAATCCGGCGCGGTTTGCATCGCCTACGAAACCATCACCGGCGCGAACGGCGGCCTGCCGCTGCTGGCGCCGATGAGCGAGGTGGCGGGGCGCATGTCGATCCAGGCAGGCGCCGCGCACCTGGAAAAATCCAAGGGCGGCATGGGCCTGCTGCTGGGCGGCGTGCCCGGCGTGGCGCCCGGCCATATCGCCATCATCGGCGCCGGCGTGGTCGGCACCAACGCCTTGCAGATGGCGGTCGGCATCGGCGCCCGCGTGACGATTTTGGACAAGAATATCGACCGCCTGCGCCAGCTCGACCTGGTGTACGGCAACCGCATCTCGACGATGTTCTCGAACGCGCACTCGATCGAGGAAGCGGTGCTTGATGCGGACCTGGTCATCGGCGGCGTGCTGGTGCCCGGCGCCGCCGCGCCCAAGCTGGTGACCAAGGCCATGATTGCGCGCATGAAGCCGGGCGCGGTGGTGGTCGACGTGGCGATCGACCAGGGCGGCTGCTTTGAAACGTCGCACGCCACCACGCACGAGAAGCCGACCTACGTGGTCGACGGCGTGGTGCACTACTGCGTGGCCAACATGCCGGGCGCCGTCGCCCGCACGTCGACCTTCGCACTGAACAACGCAACGATAGGCCACGCGGTGGCGCTGGCCGACAAGGGCTGGCAGAAGGCCCTGAAGGCCAATCCGCACCTGAAGAACGGTTTGAATGTCTGTCTCGGCCACGTCACCTATGAAGCGGTGGCGCATGGCCTTGGCTATACGTATGTGGACGCGGACACCCTGCTGGGCTGATCCGAATTTTAGAGAGAACGTTATGAGCAACCTGGACACCATCACCCATTACATCAACGGCGTCAAAGTCGATACGCAAAGCGGCCGCTACGCGGACGTGTTCAATCCGGCGCTGGGCGAGCCGGTGGCCAGGGTCGCGCTGGGTACGACGGAAGAAGTCGACGCCGCCGCGTGCGCGGCGGAGAAGGCTTTCCCCGCATGGTCCGCCACGCCGCCGCTGACGCGCGCGCGCGTCCTGTTCAAGTACCTGCAGCTGTGCCAGCAGCACACCGACGAATTCGCGGCGATGCTGACGCGCGAACACGGCAAGACCTTCGCCGATGCGCAGGGCGAAGTGGCGCGCGGCATCGAGATGGTGGAATTCGCGGTCGGCATCCCGCAGATGCTGAAGGGAGAATTCACCGACCAGATCTCGCGCGGCATCGACGCCTGGTCGATGCGCCAGGCTCTGGGCGTGGTGGCCGGCATCACGCCGTTCAACTTCCCGGTGATGGTGCCGATGTGGATGTTCCCGGTGGCGCTGGCGTGCGGTAACACCTTCATCCTCAAGCCTTCCGAGCGCGATCCGTCGCCGTCGCTGCTGCATGCGCGGCTGTTGAAGGAAGCGGGGTTGCCGGACGGTGTGTTCAACGTCATTCAGGGCGACAAGGTGACTGTCGATGCGCTGCTCGATCATCCTGTGGTGCAGGCGGTGAGCTTTGTCGGTTCGACGCCGATCGCGGAATACATCTACTCGCGCGGTTGCGCCGCGGGCAAGCGCGTGCAGGCGCTGGGCGGCGCCAAGAACCACATGGTCGTGATGCCGGATGCGGACATGGAAATGACTGTCGATGCGCTGATGGGCGCGGCCTACGGTTCCGCCGGCGAACGCTGCATGGCGATCTCGGTGGTGGTGGCCGTCGGCGATGCCGGCGACAAGATTGTCGATGCACTGGCAAAGCGCACCGCCGCACTGAAAGTGCGCGACGGCATGGCGTCCGACGCCGAAATGGGGCCTGTCGTTTCAAGCGCGGCCAAGCAGCGCATAGAGCGCTTGATCGGCGAAGGCGTGGAGCAGGGCGCGAAACTGGTGGTCGATGGACGCAACCATGTCGTAGCAGGACGCGAGAACGGCTTCTTCATCGGCGGCACTTTGTTCGATCATGTCACGCCGGATATGACGATTTACAAGGAAGAGATTTTCGGCCCCGTGCTGTGCATGCTGCGCTCGCCGGACGTTGGCAGTGCGGTGGAACTTATCAACCGCAACGAGTACGGCAACGGCGTGGCGATCTACACCCGCGACGGCGGCGTGGCGCGCGAGTTCGTGCGGCAGATCCAGGTGGGCATGGTCGGTGTCAACGTGCCGTTGCCGGTGCCGATGGCCTTCAACAGTTTCGGCGGCTGGAAGCGCAGCCTGTTCGGCGACCATCACGCATATGGTCCCGAGGGCGTGCGTTTCTACACGCGCCACAAGGCGGTGATGCAGCGCTGGCCGAACACCGCAAGCGCTGGCGCAGAATTTGCATTCCCTCAGATGAAGTAAGCTCCCGTCATTCCCGCGCAGGCGGGAATCCATACACAGCATGGCGTCACGCGAAGTATGGATCCCCGCTTTCGCGGGGACGACGTTCTCCAAGCATTAGCCAGGAAATCGTATGATGATCGAATCTCTCAAATACATGCCCCAGCCGAAGGAAGCCAACGCCACACTGGCGGAACACTTCACAGACCTGGCGCCGGCGCTCAATGCGCGCCAGGCCGCGATTGAAAGCTCGCGCTGCCTGTATTGCTACGACGCGCCATGCACGCGCATCTGCCCATCGGATATCGACGTCGCCAGTTTCGTCCGCAATATCCACGACGGCAACGTCAACGGCGCGGCCGTCGGCATCCTGAAGCAGAACATCCTGGGCGGCAGCTGCTCGCGCGTCTGTCCAACCGAGATCCTGTGCGAGGACGCCTGCGTGCGCAATCACGATGCGGAAGGCCAGCCGGTGAAGATCGGCCTGCTGCAGCGCTACGCCATCGACAACATGACGATCAGCGAGCACCCGTTCAAGCGCGCCGCATCGACCGGCAAGAAGATCGCCGTCGTCGGCGCCGGGCCTGCGGGCCTGTCGTGCGCGCACCGCCTGGCGATGCTGGGCAACGACGTGGTGATCTACGAGGCCAAGGAGAAATCCGGCGGCCTCAATGAATACGGCATCGCCAAGTACAAGCTGACCGACAACTTCGCGCAGAAGGAAGTGGACTTCCTGCTGCAAATCGGCGGCATCGAGATCAAGCACGGCCAGGCACTCGGCGGCAATGTGCAGCTGAAGGATTTGCACGCGCAGTACGACGCCGTGTTCCTCGGCCTGGGCCTTGGCGCCAGCAAGCAGCTGGGCCTGACCGGTGAGGACGCGCCCGGCCTGCTGGCGGCCGTCGACTACATCGCCGCGCTGCGCCAGGCAGATGACCTGAGCAAGCTGCCGCTGCCCGCGCGCGCCATCGTCATCGGCGCCGGCAATACCGCCATCGACATGGCGGTACAGATCCAGCGCCTGGGCGCGGAAGAAGTCACGCTGGTGTACCGCCGCGGCTTCGACGCGATGAGCGCCACCGAACACGAACAACATATTGCGAAGGAAAACCAGGTCCGCATGCGCACCTGGGCCCAGCCGCAGCAAGTGCTGCTGGACGAAGCGGGCCGCGTGCGCGGCATGCGCTTCGAGAAAACCGCAATCACCAACGGCCGTCTGGCTGGCACCGGTGAGACTTTCGAGATCGCGGCCGACGCGATCTTCAAAGCCATCGGCCAGAGCATGGACGAAACGAGCATCAGTGATCCACTGGCGAAAACGCTGAAACGCGACGGCGACAAAATCCATGTCGATGATCAGTTCCGCACAGTCCTGCCGCGTATCTACGCCGGCGGCGATTGTGTGGCGCCCGGACAGGACCTGACCGTGCAGGCGGTACAGCACGGGAAATTGGCGGCACACGCCATCCATCAAGACATCAACGGTATGAAGGAGGCTGCATAATGGCTGACCTGAGCATAGAATTCTGCGGCATCAAGTCCATCAATCCGTTCTGGCTGGCGTCCGCGCCGCCGACCGACAAGGCCTACAACGTGGTGCGCGCATTCGAAGCGGGATGGGGTGGCGTGGTGTGGAAAACGCTGGGCGAGGATCCTGCCGCCGTCAATGTGTCGTCGCGCTACTCGGCGCACTACGGCAAGAACCGCGAAGTCCTCGGCTTCAACAACATCGAGCTGATTACCGACCGTTCGCTGGCGATCAACCTTGAAGAGATCACGCAGGTCAAGAAGGACTGGCCGGACCGCGTCATCATCGTCTCGCTGATGCTGCCGTGCGAAGAAAAACTGTGGGCCGATATCCTGCCGCTGGTGGAAGCGACCGGCGCCGACGGCATCGAACTCAATTTCGGCTGCCCGCACGGCATGCCGGAGCGCGGCATGGGCGCCGCCGTGGGCCAGGTTCCCGAATACGTGGAGATGGTCACGCGCTGGTGCAAGACGCACTCGAAGCTGCCGGTCATCGTCAAGCTGACGCCGAACATCACCGACGTGCGCGCCCCGGCGCGCGCCGCCAAGGCCGGCGGTGCGGACGCGGTTTCGCTGATCAACACCATCAACTCGATCACGCACCTGGACCTGGACCAGATGGTGGCCTTCCCCATCGTCGGCGGCGCCAGCACCCACGGCGGCTATTGCGGTTCGGCGGTCAAGCCGATCGCGCTGAACATGGTGGCCGAGATCGCACGCGATCCGCAAACCAAGGGCCTGCCGATTTCCGGCATCGGTGGCATCGGCAACTGGCGCGACGCGGCGGAGTTCATGGCGCTGGGTTCGGGCTGCGTGCAGGTGTGCACCGCCGCCATGCTGCACGGCTTCCGCATCGTCGAAGAGATGAAGGACGGCCTGTCGCGCTGGATGGACGAGAAGGGCTACAAGAGCATCAGCGAATTCGTCGGCAAGGCTGTGCCGAATACGACGGACTGGAAATACCTGAACATGAACTACCAGGTGATCGCGCAGATCAACCAGGACGACTGCATCAAGTGCGGCCGCTGCTACGTGGCATGCGAAGATACCTCGCACCAGTCGATCGCGCAGCTGATCGATGCCGCCACCGGCACGCGCACGTATGAAGTCATCAAGGAAGAATGCGTCGGGTGTAACCTGTGCGAGATCACTTGTCCGGTGCAGGGCTGCATCACGATGGTGCCGCAGGATACGGGCAAGCCATACATGAACTGGACGCAGGACCCGCGCAACCCGCGCGCGGAAAACGTGAAGGCGACCGAAACGGCATAGACATCTCGGGTACGGAACTTGCAGCGATAGAAGGATACATCAACCTTTGGAGAAAGCCCCGTGAGCAAAGAACTCTCTGGCAGCACGCAACTCTGGAACGAAGACCTGGCCCCGACCACGGCGGCGCAGCGTACTTGGCGCTGGTATCACTTCGCCGCGCTGTGGGTCGGCATGGTGATGTGCATTCCGGCCTACACGCTGTCCGCCAGCTTGATCGAGGGCGGCATGTCCGGCTACCAGGCGGTGCTCACGGTGTTCCTCGCGAACGCGATCGTGCTGCTGCCGATGCTGCTGATCGGCCACGCCGGCACCAAGTACGGCATTCCATACGCGGTGTTGGCCCGTTCCTCGTTCGGTACATCGGGCGCGCGCTTGCCCGCGTTGATGCGCGCCATCGTCGCTTGCGGCTGGTACGGCATCCAGACCTGGTTCGGCGGCCAGATGATCTACACGCTGCTGGGCGTTCTGATGGGCGGTGAAATCGGCGGCGAGAAAATCGCAGGCCTGGGCATCAACGGCGGACAGCTGCTGTGCTTCCTGGCCTTCTGGGGCATCCAGTTCTGGTACATCGTGCACGGCATGGACGCGATCCGCAAGCTGGAAACCTACACCGCGCCGCTGAAGATATTGATCTGCTTTGTGCTGCTGGGATGGGTCTACAACAAAGCCGGCGGTTTCGGCGACCTGCTGTCGGCGCCTTCGCAGTTCGTCGAGGGTGGCAAGAAGGCAGGCCAGTTCTGGTCCGTGTTCTGGCCTTCGCTGACGGCGATGGTGGGCTTCTGGGCCACGCTGGCGCTGAATATTCCCGACTTCACCCGCTTCGCCAAATCGCAGCGCGACCAGGTCATCGGCCAGTCGGTCGGCTTGCCGGTGCCTATGGGCCTGCTGGCGATGATGGCGGTGATCGTCACTTCGGCAACGGTGGTCTTGTACGGCAAGGCGATCTGGGATCCAGTCGACCTGTCCAGCCGCATGACCGGCGCCGCCGTGCTGATCGCATTGGTGATCCTGTTGATCGACACCGTCTCCGTCAACCTGGCCGCCAACCTGGTCGGCCCGGCCTACGATTTCTCGTCGCTGGCGCCCAAGCATATTTCGTATAAGGTCGGCGGCTACATCACGGCCGGCATCGCGATCCTGATGATGCCCTGGAAGATACTGGAATCCACGCAGGGCTACATCTTCACCTGGCTGATCGGCTATTCCGCGCTGCTGGGCCCCATCGCCGGCATCCTGATTGTCGACTACTACCTGGTGCGCAAGACCGAGTTGAACGTCGGCGAGCTGTATCGCGAAGACGGCCAGTACTCGTACGGCAAGGGCTGGAACATGGCCGCGCTGGTGGCGTTCGTGATCGGCGTGCTGCCCAACATACCCGGCTTCCTCAATGCCGCATTCCCGGCTTCCTTCCCCGACGTGGGGGCCGGGTTCAAGACGATTTATACCTACGCCTGGTTTGTCGGAATCGCTATTTCGGCATTGGTGTATGGGGTTATGATGAAGGGTAAAGCCGTGCCCGCGATACGGGCGCCGGCCCACCCCTAAAAGATTCAGGAGATGTCCATGTCAACTATCATTCGCGGCGGTACCGTCGTCAACGCCGACCGCGCCTTCAAGGCCGATGTGCTGTGCTACGGCGACAAGATCATCGCCGTGGGCGAAGGTCTGGACGCCCCGCCTTCGGCCAAGGTGATCGACGCCAGCGGGCAGTACGTGATGCCTGGCGGGATAGACCCGCATACGCACATGAATTTGCCGTTCATGGGCACCGTCACCCAGGATGATTTCTACACCGGCACCGCCGCAGGGCTGGCCGGCGGCACCACCACCATCATCGACTTCGTCATCCCCGCGCCGAAGCAGAACCTGATCGAGGCCTACCACCAGTGGCGCGGCTGGGCCAAGAAGGCCGCCGGCGATTACAGCTTCCACGTGGCGATCACGTGGTGGGACGAGACCGTGCACCGCGACATGGAGATCCTGGTGCGGGATCACGGCGTCAACAGCTTCAAGCACTTCATGGCGTACAAGAACGCCATCATGGCCGACGATGAAACGCTGGTGAAGAGCTTCCGCCGCTGCCTGGAACTGGGCGCGATGCCGACCGTGCATGCGGAAAACGGCGAGCTGGTATTTCAGCTGCAGCAGGATCTGCTCAAGCGCGGCTTGACGGGACCGAGCTCGCATCCGCTGTCACGGCCGCCGGAAGTGGAGGCGGAGGCCGCAAACCGCGCCATCGCGATTGCCAATGTGATGAACACGCCGGTCTATATCGTCCACGTCTCCTGCGCCGAATCGCTGGAGGCCATCACCCGCGCGCGTGCCCATGGGCAGCGCGTGTACGGCGAAGCATTGGCCGGCCACCTGGTCATCGACGACAGCGTGTATCACAGCGACGATCTCGAATATGCGGCCGCCCATGTGATGAGTCCACCGTTCCGCAGCAAGCATCATCAGGCCGCGTTGTGGCAAGGGCTGGTGGGGGGCAACCTGCATACCACGGCCACCGATCACTGTACCTTCTGCGCCGAGCAAAAGGCCGCCGGCAAGGATGATTTCACCAGGATCCCCAACGGTTGCGGCGGGGTGGAGGATCGCATGTCGGTGGTGTGGGACGCGGGCGTCAACACCGGTCTGCTGACGCCGTCGGAGTTCGTCAAGGTCACATCGACCAACACCGCGCAGATTTTCAACATGTATCCACGCAAGGGCGTGATCGCCGTGGGCGCCGATGCCGACATCGTCGTCTGGGATCCGGAAGGAACCCGCACCATCTCGTCGCTGACGCAGTTCGCCAAGGGCGGCTTCAACGTTTTCGAAGGCCGCACCGTGCGCGGCATCCCGAGCACCACGCTGGCCGCCGGCAACGTCGTGTTCCATCGCGGCGTGCTGATGGCGGTGGAGGGCGCGGGCCGCCACATCGACCGCCCGGCATTCAAGCCGACGTCGGCGCGCTAACCATACCAACCGTCATTCCCGCGAAAGCGGGAATCCATAGGCCATCACCAGGGCGGCGAAGTATGGATTCCCGCCTGCGCAGGAATGACGGATTTAACGGAGATTTGATTATGAGCGACATGCGTATTAATGGCGACCGCCTGTGGGCGGCGTTGATGGAACTGGCCCGGATCGGCGCAACGCCCAAGGGCGGCGTCAAGCGATTGGCGCTGACGGACCTGGACAAGCAGGGCCGCGACCTGGTGGTCGGCTGGGCGAAGGACGCCGGCATGTCGGTCACCATCGATCAGATCGGCAACGTGTTCATGCGCCGCGACGGCACCAACAACGCGCTGCCGCCGGTGATGACCGGCAGCCATATCGACACCCAGCCCACCGGCGGAAAATTCGACGGCAACTACGGCGTGCTGGCGGGCCTGGAAGTCGTGCGCACGCTGAACGATCTGAAGATCAAGACCGAGGCGCCGATTGAAGTGGCCTTCTGGACCAACGAGGAAGGCTCGCGTTTCGTGCCGGTGATGATGGGGTCCGGCGTATTTTGCGGCGCCTTCAGCCTGGAGACGGCCTACGCCGCCAAGGACACCGAGGGCAAGTCCGTCGGCGAGGAACTGGCGCGCATCGGCTACAAGGGAGACCAGGTTCCGGGCGACCATCCTATCGGCGCCTACTTCGAAACCCATATCGAGCAAGGCCCCGTGCTTGAAGACGCCGACAAGGTGATCGGCGTGGTGCCGGCGGTGATGGGCCTGTCCTGGTACGATTGCGTGGTCACCGGCATGGAGGCGCACGCTGGCCCGACGCCGATGGGCCTGCGCAAGGATGCGCTGCAGGTGTCGACCAGGATCATGCAGGAAGTGGTGGCCATCGCCAACCGCTACCCGCCGTATGGACGCGGCACGGTAGGCATGGTGCAGGTATTCCCGAACAGCCGCAACGTGATCCCGGGCGAAGTCAAATTCAGCATCGACCTGCGCAACGTGAACGACGAGCTGCTCAACACCATGCACGAAGAGATGCTGGCCTTTATCGACAAAACCCGCGTCGAAACCGGCCTGAAGATTTCGATCGAGCGCGTGTCCTACTATCCGCCGTGCCCGTTCCATCCTGATTGCGTGGACGCGGTGCGCAACGCCACCGCCAAGCTGGGATATTCGACGATGGACGTGGTCTCCGGCGCAGGTCACGACGCGATCTACGCCGCCCGCCTGGCGCCGGCGGGAATGATCTTCGTGCCCTGCAAGGACGGCATCAGCCACAATGAAATCGAGGATGCCAAATCCGAGCATCTGGAAGCCGGCTGCAACGTCCTGTTGCACGCCATGCTGGAGCGCGCGCGCATCGTCTGATTTGCTGCCTCGGCCAGCCGGTGTGGCGCCTGAATGTGATAGGCTAACAACCTATACATCACGCGGCACCGGCTACCAACATGCAAGGACCACCAAAATCGCACGCGGCGGCACTGGAGACGGCCTGCCTGACAGCGACCCTCGAAAGTATCACCGATGCGGTGCTGATGCTAGACGGCAGCTGGAATATCCGCTACATGAACGGCAACGCCGAGCGTTTGCTGCAGGTGCAGCGTGCCGACGTGATGGGGAAGAACGTTTGGTCGGTGTTCCCCGAGGCGGTTGGCGGGCCTTATTACCTTGCCTATCACCGTGCGGTGGAAACCAACAGCGTCGTGTCGTTCGAGGAGCACTACGCGCCGCTCAACCTGTGGACCGAAATACGCGCCTATCCGTCGGAGGAGGGCGTGACGATCTACTTCCGTGACATCAGCGAGCGCAAGGCCATCGAGGCCGAGATTCACAACCTGGCCTTTTACGACAAACTCACGGGACTGCCGAATCGCCAGCTGCTGCTGGAGCGGATCGGCCATGCGCTGTCGCTGTCCCGGCCCGGCGCGATCCTGTTCATCGACCTGGATAACTTCAAGACCATCAACGATACCCGGGGCCACGACAAGGGCGACATATTACTGCGGCTCGCTGGTGAGCGTATCGGCACGGCGGTGCGCAGCGATGACACGGTGGCCCGCTTTGGCGGCGATGAATTTGTCGTGCTGCTGGAGGACCTGGGCGATACGCCGGAAGATGTCGCGACTGCGGCGTATGGCCTTGCCGCCAATGTTGTCCGCGCCTTTTGCGACCCGTTCGATATCGCCGGCGTAGAGCACTACAGCACTCCGAGCATCGGCGTCACGGTCTTCGACCATGAAGCCAACGGTGTGGACGACCTGCTCCAGCGTGCCGACCTGGCCATGTACCAGGCCAAGGCCGCCGGCCGCAATACCGTGTCCCTGTTCGACCCCGCCATGCAAATCCGCGTCAACTCGCGCGCAACGCTGGAAGCCGACATGCGGCGCGCCGTGCAGAATGATGAATTCATGCTGCACTATCAGCCGCTGATGGGTGTCGATGGACGCATGGTCGGCGCCGAGGCGCTGGTGCGCTGGAAGCATCCGCAGCGCGGACTGGTGCCGCCGTGCGAGTTCATTCCGGTGGCGGAGGAGTCCAACCTGATCTTGCCGCTGGGCCGCTGGGTCATGCGGGAAGCCTGCCGCCAGCTGGCGCTCTGGAGTCGAGACCCGCATTCTTCGACGCTGGAGATGGCTGTCAATGTCAGCGCAACGCAGTTTCACCGCCCCGATTTTGTCGAGCAGGTGCTGGCGGCGCTGGCCGAGACGGGCGCGAACCCGTCGCACCTGCGGCTGGAGCTCACCGAGAGCCTGCTGCTCAAGGACGTGGAGGGCACGGTGTCGAAGATGCAGCGGCTGCGCGATGCGGGCGTCAGCTTCGCGCTGGACGATTTTGGCACCGGCTACTCATCGCTCTCCTATCTGCACCGGCTGCCGCTGGATCAGTTGAAGATAGACCGTTCCTTCATCTGGGGCGCTTTCAAGGAAGGCAGCGGCGCGGAGATCGTGCGCATCATCGTCGCGCTGGGCAAGGCGTTGAATATGTCGGTGCTGGCCGAGGGCGTGGAGACGCAGGAGCAACTGGCCTTCGTGGCCGCCGAAGGATGCCAGTACTACCAGGGCTATTTGTTCAGCAAGCCGCTGCCGGCGGCGGAGCTGGCGACACTCATCTCGCATCTGCCGGATTGATGTTTTCAGACCCCCAGCAAGCCTACCTCGATGGCAATCACCGCATGGCCGCCGGCGACCTGGCCGGAGCGGAGGACAGCTTCATGCAGGCCTTGCTGCTGGAGCCGTTGCACGGCGCGGCCCGCGCCAATCTTGGCTACCTGAAGGAGCGGCAGGGCGCGCTGGCGGAAGCGGAGTTCCACTATCTGCAGGCGATAGCGCTGATGCCCGATCACGCGCAGCTGTATCAGAATCTTGGCGTGCTGCTGCTGAAGACCAGGCGTTTCGGCGATTCTGAGGCGGCGATGCGCACGGCTGTCGAGTTGGAGCCGGAGTCGCCGTCCGCGTGGAGCCAGTTGGGCGTTCTGCTGGCTTGCGTGAAGCGAGAACGGGAGGCGGAGCAGTGTTATCTGCGGGCGCTGTCGCTGGACCCGGGCCATGCACGGGCGCGCTTCAATCTGGCCTATGTGCTGCTGCGCCAGGGACGCTTTGCCGAAGGCTGGCCGTTGCTGGAGGCGCGCTGGCAATTCGATGACCTGGCCCATGCCTTCCATTGTCCGCGCTGGGACGGCGAGCCGCTGCAAGGAAAATCGCTGGTGATCGCGCTGGAAGCGGGACAGGGCGACATGATCCAGTTTTGCCGTTACGCCGCGCTGCTGAAGGCGCGCGGCGCTGCACGGATCGCCGTGGTCTGCCATCCGGCGTTGCGGCGATTGTTCACGACGCTGGCGGGCGTCGATGAGGTGTATGCTTTCGATGGCACCGTGCCCGTCGAGGGCTGGGACTACTGGACGCATCCCATGCGTTTGCCGGCATTGTTCAGCACCGGTCTTGCCAGCATCCCGTCGTCGGTGCCCTATCTCGCGGCGGAGCCGGAACTGGTGAAGCATTGGCACGGTCTTTTGCCGCGGCAGGGCTTGCGCGTTGGCCTGGCATGGAAAGGCAATCCGGACTTCGAGAACGACGCGGATCGCTCGCTGCCCTCGTTGCTGACCCTGGCGCCGCTGGGCGGCGTGCCGGCGCATTTCGTCAGTCTGCAAAAAGGACCGGGAGAAGAGGAGGCGCCGCCCGCCGGCATGACGCTGCACGCCATCGGTCCGCAACTGCGCGATTTTGCCGACACGGCGGCTGTCATCGCCAATCTGGACCTGGTGATCAGCGTCGATACGGCGGTCGCTCACCTGGCCGGCGCGCTGGGCAAGCCTTGCTGGCTACTGCTGCCCGACTACCGCTGCGACTGGCGCTGGATGACGGAGCGTAGCGATACGCCGTGGTATCCGTCGATGCGCCTGTTCCGCCAATCCTGCGCTGGCGATTGGACGCCGGTGATCGACGCCGTCGGGCGGGAACTGTCGGCTTTCCTGACAAGCGGTGCCGTGGCGGCGGCATCTGGTAGTGCAAGCCCCTGATTTCATTGGGCCGTATTCCGGGGCACAGTTTGTGCATCGCGCCTGAATGGCCGGCAATCCCGCTGGCCATTGACCAGGGAGACGCGACATGAACATCCATTCCAACATCCGGCGCGGCTGTGCGCTTGGCGCACTGCTTGCCGCGATGGCGGCGGCGTTGCCGGCATCGGCCGCGCCGTTCTTTTTCAGCACCGGCACGCCGGACGGCCTGATGGCCAGCGCGACACGGCCCGGTGCCGGCGGAAAAATAGAAATCGAAGCGGCGGACGATTTCATCTTGCCCTCGGAAACGCGGATCAACACCGCCATCTTCACCGGCTTGCTGACCGGCGGCGCCAGCGCCGCCAATATCGGCCAGGTGGTGGCGGAAATCTACCGGGTGTTTCCCAAGGATTCGGCCAATCCCCCCTCGGGCCGGGTGCCGACCCGCGTCAATTCGCCTTCCGACGTGGCCTTCGACAGTCGCGACAGCGCTGGCGGCGGCCTGACCTTCAACATCACCACGCTGGGCACCTTCACCGCCGCCAACAGCGTACTCAATGGCATCAACCCGATACCCAACCAGACCACCGGCGGCGACGGTGCGGTCACCGGCACCGAAGTCACTATCACCGTCAACTTCGGCACGCCATTCGATCTGCCGGCGGACCACTACTTCTTCGTGCCGCAGGTGGAAGTGACTGGCGGGGAGTTCTACTGGCTGTCCGCGCCGCGTCCCATCGCGGGTGGTTCCGGGCCGTTCGCCCCGGATCTGCAAAGCTGGATACGCAACGAGCCGCTGGCCCCTGACTGGCTGCGGGTGGGAACGGACATCGTCGGCGCTGGCACCTTCAACAATTCGTTCGCGCTGATCGGCGAGGTGCCCGAACCGGGCAGCATCGCGCTGCTGCTGGCCGGCGTGCTGCCGTTGGCGCTGGTGCGGCGCCGGCGCGCCGCGGCTCAGGCGTAATTGCGCAGGAAATCGAGCAGTACTCTTGCGGCGATGTCGGCGTCGTCGGCTGTCATCGTCTCCAGCGGATTGTGGCTGATGCCGCCGTTGCCGCAGCGGGTGAACAGCATCGCCACGTCGGTGATGGCGGCCATCGCCATCGCGTCATGGCCGGCGCCGGACAGCAGGTCGAAGCGAGGCAGGCCGGCGCGTTCGATGGCGGCGCCGAACTGCCCCATCAAACGCGGCGCGCAGGGCGCGGCCGAGGCATCGACGATTTGCTGCAGGCTGAAATCCACCTGGCGCCGCGCGCAGATGGCGGCGATGCCGTCCAGTACATCCTTCACCGCCGCCAGCCGCACCGCATCGTCGGCGGCGCGGATATCCAGCGACAGCTTGCACGCGCCGGGTATCACGTTGACCGAGCCGCCGGGTACCTGCAATTGGCCCACCGTGCCGACCAGCGATGCCCCTTGCCCACAGCGCCGTTCGACCAGCAGCACGATCTCCGCTGCCGCCGCCGCGGCGTCCTTGCGCATCGTCATCGGCGTGGTGCCGGCATGGCTGGCCAGGCCGGTCAGCTCGACCAGGTAGCGCGAGCTGCCGGCGATCGCCGTCACCACACCCAGCGCCAGATCGCGCTCCAGCAGCACCGGCCCTTGTTCGATGTGGACTTCGACAAAGCCGAGCAGTTCGGCCGGATCGCGGGCGATGGCCGGAATGCGCGTCACATCATGGCCGGCGGCCAGCAGGGCGTCGCGCATGGTGATGCCGTCGGCGTCGGTCTGGTCCAGCAGCGACAGGTCGAAGCGGCCTGTTACCGCGTTACTGCCGAGGAAAGTGCTCTTGAAGCGCACGCCTTCTTCCTCCGCGAAACCGACGATCTCGAAGTGGAAAGGCAGCTTCTCGCCGCGCTGGTGCAGATGGCGCACGATGGCGATCGGCAGCAGAATGCCGAGGCGGCCGTCGTACTTGCCGCCGTTGCGCACGGTGTCGTAGTGGGAACCGGTCATCAACGTCTTCGCTCCCGGCGCGTCCGAGCGGTAGACGCCGACCACGTTGCCGACGGCGTCGATGTGCGCGTCCATGCCGGCTTCGCGCATCCAGTCCGTCAGCTGCGTGGCGGTCCTGCGGTGCGCGGGCGTCATGTAGGCGCAGGTCAGGTCGAAGTCCGCGCCGTCGCTGTTGTCCACGTCGCTCCATGCGCCTAGGGTTTCGCACCACTGCATGATGGCCGGGCCGAAGTCCAGCGCGACGCCGAGCAGATCGTTCAACCGCAGCTCGGCGATGCGCTTGATCTGGCGGAGGCATTCGGCGATTTCGTCGGCGCGCTGGTTCTTCAGGCGGCGCGTGAAAGTGGCGATGATCGCGCGGCGCGTCAGCCCCTGTCCATCCGGACCTTTGACGGCGAGGATGAAGGGAAATCCGAATTTGTCGTTGTAGTCTTGGTTGAGCCGATGCAGCGTGGCGAATTCCTCGGCGCTGCACAGATGCAGGCCGGACCTGGCCTGCTCGCTGGTCGATTCCGCCGTCAGCTGTCCGGCCACGGCGGCCTTGCCCGCCAGCTCGGGGTGCGCGCGGATCAGGCCCAGTTGCTCATCCAGCGACGCGGCGCTGACCACGCCCTGCAAGGCCAGCTTGAGCGCCGTGATATTGACGAACGGCCGCTGCGCCGCCGCCCGTTCCGGTATCCATGGCGAATGCTCGTAGATACCTCGAAGGCGCTCGATGAAGGTGGCTGCGTCACAACTGTTTAATTCTGAAAGTGTCGTCATGGATAGGTGGTATCCGTTGCGGTTTATATGGGCGGCCTACTTCCCCAGCGCCTTGGCCGCGGTGGACACCTGCTCGCGCAGCCACTTGTGTTCCGGCGCCTGATGCACGCGTTCATGCCACAGCTGGTAGAAGCGCATCGGCGGAAACTTGACCGGCACAGTGAATGTCTTGAGCGGCATGTTGCGTTCGTAGTAGCGGACGAACTGGCGGCCGGTGGTCAGCACCAGGTCCGTTTGCGTCAGCATGTAGGGGATCAGGCCGAAGTAGGCCGATTCCACCGCGACGTTGCGCTGCAGGCCCTGGCGTTCGAGGAAATCGTCGATGACGCCGTGGTAGCCGGGCAGTATCTGCGTCGGCGCCACGTGTGGCAGCGACAGGTAGTCGTTGAGCGTCATGTCCTCGCTGCCGGTGCGCAGCGCATACGGGCAGTCGGAGCGCATCACGCAGATGATCGGGTCCTCGAACAGCTTGGACATGTGCAGGTGCTCGGGCGGTTCGTCCCAGTTGGCGATGACCAGGTCCATCTCGCCGTCCGACAGCAGGCGCACGTAGTCAACTCCGGGTCCGAGGCCGTGGATCTTCACGCGGCTGTTGGGCGAACCGCGCCGCAGCAGCGCCACCAGGTTGGGCAGGAACTGGCTGTCCAGGTAATCCGGCGCGGCGATGTGGAAGGTGCGCGCTTCTTCCTGCGGCACGAATGGCGATTTTTTCAGGAACAGGTTCTCGGTGTCGTCGAGGATGCGCTTGGCGGGAATCAGCAGGCTCTCGCCGTGCTGGGTCGGCACCATGCCGCGCGCGCCGCGCACCAGCAGCGGATCGCCGGTCAGTTCGCGCAGCTTGCGCAGCGACGCGGAAATCGAGGGCTGCGGCTGATTCAGCTTGAGGGCGACGCGCGAGACGTTCTTCTCTACCAGCAGCAGATAGAGAATGCGGATCAGGTGCAGGTCCAGGTGTTGCGGCAGGGCGGCCATATGCGTGTATTTCTGTACTTTGTTATACGGGATCGGATATGTTTAATATACTCCAATGTTCATGTAGCCGGAATCAAATCCGTTTATCTTCTGTAAATTAGCCACAGCCTTTACCTGAAAGTATCCATGGAATCATTCGCCTATCTGATCCCGTACGGCCTTGAGTGGCTCAATCTGATCGTGCGCTGGCTGCACATCATCACCGGCATCGCCTGGATAGGCGCCTCGTTCTACTTCGTCTGGCTGGATAATTCGATCCGCCCGCCGGCACCCGGCTCGGAGCTGGCGAAGAAGGGCGTGTCCGGCGAACTGTGGGCGGTGCACGGCGGCGGCTTCTACAACCCGCAAAAATACCTGGTGGCGCCGGCGGAACTGCCGAAGGAGCTGCACTGGTTCAAGTGGGAGGCATATTCCACCTGGCTGTCCGGCATCGCGCTGCTGACCATCGCCTACTACTTCAACGCGCAGGCGATGATGATCGACAAGTCGGTGGCCGACATCGGCAGCTGGCAGGCGATCGGCATCGGCGTCGGCACGCTGGTCGTCGGCTGGACCGTGTACGACCTGCTGTGCCGCTCGCCGCTGGGACAGCGCGACCTGTGGTTCGGCGTGGTGGTGTTCGCGCTGATCGTCGGCGCGGCCTACGGCCTGACCCATGTGCTGAGCGGCCGCGCGGCCTATATCCACGTCGGCGCGCTGATCGGCACCATCATGGTCGGCAATGTGCTGATGCTGATCATTCCCGGTCAGCGCAAGATGGTCGAGGCCATGTCGGCCGGCCGCATGCCCGATCCTATCCATGGCCAGAAAGCCAAGCAGCGCAGCGTCCACAATAACTACTTCACGCTGCCGGTATTGTTCATCATGA
The DNA here is from genome assembly GCF_040369125.1 of Duganella hordei. NCBI lineage: Bacteria > Pseudomonadati > Pseudomonadota > Betaproteobacteria > Burkholderiales > Oxalobacteraceae > Duganella > Duganella hordei. Next base: position 405,440 of record NZ_BPWI01000002.1, read on the forward strand.
TCAGCAACCACTACGCGATGACCTACCGGAACGACCGCGCGTGGCTGGTGCTGGCCTTTATCATGGCGGCCGGCGTCTTCATCCGCCACTTCTTCAACCTGCGCCACAAGGGCCGCGTGGAATGGCGTTACCCGGCCATCGGCGTGGCGCTGCTGGCCGGCGTGGCCGTGGCGATCGCGCCGGCGCGCCCGGTGGCTGTCGCGCCGGCCGCCGATCCGGCGGCGCAATTCGCCAAGGTGAAGACCATCATCGACCAGCGCTGCGTGGCATGCCACGCAGCGCATCCAACGCAGCCGGGCTTTGCGACCGCGCCGTCCGGCGTGATGCTGGAGACGCCGGAGCAGATCCACCAGAACGCGGAAAAAATCTACAAGCAGGCGGTCCAGCTGAAAGCCATGCCGCTGGCGAACCTGACCAACATCACCGACGCGGAACGGGCGCAGCTTGGCGCCTGGTTCGACGCCGGCGCAAAGTGAGAGAAAAACAATGAGCACTCAAAAAGAACAACTGGCGCAGTGGATCGACGCGCATTTCGACGAGGAAGTCCGCGTGCTGCAGCAGTTGCTGGGCGTGCCGACCGATACGCCGCCCGGCAACAACGCGCCGCATGCGGACATGGTGGCCGACCTGGTCAAGGGCTACGGCTGGAGCGCGGAGAAGCACGCGGTACCGGAACAGGTGGTGCGCGATTACGGCATGGAGACCATCACCAACCTGATCGTGCGCCGTCCCTATGCGGCCGGCGGCCCGACCGTGGCGCTGAACGCCCACGGCGACGTGGTGCCTCCGGGCGATAACTGGACCTATCCGCCGTACGGAGGCGTGGTGGAGAACGGCTACATCTACGGCCGTGCCGCCGCCGTCTCCAAGTGCGACTTCGCCACCTACATCTTCGCCACGCGCGCGCTGGAGGCGCTCGGTGTACCGCTGAAGGGCGGCGTCGAGCTGCACTTCACCTACGACGAGGAATTCGGTGGCCTGCTCGGGCCGGGCTGGCTGCTGGAGCAAAAGCTGACCAAGCCCGATTTCGTCATCGCCGCGGGCTTCAGCTACAACATCGTCACCGCGCATAACGCCTGTCTCCAGCTGGAGATCACGGTGCACGGCAAGTCCGGCCACGGCGCGATGCCGGAAACCGGCCACGATGCGCTGCAGGCGGCCACGCACATATTGAACGCCATCTATGGCCAGCTGCCGGAGCTGAAAAAAATCAAATCGAACATCCCTGGTATCGACTCGCCGACCATGCTGGTGGGCCGCATCGACGGCGGCACCAACACCAACGTGGTGCCCGGCAAGGTGGTGCTGAAGATGGACCGCCGCATGATTCCGGAAGAAGATCCGGTGGCGGTGGAGGCGCAGGTGCGCAAGTTGATCGAAGATTCGGTGAAGGGCCTGCCGGGCATCACGCTGGAGATCAAGCGCCTGCTGCTGTCGCACGCGTTGCGCGAGCAGCCGGGTACCGACAAGCTGGTGGCCAGCCTGCAGCAGAACGCCCAGGCCTGGATCGGCGAGAAGATCCCGGCGCAAGGCACGCCGCTGTACGCGGACGCGCGCCTGTACGGCGAGCAGGGCATCCCGGCCGTGCTGTATGGCGCCGGTCCGCGCTCGGTGCCGGAATCGAACGCCAAGAAGGCCGACGAGCGCTTGCTGCTGGAAGACCTGCGCAAGGCGACCAAGGTGGTAGCATGCACGCTATTGGATTTCCTTGGAGAGTAGAGATGTTTGAGAAAAAGATGATGGCCGGCTGGGGCGATATGGACTTCAACAGCCATATGCGCAACACCGCCTTCCTGGACAAGGCGGGCGACGTGCGCATGCTGTTCCTGTCGGAGAACGGCTTTCCGATGAGTGAGTTCATGCGCCTGAACATCGGCCCGGTGGTGATGAAGGACGAAATCGCCTACTTCAAGGAAGTCATGCTGCTGGAAGAGATTACCGTGACGCTGGGCGTCGCGGGTTTGTCCGCCGACGGCAGCCGCTGGTCGCTCAGCACCGACATCATCCGCGCCGACGGCAAGCTGGCGGCGCGGGTCACCAGCACCGGCGGTTGGCTCGACCTGGCGGCCCGCAAGTTGATCGCGCCACCGGCCAACCTGCTGGCCACCTGGCAGGCCTTGGGCAGGACGGAGAATTTCCAGGAACTGGCCACCAGCATCAAGTAAGCCGGTTTCGTTTGGATATAGGCTGATTGTCGTATGATATGGTCATTATTGACCAAACGGCCAGCCAGTGCATCGATACGATTTGATCAGTTGCCATGACTGCGGCGTCCTGCACCGCCGAGGCCCGGTGCGCCCTCGCGAGAAGGCGCGCTGTGTGCGCTGTCGTTCGATCCTGTACCGTGGCATCCATTCGGATGTCAACCGCATGGCGGCCATCACGCTGGGCGCCATCTTCACTTTCCTGATCGCCCAGGCCTGTCCCATTGTCGAACTGGATGTCAACGGCTACACGTCCAGCGCCACCTTGCTGGGCGCGATCCGCGTGCTGTGGACGGAGCAGATGCAGATGGTGGCGGTGGCCGTGACCCTGTTCACGGTGCTGCTGCCCGCGGTGGAGCTGGGTGCGCTGCTGTACGTGACGCTGGCGCTGCGCAGCGGCGTGCGGCCGCGCGGCTTCGACCGGCTGCTGCGGGCGGTCGGCGCGGCACGGCGCTGGGGCATGACCGAGGTGCTGATGATCGGCATCCTGATCACCATCGTCAAGATGACCAGCCTGGCGCAGGTGATGGTGCAACCGGGCCTGTTCGCGTTCGGCGCGCTGACGCTGATGCTGGCCGTCGTCACGTCCTTCGATCCGCAAATGCTGTGGAATATCGGCGAGCACCTGCCCGGGCCGGGACGGCCTGCCCAAGCCGATTTTCAATACAAGCCGCACGCGCGGCTGGCCGCGTGCCACAGCTGCGGTCTGGTGGCGCAACTGAATCAGTCCAATCAGAAGAGACAGCATTGCGCCCGCTGCGGCGCCGTGCTGCACCGCCGTCGTCCGGACAGCGTGGGCCGCACCTGGGCTTTCCTGCTGGCCGCCACCATCCTCTATATTCCCGCCAACCTGCTGCCGGTGATGTACACCCATTCGCTGTTCGGCAAGGAGGACGACACCATCATCAGCGGCGTGGTCTACTTCTGGACCAGCGGCTCGCCGGCGCTGGCGGCGATCATCTTCATCGCCAGCATCGTGGTGCCGGTGCTGAAACTGGCCGCGCTGTCGCTGCTGGCGTTGACGGCGCAGCGGCGCTCGCGCTGGCGGCCCTTGCAGCGCACGACGCTGTACCGGATCGTGGAGTTTGTCGGCCGCTGGTCGATGCTCGATATTTTCGTCATCACGCTGACGGTGGCGCTGGTGCGCTTCCAGTCGCTGGCCGTGATTACCGCCGGTCCCGGCGCAATGGCGTTTTGCGCCGTGGTGGTGCTGACCATGCTGGCCTCGATGCAGTTTGATCCGCGCCTGATCTGGGACCCGATCGATTCAAATGGAGAGAACCATGCCTGAAAACGAAGGCGGCCCGCCGCCGTTGCCCGAACCGAAAGTGGAGAAAGCCAGCCGCTGGCTGCCTTCGCTGGTCTGGCTGATTCCCTTGCTGGCTGCGCTGATCGGCCTGGCGCTGGTGGCCAAGTCGGTGATGGACCAGGGGCCGACGGTGACGGTGAGTTTCCGCAGCGGCGACGGGCTGGAACCGGGCAAGACCAAGGTCAAGTTCAAGGATGTCGATATCGGCCTGGTGCGCTCGATCACGCTGGCGCAGGATTTGTCCAAGGTGCTGGTGACGATCGACATGAGCAAGGAGGCCAAGCGCTTCACCGCCGCCGACACGCGCTTCTGGGTGGTCAGGCCGCGCGTGGGGGCCAGCGGCGTTTCCGGCCTGAGCACCTTGCTGTCCGGCGCCTACATCGGTGTCGATGCCGGCAAGTCGCAGGAGAAGAAGGACGAATTCGTCGGCCTCGAAAAACCGCCGCAGGTGGCACTGGACGAGAAGGGTACGCGCTATACACTGCACGGCGAAAGCCTCGGTTCGATCGATGTCGGTTCGCCGATTTTCTATCGCCGCATCCAGGTCGGACAGGTGACCTCTTTCGATCTGGACGAGAAAGGCCGTGGCGTCAAGATGGGCGTGTTTGTCAGCGCACCATATGACCAGTATGTCGGCAAGAGCACGCGCTGGTGGCATGCCAGCGGCATCGACGTGCGGCTCGACTCCAACGGTTTCAAGGTCAACACGCAGTCGCTTGCGGCGCTGCTGGTTGGCGGCATCGCCTTTGAGACCATCAGCGGCCAGAAGCCCGATGCGTTGGCGCCCGCCGGCACCGATTTCCCGCTGGCGGCCGATCAGGCCAGCGCCCTGCGCGAACCGGACGGCGTGCCGATCACCACCGTGCTGTATTTCGACCAGTCGCTGCGCGGCTTGTCGCCGGGGGCGCCGGTGGACTTCCGCGGCATCGTGCTGGGCGAGGTGCGTTCCGTCGGCGTGGAGTTCGATCCGGTCAAGAAATCGTTCCGCATGCCGGTGACGGTGGACATGTATCCGGCGCGGCTGGGACGCAGCTTCCAGGAAAGCGTCGCCAGCGAGCAGGAACGCAGCGCCGGGCCGCTGGTGCTGGAGCGGATGGTCTCGCGCGGCCTGCGCGGCCAGCTACGCACCGGCAACCTGCTGACCGGCCAGCTCTACGTGGCGCTGGACTTCTTCCCCAACGCACCGGCGGTCAAGCTCGATATGGCGCAGTATCCGCTGGAGGTGCCGACGGTGCCGAACAGCCTGGACGAGCTGCAGACCCAGATCGCCAGCATCGCGCGCAAGCTGGACCAGGTGCCGTTCGGCGAGATCGGCAACAACCTGCGCGATACGCTGAAGAGCGCCAACGTGCTGTTCAAGCAGCTCGACGCGCAGGTGGTGCCGGAGATGAAGGATACGCTGGGCGCGGCGCGCAAGACTTTCGGCGCGGCCGACCAGCTGCTGCAGAAGGATTCGCCGGTGCAGTCCGACCTGCGCGAGGCCTTGCAGCAGTTGACGCAAACGATGCAATCGCTGAACGCGCTGACGGACTATCTGGAGCGGCATCCGGAGTCGCTGATACGCGGCAAGCAGAGCAAGCAAGACACCAAGGGAGAACCTAAATGATGCGCTATCGAACCGCGCTGGCCATGGCGGGCTCGCTGCTGCTGGCCGCTTGCGCCGCCAGTCCGCCCGAGCACTTTTACAGCCTGAGTAACGGCATGGGCGTGCCGGCGCAGCCGGCCGCGTCGCCCGGCTTTTACATCGAACTGCCCACGGTGACGGTGCCGCAGCAGGTGGCGCGTTACCAGATGGTGGTCAGCACCGAGGCCGGGCGCGTCGATCTGCTGGAACACGAGCGCTGGTCGGCGATGCCCGCGGCGGAAATCAGCCAGTCGCTGTCGCTGGCGATTACCGGTGAGCTGGGAACGGTGGACGTGTTCCGCACGCCGACCACCGACGGCGCGCCGGTCTACCGCATCAGCACCAACGTGCAGCGTTTCGAATCCGCGCCTGGCCGGTATGCGCTGATCGACGCCGTGTGGAGCGTTCGGCTGGTCGGCAGTACGAAGGTGCTGACCTGCCGCAGCGTCGCCAATGAACCCGTCGGCGCCGGCTACGATGCGCTGGTCGCGGGCCACCGCCGCGCTGTCGCCCGCATCGCCGTCGAGATGTCCAAGGCCATACGCGGACTGGCTGCCGGCGGCAGCGCAGGCTGCCAATAATTCGACATAGAGAGGGCTCATGAAATTCCGCAGACAATTCCTGATCAACGCATCCACCACTCTGGCCGCGCTGGCCGCCACGCGCGGCGCGCAGGCGCAGGTGGCAAACGAGGCGCCTGCGGGCTCGCCGCCGACCTTCGGCACCTTGCCCGCCGTCGGCCCGGAAGTATCGTCCGCCACCTTCTCCGAGGCGGAAAAGCTGATGCAGACCTCGATGACGCCGGCCCAGCGCGCGATGGCAGCCGCCAGCTGGCGCACGTCGATGGCGTCGATGCTGGAACGTCGTACCGGTCCGCGCAAGGTCGCGCTGGCCGACGGACTGGCTCCCGCCACCGTGTGGGATCCCGCCTTGGGCGCCGCTTCGCCAGGCCCGTCGCGCGCACGCTTTGTGCGGACCCGGGCCGATGCCGGCGCGCTGCCCGCCAGCGGCGATGATATCGCTTTCGCCACCGTGACCCAGCTGTCGCGCTGGATCGAGAGCCGCAAGCTGAGCTCCGAGCGCCTGACGACGATTTACCTGGACCGCATCCAGCGTCTCGATCCGAAGCTGCGCTGCGTCATCACCGTGACGCGCGAGCATGCGCTGGCGCAGGCGCGCCAGGCCGACAAGGAAATCGCCGCCGGAAAATACCGCGGCCCGCTGCACGGCATACCATACGGCGTCAAGGATTTGCTGGACACCGCCGGCATCGCCACCACATGGGGCGCGGAACCGTTCCGCAACCGCGTGCCGGCTGCCGACTCCACCGTGGTTGCGCGCCTGACGGCTGCCGGCGCGGTGCTGATCGCCAAGCTCAGTCTCGGCGCGCTGGCCCTGAACGACATTTGGTTCGGCGGCCAGACCATGAATCCGTGGCTGCTGGAAGAGGGCGCGTCCGGCTCCAGCGCCGGTCCCGGCGCGGCGACGGCGGCCGGGTTGGTGGGCTTTTCGATCGGCAGCGAGACCGGCGGCAGCATCGTCAGTCCCAGCATGCGCTGCGGCGTGACGGGGTTGCGTCCCACCTATGGCCGCGTGCCGCGCGGCGGCGCGATGACCTTGTGCTGGTCGCTCGACAAGCTCGGCCCGATGACACGCTGCGTCGAGGATGCGATGCTGGTGCTGCAGGCGATATCGGGACCGGATGCGTCCGACGTCGCCAGCGTGCCCGCCAAGCTGGACTTCGACAGCGGCGCACCGGTGCGCGGCCTGAAGATAGGCTATTTCCCATCATGGATGAACGAGGCGCCGGCCACCGATATCGATCGGCAGGCGCTGGAATCGGCCAGGAAGCTGGGCATGATCCCGACGCCGGTAACGCTGCCCGACTGGCCGTATCAGTCGCTGAACGTGATCCTGTTCGCGGAAGGCGCGGCGGCGTTCGAGGAGATCGTGGCGGACGGCCGCATCGACCAGCTGCGTGAGCAGACGCCCGATGCCTGGCCCAATCTGTTCCGCGAGGCGCGCTTCCTGTCGGCGGTGGATTTCGTGCAGTCGGACCGGCTGCGGCGCAAGGTGGCGCAGGAGATGGCGCGCATCTTCTCGCAGGTGGACCTGCTGCTGGTGCCATCTCTGCGCGATGAGATGCTGACCATCTCCAACAACACCGGCCATCCGTCGCTGACGCTGCGCACCGGCTTCGTTGAAGTCGGCGAGACGCGCAGCGACTGGACGCCTGATCCATCGCATCCCACGGTCAAGCTGTCGCCGCCGCGCCGGGTGCCGCATGGCGTCACGCTGATCGGCCGCCTGTTCGACGAAGGCACCATCGCCCGTGCCGGCATGGCGCTGGAAAAAGCCGCCGGCGTGGCGGCCCAGCGCCCGTCTGGGTTCTGAGGCCGCATCAATTTCGATTGACCTAGTTACCTCTGCGTGCGATATCACGCCATGCAACCTCAGGTATCTCAAGACAATACTAAACACAAATTTCTGGCATACGCGATAAAGCAGCTTCATACTATGTGCGTGTGCCATTCCAGAAAAATGAGGAAATGATGAAAGCTTCGCTGAAGTCTTTATGTGCAGTCCTGCTAATCCCCACCGCCAATTATGGTTACGCGAGCGATTTAGTACCTCACTACGTGGGTATCGATTATGGCATCGCTGATAAGGGGGGGCGAATATATGGTGGCTATGAACTGGGTACCGTTGAAGTGCTAGGGAAAGATACGCTCCAAGGGCTGGAGTTGATGGGCTACTCCTTTGGCATATATGGAGAACCATATTTTTTGCGTAGCGGAGACGTTCGCAGAGAGTATGTTCGGGCTTCCGGCTTCGCAATAAATTGGACAGTGGCAACCAAGATTGCCGAGAAAGTGACTGCTAATAGCAGACTCGGTGTTAGTTTTACCCATGCCAAAATTTGGTCGGTTTATGGTGACGCGCAAAAATGGGATAGTGTTGCTGGTGTTGCCGGAGCTGGAGTAGCATATGCAGTTGATCGAAAATGGACAGTGCGTAGCGACATCAACTACATGCCGATTCAAGTCACCGGCGACAAAAAGCAAATAACTAATGGCATCACTGCCGGTGTTGATTATAAATTTTAATTTAAATTACTCTGTAACTATTGGAAATCCAATATTTGAGGCAATTTCTGCGGCTCTTTTTTGTGCCTCTCCAAGTTGAGCATATGTCAATTTAGAGAAAGTAAGATTTCGTGTGAAAGTTTCCTCATTCTTGTCTTGCCCAAAGCGCTGAGCTAACATGTCCCAAGCCGCTCCCTCTACCAAATTGCCATCGTCAACCATGCGCTTGGCGATGACAGCGGTTATTTTTCCCGCTCCGCCACGCACGGCACGGATATAGAATTCAAGCGCGATTTCTCTTGGATTCTTAGAAGTATCCATTTCGGGATCGTACACCAGCACGGCTGGATCATTCCAGTAACGTTCTGCGAGCTGAAGTGACGCCAAGGTATCGCCCGCCTTTCCCAATGCGTTCAACTCCTTTAAGCTCATCGAAAAATATTTCTCGGGCGTCAAAATTCCGTCCGCAGCCATTCTGGCTCGGCGTTTCTTAGTAATTTCCGTTTGGTCAGGTGGTAACGATGCTCCTTTGCTAAAAGGGGAATTTGACCAAGGAGAGACTGCTCTAGGCAATTTGGGGGCTTGCGCCGGCAGAGGAGTCGTTGCTATGGAAAGTTTTTCCTGAGCTTCCTCATTGCGGAGGCAGAAATAGCCGCCAATTAAGCTAACAGTAAGCAGAGAGGAAAGAAGTAAGCCACGCATAGGAATACCGATGTTGTTGCACAGGTTCTGCGATAGAACCTGTGCAAGAGACATTAATAAGGTGAATTGCAATAACCAATGGAGCCGCCATTGCTGATGGCCCAAGTATTTGCTTCTGCTCCGTTAATTTTCTGTGGCGTAAAACCATCGACGCAAGCTACGACACCATTTGGGCCGCTTTGAACTTTGCGAAATGGGAAAACGGCGGTTTGCCAAGATTGAACTTTATCAATTTCATTCAGAACTTTTAATACACCACCATTGCCATCCAATATGGCAATACGGCCAGTTTCATACATGACGAGTTTGAAATTCCCTATAGGTTGGCCGCCCGATTGCGAGGTCCAAGCCCACGTCATACCTCCTGTGTATAGCGCCAGATTGCCGTCGTTTTGCATAAACAGCTTTTCGCCATTAGTGGTGCGTGTCGTGAATGCCGCGGCGCGAGTACCATTTGGGGCATTAAAATATTGCGTCAAATTTCCGTCACTTTGCAGAATCAGCGAGTAGTTTGTGTTGCTAATGTATTGTCCCTTAGCTAAAAACTGCCATCGGAATTCAATACGTTCGATGCTTGTGCGGAACAAGCCGCACTCAGTCCAAATGCCAAAATCGCAATTCCACTCTTGATCATATATTTCCTTAAGTTGACTTATTTAACCACCGGCTGATGGTGAGTGTTTACATTATGTAAAAATAAAAATAAAGTCAACATTATTTTAATAATAATTTCATGAGCGTTGGGAGTTGGGTTGCGACGGATCCATGGCGCACAATTTTAGTTATTATGCAATAACCGTAGCCGATGTATTCTATCCAAAAGTAACATTTTTAAAATATTCCCAAATCATCATTCTTTGCTCAGGTTGTTGTTTCTTTGCGTAAAAATCTCATCTAACTCCGTTGGGTGGCGTTTCAGGTATTCTCCATAGTAGATAGCGCTCCCCCCGCGTCCCAAGTGTCCCCGGTCGTTGTGGCTGTAGAGTCCCGTTTCAGAGAGTTCGGCGCGGCAGACCAAGGCATCGCAAGGCACATCGAAGGTATGGATGACGGCCGTCTTGGGAAACTGCCGCTTCATGTCGGACAGAATGAGGTCAATGTGCTGATAGCGATTCATTGCGATCTCGCTCGGATAGGTGCAACTATCCAGATGATGGCCAGGCAAGTACAGGCGATTTGAAACACAGTCCTCCATGTTGCCTGGCAGTCCGGGGATGTCATCGATAAAGACGACCTGCTTGCCGGCGCTTTCCAGCTTTCTCACAGTGTCCGCCAGTTCTTTGTTGATCTGTCCCGGCATGTAACCGTGGCCCGTGGGTTTGACGTTTGGGCCTGATTCGGGATTTTCATACAGATCCCAAACGGCCGCCATTAAGACGACACTGATGTCATCCTGGGACAGTACATACTCCATCACGGCCTTGCCATGCGCCATGCAGGCTTCCGCGTGCTTTTGAAAGCCTGGATCGCCGGATTTAGGCGGGCTATTTTCAATCGGCGCACACATGGTGAAAGTCATGTCGTGAATCGCCAGCCGATTGTTTTGCCCCAATTTGTCGATGAAAGAAATCAGATGGTAGGCATGGCTGTCCCCCAGCAATACGGCCTTGCGCTGCGACTTTGTGTCGCCTACCGTGCATAGCGTAGGCGGCGTTACGCCGTCCTTGCTCCAGCAGAAACTCGCTCGTTTGTCGTTGAATACTGTTTGGCCGGAATCACGATAGTCCTGCTGAAATTTCTTCGGATAGAACGCGACAAAATTGTCTGTGTACCGAGCCAGCCCCAGTGAGCAGGCGGTGAGCAGGAACGGTAACAAAAAAAGTGCCGTAGCAGTGCGCTTCGGACTCCAGTTGACATAGCGAAGCGGTTGTTCGATAAGAAAGTGCGTGGCGACTGACAGCACAAAGGAAACGCCAATGGCGACCAGCATCCACGCGGGGGTCGTTAGCTCAAGCCGGGTCATGGCAAAAATCACGGGCCAGTGCCAAAGGTACAGGACGTAGGAAATCTTGCCGATAAATGCTACCGGCCCATTCGACAATATCGGCTTAATCCACTTGGCGCCCTGCATGCCTGCGATCACGAGCAGTGCGCCCAAGCAGGGCCACAATGCCGCAACGCCCGGCATCGGAGTATGGCTGTCGTACGCGAGACCGCACCATACGATTAGTGTCAACCCCAAGATTATCAGGACATCGAATAAGAAGTGCCGAGCTCGAACGGGGCGTCCTTCGAACAGGATCGCTAGAAAAATTCCGAGAATGAATTCATAAAACCGTCCCTGCAAGTAGTAATAGGCTCCAACGCTGGAATGCGAAACGGTGTAAACAGAATAAAGAAAACCCGTAATCCCCAGTACGGCGAAGCATGCCAATTTGGACGCCTTGCTTCGGCGGCGTACCAGTATCAGCAAAAGCGGAATAATGAGATAAAACTGTTCCTCTACGGAAAGCGACCAGGTGTGCAACAGCGGGTGCTTGCTTCGAGATCAAAATATCCCGTTTGCTTGGCCAGGTAAATATTGGAATAAAAGAGTGTGACAAAGCCGATATTTTTTACCAAAGCGAGGTTGTTGTCGGGGAAGCAGTAAATCAGGCAAAAAGACAGGGTCGCCGCCATAACCACGTACAGAGAGGGCGCGAGACGCTTCAAACGACGGAGATAAAAATCTTTCAGTGTGAAAGTGCCTTGATTTTGCGAATATTGGATGGCGCGGCAAACGACGTATCCCGAGATGACGAAAAAGACGTCTACGCCAATAAATCCCCCCGCGAGAATGTTGAATCGGGCGTGGCAGAACACCACCAATAGAACCGCCAACGCCCGCAGACCATCAATCTCTGGGACATATTTTCTCTCGGTTGGGTATTGATTTTTAGGTGTAAAAGAGGAATTCATAGGCTATGAGGTAGAGGGTGCGAGATTATTGCACAAGCTTGATCTGCTTGTTTGCCCGTCGAATGGCGCCCACCACTCAGCTGCTTACCTTCACCGGTGCGCGGCCTGAAGATAGGCTATTTGCCATCAGTCCACCGCTCGCATGGCCTCGATGATCTGCTCGCGCAGCCACAGGCCGGCGGGATCGGTGTCGATGTTGGCGTGCCAGTAGAGGTAGATGTCGAGCGACGGCATCTGCAGCGGGAAGGGCAGGATCTGGTTGCCGAACTGCTGGTTGACCACGCGCGCCAGCCGCTCCGGCATCGTCAGCGCCAGGTCGGTCTGGCTGACCACTCGGCAGGCCGCGAAGTAGTGCTGGCAGCGCAGCCGCACGCGGCGCTGCAATCCCAGCCGGCTCAGTTCAAAATCCTCCAGCCCCGGTCCGCGCCGGCGCGAACTGGTCTGGATGTGTTCCAGCGCCAGGTAGCCGTCGAGATCCATTCCCTGCCCATCCTGCACCAGCGGATGGCCCCGCCGCACCAGCACCACCGTCTGGTCGGCCGCCAGCAAGGTGCGGCGGATCTCGTTCGACAGCGGCAGCATGACGTCGATGGCGGCGTCCAGCGTGCCGGCCGCCAGTTCGCTTTCCAGTTCGCGGCGCCCGACCTGCAGCGTGTTCAGGCCCACCGTCGGCGCATCCTGCGCCATGCGCGCCATCAGCGGCGGCAGCACGCTCGCTTCCAGCACGTCGCGCAGCGCCAGCGAGAAGCTGCGCCCGCTGGTGGCGGCGTCGAAACGCTCGGCGCCGTTCAGCGTCACTTCGAAGCCGCGCAGCGACTGCCGCACCGGATCGATGATGGAGCGCGCCAGCGGCGTCGGCACCATCACGTGGCCCTGGCGCTCGAACAGCGGATCGTCGAACAGCTGGCGCAAGCGGTTCAGCGCATGGCTGATGGCCGGCTGCGTCAGATTCATCTTCAAACTGGCGCGCGTGATGCTGCCTTCGGCGTAGATAGCCTCGAAGACGATGAACAGGTTGAGGTCCACCTTGGATATATGCATGATATTTATCGGGCTAAATTAAAACTATTCATTTGATGAATTATAGGCCGGGCGGTAAGCTGGGGGCTGTTTTGATCTGACGGCGGAAGCGAAATGGGACAAATTTATCTGGTGCGCCACGGGCAGGCCTCGTTCGGCAGCGCCAATTACGATCAGCTGTCGACGCTGGGCTACGAGCAGGCGCGCCTGCTGGGGCAGTGGTATGCCAACGGCCGCCAGTCGTTCCAGCGCGTGGTGGTCGGCGGCATGGCGCGCCACCGCCAGACCGCCGATACCTGCCTGGCCGAGTTGCCGAAGCCGCAGCTGGCCGATACCGAATGGATTACCGACGAAGGCTTCGCCGAATTCGACCATCACCAGGTGCTGCTGCGCCATTGCCCGGAATTCGGCGACGCCGTCGCTTTCAAGGAGATGATGGCGCGCCATGTGGAGCCACAGCGCGCGCTCGAGCATCTGTTCCGCGCCGCCATGCAGCGCTGGATGAGCGGCTGGCATGACAGCGACTACGGCGAAACCTGGCCGGAATTCCGCCGCCGCTGCGTGGCCGCGCTGGAGCGCCTCGACACCGGCAGCCGCGGCCAGTCGACCATCGTGTTCACCTCCGGCGGCGTGATCTCCACGCTGATGCAACACCTGCTGGGATTGCAGGACTACCAGGTGATGGAGATGACCTGGACGCTGGCCAATTGCGCCGTCACCAAACTGCTGCAGCGCCCCGGCCAGATCACGCTCAGTTACCTGAACAACTACGCGCACCTCGAATGGTTGGGACAACCCGGCGCCGTCACGTACCGCTAAGGAGCACTTCATGGATTTCGACTACAGCCCGAAAGTAAAGCAACTCCAGACCAGGCTGACCGCCTTCATGGAGCAGCACATCTACCCGAACGAGGCGCGCTTCCACGCCGAGATCGACGCCAACCGCGCCGCCGGCAATGCCTGGATACCGACCAGGGTGATGGAAGAGTTGAAGCTGAAGGCGCGCGAGGCTGGCCTGTGGAACCTGTTCCTGCCCGACTCCCAGCATGGCGCCGGCCTGACCAACCTGGAATATGCGCCGCTGTGCGAGATCATGGGCCGCGCGGTGTGGGCGCCGGAAGTGTTCAACTGCTCGGCGCCGGATACCGGCAACATGGAAGTGCTGACCCGCTACGGCACCGAGGCGCAGCAGCGCGAATGGCTGGAGCCCTTGCTGGACGGCCGCATCCGCTCCTGCTTCGGCATGACCGAGCCGGACGTGGCGTCGTCGGACGCGACCAACATCGCCAGCTCCATCGTGCTCGACGGCGACGAATACGTGATCAACGGCCGCAAATGGTGGTCGTCCGGCGGCAACGACCCGCGCTGCAAGATCTTCATCTTCATGGGCAAGAGCGATCCGGACAATCCGAACCGCCACCTGCAGCAGTCGATGATACTGGTCCCGCGCGACACGCCCGGCGTCAACGTGCTGCGCCACCTGCCGGTGTTCGGCTTCGACGACGCGCCGCACGGCCACGCCGAAATCGTCTTCGACAACGTGCGCGTGCCGGCTTCCAACCTGCTGCTGGGCGAGGGCCGCGGCTTCGAGATCGCCCAGGGCCGTCTGGGGCCTGGCCGCATTCACCACTGCATGCGCCTGATCGGCCTGGCCGAGCGCGCGCTGGAGCAGATGTGCAGGCGCAGCCTGGGCCGCGTCGCCTTCGGCAAGCCGGTGGCGGAGCAGGGCGTGACGCTGGAGCGCATCGCCGAAGCGCGCATCATGATCGACCAGGCGCGCCTGCTGGTGCTGAACGCCGCCCACATGATGGACACCGTCGGCAACAAGGTGGCGGCCAAGGAGATCGCCATGATCAAGGTGGCGGCGCCGGCGATGGCCTGCAAGGTGATCGACTGGGCGATCCAGGTGCAGGGCGGCGGCGGCATGGCCGATCCCTTCCTGGCCTCGGCCTATGCGGGCGCGCGTTCGCTGCGGCTGGCCGACGGTCCGGACGAGGTGCACCGCAGCCAGATCGGCAAGATGGAACTGGCGCGCTATAAAACTAAAGCACACTAGTCAACTGATGTTGCGGTGTTAGAATCATTTCATGGATGATACTGATACCAACAACCCCAATCCTCTGGAACCGCCGCTGGCGCGCCGCAGCCGCCGCAAGAGCGGCGGCACCACGCTGCGCGATGTCGCCAAGCTGGCCGGCGTGGCGCCGATCACTGCATCGCGCGCGCTCAACACGCCGAACGCGGTGTCCGAGGCCATCCTGCTGCGGGTCCGGCAGGCGGTCGAGCAGACCGGCTACGTGCCCAATATGCTGGCCGGCGGCCTGGCCTCGCGCAAGAGCCGGCTGGTGGCGGCGGTGATCCCCACCATCTCCGGCAACGTGTTCCTGGAGATGGTGCAGTCGCTGACGTCGGCGCTGGCAGGATACGGCTACCAGCTGATGCTGGGCCAGTCCGGCTACGAGGATTCGCGCGAGGACGAACTGCTGGAAACCATCATCGGCCGCCGGCCGGACGGCGTGGTGCTGACCGGTATCATGCGCTCGCCGCAGGGCCGCCAGCGCCTGCTGACCTCCGGCATCCCGGTGGTGGAAACCTGGGACCTGACGCCCAATCCCATCGACATGCTGATCGGCTTTTCCCACGAAAAAGTGGGCGAGGCCGTGGCGCGCTACCTGTATGGACGGGGCCGCCGCCGGGTCGCCACGCTGAGCGCCAACGACCAGCGCGCCATGCGCCGCATGAAAGCCTTTTCCGACACCGCTGTCGCGCTCGGCATGGCTATGCCGGGCGAAACCACGGTGCCGGGCTGGGTGGTGTCGGCGCCGACCAACGTCGGCATGGGCCGCGCCGGCCTGCGCGAGCTGCTGGCCCGCCATCCGGACGTCGACGCGCTGTTCTGCAGCTCGGACATGGTGGCGTTGGGCGTGCTGACCGAGGCGCAGGCGATGGGCATCGCCGTGCCGGGCCAGTTGGCCGTGGTCGGCCTGGGTGACCTGAGTTTTTCGCGCGACCTGCATCCGGCGCTGACCACGGTGCGCATCGACGGCGCCCGGATCGGCAGCACTGCGGCACGCTTCATCTTCGAGCGCTCGGAGGAGCGCGTGGTGCAGGATTCCATCCTCGACATCGGCTTTTCCATCATGGAGCGCGAGAGCGCCTGAGCGCCCGCCGCCGTCTCCGAAGCCCGCTCCCTGAGTTGGTTTTTTTCTATGATCTGTTGCATCCCGTCGTCATTTTCAAACCGAATGGCGGTCATTCCCAAAAGTGATTGACGTACAAAATGGAATGCATTAACCTAAGTCATCGTACAACTGGTACCGGTACCAATAAACGGTTACCTAACTTCCAGCCGCATCACCGTAAAGCAGCTGCACCTCAGTTTTTATCTGTTAATTAGGGGACAATAGTGTTTAACAACAACTACAAGCAACAATCGACCATGAAACCCATCAAGATGACGCCGATGGCGTCCGCGTTGGCACTGGCGCTGTTTGCTATGACCGCGCAAGCGCAGGACCAGGCCACCGCCAAGCCGGGCGAGCTGGAAACCGTGGTGGTGACCGCCAACAAACGCGTCGAAAAACTGGAAAGCGTTCCAATGGCGATTTCGGTCATGAGCGAGCAGGAAATCCAGCGCACCAACATCCGCGAAATCGAAGACGTGGTCAACATGATGCCGTCGCTGACCATCAGTTCCGGCACCACGGCCGCCAATAACGCCATCTTCATGCGCGGCATCGGTACCGTCTCGGTCGGCATCGGCGTCGAATCCGACGTGGCCGTCATCATCGACGACATCCCCATCGCCACCCAGTTCCAGGCCTTCAAGGACTTGGCCGACGTATCGCGCATCGAGGTGCTGAAGGGCCCGCAGAGCACGCTGTTCGGCAAGTCGGCCGTGGCCGGCGCGATCAACATCGTCACCAAGCCGCTGTCGGGCCCGATGACCTACCGCGGCAGCGCCTACCTGACCAACGACAATGAATGGCGCCTGAACGCGTCGATGGGCGGCCGCATCAACGACCAATTCGCCATGCGCATCGCCGCCAGCAACACCCGCCTGGCCGGCACCTTCCACAACCTGACCGACGGCCGCGACGTCAACGGCTCGGGCGGCAAGACCTTCCTGGCCAAGCTGCAGTGGACGCCGCTCGACAACCTGTCGGTCGACCTGACGCCGCACTACAACTATTCGGAAAACACCAAGGGCGTGACCGCCATCAACGGCTTCTTCCTGAAGGGCGTGCCGGTCGGCCTGGACGGCGCCTACTTCAACGGCAACGCGCTGCTGCCGGCCACCAAGGTACTGGCGGGCATCAACGTCAACGATCCGAACAACCGCAACGTGCGCCGCGACTTCCCGACCGGCCTGGTCTCCAGCGACCGCGGCACCGGCCTGAAAGTGTCGTACACGCTGCCGAACGACGCCACGCTGATGTCGATCAGCTCGGTGGACCAGTACCTGGCCAACGACTTCCGCGACCAGGACTTCACCGACGTGCCGACCATCGCCGAAGCCGGCAAGACCGCCCTGACGCAAGGCAACAACCAGTTCGGCACCTACGACATCCGCACCAAGACGCAGGAGATCCGCTACGTTTCGCCGGACAAGGGCAACTTCAAGTACGTGGCCGGCCTGTGGGCGGCGCATAACGAAATCTACCGCCACTTCATCCGCGGCTACTGCGTGGCGCCGACCAATTGCAGCGGCACCTCGCCGTCCAGCCCGACCAACTACTACACCGACATCTACAACACCAACAAGGCGGTGTTCGGCCAGGCGTCGTGGGAGTTCGTGCCGACCTGGACCCTGGAAGCGGGCCTGCGCGACAACCTGGAAACCTCGGGCTTCCACTATGCGCGCAACTACTACACCAACCAGGTCGACCGCGCCAGCTTCGTGCCGGGCGCCGTGGGCGTGGACCAGTTCCAGAGCACCGGCAACGCCGACCGCGCCTACACCGGCAAGGTCAGCCTGCAGAAGCAAGTCACGCCTGAGCTGATGGTCTACGTGATGGGCGCCACCGGTTACAAGGGCAAGGCCTACGACGTGACCTCCGGCCTGAAGGCGGCGGCGGCATTCCCTGTGCGTCCGGAGACCAGCCAGACCTTCGAGATCGGTACCAAGGCCAACCTGTTCAACAACCGCATGTCGGTTGCCGCGACGGTGTACAACTCGGAATTCTTCAACTACCAGCAAAACGTCACCTACGTGCTGCCGAACGATCCGACCATCTACAGCCAGCTCAATTCGATCCCGCGCATCCGCACCCACGGCTTCGAAGTCGACAGCCATCTGCTGGTGGCCAAGGACCTGACCTTCAACGCGGCGCTGGCGTTCACGCTGCCGACCATCGAGAAGTGGGCCAACGGTCCGTGCTACGCCGACGCCACCAACGTCGCCGTCGGCACCACCAAGCTGGCCGCCAACGGTTCGATCGCCGGCCAGAATACGGCCTGCTTCCCGATCGCTCCCGGCTCGACCACCGGTGTGCAAAACCTGGACAACAGCGTGTTCCCGGGTACGCCGAAGATCAAGCTGAACATCGGCGCCAACTACGAGTTCCTGGTTCCGAGCATGCCGTTCAAGGGCTTCATCAACTTCAACACGCGCTACCAGAACGACTACCAGACCAACATCAACAACGATCCGCGTTCGGTCAACGCCGGCTACAGCATCACCGACCTGGGCTTCGGCATCAAGGAGCCGGCGGGCCGCTACCAGTTGAGCTTCCGCGTCAACAACCTGTTCGACCGCTTCTACATTCCTAACGCGAATGCCAGCGGCCCGTCGTTCCGCGAAGGCCCGACCTCGACCTCGCCGTCGCTCACGGTCAACAGCTGGGTGCCGCCGCGCGACGTGTTCCGCTTCTTCAGCGTCAAGCTGGACGTGCGTTACTAAGCATCAGCCAGGCTTTAGCCGTACCTGAAATCGCATGCCGCAGTCCCGGGCATGCGATTTTTTTTGAGGATGGGCGGCCTGTATGCGCATACAGTATAATTCTGGCATGACGCACGCACCCCAACAAGGATTCATCCTGACCCGCCACTGGCGCGACACCGCCCAGGGGACGGAGCTCGAATTCTGGCTGGCGACCGACGACGGCCCGAAGAAAATCCGCCTGACCGCGCAAACCTCGGTGGCCTTTGCCGAGGCCGGGCAGCGTGACGCCATCGCCGCCCTGATCGACGCCAACGCCGGCATCGAACTGCGCGAGCTGGAGCTCAAGACGTTTGAGCAGCAACCGGTGATCGGCGTCTACTCCTCGCGCTACAAGCAGCTGACGGCGCTCGAGCGCACCTTGCGCGAGCACGGCATCAAGATGTACGAGGCCGACATCCGCCCGCCCGAGCGCTATCTGATGGAGCGCTTCATCACCGCCGGCGTGCAGATCGAAGGCGGCCGCCCGGAAGGCGCGCATTCCATCCACAACTGCAAGCTCAAGCCCGCCCCGGATTACCGGCCCAGGCTGAAAATGGTGTCGCTGGATATCGAGACCAGCGCCTACGAGGACTTGTATTCGATCGCGCTGGAAGGCTGCGGCCAGCGGCAGGTCTACATGCTGGGCGAGCCGCAGCAGTCGTCGCAGCAGATCGATTTCGATCTCGAATACTGTGCCACGCCGCGCCAGCTGATCGAAAAGCTCAACGCCTGGATCGCCAGCCACGACCCCGACGTGCTGGTCGGCTGGAACGTGGTGCAGTTCGATTTGCGCGTGCTGCAGAAAAACGCCGACAAGCACAAGATCCCGCTGACGCTGGGGCGCGAAGGCAAGACCATCGAATGGCGCGAGCATCCAGGCAAACAAGGCTATATGTTCGCGCCGGTGGTCGGCCGCATCGTGCTGGACGGCATCGACGCGCTGAAGGCGGCGTCGTGGATGTTCCCGTCCTTCAGCCTGGAAAACGTGTCGCAGGCGATGCTGGGCGAGGGCAAGGACATCGGCGACGTCTACGACAAGATGGCGGAGATTGAGCGCCGCTTCCACGAGGACAAGCCGGCGCTGGCCCACTACAACCTGAAGGACTGCGAGCTGGTCACGCGCATCTTCGACAAGGCCAACCTGCTGGCCTTCATGATCGAGCGCGCCACCGTGACCGGGCTGCAGGCCGACCACCTGGGCGGCTCGATCGCCGCCTTCGGCCACCACTACCTGCCGCGCATGCATCGCGAAGGCTATGTCGCGCCGAATGTCGGCGACATCTCGGGCGGCGCCTCGCCCGGCGGCTTCGTCATGGACTCCAAGCCGGGCCTGTACGATTCGGTGGTGGTGCTCGACTACAAGAGCCTGTACCCGTCCATCATCCGCACCTTCCTGGTCGATCCGGTCGGGCTGATCGAGGGCGAGCACGCCGACAATCCGGCCGCCGTGGTGGAGGGCGTCAACGGCACCGTGTTCTCGCGCACCCGGCACTGCCTGCCCGAGATCACCACGCAAATCTGGAAGCAGCGCGACGCCGCCAAGCGTGCCAAAAACGAGCCGCTGTCGCAGGCCCTGAAGCTGCTGATGAATTCCTTCTGCGGCGTGCTGGGCGCGACCGAGTGCCGCTTCTTCAATCCGCGCCTGGTGTCCTCGGTCACGCTGCGCGGCCACCAGATGATGAAGCAGACCCGCGAGCTGGTGGAGGCGGAAGGCTACGACGTCATCTACGGCGACACCGATTCGATCTTCATCTGGCTGAAGAAGGAGTACGAGAACGGCGAGGCGCTGGCGATAGGGCAGGGACTGGCCGACAAGATCAACACCTGGTGGCGCACCATGCTGAAGCAAAAGCACGGCCTGGAATGCCACCTCGAGATCGAGTTCGACACGCACTATCAGAAATTCTTCATGCCGACCATACGCGGCACCGAGATGGGCAGCAAGAAGCGCTACGCCGGCCTGACCATCAACGGCAAGGGCGAAGAGGAAGTGATCTACCGCGGCCTCGAGGTGGCGCGCAGCGACTGGACGCCGCTGGCGCAGCAGTTCCAGCAGGGGCTGTTCAAGCGCATCTTCAAGGATGAGCCTTACCAGGACTTCGTGCGCGAATATGCGCAAAAGACGCTGTCCGGCGACTACGACGAGCTGCTGGTGTATCGTAAGCGCCTGCGCCAGCGGCTCGATGAATACAAGGTCAACGTGCCGCCACAAGTGCGTGCCGCGCGCCTGGCCGACGAGTACAATCAAGCGCAGCACCGGCCGTTGCGCTACCAGAATGGCGGCTGGATCAGCTACGTGATGACGACCGGCGGCCCCGAGCCGCTGGAGGTCATGCGCTCGAACATCGACTACGAACACTATTTGACCAAGCAGCTGCAGCCGATCGCCGATTCGATCCTGCTGCCGATGCACGACAGTTTTACCAGCCTGACGACGGCGCAAGCCAGCCTTTTTTGACAGCTTATCTTCTGACCGCTTATTTCACGTACAGCCCGGAGGGAACATCATGTCAGCACCGCAGATGCCTGCCAATGAAACCCAGCGTATCCATGTCCTGCATTCGCTGGGCTTGCTTCACAGCGCGCCGGACGAGCGCTTCGACCGGCTCACGCGGCTGGCCAAGCGCCTGTTCAACGTCCCGGTGGCCAAGGTCACGCTGGTCGACACGGACGCCGTGTATGCCTTGTCCTGCGCCGGCCAGTCCTCGGCGCCGGTGCCGCGCGAACTGTCGTTCTGTTCCCACACCATCGTCAATGACGGCATGCTGGTGGTGCCGGACACGCGGACCGACCCGCGCTTTTGCGACAATCCCTACGTGACTTCCGCGCCCTATATCCGTTTTTACGCCGGCTATCCGCTGGCGGTGCCGGGCGGGTCGCGGCTGGGGGCCTTGTGCCTGGTGGACTTCGACCCGCGCAACTTCGGCGACGAAGACGTGGCGCTGCTGCGCGACCTGGCCACGATGGTGGAGCAGGAAGTGGCGGCCGTGCAGATGGCGACCGTCGACGAACTGACGCTGCTGCTGAACCGGCGCGGCTTCGAGGCGTCGGCGCCGCAGGCGCTGCAGCTGTGCACGCGCATGAGCAAGCCGGCGTCGCTGCTGTTCTTCGACCTGAACCACTTCAAGCAAATCAACGACACCTTCGGCCACGCCGAGGGCGACCGGGCGCTGAAGGTGTTCGCAGAAACGCTGCGCAAGGTCCTGCGCAGCAGCGACCTGCCGGCGCGCTTGGGCGGCGACGAATTCGTCGCGCTGCTGATCGACTCCAACCGCGACGAAACGGCGCTGGTGGTCGAGCGCCTGCGCACCGCGATCAACGAACGCAACGAGGTGGACCGGCGCGGCTACGACATCCGCTTCAGCGTCGGCCAGGTAGAACTGCCGCCCGATGCGCGCGGCGCCATCGCCGACCTGCTGGCGCGGGGCGACGCCGAGATGTACAAGAACAAGCAAGCGACAAGAACCACCACCAACCATTAGGAGATGACATGAATCCAAGCTTTACCGCATTTGAAAAACTGCACGACGGCAGCAAGCTGCTACACCTGCCCAACGCCTGGGACGCCGGCAGCGCGCGCCTGTTCGAGAGCCTGGGCGCACCGGCCATCGCCACCACCAGCGCCGGCGTGGCCTGGGCCGCCGGCTACGCCGACGGCGACAACATGCCGGCCGATGTCGCCCTCGGCGTGGCCGCCAACATCGCGCGCGTGCTGACGGTGCCGTTGACGGTGGACCTGGAAAACGGCTACTCGGAAGATCCGGAAGTGGTCGCCCGTCATGCGCTGCGGCTGATCGAGGCCGGCGTCGCCGGCATCAACCTGGAGGACGGCAACGGCACGCCGCAGGCGCTGGCCGCCAAGGTCGCCGCCATCAAGAAGCTGGCATCGCAGTCTGGCCAGGATATCTTCATCAACACCCGCACCGATGTGTATCTGAAAGGCCTGGCGCCGGAAGGGGAGCGCGTTGCCGAGGTGCTGAAGCGCGCCGCCATCTACAAGGCCGCCGGGGCCAACAGCCTGTTCGTGCCGGGCATCTGCAAGGTCGCCGACATCAAGGCCGTGGTGGCGGGCGCCGGCCTGCCGGTGAACGTGATGGACTGGCCGGGTGTGCCGTCGGCGGACGAATTGCACAAGCTGGGCGTGCGCCGTCTGAGCGCGGGCTCCGGCATCCCGCAGGCACTGTGGGCCGTCGCCGCCGAGATGGCCAAGGGTTTCCTGGCCACCGGCAGCGCCGGCCCGCTGATCGACAAGGCGATGCCTTACGGCGATCTGCAGGCCTTGTTCGTCAAGCCGGCGAAGTAGGGGCCTGGTGGCGCAAAGCCTCAGTGCGCTTCCGTCATTTCAGCGTGAACACGCGCCAGCGCGAATGCCTGGCGCAGCACGGCCATGTCGCCTATATGGCTCGACAGCAGCAGGATCAGCTGGGCGTTCAGTATCTTGCTCTGGTCGTCGCTGAGGTTCTGATGGCTGTCGGTCAGCATGTCGTAGAAGGCGTCGTAGTCGTCCAGGTTCTGGCCGAGAGTGGTGATGTTCATGCCTTGCTCCCCGAAGGAGTGCCGAACCGGTGGATGGCCGCCGCGGCCAGTCCGAGCGCGATGCCCAGCGCGACGATGCCGTGCCAGCCGAAGCGCGTCATCAGCCAGCCGCTGGCGATGACGCCTAGCGCGCCGCCGGAAAACGTCGCGGTCATATACAGGCTGTTGATGCGTCCCTGCGCCTTGGGATCGACCGCGAAGGCGCGCGTCTGGTTCGACACCAGGCCGGACTGCACGCCGATGTCGAGCACGATGACGCCGATCACCAGCAGGGCCAGCGACGTATCCGCCCCGGCCAGCAGCACGTAAGCCAGCGTGACGATGCCGATGCTGGCGCCGATGACGCTGCGCGATCCCAGCCGGTCGGCGGCGCGGCCGCCGAATGAGGCTGCCAACGCGCCGGCCGCGCCGATGATGCCGAAGCCGCCGGCCCAGGCGCTGCCGAGGTGCCAGGGGCCATTCGCCAGCAGCGCCGCCAGGTTGACCCAGAAAGCGTTGAAGCACGCCCACAGCAGCGCCTGCACCATCATCGATTCGCGTATCGGACGATGGTCGCGCGCCAGCGGCCACAGCGAGGCAAGCAGGCGGCCGTAGGACAGGTCGGTGCTTGGCACGCCGCGCGGCAACAGCAGCGCGGCGGCGATCCAGACCGGGACCATGAACGCCGCTTCCAGCCCGTAGACGGCGCGCCAGCCGTAGGCCGCACCCACCGCGCCGCTGATCGTGCGGCCCAGCAGGATGCCGACCATGATGCCGCTGACCACCGTGCCGACCGAACGCCCGCGCTCGGCGGGCAGCGACATGACGGCGGCGAAGGGCACCAGTTGCTGCGGCACGCAGCTGACCATGCCCAGCCCAAACGACGCCGCGACCAGCGACCAGATGCCCGGCGAGACCGCCGCCGCGACACCGAAGCCGCAAGCAACCGCAATCTGGCCCAGCACGAGCTTGCGCCGGTCGAAGCGGTCGCCCAGCGGCAGCAGCAGCGCCAGCCCGGTGGCGAAGCCCAGCAGCGCCGCGCCGGCGACCAGATCGACCGTCGCCAGGTCGACGCCCAGGCTGGCCCTGATCAGCGGCAGGATCGGCT
Source organism: Duganella hordei (assembly GCF_040369125.1). NCBI lineage: Bacteria > Pseudomonadati > Pseudomonadota > Betaproteobacteria > Burkholderiales > Oxalobacteraceae > Duganella > Duganella hordei. The sequence continues at coordinate 429,829 of NZ_BPWI01000002.1, forward strand.
GCGTGCAATAGACGTTGGTGATCACCGCGCCGGCGATGACCGCCATCATGACGATCTTGCCGCGCGACGCCATCGCGGGAGTCTCCGGACTGGCGGAGGGGATAGACTGGGACTGGCTGCTCATGACGCTTTCCTTTCAATGTATGGCCGCAGCTTACGTGCTTGCATACACAAAGAGAATCCCATAAGATCGGGAATCATCCTTCCATAATTTGATAGAGTCAGATGAGCCGTCTTGAATCCATGTCTGTCCTGGTCGCCGTCGTTGACGCGGGCAGTCTGTCTGCCGCGGCGCGTAGCCTCGGCATGCCGCTGGCGACGGTCAGCCGCAAGGTGGCGGAACTGGAATCCCATTTGAAGACGCGTTTGCTTCACCGCACGACGCGGCAGCTGTCGCTGACGGAAGCCGGCGCCTCCTATGTGGCCGCGTGCCGGCGCATACTCGAGGAAATCGGCGAGGCCGAGCGCGCCGCGACGGGGGAATATGCCGTGCCCAAAGGCGAGCTGGTGGTCACGGCGCCCGTGGTGTTCGGACGTCTGCACGTGGTGCCGGTGGTGGCGGAGTTTCTCGCGCAGTATCCGGAGATCGACGTCAATCTGGTGCTGACGGACCGTGTGGTGCATCTGATGGACGAAGCGGCCGACGTCGCGGTCCGCATCGGCGAACTGCCCGACAGCACCTTCGTCGCGACGGGTGTGGGCGCGGTGCGCCGGGTTGTCTGCGCCAGCCCGGCCTATCTGGCGGCGCATGGCGTGCCGGCCAAGCCGCGCGACCTTGCCGGCCATGAGTGCATCACCTTCGAAGTGCTCGCATCCAAGCGCGCCTGGGTGTTCGGGGCGGGCAAGTCGGAGTTGGCTGTGCCCGTGCATTCGCGGCTTGCCGTCAATACGGCGGAGGCGGCGATCGCGGCGTCGATGCTGGGCGTCGGACTGGTGCGCGTGCTGTCCTATCAGGTGGCGGACGCCCTGCGCGACGGTGCGCTGCGCGTTGTGCTTGACGGGTTCGAGTCGGCGCCGTTACCCATCAATCTGGTGCACAAAGGACAGGCGCCGCTGCCATTGAAATTGCGCGCCTTCCTGGATTTCGTCGCGCCGCGCCTGCGCAGCCGCGCGCAGCTTTTCACGGCTGCGTGAGCTTGCCTGGCTTAGGCCAGTTTGCGGCCGGTGCTGGCGACGCCGCGGTTGTCGATGCTGTAGGCGCCGGCGCCGAAGGCCACCACTTGCAGCAGGCCGCCTGCCATCGCGAAGTTTTTCAGCAGGTGGATCATCTGGTTCTGATCGCCGATCGCGTGGTGGAAGGCCAGGCCGGTGACGATGGAGAAGCCGGCCAGCACGGCGGCCACCAGGCGGGTTTTGTAGCCGACTGCCAGCAGCAGGCCACCGCCCAGTTCCACGGCGATGGCGATGGCCAGACCCAGCGTGGCGAACGGCAGGCCGGACGATTCGATGTAGCCTATCGTTGCCGCCGGCGCCATCAGCTTGCCGAAGCCGCTGAGCACGAAGATGGTGGCCAGCAGGATACGGCCGATAACCGGGATGACGGTGGTGTTGGTGGTGTTCATGGCATTTCCTTTCAATGGATGGATTAAATTAAATTTGCTGAGCGCAGTTGCTTGCCGATGCGCTGAATTTCGTTTTCGCCCTGCGCCAGCGCGGCTACGCTGGTGTGTACCGAGTAATAGCCTGTGACCAGATCGTAGGGATGCTTGACTGCCGATCCGAGCACGAATTCCGTCGCGCCTTCCGCGACGAAGCTTATCGCCGCCTCGCCCTCTTCAAACACCGCCACTTCGCGGCCGATCACTGTGCCGGCGGCATGCAGCGCGCCGTTGCCGACCGATACCCAGGCCACGTCATGGCCGGCGGGTGGCGTGTAGGTCCAGCGCTGGCCGTCTTCCAGCTTCACGTGCAGGTAGTTGATCGAAGCGCGCGGCTTGATCGGGCTGACTGCATCGCCGTAGCGGCCGATGATCACGCGCACCGGGCCGTCTTGCGGTACCTGTGCCGCCGCCAGGTACTGGCTGTGCGACGGACCGTTTTCATCCTCGGCCGGCAGGGCCAGCCACAGCTGGAACCCATGCACGCCCTGGCCTTCGACCGGGCCGCCGTCGTGCCAGACGCCGTTGCCCGCCGCCATCCACTCGACGCCGCCTGTCTGCAGCACGCCTTCGCTGCCGGTGGTTTCGCTGTACTCGATGGCGCCGTCCATGATGACGGTGACCGTGGCGATACCCGAATGCGGATGCATGCCCATCTTGCCGCCGCGGCCGGCCTCCATCTGGAAGCGGTCGAGGAAGACGAAAGGCTTGATCAGCTGGCCGACGTCGCCGGGGCTGACCAGCCGGGTGATGCCGCCGCGCCGGTTGCCGGCGGTGCGGTGGGCCAGTTGTCGTTGTCCTTGGTTCATTGCTTGCTCCTTGTTTGTCAGTGCATGGTGCTATGTTAGGCTGGGCCTATGTATCTCGGAAGCCTATATAATTAGATATATAGCATCCAAGGAGTAGATACATGCTTGACGCCATGTCGATGGACCAGCTGCGCACCTTTATCGCCGCCGCTGACGAAGGAAGCTTTTCCGCCGCAGGGCGCAAGCTGCGCCGGGCGCAGTCGGTGGTCAGCACCACGCTGGCGAACCTGGAGCAGCAAGTGGGGTTTGCGTTGTTCGAGCGCACAGGGCGCTATCCACAGCTGACGGAGGCGGGCAGGGCACTGCTGGAACAGGCCAGGGAAGCCGCCAACAGCATGGACGCCTTCAAGGCCAAGGCGCGCACGCTGGCCGAAGGGCTGGAACCGGAACTGGCGGTCGCCGTCGACGTGATGTTCCCGATCGAGACGCTGACGGCCGCCGTGCAGGCGTTTCACCAGGCGTTCCCGGCGACGCCGCTGCGGCTGTATGTCGAGGCGCTGGGCGCCGTGGTGCAGCCTCTGCTGGATGGCAACTGCCGGGTGGCGATCATCGGTTCGCTGCCGGAAATTCCTGCCGGCTGCGCCTCCGAATTCCTGCTCAGTGTGGCGGCGGTGGCGGTGGTGGCGCCCGGCCATGCGCTGACGCTGGCGCGGCAACCGATAGCGCAAGCCGAGACCGCGCGGCATGTGCAGCTGGTGCTGACCGACCGCTCGACCTTGACGGCCGGCCGCAACTTCGGCGTGATGTCATCGCAGACATGGCGGCTGGCCGACCTGGGCGCCAAGCACGCCTTCCTGCGCGCCGGCCTGGGCTGGGGCTACATGCCGCTGCATATGGTGGAGGAGGATCTGCGCACCGGCAAGCTGGTGCGCATCGAAGTGCAGATGCACGCCGGACAGGCGCCGGGCTTCTCCATGCATGCGATTCACATGAAGGATCATCCGCCCGGTCCGGCCGGCAGGTGGTTCGTCAACCGGCTCAAGCTGGCTTAACCGTAAGTTAAATTAACGTAAAAAAACGGGTTGTCATTTCGACGCGTGATAATCCGTGTACATTTCGGGTGCTTTGCTCACGTATAGTTGGATATTTCATATCACTCCTCGAAAACATGACCAAGCAAAATGAAAGCAACCACGCCTTTTTTGAAGTCGAGACCCCGACCTCTCTGGCTGTTGCCGATGAAATCAGGGCTTGCCTGGCGACTGCGGGTGCGCATGCCGCGCTGATCCGTCTCGGCGAGGTAACGGACAACAACCTGCTCAGTTTGACGCAATCCCAGCGGCTGCTGGATCTGATCGCCGGCGGATACCGGCTGGAGAGCCTGGCCCAGGAGTTCAAGGCCGAGTGGTGGCAACGCGATGGATGGAGTGGCGTACTGAAGCGCTTCGGGCAAAAGCATCTCGCCTAGCGATCCGGGATGAGCGCTTTTCGGGACAACACAAGCCGCTTTTGGGTCAGGCAGGCGCCGACCCGCTCACAGACCGCCATTGCTCCGGCAGAATGCAACGCACTAGTTTGCATAACCCACTGGAGCCGTCATGGAATCTGCCCAATCAAGCCGCGCTATTGCGCCGCGCACACCGCTGTCTGTTCAATATTTACCCGTTAGCCTGTTCGGCTCGGTGATGAGCCTGGCCGGCCTCGCACTGGCCTGGCGCCTTGCCAGCAAAGCCTATGGCACCGATGTCGCCGTGTCGAACGCGATCGGCCTTGTGGCGGTGGCGGTGTTCATCGTGCTGGCCGGATCGTATCTGCGCAAGCTGTTCAAGCATCCCGATGTCGTCCGGAAGGAGTTTGCGCATCCGGTCGTCGGCAGCTTCTTCGGCACCATCGGCATCAGCATCCTGTTGCTGTCGAGTGTGCTCAGCAGCTACAGCGATTTTGCCCAGCTGCTGGTGTGGAGCATCGGAACGATGGTCGTGCTGGCGCTGAGCGTGATCATGATTTCGCGTCTGCTCAATGGCAACGCCGATCCCAAGAGCGTGATGCCGGCCTGGCTGATCGCCGGCGTCGGCAGCCTCGATATCGTGGTGACGGGCGGCGCGCTGACGGCGGAATGGACACATGAAGTCAATTTGCTGGCGGCCGGCATCGGCAGCGTGAGCGCGCTGGTTTTCTTCATCCTGATTTTCTCCAGGCTGGTGCACCACGAGCCGATGGCCGCCGGCATGCGTCCCTCCAAGATGATCCTGGTGGCGCCGTTTTCGGTCGGCTTCCTGGCGTATGTCCATCTGGTGCACAAAGTGGACATGTTCGCGGCGCTGCTGTTCTACTTCGGCCTGTTCCTGTTCTCGATTGTCTTTTATCGCTTGCTCACCAAGCCAGCGCCGTTTTCGCCGTCGTGGTGGGGGATAGGCTTCCCGATGGCCGCGCTGTCCAACGCCGCCCTGGTGTACTCCGGCGCCGTCGGCGGCAGGGGGCTGGCATTGATCGCCATGCTGTTGCTGGCCTTGCTGACGGTGGTCATCATCATCCTGGCCTTGCGCACGTTGCATGCGCTGGCCAGGGGGCACCTGCTGTCAGCCTAGTGTGGGCGCGGCATCGTTGGCGCGGTGGCGTTCCCGGTACTGCTTGGGCGTGGTGCTCAGCTGGCGCGAGAAAATCATCCGCATCTGCGTCGCGGTGTGAAAGCCGCAGCGGAACGCCACCGTCTTCAGTGGCACATCGGTTTCCTCCAGCAGCTTGCGGGCGAAGTCGATGCGCAGCTGCTCGACAAACACCGACGGCGTCACATGGGCATGCTTGGCGAACGCGCGCGAGAACGTGCGCCGGCTGACGCCCACGGCGTCGGCGATGTCCTCGATGGTCAGCGCATCGCTGATGTGGTCGGTGACATACTTCAGGACCTTGGCGACCAGCGAGTTTTCGTCGGGGCCGACCGCCAGGTAAGGGCTGTACTGCGACTGGCCGCCGTCGCGGCGGATGTAGACGATCAGTCGCTTGGCCACCTTGACGGCGAGCTCGTGGCCCCAGTCCTCGGCCACCAGCGACAGGCACAGGTCGATGCCGGCGGTGACGCCGCCGCAAGTGAACAGATTGCCGTCGCGGACGAATATCTTGTCGGGCCGGACGGTCGAATCGGGGAACTGCTTTGACAGCCGCTCCGCGTGATCCCAATGGGTGGTGATCTCGCGGCCCGCCAGCAGCCCGGCGTGCGCCAGCAGGAACACGCCGTTGCACACGGCGCCGAACCTGCTGGCGCCTTGCGCGCGCTGGTTCAGCCAGTTCAGGAAGGCTGGGGCGGGGCGGTATTCCGGCAGTCTCGGGCCGCCGGCCACCAGCAGCAGGTCGCTCTCGGCGTGAAAATCCGGATACGCGCAGTGGACCTTGAATTCCAATCCGCTTGAACACCTGACGCTGCCCGGACGCTCGCCGACCAGCGTGACCACGTAATGGTCTTTTTTCGGCAGCAGCAGGTTCGCCTCGGCGAAGACGTCCAGCGGGCCGGCCACATCCAGGGCCTGCACGTCGTCAAAAACCACCAGGGTCAGCTTCATTCAGTCATCCAGCTCGGGTAACGGATCATAGGAGGGGCGATTATAGCCTCCTGCCACGCCTTCTTTTGAAAGTATCCGCTGCCGCTCAGAACCACATTCTGTGAAAGACGCGGTCCTTATCCATCCACAGGTGCTTGAGGCCGGCGGCCACATGCAGGACGATCAGGGCCGTCAGGACAAACGCCAGGATTGAATGCAAGGCGAAGAATTGTTCGGCGACGTCATGATCGGGTGTCAGCCAGGCCGGGAACCTGACGCCGAACAGCGCCACGCCGCGCTTGGTGTACGACGCGCCGACGAATCCAATGATGGGCATCGCCAGCATGCAGCCGTAGAGCAGCCACTGCGTCAGGCCAGCCAAAGTCTTTTGCCACGCGGGGACGGTGGCCGGCAAAGGCTGCGGCTTGTGCGTGGATCGCCAGACAACACGTATCAGCACCAGAGCGAACAGCAGCAGGCCGAATGATTTGTGCTGATCGAAGTACCAGCCGCTGCCGGGATCATCCTCGATCGCCATCATGTACCAGCCCAGGCACAACAAACCGATAATCAACAGGGCGCAGAGCCAGTGCAGCCAGATCGCGGGCCGGTGATATTTCCATGGGGCCGGCGAGCCGGCGAGGTCGGTAGGTCTGGTCATCTTGTTTTCCCGGAATGTCATGATACTAAAGTGCTGCCTTGACGAAGAGCGCCACCGCCACCAGCGCCGACACCGCCGCAAATGCCTTTTGCAGATGTTGGCCCGGCAGCTTCGATGCCAGCAGGCGGCCGCTGATCATGCCCGCCAGGGCGCCACCCGAAAACGGCGCGGCAATCGCCCATTGCAGGTGTCCGGTGGCGGCACTGGCGGCAACGCCAGAAATGGACACCAGGGCGATCACCGCGAGCGAGGTCGCAACCACCGCCTGCGCCGTCATGTCAGTATAGCGCTGGAGCGCGGGCACCATCACGAAACCGCCGCCAACGCCCAGCAAACCTGACAAGGCTCCCGCCACAATACCTGAAAGGGCCAGCGCTCTGGCGCATGGCGCGGTCCAATTTAACTTGCCGCGCTGGGCGTCCATCCGACAGGGCGGCATCGGGCCATCGGCCATGGCGCCGGCGGAGGCCGAGCGCCGATAGACGCGGAACGCGACGTAGAGCAGGACCAGTGAAAACACCATCGTCAGCGGGCGGTTGGGGCTGCGCTGCGCCAGCCATAAACCGAACGGGGAACAAAGGATGCCCGAGCCGGCGATGAGCATGGCGGCCTTGTAGCGCACGGTGCCGCTCTTCAGACCCATTGCCGCGCCCAGGGTCGCCGCCATGCCCACGGCCAGCAATCCCACGGGTCCGGCTTGCGCCATGCTCAGTCCGGCGCCGAAGACAAGCAGGGGCACAGCAAGTATGCCTCCGCCGGCGCCGGTGAGCGCGAGGATAATGCCTACCGTGAAACCGAGCAGCAAGATGGTCATTGCCCGCAGCAGATACGGTGAGCGCCATAGGCCAAGGCGAGTTGATACATTTCCATAGATGTCTCCTGCGATCTGTGCCGCGCGCATCAGACCGCGTTGAGCGGAATTTTCAGGTAGCGCCTACCGTTCGCTTCAGGCTCCGGAAAATGCCCGGCGCGCATGTTGACCTGGACCGACGGCAGTATCAGCGTGGGCATTTCCAGCGAGGCGTCGCGCCTGGTGCGCATGGCAACAAACTCCTCTTCGCTGATGCCGTTGCGCAAGTGGACATTGCTGGCGCGCTCCTCGGCCACCGTGCTGACATAACGCAGCTCGCGGCCCTCCGGCTGATAGTCGTGGCACATGTACAGCACGGTGTCCTCGGGCAGGCTGAGCACCTTGTTGATGGAGTGGAAGAGGGTGCGTGCATCGCCGCCGGGAAAGTCGCAGCGTGCGGTGCCGTAGTCGGGCATGAACAAGGTGTCGCCGACAAAGGCCGCGCGCTGGCTGCCGTTGCTGACGACATAGGTCATGCAGGCCGGCGTGTGGCCCGGCGTATGCAGCGCCCGGCATTGCAGCGCGCCGATGGAGAACTGCTCGTCGTCGGCAAACAGGTGGTCGAACTGGCTGCCGTCGCGCGCCATCTCGGCGCCGGTGTTGAACAGCGTGCCGAACACCTGCTGGACGATGGTGATCTGCCGGCCGATGCCTGTTTTGCCGCCGAGCTTGTCCTTCAGGTAGGGCGCGGCGGTCATGTGATCGGCGTGGACATGGGTCTCCAGTATCCATTCGACGCTGGCGTCCAGTGCCGCGACCCGGGCGATCAAACGGTCGGCCGACGCGGTGCTGGTGCGGCCCGCTTTGGCGTCGTAGTCGAGCACGCTGTCTATCAAGGCGCAACGGCGGCTGGCAGGATCCAGCACCAGGTAGCTGACGGTGCTGGTGGCGGGGTCGAAAAAACCCTCGACATGAAGCGGCGTGATGGTCATGATCTGTCGTTCTCCTCGTTGCTGAACTTTATCCAGTAACGCAAGACATGTGCCAGTCGCCCTGCGCGCGCCGGATGGAGGTAACTCGTTGATTCTATTCCGTTTCCTTCCTTTTGTGGCGCCGTGATTCGGATTGATGCCGACATCCGGACTGTCAATGGCAGTGCCACTTGACGCAGTGGCAGTCCTGCGACAGTATGGCGCCTTGACCAGGAGCCATCATGCCCACCCAGCCTGCCCATGAGCGATCTGCGCCCCCTCCGACGGTGCAGTCATTGATCTCGTTTCTTGAACACGAAGTCCACCCGATGATCGTGCTTGATCCGGATTACAGCATCCTGGCGGCGAACACCGCTTACCGGCGGCAGTTCGGCAGCAGCGAGCAGCCGTTTATCGGTCACAAGTGCTATCGGATTTCACATCACTACGACGTGCCCTGCGACCAGGCGGGCGAGCATTGCCCGATGAAGAAGGCGCAGGAGCTGCGCGGACCGGACCGCATCCTGCATATCCACCATACGCCGCGCGGCCCCGAGCATGTGGCCGTCGAGTTGCGCCCCATTTTCGACGCGGACGGTGCGATCACCGCCTATGTCGAACGGCTCGAGGTGGTGCGCAGTGCGTCGGCGCGCCCCAGCGACGAAGGCCTGGTGGGCCGCTCGGCGCCATTCAATCAAGTGCTGACGGCGTTGCGGCGGGTGGCGCCGTCGATGCTGCCGGTGCTGCTGCTGGGCGAATCCGGCACCGGCAAGGAATTGTTCGCGCGCGCCGTGCACGAGACCAGCGAGCGCTCGGGCGGTCCGTTCGTGGTGGTCGATTGCTCGGGATTGACCGAAACGCTGTTTGAAAGCGAATTGTTCGGACATGAAAAGGGCGCCTTTACCGGCGCCACGTCGCGCAAGCCGGGGCTGGTCGAGACGGCGCAGGGGGGCACGCTGTTTCTCGACGAGATAGGCGACGTGCCGCTCGCCATGCAGGTGAAGCTGCTGCGCCTGATTGAATCGGGCACCTACCGGCGCGTCGGCAGTGTTGAAACCCAGCATGCGAGCTTCCGCCTGGTTGCAGCGACCCACAAGCCGCTGGAGAGGATGATGGCACAGGGCGAGTTCCGGCAGGACCTGTACTACCGCATCAGCGCGTTTCCCATCGTGCTGCCGCCGCTGCGCGGGCGGGCGGAAGACATCGCGCTGCTGGTGCATTCGTTCCTGCGGCGCGCAGGCGCGGGCAAGCGCCAGCTGACGATCGACGATGCGGCGCTGGCGTTGTTGCAACAGCACCCCTGGCCCGGCAATGTGCGCGAACTGCGCAATGTGCTGGAAAGAGCGAGCCTGTTTGCCGACGACGGCGTGATACGCGTCGAGCACCTGCCCGCCATGCCGGCGGGACGGAGCGCGGCGACGGAAGCGCCGCCGCATGGCGCCGGCGCCACGCTGGCCGACGCGCTTGCCGGCTTCGGCGGCACCCGCAAGGAACTGGCGGCCCACCTGGGCATCAGCGAGCGCACCTTGTACCGTCGTCTCAAAGAACAGGGACTGGCCTAACCCTCGGCCGCGCGCTGCCATCCTGATACTGCCAAGCTGGCAGCGTGGCAGTGCGGCACGCTGCCAGCGAGGGCGGCGCTGCCTGCCTTCTTTGTCATAAGTCCTTGTTTTTTTGGATTTCTCGTCTTTCATTCAGCTGGCATGGAAACTGCGTAGTCCCTGCATGATTGCAGCTTGTCCATTGAGGAGGAAGACCATGAACGCCAACGTAGGAAACATCGACCGTGCCATTCGCATATCGGCGGGGCTGGGCCTGATCGCGGCAACGCTGTCGGGGCTGATCGGCGCCTGGGGCTGGCTGGGCGCCATCCCGCTGGCGACCGGCATCCTGGGATTTTGCCCGGCGTACCTGCCGTTCGGCATCCGCACCTGTCCGGCAAAAAAATAATCCAACACAGCGGAGGGAACAGCAGTGCTGATTGATTGGACTCATTTCACACCATGGGCCTCGCTGGCGGGCGGGGTGCTGATCGGCCTGGCGGCTGCGGCGTTTGTCTTGTTTAACGGGCACATCGCCGGCATCAGCGGCATCCTCGGCGGGCTGCTGGATTGGCCACGCGGCGACATTTCGTGGCGGATCGCGTTCCTGGCAGGCCTGATCGCGGCACCGCTCGCATACGGACTGGTGGCGGCGTTGCCGGCGGTGCGGATCGAAGCCGATTTCCCCACCTTGATCGTCGCCGGCCTGCTGGTCGGCGTGGGCACGCGTTATGGCTCGGGCTGCACCAGCGGACACGGCGTGTGCGGCCTGTCGCGACTGTCGCCGCGTTCGCTGGCGGCCACGCTATCGTTCATGATCGCCGGATTTGTCACCGTGTTCGTGGTGCGCCACGTGCTCGCTTAGGGAGTTCGTCATGCAAACCGTACTGGCACTGATAGCGGGCCTGCTGTTCGGCGTGGGGCTGATCGTATCGGGCATGACCAATCCGTCCAAGGTGCTCGGCTTTCTCGATCTGGCGGGGCGCTGGGATCCGTCGCTGGGCTTCGTCATGGGCGGCGCCATCCTGGTCGGCCTGGTGGCGTTCCGCTTTGCGGCGCGCCGCACCCGCTCGCTGCTGGGCGAGGCGATGCGCTTGCCGACGGCGACACTGATCGACAGGCGTCTGGTACTGGGCGGCCTGGCGTTTGGCGCCGGCTGGGGCCTGGCGGGCTTTTGCCCCGGGCCCGCGCTGGCCTCGCTGGCCGGCGGGGGGGCAAAACCGCTGGTGTTTTTCGCCGCGATGCTGGCCGGCATGGGCATCTACACGCTGGCCGGGCGTCGCCCGGCCATCCTTTCTTTTATTGCCAGAGCGCCTTGGACGAGGCGTCCTTGATCTGGGCCTTCCATGCACCCTCGATCAGCGCGACCACGGCCGGCGGCATCGGGATGTAGTCCAGCTCGGACGCCATCGCTCCGCCGTTTTTGTAGGCCCAATCGAGGAACTGCAGCACTTCCTTGCCTTTGGCCGCGTCGGCTTGGGTCTTGTGCATCAGGACGAAGGTGGCGCCGGTGATGGGCCAGCTTGCCTTGCCGGGCTGGTCGGTGACAACCACGCCGAAGCCCGGGGTCCTGGCCCAGCCGGCGCCCGCCGCGGCGGACTTGAAGCTGTCGTCGGTTGGCTGGACAAACTGGCCATCCTTGTTTTTCAGCTGCGTATAGGCCATCTTGTTTTTCTTGGCATAGGCGAATTCGACGTAGCCTACCGATCCTTTCAGGCGCTGCACGTTTGCCGCCACGCCTTCGTTGCCCTTGCCGCCCACGCCGACCGGCCATTTGACGGCAGTCCCGGCGCCCACTGTGCTTTTGAATTCCGCGTTCACCTTGGACAGATAATCCGTGAACAGGAAGGAGGTGCCGGAGCCATCCGCGCGGTGCACAACGGTAATATCTTCCGCCGGCAGTTTTGCGCCCGGATTGAGCGCCAGAATCTGCGCGTCATTCCATTTGGTGATCTTGCCCAGGTAAATATCGGCCAATACCGGGCCATTCAATTTCAATTGACCTGGCGAAAAGCCTTCCAGATTAATAACGGCAACCACGCCGCCCATGATGACCGGGAATTGAATTAATCCTTCCTTATCCAGTTCTTCAGTGCTCAACGGCATATCGGAAGCGCCGAAGTCGACGGTCTTGGCTTTAATTTGTTTAATTCCGGCGCCGGAACCGATGGACTGGTAATTGAGTCCGTTGCCGGTATTCTTTTTATAGGCTTCCGCCCATTTTGCGGCGATTGGATAGACGAAGGTGGAGCCGGCGCCGGTCATGTCCGCAGCGACGGCCGATGAAAAGGTGATTGCTGCGCCGAGAATGGCGGCTAAGGTTTTTATCGAAGAATTCATTTTCATATCGTGGCCTCGGTTGAAAGGAGTTAATCCGCCGCGAATTGTAGGAGGCGATTATGACAAAGCCGTGACAAGCCGGCGTCAAGGCGCTATTTAAAATAAGTGGTAAAAAATTAAGTTGAAATTAAGCCGGCAACGAGATAATAAGGCGTTTCAGCATATCGTCCGCGCGTTCAGCCGGGCCGAATGGACATTACACTTCCAATAAAGAAAAGCCATGAAAAATACTCTTGCCTGCGTCTCCGCCGCATTGTTGCTGGGTGCATGCGCCGCCCCGTCCGCGCCACCCGCTTCGGTGGCGCCGTCTGCCCAGGCGCCTCTGGCCGCGCCGTCCAAACCGGTCGCCACCGCCGCGCTGCCCGCCGCGCAACTGCCACCGTATAAAGATCCGACGAACATACTCTACAAAGAGCGCACGGTGTATTTCGACTTCGACAGCTACACGGTCAAGCCGGTCTACAATACGGCGCTGGCCGCTCACGGCAAGTTCCTGGGCAGTGCGCCGTCGATCAAGATTCGAGTCGAAGGCAATACCGATGAACGCGGCGGCGCCGAGTACAACCTGGCGCTGGGCCAGAAGCGCGCCGAGGCGCTGAAGAAGGCGCTGGTGGTGCAGGGCGCCAAGGAAGCGCAGATCGAAGCGATCAGCTACGGCAAGGAAAAACCCCTGGCGGCAGGTCACGACGAGGCGGCATGGTCGCAAAATCGCCGCGCCGGCATCGTCTACCCCTGATCGGCTAAACTATGGTGCCGCCGTCCGGCACGCCGCGGATGTCGCGGGGCGGAAACCATAGTCTTGGCCGCGTTGCTGGCGTGGCTGGAATCTACATCTGGAGGACTGCCGGCCATGAATCTTCTGCTGATTGAAGATGATGCGTTAATCGGCGATAGCATCAGGCAGGCCCTGGCAACGGAGGACATGCAGGTCAGCTGGCGCCGCAATGGCGCCGGCATCGAAGCCGCACTGCAAGAGGTTTGTTATGACGCCATCCTGCTGGACCTGGCGTTGCCGTGCCTGGACGGCCTGGAGGTGCTGAGGATCCTGCGCGGCGCCGGTCACGATGTGCCGGTGCTGATCCTGACCGCGCGCGACACGGTCGCCGATCGCGTGCGCGGCCTCGACTGCGGCGCCGACGACTACCTGGTCAAACCATTCGATTTCGACGAGCTGCTCGCGCGCGTGCGCGCGCTGGTGCGGCGCGCCCGCGGCCGCCGGCAACTGACCTACCTGTCCGACAACCTGGTGCTGGACACCGACTCGCGCGTCGCCACGGTCGATGGCGTGCCGGTGACGCTGTCGGGCAAGGAGTGGGCCATCGTCGATCTGCTGGTGGCGCGGCCCGGAATGATCTTTTCCCGGGCAAAATTGGAGGAACGGCTGTACGGCAATGTCGCCGATGTCGACAGCAACGTGGTCGAAGTCCATATCCACAGCCTGCGCCGCAAACTGGGGCAGCACGCCATCGTCAACGTGCGCGGGCTCGGCTACATGGTAGTCAAGAGCAAATGAACGGCATCCGTCGCCGGCTGTTGCTGCTGCTCGGCGGGTTGATCGTGATCGCCAGCGGTATCCAGTTCGCCGCGTCGTTCAGCGCGGCCATGAGCCAGACCAACCGCCTGTTCGACGCGCAGATGCAGCAAATCGCCCAGTCGCTGCGCCAGACCCATGGCGTGGTGCTCGATGCCGAGAGCGACTTTCCGCTCGAATTCGATCTGGTGATCCAGATGTGGCGCGCCGGGCAGGTGACGGTGTACCAGCGCCGGCCGCACCGCATGCTGCCGGTGCGGGCCGCGCTGGGATATACCAACGTCCTGCTGGAAAATGGCGAGTGGCGTATATACGCGGCGCGGTTCGACGGCGGCGTGGTCCAGGTCGCGCAGAAATTGGCGGCGCGCCGCGCGGAGGCCGTCAGCCTGGCCATCAACACCCTGTGGCCTGTTCTGCTCACCTCGCTGTTGCTGCTGGCGGCCATGTGGTGGACCGTGACGCTGGCGCTGCGCCCGCTCGACACGATACAAAAACAGATAGCCCAGCGCGACGCGCAAACGCTGGACCAGGTCGACGCGTCGCGGGCGCCGCGCGAAATCGTGCCGCTGATCGCCGCCATCAACAGCCTGCTCATCAAAGTGCGCCAGGTGATTGAATCGCAGCGCCAGTTCGTCGCCGACGCGGCGCACGAACTGCGCTCCCCGCTCACCGTCCTGCAAGTGCAGATACAGCTGCTGGGCAGGCGGCAGCCCGAGCCCGCGCGCCAGGCTTCGCTCGATGCCCTGGGCACGGCGATCGCCCGCAGCAGCCGCATGGTCGAACAATTGCTGGGCCTGGCCCGCCAGGACGCGATGGCACAGGCCAGCGCCGTCGCGGGCCCGATGGATTTGAACCAGTATGCGATCGCGGCCATCGCCGAGGTCGCCGACTTCGCCGCCCACAAGCGGGTCGACCTGAGTTTCCTCGACGCGGCCACGGTCACCATCCTGGCCGATGCGGACAGCCTGATGATATTGCTGCGCAATCTGCTCGACAACGCGGTGCGCTACACGCCGGCATATGGCGCGGTCACCATCGGCGTCGCGGAAAACGGCGCGCAAGGCATCTTGACCGTCGCCGATTCCGGCCCCGGCATTCCTGAGGCCGAACTGGAGCGCGTCACGGCGCGCTTCTACCGGGTGCCGGGTTCGAGTGAAAACGGCAGCGGACTGGGTTTGTCGATCGTCGCCGCCGTGGTCCAGCGCCTGGGCGCGCAGCTGCAGCTGCGCAACTCGCCGCATGGCGGCCTGGTGGTGAAGGTGTTGTTTCGGCGGGACGCCGCATGATGTCCTGGGCGCAGCTGCGGCTGGACATGGTGCGGCGCCTGCGTCCGCTGGCGTGGCAGCGCACGCTTGCCCTGTCCGCGCTGATCGGCGTGCTCGGCGCCCTGAGCACCATCGGTTTTCGTGAATTCATCCTGTTCGTCGAACGGTGCGCCTATGGCACCAGCGGCAGCCTGGTCGGCATCGCGCGCGGCCTGAGCTGGTGGCAGCGCATGCTGGCGCCTGCCGTCGGCGGCGTGCTGGCCGGCCTGCTGCTGGCGTGGGCGCGCCGCCAGCCCGAGCAGGAGAAGGGCGGCGACTACATGGAGGCGGTGGCGCTCGGGACCGGCGACCTGGGCGCGCGCGCGTCGCTGTTGCGCGCCCTGTCGGCCACCGCCACCGTGGCCAGCGGCGGCGCCATCGGACGCGAGGGCCCCATGGTGCAGCTGGCCGCGCTGTGCGGCTCGCTGCTGGGGCGCTGGCAGAAGGTGCCGGTGCCGCGCCGGCGCCTGTACGTCGCCTGCGGCGCGGCGGCGGGCATCGCCACGGCCTACAACGCGCCGATCGCCGGGGCGATGTTCGTGGCGGAGATCGTGCTGCGCTCGCTGGCCATGGAAAGCCTGGGGCCGCTGATCGTGGCCGCGGTGGCGGCCAATATCGTGGTCGGCGCATGGACCGACTATGCGCCGGTCTACCATATGCCGGCGATCCGGCTGGGGCACGGCGAGCCGACGCTGATCCTGGCCTCGCTGGGATTGATCGCCGGCTTTCTGGCGCCGTGCTATCTGTCGCTGCTGGACCTGGGCCGCCGCCTGTTCGAGCGCTGGCAGGGGCCGGCGTGGCAAAAGCTGGCCGCCGGCGGGCTGCTGGCCGGCGCGCTGTCGGTGCTGCATCCCGGCGTCTGGGGCAATGGCTACAGCGTGGTGAGCGCAGTGCTGCAGGGACCGTGGATGTGGCAAGCCCTGCTGACGATACTCCTGCTCAAGCTGCTGGCCGTCGCGGCCACGGCCGGCTCGGGCGCGGTCGGCGGGATCTTCACCCCGACCCTGTTTGCCGGAGCGGTCATCGGCGCCTTGTTCGGCATGGCCGCCGAGGCGCTCTGGCCCGGCGCGATTCCTATACCCTCCGCAGTCGTGGTCGGCATGGGGGCCTTTCTGGCCGCCTGCACGCACGCGCCGTTGATGTCCATCCTGATGCTGTTTGAAATGACGGAAAGCTACAGCATGGTGGTGCCGCTGATGGCTGCCTGCGTGCTGGGATATTCCGTGTCGCGCCTGCTGCGCGAGCGCTCGATCTACGCCTCGGCCAACAGCCAGGCGCTGCATGCGCCGGTGCTGACCATGGCGTCCGATCTGCTGCGCGACGATCCGCCGGTCATCCGCACCGGACAAACGCTGGCGCAACTGGAGCAGGTTTTCCTGCGGCGCCGGTGGCAGCATGTGTATGTGCTTGACGAGTCGGAAAAATTCACCGGCGCGGTGTCCCTGCATGACTTCGCGCCGATGCTGGGCAGCACGCCCGACGCCGCGCTGCCTTGGCCGCCGCACTTGTTGCGCGCGGACTATCCCCGGGTGCGCGAGACGGCGCCGTTGTGGCAAGTGCTGGAGACCTTTGCCAGCCATCCCGGCGAACGCCTGCCGGTGCTGACGGCCGATGGGAGGCTTGCCGGCTACGTCACCAAGACCGATCTGGTGCTGATATTCAGACAGTTGACCGGAGAGTGACGAGCCCATGCACCTGGTACAGCAAGATATCCCGGCAGGGGCCGAGGCTGGCGCGATTCGAAAGGCACGGCGCCTGGCGCTGAACCGGTCGGTACTGAAGTTGAGCCTGCTGAACGTGGCGGTGTATTCCGCCATCTACGGGGCCTCGACGCGCGGCGAGCCGGGATCGGTGGTTGAATTTATTTTAGTGCCCCTCGCTGTCGTGAGCACTATTTCGCTGGCGAACAGCATCATCCGCCGGCTGGCGCTGGTATTCGAATCGCGGTCACCAAAAAATGGAGGCCGTGCCCGGAACGACTAAACAGCCTTAAGCCCGTTGAACCCGGCCATGGCCTGGTCCGTCTGTTCCTTCTGCAACTTGTTTTTGTACATGGACTGATCGGCATGGCGCACCAGCTGTTGCATGTCGGCGCCATGCTCCGGATAGTGGGCAACGCCGATGCTCGCCGTGATGGCCAGGCTGCGGCCGTCGGCCAGCAGCACCGGCGCCGCCAGCGCCTGATGGATCTTTTCCTTGATTTGCAGTGCGTCCCCGGACACCAGCACTTCTTCCAGAATGATGACGAATTCGTCGCCGCCAAGCCGGGCCACGGTGTCGGCTTCCCGCACGCAGCGCTTCAGGCGTTGCGCCACTTCGCGCAGCAGCAGGTCGCCGCAGGCGTGGCCATAGTAGTCGTTGACCTGCTTGAACTTGTTCAGGTCGATGAACAGCAGAGACAGCTGGTCCTTGTGGCGCTGCGCCCGCGCCAGGGCCATGACCAGCCGGTCGTGAAACAGGCGGCGGTTGGGCAGCTGGGTCAGTTCGTCGTGTTGCGCCATGTGGCGCAGCCTGGTATGCAGCTGCTTGCGGTGGATCGCCGTGGCCACCTGATTGGAGACGAACATCAACAAGTCCTCGTCCTGGTCGGTATAGCCGGTCCTGCCTTGTTCGCCGCCACTTTGCAGCAGCAGCACGCCGATCAGGTCGTGGCTGGTGGCCAGCGGCGCACCGATCCAGCAGTCGGTCGCCAGGCCGGCCGCCGCTTGCAATGCCGGCGACAGCGACGGCAGCGTGGCCGGCGTCACCAGCACCGGCAAGCCGCTGCGCAACACTTCTTCTCCCAGCAGCTGCGCCAGCGGTTGCGGGGGCACGGCGCCGCTGGCGCTGGCGTGATAGGCGAACTGCAAGGACTGGCCGTGTTCACCGCGTAGCGCGACGCCAAACACGGGGGCCGGCAGCAGCGCGCCGATGATCTGGTGGATGCGCTGGAACAGGGCAGGCAGGTCGTCGCTGGCGTGGGCTGCCTCGGAGATCGCATACAGCGCGGCTTGCATGGCCTCGGTCCGCTTGTTGGCCGTGATGTCGCGCGCCACGGCGACGCGCAGCTGGTCGGCCTCGGACCAGCGCGCCGACCACATGATGTGGACGATTTGGCCATCCTTGCGGATGTAGCGGTTTTCAAAGCGGGAATTGGGATGGCCGTCCATGATGGAGCGCGCCGCGGCAAGCGTGCGCTCCCGATCGGCCGGCGCCACCAGGTCGATCATCTCCATGCCGATCATTTCCTGCTGGGTGTAGCCGAAGATGCGCTCGCCGGCGGCGCTGACAAACACAAAGCGGCCCTGGGCATCAACCATGCAGACCGCATCCATCAGCAAGTCGGCGAAATGCGCGATCGTGGAAGTGAAGGGCTTTTTCATATGGGATGATTTTAGCCCCAATTGTCCAGGACGAGGGGCAATGCGCGTCGATGCCACGAAATGTTACCAACTTTGGGCGCGAGATGTGCATGCTTGGTCGGGGTGAGAGGATTCGAACCTCCGGCCTCTGCGTCCCGAACGCAGCGCTCTACCGGGCTGAGCCACACCCCGACTGTTGGAGTAATTACAGCAGATTTACGGTGATTTTTCAACCAGGTGCGTCCGGGCCCGGTCAGTCGATGGTCCACACATAGTTCAAATTGGTCCACACCGGCTCGGCCTGGGCGTCGCTGCTTGCCGGCTTGAACTTGCACAGCGCGAGCGCCTTGCGCGCAGCCTTGTCGAGTTCAGCGGAACCGCTCGATTTCTGCACTTTCGATTCGAGGACCCGGCCATCGCTGGCTACCAGCAGGGCCAGCAGCACCGAGCCGCTCTCGCCGTTGCGGTAGGCATTGATCGGATACGGAGGCGGGGTGCAAGCGCGCGCGTCGGCGAACACTGCGGTGCGCAGCGGATGGCTGGCGCTGGCCGTGTTCGCGCTGGCGGCCGCCGGCGCGCTGGCCAGGCTCGCGACTGCGAGGGGCTTGGCGTCGCTGCGCGCAGGATCAGCCGCCGCAGGGCTGGCGATCTCCTCGCGCACACGGACCGTTTCGGGCGGTGCGGCTGCTTTGGCGGCTTGCACGGGAGGCGGTGGCACCGGCGCGGCACTCTCTCTTGTCGCGTCGGCCGCCTTCGCCGGTGGAGGGGCCGGCACGTCCAGCTTGTGCAGGCCGAACCCCATGCTTTTTAACATGGCGGTCAGGCGTTCATATTCCGTAGCCTTGGTGGCAGCGGCTGGCACGACAGTTGCCTTCGGCGCCGCAGCAGGTTTTGGCCGTTCCTCCGTGACCTTGGTGTTGGAGGCACCAACCGGCGCTTGAAGTCCGGGCGGGGCGCCGGCCTCGGCCAGCGATCCCCGGTCGGCGGTGACGGCGTAAACGGCCGCTCGTTCGAGGCGCAGCGCCGATTGGTTTTCCTTCCAGACCATGTTCATGACTATTGCCAGTGCGATAGACAAGCTCCCGAGCAGCATGGCGGCAATTCGCAGATCGCGGCCCTTCGCGTAGTTGCGCAGATGCTGGACCCAGCCATCGGGCATGCCGAAGTGCGATCCATGACCGAGCTGCTGGTCAAGCATCTGTAAGTCGTAGAGTTCCCGCTGGTCCGGATCCGACAGCACGCTGTACGCGGTGTTCAAACGTATCATCATCTGCGCGGCATCATGGTCTCCGCGGTTTTTATCTGGATGATGCTTTTGCGATAGCGAACGATAGGCCGCGCGGATGACCTCGGCGGGAGCGTCTCGTGTGACGTTGAGACTTTCGTAGTGGTTGTGAAATTTTGTCATCAGATATAGCGAATGTTATGGACCGCGAATGACCCGGAAGGTGAAAACTTGTCAGCGGTACAAGATGCTATATTGAATTCATGACATCAGAACGCATTCCGAACTGTTGTTGGGAAAGAATGACCTAAAAACAACAAAAATGACACTAGTCGGCATTCATTTTTGCTAAAATATCAAGATTCGCCCACCGATTCGGAGAATCCCAGGATATGAAAATACGGCAGAAGGTACTGTGCGGCACTGTGGCTGCGGCGTTGGCGACGATGGCAGGCCAGGCGGCCCGGGCGCAAACCAGGCCGCAGTCGGACGAGATCGAGGTGGTCAAGGTCACGGCGCAAAAGCGCAAGGAAGATCCGGCCAAGGTGGCGATGAGCATTTCCGCCGTCACCGGCAACCAGCTGCAGGCCGAGCACGTGAAGGACTTCACCGACCTGACCCGCGTGGTGCCGAACATTTCCTTCACCGCCGCCAGCGGCAACGGCGGCGCCGGGCCGGGCACGGAGAACATCGAGATCCGCGGCATCAGCTCGACGGCGGGCGCGGCCACGGTCGGCATCTACCTGGGCGACGTTTCCATCACGGTCGGCAACGTCTACACCATGGGCACGGTCGAGCCGAAGTTCTTCGATATCGACCGCGTCGAAGTGCTGCGCGGCCCGCAGGCGACCCTGTACGGCGCCAGCTCGATGGGCGGCACCATCAAGTTCGTGCCGAACGAGCCGGATTTGAAGGAGCGCGAGTTCACCACCTACGGCGAGCTGTCCAACACCAAGGGCGGCAGCCCGAACTACGCGGCCAACATGGTCGCCAACTTCCCGTTGATCCCGGATGAACTGGCGCTGCGCATCGGCGTGCAGGCGCAGCATACCGGCGGCTATATCAAGCAGGTCGACGGCGACGGCAACGTGCTGGCCAACGACATCAACAAGATCGGCGACCAGGAGGCGCGCATCGCGCTGAAGTGGAAGCCGATCCGCTCGCTGACGATCACGCCGTCGCTGTACTATCAGAAAGTCGACGCGAAAGACATCGCGGCCTTCAACCTGGAGCTGCCGAACTACCAGGCGCAAAAGCAGGTGCGCGAGCCGTCCAAGGACACGCTGTTGACGCCCAGCGTGACCGTCAACTGGGACCTGGGTCCGTTCGACCTGACCTCGGCCACCAGCTACTTCGAGCGCAAGTTCGACCGCACGCAAAACGGCTCGGCCTACAACAGCTATTCGCTGTCGACCTTCCTGACGTCGACCGTCGACGGCGGCAAGGCGCCGCCCGAGTTGATCGACGCGATCGCCGGCCTGCCGTCGGCCGTTTACCTGAACAACCAGGTGCGCCAGGTGTCGCAGGAATTCCGCCTGGCCTCGCATCCGTACGACGCGGCGGTGTCGCCGTGGACCTGGCTGGCCGGCACCTACTTCTCCAACCAGCACACCAACATCATCGAGAACGATCCGATCTTCGGCGTGACCGATACCTTCAAGAGCTTCGGCTTCGATATCGCCGATCCGGACTTGCTGCCGGACGCCCGTCCCGGCCAGTTCCCGAACGATAACTCGTTTGCCGGCGCCTTCCATTTCCGCGAAAAGCAGACCTCGATCTTCGGCGAGCTCAATTACTACTTCACGCCGGCGGTGCACGCCACGGTCGGCGCGCGCTACCTGAAGGCCGACACCACGCTGGACCAGCGCAACGGCAACTACCTGGCCGGCGCCGGCAACAACAGCAGCTTCGCCACGTCGTCGAAGGCGTTCACGCCGAAATATGCGCTGACGTGGGAAGTCGATCCGGCCAACACGGTCTACACCAGCGTGGCCAAGGGCTTCCGCCTGGGCGGCAACAACATCTACGTGCCGCCGACCACGTGCGGCCAGGACCTGGAAGCGAACGGCATCAGCAAGGGGCCGGAGACCTACGCGTCGGACAGCCTGTGGAGTTATGAGGTCGGCAGCAAGTCGCGCTTCCTGAGCAACCGCGTGTCGGTGAACGCGGACGTGTTCTACGTGAAGTGGAAGAACATCCAGCAGGGCGTGTATCTGCCGACCTGCGCCTACACCTACAACGCCAACGCGGGCGACGCCACCAGCAAGGGCTTCGAGTTCGACATCAAGGCCAAGCCGCTGCCCGGCCTGACCCTGACCGCGTCGGCCGGCTACGTGAAGGCCGAGCTGTCGAACGACAAGGGCATCGAGAACGGCATCGTCGGCGCGGTGGCCGGGGCGCAGATCCAGGGCGTGCCGAAATATAACGCGGCGTTCAACGCGGTTTACAACTTCGCGGTGTTCGGCGACAAGAGCGCGTTCGTCATGGGCGGCATGCAGTGGGTGGGCGCCAGCAAGGGCTCGTTGAATCCGGAGCAGACCGACTACGAGCGTCCGGCTTACCACACCACGGACTTCAGCACCGGCATGTCGTTCGACCGCTACAACGTCAGCCTGTTCGTCAAGAACGCCTTCGACACGGACACGGTGATCCAGCACCCGCAGGTGGCGTCCATCGTGCAGGGCTACCGCCTGGCGCCGCGCAGCATCGGCGTCAGTCTGGCGGCGAAGTTTTAAGCGATAATGCTGCCTTTGGATACGTTCAAGGGCAGCATCATGGCAATCACCCGCCTTATCACTATTTATCACAACAACGCCTGCGGCACCTCGCGCAAGGCGCTGGAGGCGATACGCGCCAGCGGCGTCGAGCCGGAGATCATCGACTACGTGAAGAATCCGCCGTCGCGCGCCGGGTTGAAGGCGATGATCGCCAAGGCCGGCCTGACCGCGCGCGCGGCGATGCGCGACAAGGGCGACCTGTATGAGGAACTGGGGCTGGCCGATGCGTCGCTGTCCGACGACGCGCTGCTGGACGCGATGATCGCCCATCCCATCCTGATCAACCGGCCGTTCGTGGTGACGGACAAGGGCGTGCGCCTGTGCCGTCCGTCCGAACTGGTGCTGGAACTGCTGTAATGTTCAATCCGCGCCCGGTCATACAGCAAGTCTCGCTTGGCGATGGCGGCGTATGCCTGGTCGTCGACGATTTTCTCAGTGAGCCGCACAAGCTGGTGGAGGCCGCCGTGGCCAGGCGCGCCGCGTTTGCCGTCGCGCCGGTCAACTGCTATCCCGGTATCGAGCAACCGATGACGGCGGATTTCGATGCGCAGCTCGGCGCTTACTTTTCCGAACACCTGCTGGGCGCATTCGGCGGCAGCGAGACCATGGGCATGGCGACGCGCATGTCGATCGTGACCTTGCCGCCGGAGCAGCTGCTGCCGCAGCAGCGCATCTGTCACCGCGACGCCCGCAGCTGCGCGCCGGGCGAGGGCGCCGCCGCGTCGGTGCTGTATCTGTTCGGGGATACGCGCATGGGCGGCACCAGTTTCTACCGGCCGCGCCGTCATCCGGAGGAGATCGACTTCCTGCTGCACCAGGCGCGGGTGATGGAGAACGGCGCGTTCAGCAAGGTGATCGGCGCGGAGCCGGCTTATCTTGGCGGCAGCAACGCCTACTTCGAGAAGATATGCACCGTGCCGGCGGCATGGAACCGCGCGATCTTTTACGACGCCACGATTTTTCACACGGGGCAGATCGATGCGCCGGAGCTGCTCGATGCCGATCCGGCGCGCGGGCGCCTGACGGTCAACGCCTTCATCCGCTACCGGAAGCCCGGGGTCAGATCCGACATTCGGACACGAACTCTGCCGTAGCGGCCGCTACAGCAGAGTTCGTGTCCAAATGTCGGATCTGACCCCGGATTGATTTTAGTGGTTGCGGTTGACCGAGAAGTGGGCCAGCTGCAGCAGCGATTCCTTGTAGATGCTGTCGGGCAGGTCGGCGATCGCTTCGGCGGCGCGCTTGGCGGCCGTCTCGGCCTGCTGGCGCGTGTAGTCGAGCGCGCCGCTGCTGGTGATGGCGGCCAGGATGGTGTCGAAGTGTTGTTCGTCGCCCTGCTCGATGCAGCTGCGCACCAGCTGGCGCTGCTCGGCGCTGCCGTTTTCCATCAGGTAGATCAGCGGCAGCGTCGGCTTTCCTTCGCGCAGGTCGTCACCGACGTTCTTGCCGATTTCGCTGGCGTCGCCGGCGTAGTCGAGCACGTCGTCGATCAGCTGGAAGGCCGTGCCCAGCGAACGGCCGTATTCGCCGGCCGCTTCGATCTGCGCGTCGTTGCAGCCGGAGATCAGCGCGCCCAGCTCGGCCGCCGCTTCAAACAGCTTGGCCGTCTTGGAGCGGATCACCTGCAGGTAGCGCTCCTGGCTGACGTCCGGGTCGTGCATGTTCAGCAACTGCAGCACTTCGCCTTCGGCGATGACGTTGGTGGCGTCCGACAGGATCTGCATCACGCGCATATTGTTCAGGCCGACCATCATCTGGAAGGCGCGCGAGTACAGGAAGTCGCCCACCAGCACCGAGGCGGCGTTGCCGAACAGCGCGTTGGCCGTGGCGCGGCCGCGGCGCAGCGATGATTCGTCGACCACGTCGTCGTGCAGCAAGGTGGCGGTGTGGATGAATTCGACCACGGCCGCCAGCTCGTGATGCGCCGTGCCCTTGTACGCATAGGCGTTCGCCACCAGCAGCACCAGGACCGGGCGGATGCGTTTGCCGCCGGCGCTGATGATGTATTCAGCGATCTGATTGACGAGACTGACCTCGGAATGCAGTTTCTGGCGGATCACCGTGTTGACCGCGTCCATGTCGGCGGCGATCGTGTGGGCGATGTTGTTTTGGGTGGCGTTTTGGGTAGCGGCAGACAAGGCGAACCTGTGCGGTAGACTATTGGTGCCGAGATTATACGTCATGCCCTTGCCCGCAGGGGCATCCTCCCCGGTTCCGAGCAACAAGTTTGCCTGAAAATTAACACCGCAGCCTTGCAAGCCGGCCGACATACCACGCCATCGGCCATTTGTGAATAGTTTTTGACGTGAAATCCCATCCCATGTATAATCAGCGGTTCCCCGGTTTCCATGCATGCAGTTCCGCTGGCGCCGAGAGGAAAATTTCTTAACATTTGATGAGGTTTCAAATCATGTACGCGGTCATAAAAACCGGTGGCAAACAATACAAAGTTGTCGCTGGCGAAAAACTTAAAGTAGAACAGATACCGGCAGACATTGGTTCCGAACTCACCATCGATCAGGTCCTCGCCGTTGGCGAAGGCGAAAGCATCAAATTTGGTGCTCCCCTGGTTGAGGGTGCAAAGGTACTGGTTACTGTTGTGGCACACGGTCGTCACGATAAAGTGAAGATTTTCAAGATGCGTCGTCGTAAGCACTACCAGAAGCATCAAGGCCATCGCCAAAATTACACCGAAATCCAAATCGTATCGATCAACGGCTAATCGCCGTTTGCCCGAGAATTAGTATCCAAGGAGTCTTAAATGGCACACAAAAAAGGCGGCGGCACAACGCGAAATGGTCGTGACTCAGAATCAAAACGCCTGGGCGTTAAGGTTTATGGCGGTCAATCGATCAATGCTGGTGGCATCATCATTCGTCAACGCGGCACGCCAGTGCGCGCCGGCGAAGGTGTTGGCATGGGCAAAGACCACACCCTGTTCGCTCTGGTGGACGGCAAGGTCAAGTTCGTAGTCAAGGGCGAAGGTTCGAAGCAATTCGTTACCGTTGTTCCAGCGTAAATAGCGCTACCCGGCTCGTAGTGATGCGGGTCGACTTGGCTCGCGCTGCGAGCCAAGTCTGTAAGGCGCAAGCCTTCAATCGAAAGGCTCTGCCCACGGTAGAGCCTTTTTAGTTTTATGGCGGTACATCATGAAGTTTATCGACGAAGCAAAAATTGAAGTGATCGGTGGTGACGGCGGCAATGGTTGCGCCTCGTTTTGCCGTGAAAAATTCCGCCCGTTCGGCGGCCCTGACGGCGGCGACGGCGGCAAGGGTGGCTCGATCTGGGCCGTAGCGGACCGTAACATCAACACCTTGGTCGATTTCCGCTTCTCCAAGATGCACCGCGGCAAAGACGGCGAACCTGGCCGCGGCGCCGATTGCTACGGCAAGGGCGCGGACGACATCCACCTGCGCATGCCGGTCGGCACCCTGATCATCGACGACGCCTCCGGCGAAATCCTGGCCGACCTGACCGAGCACGGCCAGATGGAACTGCTGGCCAAGGGCGGCGAGGGCGGCTGGGGCAACATCCACTTCAAGACCTCGACCAACCGCGCCCCGCGTCAAAAGACCGAAGGCAAGGAAGGCGAACGCCGCGAAATCCGCCTGGAACTGAAGGTGCTGGCCGACGTCGGCCTGTTGGGCATGCCGAACGCCGGCAAGTCGACCTTTATTTCGGCCGTGTCGAACGCGCGCCCTAAGATTGCCGACTACCCGTTCACCACCTTGCACCCGAACCTGGGCGTGGTCCGCGTGTCGCACGAGAAGAGCTTTGTGATCGCCGACATTCCCGGCTTGATCGAAGGCGCTTCCGAAGGCGCCGGCCTGGGCCACCAGTTCCTGCGCCACCTGCAGCGCACCGGCCTGCTGCTGCACATCGTCGACCTGGCGCCGTTCGAGACCAACGTCGATCCGGTCAAGGAAGCCAAGGCGCTGGTCAACGAACTCAAAAAGTACGATGAGGCGCTGGTCGACAAGCCGCGCTGGCTGGTGTTGAACAAGCTGGACATGGTGCCGGCAGAAGAGCGCGTCAAGCGCGTCAAGGACTTCGTCAAGAAGTTCGGCTTCAAGGGCCCGGTGTTCGAGATCTCCGCGCTGAGCCACGACGGCACGCAGGAACTGGTCAACGCCATCCAGAAACACCTGGAAGAGAAGCGCCACAGCGAACAGCGCGCGGAAGAAACCCAGATGACGGAAGAGGCGCGCGGCATCTCGTCCATCGATCCGGACGATCCGCGCTTCAAAATCCTGGATTAATACTCGACTAATACTCGACGTCTCCCCCGTATCACCGGCATAATCAGTTATCAGCTGATTATGCCTTTCCATGTCGGCACCCGTCCCGCCACCGCGGGGCAGGCGGTCGATAGCGGCAAAGCAGGGCAAACCGCCCGCCAAATCACAGCACTGAGCCCTTTCATCCGCTTGTTTTGAGAATTGTCGTCTCTATGAATTCCGTCATACAAAAAGCCACCCGCATCATCATCAAGGTCGGTTCGTCGCTGGTCACCAACGACGGCCGCGGCCTCGATCACGCCGCCATCGCGCGCTGGGCCGCGCAGATCGCCGGCCTGCGGGCCTTGGGCAAGGAAGTGGTGCTGGTGTCGTCCGGCGCCATCGCCGAGGGCATGCTGCGCCTCGGCTTCGAGCAGCGTCCGACCGACATCCACGAACTGCAGGCCTGCGCCGCCGTCGGCCAGATGGGGTTGGCGCAAATTTACGAGACCAGCTTCCGCGCGCACCAGCTGGGTACCGCGCAGGTGCTGCTGACGCACGCCGACCTGGCCGACCGCGAACGCTACCTGAACGCCCGCTCGACCTTGACCACCTTGCTGCGACTGGGCGTGGTACCGATCATCAACGAGAACGACACCGTCGTCACCGACGAGATCAAGTTCGGCGACAACGACACCCTGGGCGCGCTGGTCGCCAACCTGATCGAGGCCGACGCGCTGATCATCCTGACCGACCAGCATGGCCTGTACAGCGCCGATCCGCGCAAGGATCCAACGGCGACCCTGATCCAGCAGGGCCGCGCGGGCGACCTGGCGCTGGAGGCGATGGCCGGCGGCGCCGGCAGCAGCCTGGGACGGGGCGGCATGCTGACCAAGATCCTGGCGGCCAAGCGCGCCGCCAAGTCGGGCGCGCATACGGTGATCGCCTACGGCCGCGAAGACAATGTGCTGGAGCGCCTGGCCAGCGGCGAATCCATCGGCACCGAACTAGCGGCGCAGACCGGCCACCTGACGGCGCGCAAGCAGTGGATGGCCGACCACCTGCACACGGCCGGCCGGGTAGTGCTGGACGCGGGCGCGGTGCAGAAGCTGACCAAGGACGGCAAGTCGCTGCTGCCGATCGGCGTGGTGGAAGTCAAAGGGGAATTTGGCCGCGGCGCCGTCATCACCTGCGTCGGCGAGAACGGCGAGCCGGTGGCGCGCGGACTGTCGAACTACACCAGCGCCGAGACGCGCCGCATCATGCGCAAGCCGTCAAGCGAGATCGAAGCCATCCTCGGCTTCGTCGAAGGCAAGGAACTGATCCACCGCGACAACCTCGTGCTGGTCTGAGGAACGTCCCGTAATGCATTTCTTCCCACTTCCGCGGGCTGCGGCGCGCGCGGTCTTCGTCCTGTTCGTCTTTGCCGTCAGTATCCTGCCCGCCGTCGCCACCTTGCAACCCGTGGCGGACCGACTCACTCCAGGCTTGCCCGAGTTGATCGAAATGCGACCGCTGGCGCCGTTACCCACACACTGGGAAGGCCGCTGGCTCGACATCGACAAGAACTACCGCAACTTCGAAAAGGGGTTTGCCGATCACCTGGGCTTGCGCAATTTGATGGTGCGCACCAAGAACGAGATCGACTTCCGTTTGTTCAAGACCTCGCGCCGCGTGTATTTCGGCCGAAAGGGCGAACTGTATGGGCGCAGCCTGGCCGATCTCGAATTGCCGAACACGGAGAAGATGCTGTCCGATCCGGCCGTCGCGGCGGCGGTGTACCAGGGCATGATGAATTTTTCGGAGCGATTGAAGGCGCAAGGCGTCACGCTGGTGCTATTGGCGCCGATGGACAAGCAGTATTTCACGCAGGACCGGATTCCGCTCTTCATGCCGCGCATGCCGCAGTCGTCGCATTTCATGCAGCTCTATCACCGCTTCCAACAAGCGCCCGGCCTCCAGTTTGTCGATGTCTACGGCATTCTCGCGGCCTCGCAAGCCAGGTTCCCTATCTACTACCGCCAGGATTTCCACTGGACCGACCTGTCGGCCATGACGGTGGCGGCGGAGGTCACCAACCGTATCGCCCGCCTTGAAGGACTGCCGCCGGCATGGCGCCACGAGCTGGCCTACCACGACGAACCCTACGCCGGTTCCGAAACCCGCTTCGCCGCGCGGCTCATCACCACGCTGCCGACGGAGCCGCAACTGACCAAGACCTGGCAGGACGTGCATCAGGTTATCCAGATGGACCCGGGGAAAAGCGGATTTGAATCCGTCACCGATACCGTGAGCGACCGCGGCCTGCTGCCGGCCGCCTGCCTGTTCGGCAACAGCTTCAGCGACGGCATGATGCGCGCAGGCCTGGGCGATCATTTCGAACAATTCACCAGGCTCGATCGCGCCATGAGGTTGCCGGACGCGCCGGCGCTGATCAATGGCCGCTGCAAATACCTGATCGTGCAAGTGCTCGACAACACGGTGGAGACCTGGCGCTCGATGTCCCAATGACCGGTTGCGGCAGCGGGGGCGGTTCGGTTGATGGGGCGTTGCATATCTGCTACCATGCGGCACCGATATGTAAGGCTTGGTCTACACAGCATATTTACCAATGAGTTTATCCCGAATTTCCCGCGCTGCCTTCGTCCTGCTGATTTTTGCCATTAGCCTGGTTCCCGCCATCGTCACCTTTGGCGCGGTGCCGGACCAGTACATTCCCGTCTATCCCGAACTGATTGAAATGCGGCCGCTGGCACAGTTGCCGACCCACTGGGAAGGCCGCTGGTTTAACTTCGACAAGAACTATCGCAATTTCGAAAAAGGTTTTTCCGACCACCTGGGCCTGCGCAACCTGATGGTGCGGACCAAGAACGAGATCGATTTCCGTCTGTTCGATTCGTCCCGCCGCGTATATTTCGGCAAAAAGGGTGAACTGTACGGGCGCAGCATTTCCGACATCGAGCTGCCGGCGGTGGAAGGTTTCCTCGCCAACCCGGTCGCGGCCGAAGCGGTTTACCAGGGCATGACCAAGCTGTCGGCGCGATTGAAGGCGCAGGGCGTGACGATGGTGCTGATGACCCCTGTGTCCAAGCAGTACTTCACGCAGGACCGGATACCGTTCTTCCTGCCGCGCGTGGAGCAGCCGTCGAATTTCATGAAGTTGTACCGGCGTCTCGAAGGCACGCCCGATTTCAACTTTGTCGACGTCTATGGCATCCTGACCGCGTCGCAGGGCAAGTTCCCCATCTTCTACCGCCAGGACTTCCACTGGACCGACCTGACGGCGATGCAGGTGGCTGCCGAGGCCACCAATCGCATCGCGCGCATGGAAAACCTGCCGCCGGCGTGGCGTCACGAGATGACGCATCACGACGAGCCGTTTGTCGGCTCGGAAGCCCGCTTCGCCGCGCGGCTGGACGCCGACGAAGTGGTACTGGAGCCGAAGCTGACCAAGACCTGGCAGGACGTGCATCGCATCACCGAGATGGATGCGGGAAAAACCGGCATCGAATTCGTCACCGACAAGGTGACCGGCCGCGGCTTGCTGCCGCCAACCTGCATGTACGGCAACAGCTTCAGCGACGGCATGCTGCGCGCCGGCCTGACCGATCACTTCGAACAGTTCACCAAACTTAACCGCGCCTTGCCGCCCCAGGACGCGCCGGCGCTGATACGCGGCCGCTGCAAATACCTGATCGTGCAAGTGCTGGACAACTCGGCGGGCATCTGGCTGTCGCTGACCCAATAATCGTTTTACACTGGATTTTTCATGGTATTTTCGTCGCCGGGATTTTTATTCCTGTTCTTCCCCTGTTTCTACGCGCTGTACTTCCTGTTGCCCAAGACCTGGCGTAACGGTTTCATCCTGCTGGCCAGCTTGGGCTTTTACGTGCTGGGCGCAGGGGCGCTGACCATCGTCGCGCTGGTGCTGGTGCTGGTGAACTGGCTGCTCGCCGGCCTGATCGGCAAGCTGCGCCGGGATGAGTCGCGGCTCCCGCAGGCGCGGTTGGCCATGGCGCTGGCGCTGGTGGCCAACCTGGCGCCGTTGATCGCCTATAAATATCTCGGCTTCCTGGCGCAATTGCTGGCCGATGCCGGCGGTGTGCAACTGCTGGGCAGCGTGGCCAAGCTCGGACTGGTGCTGCCGCTGGGGATCTCGTTCTACGTGTTCCACTTCCTGTCCTACCAGGCGGACGTGTACGCGCGCCGCATCCAGCCGGAGCGCAGCCTGCACAAGTTCGCGATCTACATTTTCCTGTTCCCCCATCTGATCGCCGGACCGGTTGTGCGCTTTGCCGAAGTCAAGGAGCAGCTCGACATCAAGCGCCGCGAACTGGTGGGCAGCGACGTGTTCTGGGGACTGAACCTGTTCATTATCGGCCTGTCCAAAAAACTGCTGATCGCCGATCCGCTGGGCGCCGTGGTCGACATCATGCACCGGCCCGACGTCGCGCTGACCACCTATTCGGCGTGGCTGGGGGCGTTGTGCTATTCGTTCCAGATATACTTCGACTTTTCCGGCTACACCGACATGGCGATCGGCATGGCGCGCGTGATGGGGTTCCGCTTCCCGCGCAATTTCAACCGTCCCTATGCGGCGACCAGCGTCACCGAATTCTGGCAGCGCTGGCACATGACGCTGTCGCGCTTCTTCCGCGACTACGTCTACATTCCGCTGGGCGGCAACCGCACGTCGACCTTCAAGACCTACCGCAACCTGTTCATAGTGTTCGGCCTGTGCGCGCTGTGGCACGGCGCCGCCTATACCTTCCTGGCCTGGGGCATAGGCCACGGCGTGCTGATCGCGCTGGAGCGCATGGGCGTGCTGAATACGGCGAAATGGCGGTTGGGCAGTCTTCCCGTGTTCCTGTGCGCGACGGTGCTGTGGGTGCCGTTCCGCGCCGACAGCATGGCGCAGACCGGCAAGCTGCTGCGCGTGATGTTCGGCCGCGAGCCGTCGGCGCCGCTGTGGACGCACACCAACGTGATGCTGGCCGATCCCAAGGTGATCTTCCTGCTGTTGTTGTCGACCGCGATCTGCCTGGTGGGCGACAGGGCGTTCTATCGCTTCCGCAGCATGAGCTTCCGCCGCCCGCTGCTGGTTGGCGCCTACAGCCTCGTGCTGTATGTGCTCTCTTGTCTGTCGGTGGTGGAGGGCGGCTTCAATCCGTTTATTTATTTCCAGTTCTAGCCGCCGGAGTCACACGCCGTCCGGCGCCGGCGTCTTCGAGCGGTAGTCGCACAGGTCGAGCTGCATGCAGTTCCAGCACTCGGGCTTGCGCGCCTTGCAGGTGTAGCGGCCGTGCAGGATCAGCCAGTGGTGGGCGTCGTGCAGGAATTCCTTCGGCACGAACTTGAGCAGCTTCTGCTCGACGATCTCCACATTCTTCCCCGGCGCCAGGCCGGTGCGGTTGGAGACGCGGAAGATGTGCGTATCCACCGCCATCGTCGGTTCGCCGAAGGCCGTGTTCATCACCACGTTGGCGGTCTTGCGGCCCACGCCGGGCAGCGCCTCCAGCGACTCGCGGTCGCGCGGCACTTCGCCGCCGTGCAGCTCCACCAGCATCCGGCACGTCGCCATGACGTTCTTCGCCTTGGTCTTGTACAGGCCTATGGTCTGGATGTAGGCCTTCAGTTCCTCTTCGCCCAGGTCCAGTATCGCCTGCGGCGTGTTCGCCACCGGATACAGCTTGCGCGTGGCCTTGTTGACGCCGACGTCGGTCGCCTGCGCCGACAGCAGCACGGCGATCAGCAATTCAAACGGCGAGGTGTATTCAAGTTCGGTTTCAGGCTTGGGATTGGCGGCGCGGAAGCGCACGAACATTTCGTAGCGTTTGGCTGGATTCATTGAGCGTCTTGTTCTCTCTTGAGTCGCGCGCGTTCCATCGCGGCGGCGATGATGGCGCGCTTGCGTTCCTTCTCGGCTTCACCGGCGGCATCGGCCGGATCGAGCGCCTGCACCGCCTTCATCTTGGCTTCGGCCTTGGCGGCCAGGCGGGCATCGTTCTCGTCCTTCTCGCGCTTCAGGCGGAAGGCGCGGAAGTCGTGGCGTTCGCGGGCGGCGTCGGCGTCGGGCTGGCTCCAGGCGGCCCAGCCGGTGGTCTCGGTGACCGGGTACATGACGATGCAGTCGACCGGGCAGGGATGGACGCACAGGTCGCAGCCGGTGCACAGGTCGGGCACGACGGTGTGCATCAGCTTGGCGGCGCCGACGATGGCGTCCACCGGACAGGCCTGGATGCACAGCGTGCAGCCTATGCACAGCGATTCGTCGATGTAGGCCACCGCGCGCGGGCGCTCCAGGCCGTTGACGGGATTGAGCGGAATGACCTTGTGGCCGGTGACCGACGACAGCCGCGCGATGCCTTCGGCGCCGCCCGGCGGGCACTGGTTGATCGCGGCCGCGCCGGCGGCGATCGCCTCGGCGTACGGACGGCAGCCGTCATAGCCGCACTTGGTGCACTGCGTCTGCGGCAGGACGTCTTCGATGCGGTCGGCAAGTGTGTTGGAAGTCGGCACGGCGGAATGGATGACGATAAGTCTGGCAATAAAGCGTCATTATCCGATATCTGCGCCGGCCGGGCCGAAAAACCTTGTCAGGAGCGCGGTTTCGCCGGCCACACGCGGCGCACGGTCTGCCGCTCCAGTTCCTCCGCGTGCAGGCTCAGCGCCGGCTTGATCAAGTCGCTGCGGCTGACGATGCCGATCAGCCGGCGCGACCGGGCGTCGCTGACCACCGGCAGCCGCTCCAGCTGGTGCACGGCCAGCCGCGTGGCCAGCGCGCGGCAGGTTTCGTCGGCCAGCGCGAAGATCGGCACGTTGACGCCGAACAGCTCGCCCACGCGCGCGGCGCCGGCGGCGCGCGCGCTGCTTTCGATGCCGGCGCGGTCCAGCATGCCCACCAGCGCACCGTCGCGCACCACCGGGAAGGCGCGGTGGCGCTGGTCCGCGCCGAAGTGGCTGGCCAGCACGTCGGCGATCAGCGCCTGCGCGTCGATGCTGGTTGCCGTCGCCGTCATCACCTCGGCCACGCTGTGGCGCTCCATCGGATCGATGCCGTATTCGCGGTAGATGTGGTGGCCGCGGCGGGCGATCTTCTCGGTCAGGATGGAGCGGTGCATGGTGATGACGGTGAAGGCGTAGGCCACGGTCGACGTGGCCAGCACCGGCAGCAGCGTGTTGACGTCGTGCGTCAGCTCGAACGCGAACACCACCGCCATCACCGGCGCGCGCATCATGCCGCCCAGGGTGGCGGCCATGAACACCAGCGGCCACACGGCCGGCTCGCCGCCGGGCAGGTAGGGGCCGACCAGGGCGCCCAGGCCGGCGCCCAGCATCAGCAGCGGCGCCAGCACGCCGCCGGACGTGCCCGAGCCCAGCGCCAGCAGCCAGATCACGGCCTTGACCACCAGCACGCTGGCGATGACGCCGGCCGCCAGATGGTTGTTGAGCAGGTCGGCGATCACGTCGTAGCCCACGCCCAGCGCGCGCGGCTGCAGGTAGCCGCCGATGCCGACCGCCAGCCCGCCGATGGCCGGCCACCACATCCAGTGCACCGGCAGCTTGTGGAAGCCGTCCTCGACCCGGTACAGCGCGGTCGACAGCACCCAGGCCAGCGCGCCGCACAGCAGGCCGCCGACCAGGCAGGACAGCAGCGCCGACGGCGGCAGCACCGCCGTATGCAGCGGGAACAGCGGGCCGCTCTCGATCAGCAGCGGACGCAGGAAGCCGGCCACCGCGCAGGCCACGGCCACCGGCGCCAAGCTGCGCGGGCGCAGTTCGAACAGCAGCAGCTCCACCGCCAGCAGCAGCGCGGCGATCGGCGTGCCGAACACCGCCGTCATGCCGGCCACGGCGCCGGCCACCAGCAGCGCCTTGCGCTCGGCGCCGCTCAGGTGGAAGTGCTGGGCGATCAGCGAGCCGACCGCGCCGCCGGTCATGATGATCGGGCCTTCGGCGCCGAACGGGCCGCCGCTGCCGATGGCGATGCCCGAGGCCAGCGGCTTGAGCACGGCCACCTTGGGCGACATCGTGCTGCTCTTGAACAGGATCGCCTCGATCGCTTCCGGAATGCCGTGGCCGCGTATCGCCTCGGAGCCGTAGCGTGCGATCAGGCCGATGACCAGGCCGCCGATCACCGGCACCACGATCACCCACAGCCCCAGCGTGTTGGTGGCGGGCGAGGTGAAGCTGGTCGACAGCTTCTGGAAGAAAAACAGGTTGGTGAAGAAGCGGATCGCGTGCAGCAGCAGGTCGGCGGTCACGGTGCTGAGCGCGCCGACCACGGCGGCGATGCTGGCGATCAGGATCAGCCGGGAGTTGCCGTCGAAGTCGCGGCGGGAGTCGTAGGGTTTATTCATGGCGCAGTCGTGGGATGGTGAAGACGCCGTCCAGCGACAGCAGTTCGATGCGGTGTTGTTCGGCCAGCTGGGCGAGGATGGTTTCGCCTTCGCGCAGCAGGTGGATTTCCACGCGGCGGCGGTCGATGGCGCTGTTGCGGCGCTCGACCAGGCCCATCGCCTCGCAGCGCGAGACCAGCGCCACCACGCCGTGGTGCTTGGCCTGCAGGCGCTCGGCCAGCTCGCCCACGGTGGCCCAGTCGCGGCCCGGGTAGCCCTTGATGTGCAGCAGCAGCAGGTACTGCAGCGGCGTGATGCCGTGGGCTTGCACCACGTCTTCGGAAAAGCGCTCGAAACGGCGCATCTGGAAACGGAATTCGGAGAGCGCGGCGAAGTCGGACTTGCTCAGCGCGGGAGGGGATTTGGCTGTCATGACCCAAATATATCACGTCGTGATATATTTGGGGATATCTTGCCGGGCTCTGCCAGGCTTAACCGCCGATGGTCAGCGACAGCGTGGTGGTGCTGTAGACCGGGGTGACGTTGGCGTAGCCGTCCACCGTGACGGTGGTGAACTTGCCCTTGAGGCTGCCCGCCGTCAGCACGGTCAGGCTGTCGCCGGCCTTGGACTTGTAGCCGTTGGCGAACTTCACGCGCAGCGTGCCGCCGGCGATGGTGGCGGTGCCGGCCACCGTCATGCTGCCTTGCGCGCCGCCGCCGATGTCCAGCTCCAGCGTGGTACTGCCGCTCAGCTGCGTGTATTTGCCGGCCAGCTTCAGGGCCGCCGGCGCGTTGGCGATCAGCGTGCCGCCGCTGACATAGACGTCGCCGCTGCCGAAGGCGGTGGCCGAGTCGCCCTGCAGCGCGCCGGCCGTCAGTTCGGTGCCGCCGGTCCAGCTGTTGTTGCCGGCCAGCTTGAGCGTGCCGCTGCCTTGCTTGACCAGCTTGCCGGTACCGCCGATGTCGTTGCGCCAGCGGTCGGCCGCGTTGAAGCCGCCCTTGGCCGCGTCCATGCTCAGCACCACGTTGCCGCTGAAGGCGCCGTAGCCGTCGGCCGCCGCGAACAGGTTCAACCGGCCCCAGCCTTCGGGATCGTCCATCACCGGATAGCCGGACGGCAGCGCCGTGGTCTTCAGCACCACGCGGCGCTGGGCGTCGCTCAGGTAGGGCTGGCGGGTTTCCAGCAGCACTTCCGCGCCCTTCGGCACGGTGGCTGCGGCGGTGGTGGCGCCGATCGGCGCGAAACCGTAGGTGCTGCGGCGCAGGTAGTTGGCCTTGTTGGCGGCATAGTCGGCAAAGCGGTCGCTGGCGACGGTGCCCGATTGCGCGTAGGCGGCGAAGGTGTCGGCCGTGGTCGAGGTGGCGGCCATCAGCGTGGCGTGGGCCTGCGCGACGGCGGCGGCTTTCTTGGCCGCGTTGGCGGCGTCGGCCAGGTTGGCGGCGGCGCTGGCCTGGCCGAGGATGCGGCCGCTCAGCACGTCCAGCGGCGAGTGCATGCCGGCCAGGATGCGCGATTCGCCCAGCTCCAGGCCGCGGCTGATGAGTTCCTGGTAGCGCTCCGGCAGCGCGTAGGCCATCGCCACCGCGTCGCGCGTCGCCTCGGCCGAGTGGCCGCTGGTGAAGCCGCCGTCGGTGGTCGGGGTGGCGCTCTTGGCCGGCACCAGCGCCGGCAGCACTTGCACGGCGCTGCTCCAGCGGTAGGGGCGGGCGTATTTGTAGAAG
Source organism: Duganella hordei (assembly GCF_040369125.1). Lineage (NCBI taxonomy): Bacteria > Pseudomonadati > Pseudomonadota > Betaproteobacteria > Burkholderiales > Oxalobacteraceae > Duganella > Duganella hordei. The sequence continues at coordinate 466,471 of NZ_BPWI01000002.1, forward strand.
CGCTTGGCCGGCTCGGTCGAGGCGTTGTTGCCGACCAGGTTGACCAGGTCGACCACGCTGCCGAAGCCGGCGTTGGCGCTGCCGCCCACGCCGGTGTTGTTGCCGCCGTCGTTGTACAGCACGCTGGTGGCGTCGGCCGCGACCGCGGTGATGGTGGTGGTCTGCTGCGCGGCCGCGCGCCAGGCGGCGGTCAGCGGGCCCAGGCCGTCGGTGACGCTGTAGCCCTTGCCGCGGCGGTCGTCCAGGTAGGCTTGCGTGGCCTGCGCGGCGCTGCGGTTGGCGGTGGCGTTGACCACGTAGGCGATGTTGGCCGCGTGCACGGCGGCGTTGACGATGGTGCCGTCCGGGTTGCCGTCGTTGGGCACGCCGCTCCAGGTCGAGGCGGTCACGGCCGGGAAGCCGTCCACCGCCGGCGCGGTCACGCCGGCGTCGACGATCTCGGTCAGCGGCTTCCATACCGCGAGGAAGCCGCCCAGCACGCGCACGCCGGCGTTGGTGGCCAGCGTGGCGTAGCGGGCGTCGCCGCGCTGGTTGGTGGCGGCGGTGTCGACAAAGGCGGTGGCGGCCGGCACGGCGACCACTTCCGCCGCGCCCTGGTCGGCCGGCGCGGCCGGAATGAGCAGCGGCTGGTCTTCGGAATTTGAACCGCAGGCGCTCAGGGCGAGGGCGACGCTGAAGGCCAGCACGAGCGGGCGCGTAGGGGCGAAATGCATGGCGAAAAATCCGTAGTCAGTGAGAAAGCGTTACAGACTAGGGATGCCGTGTGACGCGCCGATTACGCGATGCCGCTGGAAGCGCTATCTGCGAAAAATTATTATGCGCTTGGTGAAAAACATAAAGAGCCCATGCAACACATGGGCCCTTTAGGATGAGGCGGGGAGGAGGGGCTGGACTCAGCCGTGTTTCTTGATGAACTCGGTGATCTTCGGGCACACCATTTCGCGCCAGCGGCGGCCGGAGAAGATGCCGTAGTGGCCGGCGCCTGGCGCCACGAAGTCCTGCTGCATGTCGGCCGGAATGCCGCTGCACAGGTCATGCGCGGCCTGGGTCTGGCCGGCGCCGGAGATGTCGTCCAGCTCGCCTTCGACGGTGAACAGCGCCACCGTGGTGATGTCCTGCGGACGCACCAGCTTGCCGCCGATCTTCCACGTGCCCTTGGGCAGAGCGAAGTCCTGGAACACGGTCTTGATGGTGTCCAGGTAGTACTCGGCCGGCATGTCCAGCACGGCGTTGTATTCGTCGTAGAACCTGCGGTGGCTTTCCGCCGTTTCCTCGTCGCCTTCGACCAGGTGCATGTAGAACTCGCGGTGGCTCTGCGCATGGCGGCCAGGGTTCATCGCGATGAAGCCGGCGTGCTGCAGGAAACCGGGGTAGACCTTGCGGCCAAAGGCCGGGTAGTTCGGCGGCACGGCGTAGATCACGGTGTTTTCAAACCACGAGAATTTCTTTTCGGTGGCCAGGTTGTTGACCTGCGTCGGCGAGCGGCGCGGGTCGATCGGGCCGCCCATCATGGTCATGGTCTTCGGCAGCTTGGGGTCTTTTTCCGTCGCCATCAGCGAGATCGCCGCCAGCACCGGCACGGTGGGCTGGCAGACGGAGATCACGTGCACGTCGGGGCCGAGCGCGCGGATGAAGTCCTGCACGTAGAAGACGTAGTCGTCCAGGTGGAACGCGCCCTCCGACAGCGGCACCATGCGCGCGTCGGTCCAGTCGGTGATGAAGACGTCATGCTCGTGCAGCAGGCCGCGCACGGTGTCGCGCAGCAGCGTCGAGTGGTGGCCGGACAGCGGCGCCACCAGCAGCACGGTAGGCTGGTTCAGCGCCTTGGTCTGTTTGGCGTCCAGGTCCTTCTTGAAATGGATCAGGCGGCAGAACGGCTTGTTGACAACCACCTGCTCGATGATGCCGACAGTCTCGCCCTTGACGTCGGTACTGTCGATTTCAAACGCCGGTTTTTCGTAATCCTTGCCCAGCCGGTACATCAGTTCGTAGCCGGCGGCGATCCGTTGCGCGAACGGCGTGTGGGCCAGCGGCGAGACGGGGTTGGTGAACAGTTTGGAGGACGCGTCAGCCCATTGCATCAGGGGCGTCAGGAATGAGCGTTGCATTTCGTGCAGTTGGTAGAGCATATGTATTCCCGGTCGAGACTTGGTGCGGTGCACCAATGTTTACATCATAAGCCAATTATAGAATATTTGTTGGTGACGTAAAGCATTCCAAAATACCGCTGAGCAAGCGTACGTGTTATCCACAACGCGCTGCGTGTCAAACAATAATACTGCCGAACCAATAAAAAAAGCAGCGTTTCCGCTGCTTTTGTGTAGGACAGTTGCTTATGTGCTTAATCGAACACAGGGGTTTCCACGCCGAGCACCTTGTGCAGCTTGGGCGAGGTGGTGGTGTATTGCATGTGGATCTTCTTGTCCGGGAAGATGTAGGGCGCCGCGCCGAAGGCCGCCAGCGCGGCTTCGTGGAAGCCCGACAGGATCAGTTTTTTCTTGCCCGGATAGGTATTGATGTCGCCCACGGCGAAGATGCCCGGCACGTTGGTCTCGAACTTCTCGGTGTTTTGCACCTTCAGCTGGCGGCGCTCGATGTCCAGGCCCCATTCGGCGATCGGACCCAGCTTCGGCGACAGGCCGAAGAACACCAGCAGCATGTCCAGCGGCACGCGGCGGGTGACGCCGTCGGCGCCGGTGACCTTCAGCTGCGACAGCTTGCCGTCGGCGTCGACTTCATGGCCGGTGGCCTGGCCGATGATCAGCTGCATTTCGTAGTCGTCGCACAGCGCTTTCATCTTGGCCACCGAGGCCGGCGCGGCGCGGAAGTCTTCGCGGCGGTGCAGCAGCACCACCGACTCGGCCTTGCCGACGAAGTTCAGCGCCCAGTCCAGCGCGGAGTCGCCGCCGCCGCAGATGACCAGGTTCTTGCCTTCGAACTGGGCCGGATCCTTGACCTTGTAGTGGAGCTGCGAGCCTTCGAACACGTCGATGCCGTCGACCTTCAGCGTGCGCGCCTGGAACGAGCCGACGCCGGCGGCGATGAAGATGGTCTTGGTGATGAAGCGGGTGCCGGCGCTGGTTTCCACGTCGAAGCGGCCGTCGTCGCGGCGCTCGACCTTGGTCACTTCCTGGCCCAGGTGGAAGGTCGGCTCGAACGGCTCGATCTGCTTGAGCAGGTTGTCGGTCAATTCCTGGCCGGTGCACGACGGCACGGCAGGGATGTCGTAGATCGGCTTGTCCGGATACAGTTCCACGCACTGTCCGCCCACGGCGCCCAGCGAATCGATCACGTGGGCTTTGATTTCCAGCAGGCCCAGTTCGAAGACCTGGAACAGGCCGACCGGGCCGGCGCCGATGATGACGGCATCGGCTTCGATGACGCCAGTTGGGGTGACAGTGCTATTCATACTTGGATTCCTGTTATTTCAATAGTGGTTAGGCAACACTGGTGCTCGCTCGACGCGCTGCCCGGTGCCGCCTGCCAGACGGGAGGGTCTTAGCGTACCAGCAGGTGCAGTTTTTCTTTGACGTCCTTGAACTGATCCGCTTCCGGCAGAGGCGGGATCGTCTTGGTGATCGAAGGCCAGTTGCGCGCCAGGTCGACGTTGATTTTGATGAATTGCTGCTGGTCGCCCGGCACATCTTCCTCGGCGAAAATCGCATTGACCGGGCATTCGGCCACGCAGACGGCGCAGTCGATGCACTCGTCGGGATCGATGGCGAGGAAGTTCGGGCCTTGGCGGAAACAATCTACCGGGCAAACATCGACGCAATCCGTGTAACGGCAGCTGATGCAAGATTCGGTGACAACGTGGGTCATAACAGTCCTATCAATGTTGGTGTGCTGCAGCGTCGGCGGCGGTGGGATGGCCCGGCTAACCTCAGCAAAGCACTGTATTTTAAGGTAATTCGCTATTTCTCACAAATTGCGCTTATATACAATACGTATAAGCAAATTCGTAATGGAGAGTGCATGAGCGCCATGCCGCTGGAATTTTTCCTGTTCGCCGCCGTCCTGGGCATGGTGGCGTTCGGCCGCGTGAGCACCATGGTGAGCGCGCTGGCCGGGGCCTTGGTGATCAGCGTCTATAAAGTGTTGTTCTCGCCGTTTGCCGAAGGCGTCGGCATGGCGGGCCTGCTGGCGCACGCGGGGCGCGAGTGGGTGGGGCTGGCCAACCTGCTGGGCCTGCTGCTGGGTTTTGCGCTGCTGGCCAGGCATTTTGAAAGGAGCCAGGTGCCCGCCGTCCTGCCGCACTACATGCCGGACGACTGGAAGGGGCCGCTGATGCTGCTGGTGCTGGTGTTCCTCACCTCCAGCTTCCTCGACAATATCGCCGCCGCCATCATCGGCGGCACCGTGGCGCGCGGCGTGTTCCGCGGCCGCGTGCACGTGGGCTACCTGGCGGCCATCGTCGCCGCCTCCAACGCCGGCGGCTCCGGCAGCGTGGTCGGCGACACCACCACCACCATGATGTGGCTGGCCGGCGTGGCGCCGGGCCAGGTGCTGCACGCCTACGTGGCGGCGGTGGTGGCGCTGGCCGTGTGCGCGGTGCCGGCCGCGCTGCAGCAGCAGGCCTGGTCGCCGATCGTCAAGGATGCGCCGCCGGGCGTCCGCGTCGACTGGATCCGGCTGGGCATCGTGGCGCTGGTGCTGCTGGCGGCGATCGCCGCCAATTTGTTGTCGAGTTTGTACTGGCCGGCGCTGGGCGCGTCCTTTCCGCTGGTCGGCGCGGCGGTGTGGCTGGCGCTGCTGCTGAGCGCCGCGCTGCGCCGGCCCGACTGGAGCGAGCTGCCGGGCGCGCTGCGCGGCGCCGTGTTCCTGCTGGCGCTGGTGTGGTCGGCGTCGATGATGCCGGTCGAGGCGCTGCCGCCGGCGTCGTGGCCGATCGCGCTGGGCATCGGTTTCGTCTCGGCCGTGTTCGACAACATCCCGCTGACGGCGCTGGCGCTGCGGCAGGGCGGTTTCGACTGGGGTTTTGTCGCCTACGCGGTGGGCTTCGGCGGTTCGATGATCTGGTTCGGCTCGTCGGCCGGGGTGGCGCTGAGCGGCATGTACCCGGAATCGCGCTCGGTCGGGCGCTGGCTGCGCCAGGGCTGGCATGTGCCGCTGGCCTACGTGGCCGGATTTTTCGCCATGCTGGCGCTGCTGGGCTGGCGCGCCTGAGGCGCAACTGGCATCATGTCGCCTTCGCTTAATTCACAGAGGAAGCCGGATGGCCGACATCAACATCGTCCAGGCGCACAGCCTGGCGCCGGAGCAGGCCCGCGCGGCCGCGCAGCAGGTGGTCGACAAGCTGGCCGAACAATTCGAACTGGAATGCCGTTGGGACGGCGACGTGCTGCGCTTCGAGCGCAGCGGCGTCAACGGCTCGCTGGCGCTGCGCCCGAGCGAAGCGCAGCTGCAGATCGCGCTGGGTTTCCTGTACGGCGCGTTCTCGTCGCAGATCGAGGCCAAGGTGGCCGAGAAAATGCGCAAGGTCTTCGCCTGAAATCCGGGGTCAGATCTGAAAATTGGACACGACCTCTGCCGTAGCAGCTGCTACGGCAGAGGTCGTGTCCAATTTTCAGATCTGACCCCGGGTTTTTACTTCAGGTCTTCGATCAGGTCGATGTACTGCTGCCTGGCTTCGTCCAGCGACGTGCCTTTGAGCGCGGCCCAGGCGTCGAACTTGGCGCGGCCGACGAAGTCGGTCATGCCTGGACGGTCGCCGGTGGCGTCGCCGGCCGAGGCTTGCTTGAACAGCGCGTAAATCTTCAGCAGCGTCATGTTGTCCGGACGCTCTGGCAGGTTCTTGGAATCGAGCTGGGCCTGCGCGAATTGCTCTTCTAAACTCATCATTTCTCCTAGGGGCGGAATGGGGATGCGCCATCATAACCCCGGCCGCAGGAAAAACCGCTAGAGGGCTTACTCAAAAACAGAACGGCGGACATGTCAGGTCGTGGACCTGGCATGCGCCGCCGTTTCCGGTGCCCTCGCGGGCACTGGCACTGCGGCGCGAACGCCGCGTGCCGGGAGTTCCTGCGATTACTTCTTTTTCGTCGGGTTGACTGCCGACTTCAGGGTCGCGCCAGCCGAGAATTTAGGAGTTTTCGACGCAGCGATCTTGATCGCTTCGCCGGTTGCAGGATTGCGGCCTTTGCGTGCAGCACGCTTGGCAACGGAGAAGGTGCCGAAGCCGGTGATGCCGACCGTGTCGCCTTTTTTCAGACGCTCAGTCACGATGGCGATCAGAGTGTTCACTGCACCGTTGGCGGCAGCAGCTGACATCTCGGTGCGTTTCGCAAATTCTGCAATCAATTCGCCTTTTTTCATTACTACCTCCTTGGTTATTAGAGCGCGCAGATTAGCATAAATATTGTCAAATGTAATGGTTTCTGTTCGAAGTAGCCCTTACAGTAGCTGCCGCGCCACGCTGCACCGCAATAAAACCCCTGTATTTACAGGCGATACCCGGTTTTTCCGAACCCGCGTCCGCGCTGAAAAAGGTTTATGATGGGACGACTGAGGACAGGACCATGACCTTTTCAGACGAGACCTTGATAGCCTACGCCGACGGCGACCTGGACGACGCGACCCGCCTCGCCGTCGAAGCCGCCATGCGCGGCGACGGCAGCATCGCGCGGCGGGTGGCGCGCCTGCGGGCCGCGCGCGACGAGGTGTTTGCCGACCAGGCGCCGTCCGGCCTGCGCTCGCGGCGCGCGCCCAACGTGGTGCAGCTGGCCGACGTGCGGGCCAGCCGCGCCGCGGCGCAGCAAGCGGCGCGCAAGGCGGCGCGGCGCCATTGGGGCTGGCCGGAATGGGGCGCGCTGGCGCTGGTGATGGTGCTGGGCCTGGCGGCCGGCAAGTTCGGCCTGGCGCATTGGCAGCCGGGCTGGTTCAGCGAGCCGGCGATGGCGCCGACCGCGGTGGCCAGCCGCAACGGCATGCTGGTCGCGCAGGGCAAGCTGGCCACGAGCTTGAGCCAGCAGATGGGCGGCGCCGTGCCGTCCGAAGGCGATGTGCGGGTCGGTCTGAGTTTTTTGTCGAACGAGGGCGGCTACTGCCGCAGCTTCACGCTGGTCGGCCTGAGCCAGGATCTGGTGGGGATCGCCTGCCGCGCCAATGACGAGTGGCGGATACCGGTGCTGGTGCAGAGCGCGCGGCCGCTGCCGGCCATGGGCGCCTACCGCGCGGCCGGCACCGAGATGCCGACGGCGCTGCTGGAAGCGATCGACCAGCGCATCGTCGGCGGCATGCTCGACACCAGGGCCGAGCTGGAAGCGCTGCGCCGTAATTGGCAGCGCTAAGTCTGGCGTTTAGACGCCCAGCAGTTCTACATCAAAAATCAGCGTCGCATTCGGCGGAATCACGCCGCCGGCGCCGCGCGAGCCGTAGCCCAGCTCGGCCGGGATGATCAGCTGGCGCACGCCGCCGATCTTCATGCCTTGCACGCCCTGGTCCCAGCCCTGGATGACCATGCCGGCGCCCAGCGCGAATTCGAACGGATCGTTGCGGTCCTTGCTGGAGTCAAATTTCGGGCCCTTGGTGCCGTCGTCGTTGCGCAGCCAGCCGGTGTAGTGCACGGTGACGTTTTGACCGGCTTTGGCTTCGGCGCCTTCGCCCACGGTCAGTTCGATGTACTGCAGGCCGGATTCGGTGGTGATGGTGGTCATGATTTTCCTTCTATGGATACGTTAAAGACAGCCCTGAATTGTAGCAGGGCGCGCAGCTGGGCCCCCGGCACGGGAATAATTGTCCGCTTTTGTCTCGTAACGGTTCGGTTTGCACGTAAAATAAACGTTTTGCTCTTTCAAGCGATTTTTCATGCTCTGCAGTTTCCGCCGTATCGTCCTTTCCTGTGTCTGCGCCATCTCCGCGATCGGCAGCGCGCAGGCCAACGTGGTGGTGGTCCTTAATTCGCGTGACGCCACCGTGCAGTTGCTGGACCAGGACACCTACAAAGACCTCTCCACCTTCCCGGTCGGGAAGGAGCCGCACCACCTGATGGCCACGCCGGACAACAAGTCCCTGATCGTCGCCAGCTCGGTCGGCAACGAACTGATTTTCCTCGATCCGAAAAGCGGCCAGGTCCAGCGCAGCATCAAGGATATCCTCGACCCCTACCAGATCGGCTTTTCCCCGGACCAGAAATGGTTCGTGTCGAACTCGCTGCGGCTGGACCGCGTCGACCTGTACAAGTACGACGGCGCCAACCTGACCCTGGCCAAGCGCATCCCGCTGGCCAAGCTGCCCAGTCACATGGCGTTCAACGCCGCCAGCAACATGGTGTTCATCACCCAGCAGGGCAGCGACCAGATCAGCGCCATCGACCTGGGCACGCAGGCCGTCAAGTGGACCATGTCGGTCGGTAAGCTGCCGGCCGGCATCGCCATGACGCCGGACGACAAATACCTGCTGGTCGGCATCATGGGCAGCGACTACGTCGAGGTGATCGACTGGAAAGCCCAGAAGACCGTCAAGCGCATCAAGACCGGCCAGGGCGCGCACAACTTCCGCGCCGCCGGCGACGGCCGCCTGACCTATGTGTCGAACCGGGTCTCCAATTCGATCAACATCATCGACCAGAAGACGCTGGAAAACGTCGGCCAGATCAACGTGCCGGGCGGCCCGGACTGCATGGAAATCACCGCCGACGGCAAGACCATGTGGGTCACCCTGCGCTGGATCAAGAAAGTGGCCGTGATCGACCTGGCCACCCGCAAGGTCACCAAGCTGATACCGGTGGGGCGTTCGCCGCACGGCGTGTTCTTCTTCAACTCGGCCCAGCGCATGTGATGAACAGCGCTGCCGCCCCGACCCTGCTGGCGCTGGCGCTCGCTGTTTCGCCGGCGGCCATGGCGGCCGACCCGGCCAAGGCCGCCAACAGCGACGCGCGCGAATTGAACGACGCGGCCCGCGCCGCCAACGCCCATGCCCGCAACCTCAACGGTCCGGCGCGGCGCGCGGCGGAGGCCAAGGCGGCCGGCATGGCCGCCGCCGCCGCTGCAAGCACCGGCGCGGCAAGCACCGTGTCGCCGGCCAGCGCCCAGCCGGCGCTGGCGACGGCGTCCGCCATCGCCGCCGCGAAGACCGAGTCGGCCGCGCCGCGCGCGGCCTGCAAGGGCACGATCTACCTGACCTTCGACACCGGCAGCCAGTCCCAGGCCGAGCTGATCGCCGACACGCTGAACCGCCACAAGATCAAGGCCACCTTCTTCCTGGCCAACGAAAAAACCGTCAAGGGCGATTATTCGCTGGACCCGTCGTGGTCGGCCTACTGGAAGGCCCGCGTCGCCGAAGGCCATGTGTTCGGCTCGCACACCTTCGACCACGACGTGCTGGTCAAGGACGGCGCCGGCGGCGCCATCCTGGCCAAGCCGGGCTTTGGCGCGCAGGCCGGCAAGGTCCGTACCTTCACGCCGGACCAGTATTGCGAGGAAATCAAGCGCGTCGACCTGCGCTTCGCCGAGCTGACCGGCCGGCATCTGGACCCGATCTGGCGCGCTCCGGCCGGCCGCACCACGCCCCATGCGCTGGAGGTGGCCAAGTCCTGCGGCTACGCCCACGTCGGCTGGGCGCCGGCCGGCCTCTCCGGCGACGAGTTTTCCAGCACCGCCTACCCGAATGCGGTATTGCTGCAAAAGTCCCTGCGCGACTTGCGGGACGGCGACATCTTCCTTGCCCACATGGGCATCTGGTCGCGCAAGGATGCGTGGGCGCCGGCCAACCTGGAACCGTTGATCAGCGGCCTGGAGCAAAAAGGCTATTGCTTCGCCACGCTGCGCGAGCACCCGGGCTACCGCGCCTCATTCAAGACGAATTCCAAGCACCAATGATGCAATTATTTTCCGACTGGCTGGGCGCCGCCCAAGGCTGGTTGTTCGAGACGGCGATACAGCCGCTGGTGTTCCAGCTCGGCTTCGGCGAATTTATCGAGGAGGCGTTCGAAGGCACCGAGTGGCTGCTGATCGGCGTGCTGGAGCTGTTGCTGCTGTTCCTGGTGCTGCGCCCGCTGGAGGCGATGATCCCGGTGCACAAGTTCAACGACCCGCGCGCGCGCTGGAACGACTTCATCTACACGGTGCTGCACCGCGTCGGCCTGTTCTCTGTGCTGATCTTCTTCACGCTCGACCCGCTGATGGACAGCGTGGCCGCCGCGCTGCGCTTCGAGAGCTTCCAGCCGTTCAACCTCGAATCGCTGTGGCCAGGCATCAGTCCCCTGGGCAGCTTCCTGGTGTATTTCGTCGTGCTGGACTTCTTCGATTACTGGTACCACCGCGCCTCGCACCAGTTCAACTGGTGGTGGGCGCTGCACGGCCTGCACCACAGCCAGCAGAACATGAATTTGTGGAGCGACAACCGCAACCACCTGCTCGACGACCTGCTGCGCGACGTCTACATGGGCGTCATCGCGCTGTGCATCGGCGTCGAGCCGTCGCAGTACGTGATGCTGGTGTCGGTGTCGCGCATCCTGCAAAGCCTGCAGCACGCCAACGTGCGCATCCATTTCGGCCGCGTCGGCGAATGGCTGCTGGTGTCGCCGCGCTACCACCGCCTGCACCACGCGATCGGCGTCGGCCACGAATCGCATGGCAAGGGCACCTTGGGCGGCTGCAATTTCGCCGTGCTGCTGCCGGTATGGGATATCATCTTCCGCACCGCTAATTTCACGCCGCGGTTCGAAGCCACCGGCATCCGCGACCAACTGCCGCGGACCGGCGCCGACGGCGTGGTCGCGCCTGGCCGCGACTACGGCAGGGGCTTCTGGTCGCAGCACTGGCTGGCGCTCAAGCGCATGGTTGAATACGCACGCAAGGATGTGGTCTGATGACAAATGTATTACGCTCCTGGGGCCGCGCCTTCCTGTCGCAATGGCACGGCAGGATGCTGGCGATGAGTGTGGTTCCGTTCCTGCTGGCGGTCGGCGTGTGGGCGGTGCTGCTGTACCTGGGCCTGCAGCCGCTGGTCGACTGGCTGCACCTGCTGTTCACCGAGCACGACGGCTTCGCCCGCAGCGGTAGTCTGCTCAGCTCGCTTGGGCTGGGCGCCTTGAAAACCGTCGTCGTGCCGCTGATCGCGATGCTGTTGCTGCTGCCGCTGATGATACTGACGGCGCTGGTCTTCATCGGCGTGGTGGCGATGCCGCTGATCGGCCGCCACGTCGGCCGCCGCCACTATCCGCAGCTGGAGCAGCGCAAGGGCGGCACCCTGCTGGGCAGCGCCGGCGTGGCGCTGGGCGGCATGGCGATCTTCATCGGCCTGTGGATCGTGACCTTGCCGCTGTACGCCTTCCCGCCGCTGGCGGTGGCGGTGCAGGCCTGCCTGTGGGGCTGGCTGACGACGCGGGTGATGGTCTACGATGCGCTGGCCGACTACGCCAGCGCCGACGAGCGCCGCCAGATCCTGGCCGAGCACCGCTGGCGGCTGCTGGTCATCGGCATCGTCTCCGGCGCGGCCGGCGCCTTGCCGGGCGCGATCTGGCTGGGCGGCGTGATGGCGGTGGTGCTGTTCCCGTTCCTGGCGGCGATCTCGATCTGGCTGTATGTGCTGATCTTTATCTTCACCGGCCTGTGGTTTGCGTATTATTGCCTCGATGCGCTGGCGCGCCTGCGCGCCGACGCGGTCGAGGTCAAAGAAATCACCATCTGAAAGGAAACCATGGCGATCGGACTCATCATCATCGGCGACGAAATCCTGTCCGGCAGGCGCGTCGATCAACACTTCCCCAAGGTCTTGCAACTGCTGGCGGCGCGCGGCCTGCAACTGGGCTGGGCTGAAATCCTGGCCGACGATCCGCAGCGCATCACCGCCACCTTGAAGCGCACCTTCGCCAGCGACGACATCGTGTTCTGCTGCGGCGGCATCGGCGCCACGCCGGACGACCACACGCGCCAGGCCGCCGCCGACGCGCTGGGCCTGCCGTTGGTGATGCACGAGCAGGGCAAGATCAACATCCAGCAGCGCATCCTGCAGATGGGTCAGGAGGCCGGCCAGCCGGCGGACCTGAACTCGGCCGAGAACCTGCACCGCCTCAAGATGGCCGAGTTTGCCGAAGGCGCGGCGCTGATCCCCAATCCGTACAACAACATCGCCGGCTTCGCGCTGCACAAGCACTATTTCGTACCGGGCTTCCCGGTCATGGCGTGGCCGATGATCGAGTGGGTGCTGGACCACCATTACGCCGACCTGTTCAACCGCGAGCCGCACAGCGAGCAATCGGTGTTCGTGTACGAGGCGGCCGAGTCGGCGCTGACGCCGCTGATGGTGGCGATCGAAGCGCGGTTCGCGCGGGTGAAGGTGTTCAGCCTGCCGAGCGTGGGCGACGCCAAGCGGCGCCGCCATATCGAGCTGGGCGTCAAGGGCGAACCGGTGCAGACGGCCGAGGCGTTCGAGTACCTGTGCGCGGAACTGAAGAAACTCAATGTAGAGTTCAGCAACAGTTAGTGCTTGGTTGTTATCAATCGGGCGTAGACGGCGTTCCTCCCTCGGAGAGAACGCCGTTGTTTTTTTGCGAAAAACAAACGGCGCAGTAAAATTATTGTGCGTCTTCGCCCGCTGGCACGGCTCCGATGTGGTGCAATGGAGTGGAAGCATCCAAGTACGTTTTACTGAAACAGCTGACCGGTTTGAATCATATGTTAAGCAATCGTCGTTTCCGCCGGCCCCGTATCGTAGTCCGCGCAGTGCGCAAATTGCGCGCAGGCGCCGCGGCTTTTGGCTATCGCAACAAGCGGCATCTGCATGTCGTGCCTGCGCCCACTCCCGAACAAACCGAAGCGCATCTGGCCCATGCCCAGATGGACGCGCCGCCACCGCCGTCGGCACCGAAGAGCAAGCGTTCGCGCAACGCCTTCCTGCTGGTGCTGCTGATCGGCGTATCGTTTGCCGTCTACTGGGGGGTACAGGAAACCCGTACCTCCAGCATGCAGGCGCGCGTGTTCACCGACCTGGTCGGCAAGATGACGTACAAGATGGAGCCGGGCGCCAGCAAGTCGATCCGCTTCCCGAAAGACAGCCCGTACGACGAGCGCCTCGGCTACGCCGGCCTGCCGGACTATCTGGGCAAGCTCAGCCAGCGCGACTACCAGGTCAGCGCGCAGGTCCGCATCTCGCCGAAGATGGCCGAGCTGGCCGACATGGGCGTGTTCGCCACCTATCGCGAAAAGACCAAGACCGGCCTGACCATCGTCGACTGCCGCGCGCAGGAACTGTTTGCCGCCAGCTATCCGGAACGCATCTACACCAGGTTCGAGCAGGCGCCGATGGCCCTGATTAACAGCCTGTTGTTCATCGAGAACCGCGAGCTGCTGGACACCAAGTATCCGACGCGTAATCCGGCCGTCGAATGGGACCGCCTGGGCAAGGCGGTGATCGAGAAGAGCGTCAGCTCGGTGGCCGGCGGCCATCGCGCGGCGGGCGGCAGCACGCTGGCCACGCAGATCGAAAAATACCGCCACTCGCCGGAAGGCCGCACCGGCTCGATGAAGGACAAGCTGCAGCAGATGGTCTCGGCCAGCCTGCGCTCCTACCAGGACGGTCCGGACACGACCAAGGCGCGCCGCCGCATCGTGCTCGACTACCTGAACACGGTGCCGCTGTCGGCCAAGCCCGGCTACGGCGAAGTGAACGGCATCGGCGACGGCATGTGGGTGTGGTACGGCCGCCAGTTCGCCGACGTCAACCGCCTGCTGGCCGGCAAGCTCGACAACCCGGACGCCGAAACCGCGCTGACCTTCAAGGAAGCGCTGAGCCTGATGATCGCGCAGCGCCGCCCCAGCTACTACCTGGGCGACGGCGCCGAGGACCTGGAAATCCTGGCCAACAGCCACCTGCGCATCCTCGCCACCGACGGCGTGATCACGCCGGCGATGCGCGACATGGCCTTGCAGCAGAAGCTGCATCCGGCCACCGGCAACGGCCTGCAGTCGGCGCCGGCGATGACCTTCGTCAGCCGCAAGGCGTCGAACGCGATCCGCAACCACCTGGCCAACCTGCTGGGCGACAACCGCATGTACAACCTGGACCGCCTCGACCTGAGCGTGGTCAGCACGCTCGACGCGCAGGCGCAGACCGCCGTCACGCAGGTGCTGCGCGATCTGCGCGATCCGGAGAAGGCCAAGGCCGCCGGCCTGACCGGCAAGGGCATGCTGGGCAACGGCGATCCGGCCAACGTGGTGTACAGCTTCACCTTGCTGGAAAAGGGCGAGCAGAACAACCTGCTGCGCCTGCAGACCGACAACTTCGACCAGCCGCTGGACATCAACGAAGGCGCCAAGCTGGACCTGGGCTCGACCGCCAAGCTGCGCACGCTGGTGACCTACCTGGACATCATGGACCAGATGCACAAGAAGTACGCCGGCATGGACGCGGCCGCGCTGGGCAAGGTGACGGTCGATCCGCAGGACAAGCTGTCGCTGTGGGCGCTGGACTACTTCAAGGCGCTGCCGATCGAGAAGGGCGGGCGCGAGCTGACGCCGATGCTGAACGCGGCCATGGAGCGCAAGTATTCGGGCAATCCCGGCGAAGGCTTCTTCACCGGCGGCGGCCTGCACCACTTCGGCAACTTTTCCAAGGAAGACAACGGCAAGATCCTGACGGTGACCGAGGCGCTGCGCCATTCGACCAACCTGGTGTTCGTGCGCCTGATGCGCGACGTGGCCAAGTTCTACATGTTCCAGACGCCGGGCTCGTCGGCCTCGCTGCTGGCCGACTCGGACGATCCGCGCCGCGCGCAGTACCTGGCCCGCTTCGCCGACAAGGAAGGCAAGGAATTCCTCGGCCGCTTCTACGCCAAGTACAAGGGCAAGCCGGAAGGCGAACTGGACAAGATCCTGCTGGCCAACATCCGCAGCACGCCGGTGCGGCTGGCGGTGATCCACCGCACCGTGTATCCGCAGGCCAGCCAGGAGCAGTTCGCGGCCTTCCTGAAGGACAACCTGCCGTCGCAGAACGAAGTGCCGGAAGAGCGCGTGGCCAAGCTGTACGACCAGTATTCGATCGACAAATGGTCGCTGGCCGATCGCGGGTACCTGGCCAGCGTGCACCCGCTGGAACTGTGGATGGCGGCCTATATGCGCCTGCACCAGGGCGCGACCTTGTCGGAGATGACGGCGGCCAGCGAGAAGGAGCGGCAGGAGGTTTACCAGTGGCTGTTCAAGACCCATCACAAGCACGCGCAGGACAAGCGCATCGCCGGGCTGCTCGAGGTCGAGGGCTTCATGGAAATCCACAAGCAGTGGAAGAAAATGGGCTATCCGTTCGAATCGCTGGTGCCCTCGTATGCGACCACCTTGGGCGCGTCGGCCGACCGTCCGGCCGCGCTGGCCGAGCTGATGGGGATCATCGTCAACGGCGGCGTGCGCAAGAGCAGCCAGCGCATCAGCTCGCTGCACTTCGCCAAGGACACGCCGTATGAAACGGTGGTCACCAAGGGCAAGCCGACCGCCAATGAGCAGGTGCTGTCGCCCGAGGTGGCGCGGGTGGTGGCCGATGCGATCCGCGGCGTGGTGTCGGACGGCACGGCCAAGCGGGCGCGCATGGCCTTCGTCGGATCGGACGGCAAGGTGATTCCGGTCGGCGGCAAGACCGGCACCGGCGACCAGCGCTTCGACGTGTACGGCGGCGGCGGGCGGCTGATCGAGTCGCGCTATGTGAACCGGTCGGCCACGTTCGTGTTCAATATCGGCGAGCGCTTCTTCGGTTCGATGACGGCCTACGTGCACGGGCCGGAGTCGAAGCACTACGACTTCACCAGCGCGCTGCCGGTGCAGCTGCTGGTGGTGCTGGCGCCGAGCCTGATGCCGCTGATCGAACCCAATCCCGTGGCGAAGCCCGCCACCGTGGCGTTGGTCGCGAAAGCCGGGGGAGAAGTGCCCGCAGTCGTGAAACCGCCGCTGCAGGCCTGCGGCGGCTGATCTAAATCCGGGGTCAGATCCGACATTTGGACACGAGCTCTGCCGTAACGGCCGTTACGGCAGAGCTCGTGTCCAAATGTCGGATCTGACCCCGGATTCCCTTGCATAGTTGCTCATTTGTTGGCAATGTATCAGCCCATGAAACCTATGCGCCATCACATGTCCAAAATCCTCAAGTTCACGCAATTCTCGATGCGGGACTTGTTTGTCGCCGCCGCCCCCACCATTGCGCTGATCGCCGGCGTCTGCCTGCTGGCCTACTGGCTGGTTGACCCGGCGCCGCCGCGCACGGTGCGCCTGGCCACCGGCCAGGAAAACAGCGCCTACGAGGAATTCGGCAAGAAATACGCGGCCGCGCTGGCCAAGCATGGCGTCAAGGTGACGCTGATGCCGTCCGCCGGCTCCAGCGAAAACCTCAAGCTGCTCAAGGCCGGCCAGGTCGACATCGCCTTCGTCCAGAGCGGCTCCACCAACGAGGAGGCCGCCGAGCGCGAAGGCCTGACCTCGCTGGGCAGCCTGTTTGTCGAGCCGCTGTGGCTGTTCCTGCGCGAAACCAAGGGCAAGAAGCCCATCACCCAGTTGAGCCAGCTGAGGGGCATGAAGATCAACTACGGCCCGAAGGGCGCCGGCTCGCCGCGCCTGCTGCGCCAGGTGCTGGAGCTGAACGGCGTCGAGAAGGGCGAAGTCGAGCGCTTCTCGCTGGCCAACACGCCGGCCACGGTGGAGCTGCTGGAAGGCCGCATCGACGGCCTGGTGTTCACCTCCGCGCCGGAGGCGCCGCTGATCCAGATGCTGCTGCAAACGCCGGGCATCAAGCTGTTCAATTTCACCCAGGCCGAGGCCTACGCGCGCAAGCTGCCGTTCCTGAGCCACGTGGTGCTGCCGCAGGGGATCGTCGACCTGGGCCGCGATATCCCGTCCGAGGACTACAACCTGATCGCGCCGACCGCCACGCTGGTCGCGCGCGACGACCTGCATCCGGCGCTGGTGGATTTGTTCGTGCAGGCGGCCAGCAGCATCCACGGCGGCGCCGGCTGGTTCTCGCAGCAGGGGCAGTTCCCGTCGGCCAAGTACACCGAGATTCCGGTCGATTCGGAGGCGGCCAAGTTCTACAAGAGCGGTCCGCCGCTGCTGCAGCGCTACATGACCTTCTGGCTGGCCAATTTCTTCGACCGCATGTGGGTCGTGGTGGTGGCGCTGGGCGCGCTGATACTGCCGCTGTCCAAGGTGGTGCCGCCGCTGTACGTGTGGCGCATCCGCTCGCGCGTGTACCGCTGGTACGGCCAGCTGCGCGCGGTGGAGCAAAGGGTGGAGGAGGCGCAGGAGGAGACGCGCATGCAGGTCTACGAGGAGCAGCTCAAGCGCCTCAACGAGATCGAGGAGCTGGTCAACCAGGTATCGATCCCGCTGTCCTTTGCCGATGGCTTGTATGGCTTGCGCAGCCACATACAGTTCGTGCGCAAGCGCATCCAGTTCCTGATGGGCGAAATGTCGCCGGCCGCCGACGAGGCGGTGCCGGTCTAATCCGCACCCCGCTGTCATTCCCGCGCAGGCGGGAATCCATAGAACGCATCCGTGTGTGCCTCAGCATGGATTCCCGCTTGCGCGGGAATGACGGCGAAGGTTATGCTCCGGTCCATGGCAGGCCGGCCTTGCACCAGCCGTTGACGTTCTTGCGGTGGCCGTGCTCGTCCTTGTCGCCCTCGAAGCCTTCCAGGATATCGTAGCAGTGCTGGTAGCCGTGCTCGGTGGCCAGCTTGGCGGCGTTGCGCGAACGCACGCCGGAGCGGCACAGGAACAGCAGCACCTGGTCCTTGCGGGCCACCGAGTTCAGCTGCTCGATGAACTCGTGGTTGGCGTTCCCGCCCGGATAGGTGCTCCACTGCACCGCACCATGTTGGGCTTCCGGTATGGTGACCCGTCCGACCCAGTCACGCTCGGCATTGGTGCGCACGTCGACCAGCTTGACGGCGTTGTCGGCACTGACCAGCTCATACGCCTCCTGCGGCGTGACCGCGCCGGCATAGGGCCAGTCCCTGCTGCGGCTGCGCGCCAGCGCGAGAATATCGTCTATCGTGCTCATGTCATGTTCCAGAAATAAGATTAAGTTTATTATAGGCTTCCTGTTCAAGCCCGATACACGCACGCACCAAAGTCGTGCAGTTTTTAGAAAAATTCCCAATGCGCACAAAATAGGTGCAATATTTGAGAAATGCACTGAATTGGTGCTATGTTGATCTGCCGCAAATATAGGCATTTCGATCTGCTGGCCGATTTTAGATTCATTTACCAGCAAGTTCAAAGATGCTATCGGCATATTAATATGAGTTTCAGGCTGGCACGGATACTGCTTATTAGAGCGCACGAGTCCCACATTCCTTTAGGAGATACGCATGGCAATGACAGCCGCAGAAGTTCTGAAAATGGTCCAGGAAAACGAAGTCAAATTCGTTGATTTCCGTTTCGCCGACACCCGTGGTAAAGAACAGCACGTAACCGTGCCTGTGTCGCACTTCGACATCGACAAGTTCGAATCGGGTCACGCATTCGACGGTTCCTCGATCGCCGGCTGGAAGGGCATCGAAGCATCGGACATGATACTGCTGCCAGATCCAAACACCGCGAACATCGACCCGTTCATGGAAGAAACCACCCTGTTCATGCAGTGCGACGTGATCGAACCGTCGGACGGCAAGGGTTACGACCGCGATCCACGCTCCATCGCCAAGCGCGCTGAAGCCTACCTGAAATCGTCCGGCATGGGCGACACCGCCTACTTCGGCCCTGAGCCTGAGTTCTTCATCTTCGACAGCGTGCGCTGGAAGATCGACATGTCCGGCTGCTTCGTCAAGATCGATTCCGACGAAGCGTCGTGGTCGACCGACAAGGAAATCGAAGGCGGCAACAGCGGCCATCGTCCTACCGTCAAGGGCGGCTACTTCCCAGTGCCACCAGTCGACAGCTTCCAGGACATGCGTTCGGAAATGTGCCTGATCCTGGAATCGCTGGGCATCCCGGTCGAAGTGCACCACCACGAAGTGGCCGGCGCCGGCCAGAACGAAATCGGCACCAAGTTCTCGACCCTGGTCGAGCGCGCCGACTGGACCCAGAACCTGAAATACGTGGTCTGGAACGTGGCCCACAGCTATGGCAAGACCGCCACCTTCATGCCTAAGCCTATCGTTGGCGACAACGGTTCGGGCATGCACGTGCACCAGTCGATCTGGAAAGACGGCGTCAACCTGTTCGCCGGCGACGGCTATGCCGGCCTGTCGGAAACCGCGCTGTACTACATCGGCGGCATCATCAAGCACGCCAAGGCGCTGAACGCGATCACCAACCCAGGCACCAACTCGTACAAGCGTCTGGTCCCAGGCTTCGAAGCGCCAGTCAAACTGGCGTACTCGGCCCGTAACCGTTCGGCTTCGATCCGTATTCCACACGTCGCCAATCCAAAAGGCCGCCGTATCGAAACCCGCTTCCCGGATCCACTGGCCAACGTCTACCTGTGCTTCGCAGCACTGCTGATGGCTGGTCTGGACGGTATCGCCAACAAGATCCACCCGGGCGAGGCAGCATCGAAGGATCTGTACCACCTGCCGCCGGAAGAAGACGCGCTGATCCCAACCGTGTGCTCGTCGCTGGAAGAGGCACTGGATCACCTGAACAAAGACCGCGAGTTCCTGACCCGTGGCGGCGTGTTCAGCGATTCCATGATCGATGCCTACATCGAACTGAAAATGCAGGACGTCCAGCGCATGCGCATGACGACTCACCCTGCCGAGTTCGACATGTACTACTCGCTGTAATACAACGCGCCTCTGTTGCAGGCGCTTGTAGCCGGTAAAAAACGCGGGGCGAGCAGCAGCTTTCCCCGCGTTTTTCATTGGATGTTGTATATTCGGGATGGAATGTTCCACCCACGGATAACGAATGATAACTAGTTTGAAACGATGCATTTTGCTGGCGCTGATGGGCTGCGGCTGGGTCCACGCGCAAGGCGTGATTTACAAGTGCACGCTACCGAACGGCAGCATCGAATACACCGACGTCAATCGCGGCAGCTATTGCAAGTCGATGGACTTGCCGGGCACCGTGGTGCCGGCGCCGGCGCGCCGCCAGGTGCCTGTCATGCGCCCGTCGCTGCCGACGATCGCGCCGGGCGACTTTCCGCGCGTCGATGGCGCCGAGCAGCGCGCGCGCGACGCGGACCGGCGCGGCATCCTCGAGGATGAGCTGAAAAACGAATCGCAGAAGCTGGCGGAGTTGCGCAAGGAGTTCAACAACGGCGAGCCGGAACGCCGTGGCGACGAGCGCAACTACGCCAAGTACCAGGAGCGGGTGGCCGCGCTGCGCGACAGCATCAGCCGCTCGGAAAAAAATGTCGATGCCTTGAAACGTGAGATCGCGAATATCCGTTGAAGGCGAATTTACCGTGAGTCCATTATGAGCCTGGTCAGTAATATCGCCGCCCGCGCGGTGGCAGCCATGAACCGCCCGCCCGCGCTGGCCGGCCTGGAACTGCTGGCGTCCGCCGTGGTGCTGCTCGATGGCGAAGGCCAGATCGCCTACGCCAATGCGGCGGCCGAGAATCTGCTGGAGAGCTCGCTCAAGGCGCTGTCGCGGCAAAAGCTCAGCGCGCAGTTCCTCAACCCTGACGAGCTGGAGCACATCTGCGCGCAGGCGCGCGAGCACAAGTTTGCCGACCTGCGGCAAGACCTGGCGCTGGAGCGGGCGGGGCGCGATCCGCTGCACGTGCACAGCATCGTGTCGGCGCTGGACGAGCCGGCCGACCACATCCTGATCGAGCTGCGCGAACACCTGCAGCACCTGAAGCTGGACCGCGAGGAGCGCATCCTCGACCAGAGCCAGGTCAACAAGGAGCTGATCCGCAACCTGGCGCACGAGATCAAGAACCCGCTGGGCGGCATCCGCGGCGCGGCGCAGCTGCTGGAGATGGAGCTGCCCGCGCTGCACGCCGGCCAGCTGCGCGAGTACACCCAGGTCATCATCAAGGAAGCGGACCGGCTGCAAACGCTGGTCGACCGCCTGCTGGCGCCGCACCGCCGGCCGCACATCGTCGGCGACGTCAACATCCACGAAGTGCTGGAGCGCGTGCGCAGCCTGATGCTGGCCGAGTTCCCGTCCGGCCTGACGATACTGCGCGACTACGACGCCTCGATCCCCGAGTTCAGAGGCGACAAGGAACAGCTGATCCAGACCGTGCTCAACATCGCGCATAACGCGGCCCAGGCGCTGGCCGCGCGCATCGAGGCGGGCGACGCGGAGATCGTTTTTAAGACGCGCGTGGCGCGCCAAGTCACCTTGGCCAAGGTCCGTTACGGGCTGGCATTAGACTTGCATATCATTGACAATGGACCGGGTATCGCACCCCAGATCCGCGACCGGATTTTCTACCCGCTGGTGTCGGGCAGGGAAGGCGGCAGCGGCTTGGGATTGACCCTTGCGCAAACCTTCGTGCAACAGCACATGGGGGTGATCGAGTGCGAGAGCCGGCCTGGATACACGGATTTCCGCATCCTGTTGCCGTTGCCATAAGCCGTGGCATACAGGGGCGGGTGCCGAGTCCCTTGATTGACGATCCATATTGCGGGATACACACAACACATGAAGCCAATCTGGATAGTAGACGACGACGAATCGATTCGCTGGGTACTGGAAAAAGCGCTGGCACGGGAGAACCTGGCCACCAAGAGTTTTGCCAATGCGCGCGACGCGATCGCCGCACTGGAGTTCGAGACGCCGCAAGTGCTGGTGTCCGACATCCGCATGCCGGGCGACTCCGGCCTCGACCTGCTGCAACTGGTGAAGTCGCGCTTCCCGGGCCTGCCGGTCATCATCATCACCGCCTTCTCCGACCTGGACTCGGCCGTTGCGGCCTTCCAGGGCGGCGCCTTTGAATACCTGGCGAAACCGTTCGACATCGACAAGGCTGTCGAGCTGATCCGCCGCGCGCTGGACGAGAGCCTGCGCGAAACCAGCGTTGAATCGGGACCGTCGGAAACGCCGGAAATCCTCGGCCAGGCGCCGGCGATGCAGGAAGTGTTCCGCGCCATCGGCCGCCTGTCGCAATCGAATGTGACGGTGCTGATCACCGGCGAATCGGGCTCGGGCAAGGAGCTGGTGGCGCGCGCGCTGCACAAGCACAGCCCGCGCGCGGCGCAGCCGTTCATCGCGCTGAACACGGCGGCGATCCCGAAGGACCTGCTGGAGTCCGAACTGTTCGGCCACGAGCGCGGCGCCTTCACCGGCGCGCAGACCACACGCCGCGGCCGCTTCGAGCAGGCCGAGAACGGCACGCTGTTCCTCGACGAAATCGGCGACATGCCCTTCGACTTGCAGACGCGCTTGCTGCGCGTGCTGTCGGACGGCCACTTCTACCGCGTCGGCGGCCATCAGCCGCTGAAAGCCAATGTGCGCGTGATCACGGCGACGCACCAGAACCTCGAGCAGCGCGTGCGCGAAGGCTTGTTCCGCGAGGACTTGTACCACCGCCTCAACGTCATCCGCTTGCGCCTGCCCAGTTTGAGGGAGCGCCGCGAGGACATCCCTATTTTGGTGCGCCACTTCCTGGTGCAAAGCGCCAAGCAGCTGGGTGTGGAAGCCAAGCGCATGAGCGACGCCACCTTGCAGTTCCTCAGCGGCCTGGACTTGCCTGGCAATGTGCGGCAGCTGGAAAACCTGTGCAACTGGATCACGGTGATGGCGCCGGGGCAGACGGTCGAGGTCAAGGACTTGCCGCTGGAGTTGACGCAGGAGCAGGGCGGCGGCGGACACGCCTTGCCGGCACTGGCGTCGGCGCCGGCGGAAACCTACAGCACGATCCAGCACCACGGCACGGTGACGGCGATCCCGGCGCCGGACATGGGCAGCATGCATGCGCTGTCCGGTTCGCCTGATGCATGGCTGGGTCTGCTGGAAGTGCAGGCCGCCACCATGCTCAGCGGCGGTCAGCAGGAGGTGATGGCGGTGCTGGGTCGGCAGTTCGAATCGGCGCTGATACGCACCGCGCTCAAGCACACGCATGGCCGCAAGAACGACGCAGCGGTGCGGCTGGGCATAGGCCGCAACACCATCACCCGCAAGATCGCGGAACTGGGCATCGACGGCGCCAAGGACGACTGAAGTCGCGTCAAAAAGACCGCAGCGTCGTTGCGGGCGTCTCGCCGTGCTAACGCACTGTCTTCGCCACCCGCGCCTAGCTGCGCTCATTTTGACGCAACTTCAAAATTACGCCGCCGCGCGCGATGCCCTTTTGATCGCCTGCGGCGGCACGCCGTAAGTCCTGATGAACGCCCGGCGCATCCGCTCGGGGTCGTCGAAGCCGCTCTCCCTCGCCACCACGTCCAGCGCGTGATTGCCGTCCTCTATCATCGCCCGCGCCGCTTCCACTCTTAGTGTCTCGACCGCCTTGGCCGGCGATTGCCCGGTCTCCAGCCGGAACGCGCGGCTGAACTGGCGGCGGCTCAGGTTGGCCGCATCGGCCAGCTCGTCCACCGACAAGGCCTTGCGCAGATTGCGCTTGGCATAGGTCAGCGCGTTCTGGATGCGGTCCGACTTCGGCTCCAGTTCCAGCAGGGCCGAGAACTGCGACTGCCCGCCGGTGCGCCGGTGATACACCACCATCTTGCGCGCCACCGCGCGCGCCACCTCGACGCCCAGGTCCTGCTCGACCAGCGCCAGCGCCAGGTCGATGCAGGCCGTCATGCCGGCCGAACTCCACACGTGGTCGTGCTCGATGTAGATGCGGTCCTCGTCGACCTTGGCCTTGGGGTAGCGCCGCTGCAGCTCGCGCGCGCCGGCCCAGTGCGTGGTCACGCGCCGCCCTTCCAGCAGCCCCGCCTCGCCCAGGATGAAGGCGCCGGTGCAGATGCTGGCCGTGCGGCGCGACGCCTTGCTGGCCGCCTGCAGGAAGGCGATCAGCGCCGGCGACGACGCCGCGGCCGGCTCCAGCGTGCCGGCCACCATGACGGTGTCGTAGCCGGGATCGCCGAAGCGCTCGGTGCCGACCGGCACGCCGGCCGAACTGAGCACCGGCCCGCCGTGCTCGGACAGCATGGTCATCTCGTAGAACGGGCCGCCCGGCATCAGGTTGGCGACTTCGAACACGGTGACCGCCACCATGTCGACGATCTGGAAACCGGGGAACAGCAGCAAACCTATGGATTTTTTCATGATGTCCCAAAAAGAGGTATCTACGTCACATGGGCCTTAGTTTGCGCCCCTACACTGTGCCCTGTCAACTCAACTCTAAAGGACCCAACATGAAAACCGCATTGATCACAGGCGCATCCACCGGCATCGGCGCCGTCTACGCAGACCGCCTGGCCCGCCGCGGCTACGACCTGATCCTGGTGGCGCGCGACGCCGCCAAGTTGTCCGCGCTGGCGGCCCGGCTGGAGGCATCCACCAGCCGCAAGGTCGACGTGCTGCGCGCCGACCTCAACGTGACGGCCGACCTGCGCGCCGTCGAACAGCGCCTGGCCACCGACAGCAGCATCGCCATGCTGGTCAACAACGCCGGCATCGGCGCCGTCAAGCCGCTGATCGATTCCACGCCGGAAGAGCTGGATGGCTTGATCAGCCTGAACATCACCGCGCTGACCCGCCTGACCCGCGCCGTGGCGCCCGGCCTGGTGGCGCGCGGCGGCGGCACCATTGTCAATATCTCGTCGATCGCCGCGCTGGCGCCGGAACTGCTGAACGGCACCTACGGCGGCAGCAAGGCCTTCGTGCTGGCGCTGACGCAATCGCTGCATCACGAACTGGGCGAAAAGGGCGTGCAGGTGCAGGCGGTGCTGCCGGGCGCCATCGGCACGCCGTTCTGGGACCGCGCCGGCATCTCGATCGGCCACCTGCCGAGCGACATCGTGATGACGCCGGAAGACCTGGTCGACGCCGCGCTGGCCGGCCTGGACCAGGGCGAGCTGGTGACCTTGCCCTCGCTGCCGGACGCCGCCGACTTCGCGCGCATGGATGAGGCGCGCAAGGCGCTGAAGCCCAACCTGTCGCACACCAGGCCGGCCGCGCGGTATTTAACCGCGGCTTAACCAGCCCCTGCACCGGTTTGAGGTAAGCTCTTGGCTGACGAAGCCAGGAGCTTTTTTTTTATGGAATGCGTATGCTGATTAATTGTGTGGCCTATCAGGACGGGCAAAAGCTGGCGGACATCCCCGTCGAGGAAATCAGCGACTATGTCGAAAAGCCGGAGACCTTTGTCTGGGTGGCCTTGCGCGATGCGCAGCCGGACGAACTGTCGATCATGCAGGAGGAGTTCGGCCTGCACGAGCTGGCGGTGGAGGACGCGCGGCGCGGGCACCAGCGTCCCAAGATCGAGGAATACGGCGATTCGCTGTTCGTGGTGGTCAAGACCATCGAATGCCGCGACAGCGAGGTGGCCGTCGGCGAGGTGGATATCTTCGTCGGCGACAACTACGTGCTGTCGGCGCGCGACGGCCATAGCCAGCAGGGCTTCCTCGGCGTGCGCGCGCGCGCGGAAAAGGAGCCGCACATGCTGCGCCTGGGCCCGGCCTTCGTGCTGTACGCGCTGATGGACGCGGTGGTGGACCGCTACTTCCCGGTGCTGGACATGCTGGAAACGGAGCTGGAGGAAATCGAGGAGCTGATCTTCAGCCAGGGCAAGCAGCGCGACAACATCCAGCGCCTGTATGAACTCAAGCGCAAGGTGACCATCGTGCGCCACGTGGTGTCGCCGTTGATGGAGGCGGTGGGGCGGCTGCACGGCGGCCGCGTGCCGGCCATGTGCCAGGACACGCAGGAATACTTCCGCGACGTGCACGACCATTTGCACCGGATCAGCGCCTCGCTGGATTCGATACGCGACACGATCGCGACGGCGATCCAGGTCAACCTGTCGATGGTGGCGATCGAGGAGAGCGAAGTGAACAAGCGGCTGGCGGCCTGGGCGGCGATCTTTGCGATCTGCACCGCGTTTGCCGGCGTGTGGGGGATGAACTTCAAGTTCATGCCGGAACTGGAGTGGAAGTATGGCTATCCGTTCGCGATATCCGTGATGGTGGGCGTGTGCCTGTACCTGCACCACCGCTTCAAGAAAGCCGGTTGGTTGTAGAAAAAAGGACAAAAAAAAGCCCGCGCGGCCTGAGCCGTGCGGGCTTTTTTCATGAACGACTGATTACTTGAACTTGTAGCCAGCGGTCACGTAGACGAAGCGGCCACGTGGATCGTACTGGTTGATGTCGTAGCCGGACTGGAACTGGTTGGTCACCGCGGTGCCAATCGGGTCAGGCTGCTTGTCGAACAGGTTCTTCACGCCCAGCGCCAGGGTCAGGTTCTTGATGCCGCGGAACGTGACGTTGGCATCGTAGGTTGCTTCCGACGAAATGAACACTTTGTTGTCGTTCAGATCGTGGCCAACCTGGTAGCCGGTGCGATAGTTCTGGACCAGGGTGGTCGACCATGGGCCTTTGCTCCAGGTACCTGCCAGCTGGTGCTTCCAGCGCAGGACCACGCCGCCGTTTTGCGCGCCGATGACTGGATTGCCAGCAGCGTCAACGATGGTGCCGACCTTGTGCGAGATGTCGCCGCCCGGGCTGGTCTGGTCGAAGGTATCCATGTAGGTACCGTTCAGGTTGACGTCCAGCTTACCGAAGCTGAAGTTGTCCTTCCAGTTGGCGAACAGGTCCAGGCCTTGCACGTTGGCGTTGCCGGTGTTGGCCAGCGTCTGCTTGATGCTGACGATGTCGTTGCCGTTCAGGGTCACCAGGCCAGCGTAGGCTGGGTCGCCGGCGCGGAAGCGCGATACCACTTCCTGTGCCGACGGGGTGGCCAGGATGTCGCGGATGTTGATGTTGAAGAAGTCAACACCGATGCTCGCGGTCGAAACCGGCTGCCATACGGCGCCGAACGAGTACTGCTTCGACTTCTCTGGCTTCAGGTTAGGGTTGCCGCCGGTCAGCGAGTTCACCTGCAGGCCGGTTTGCTTGGTCGCTGGGTCGTTGAAGGTTTCCGAGGTGCCCAGGGTCTGCGGCGTCCACAGGTCAACCAGCGACGGTGCGCGGAAGCCGGTGCCGTACGATCCGCGCAGCAGGAAGGACTTGGTCGGCTGCCAACGGACATTGCCTTTCCAGTTGGCCGAGTTGCCGACGTCGTCGTAGTGGTCGTCGCGCACGGCCAGGTTGGCTTCCAGGGTCTTCGTCAGCGGAACACTCAGTTCGCCGAAGGCCGAGTTCACGGTACGGTCGCGGTCGATAGGCACTACCGAGCCGCCCAGGCCGGAGATGTCGCCCGACTGGTAAGCTGCGCTAGGGTTGGTGGTGTAGTTCTCTTTACGCGATTGCGTACCCACCGCGTATTGCGGGGTGATGCCGGCGATGGTCCAGAAGTCGCCGGTGATCTTGGCGTCGAAGGAATCGCTGGTCGATTTGGCGGCCAGGAAGTCGCCGCTGAACGCTGCCGATTTCAGCTGGTCGGCCAGGGCGCCGGTTTGCACGCCGCCTGCAGCCCATGGATTCCAGTTGCTGCTGTTGATGATCTTGGCGTACGCGACTTGCGAGAAGTAGCCGGTGGTCACAGCGCTGTTCAGCTTGGACTCGTTGTGGGTCAGGGCGACTTCGTAGTCGACCGCGCCGATGGTGCCTTTGGCGCCGACGACAACACGTGCCTGCTTGGCGGTGTCGACGTTCTGGCGTGGGCCGAAGTCAAACACGCGCGAGGTGATCGACAGTGGCTTGCCGATCAGCGAGGTGAAGCCCTGGCTTTGCAGGTAAGGCACGGCGATCGACTGGTAAGCAGGGTTGCTTGGGTACAGCAGCAGTGCCGCGTCCACGCCTTGCTTGGCGAACTCGCCGTCGGTCTCGAAGAAGCTGGCGCGCGCCGGCGAAGCCTGGTAGGTCTGGGTGACTTTGCTCTGCGAGTACAGCACGTCGCCGAACAGCTGGTGATCCGCGTTCAGCTGATAGGTCAGGTTACTGGTGAAGTTGAACAGCTCGCGATCAGGGGTCAGACCGACGTCCGGGCCGCTGTCGTAGTAGCAGTACGGTGCGCCTTTGGCGCCGTTAGGCAGCAGGCCCATGCGGATGGTGCTGCACTTGTCGCCGATGGCCAGCGGGTTGCCGTAGCCGGAGCCGCCCGAGCTGAAACCAGCGTCGGGGCCTTTGCCTGGCGTGAACGAACCCTGGATATTGCCCAGGCCGGTCGCGGTGCCGTTGTAATAAGGCAGCTTGGTCGAGGTCGACGCGTAGTCGCGGTCGCGGCCGAACAGTGCTTTTTCTTTTTCGTAGGAGCCCGAAACAACCAGATTCAGCTTGTCGGTGTTGAAGCCGCCGGTGATCGATGCCTTGGAGTTCTGGCCGCCGCCGCTTTGCGATGGGGAACCGTAGCCGCCGGTGATTTCGATGCCGTCGGTCTGCTTGGCCAGGATGAAGTTGACCACGCCGGCCACCGCATCGCTACCGTAGACGCCGGAAGCGCCGTCTTTCAGCACTTCGACGCGCTCGATGGCGGCCAGCGGAATGACGTTGACGTTGACGGAGGCGCCGTCGCTGCCGGCGAAGGCTGCCAGGCGGCGGCCGTTGACCAGCACCAGGGTGCGGGTCGAGCCCAGGCCGCGCAGCGAGATCGACGACAGGCCGCCGGTCGAGGTGCCGGCGCCGGTGGCGTTGCTGGTGCTGCCGGCCGAGGAGAAGGCCGAGATCGATTGCAGCAGTTCTTCAGTGCTGGTGGCGCCGGTACGGGCGATGTCAGCTTTGGTTACGACTTGCACTGGCAGCGAGGTTTCAGCGTCGACGCGCTTGACCGACGAACCGGTGATTTCCACGCGCTGGATAGGCGCGTCTTGGGCAAATGCCGGTTGTGCCAGCACCAGAGCGGCGCTGCCCGCAAACATCAGGCGCAGCGAACGCGAGATTACAGTTTCCATCATCATTGCTTGAACTCCTAGGAGGGTACCAATTGTTACTTTGTCATTTAAAGACACGTAGTTTGAATAATCCATCAATAGATTATTCAGGGCAGCCATCAGACCACCTGAGGCTGGCATGGTCAATTGCTGGACTGTAACAAGCGTGTAATAAACAACACATTTGGCGGTATTTTCAAAAAAAGACGATTATTTTACACAAAAATACAAAGTTGTTAGCCGTTTATGCTTTATTTGTGATAGTCGCAATTTAAACGTTGCACTACTTTCATATGAGCTGGGGAGGCTCGGCGAGTGACGAAAAGTTAGTATTGTGAGCAGGGACGGCCGCGCGCGGGCCGCCCAGCGCGCCGAGGCGCTGCTGGTCGGGTAGGGCAAAATGACGGGGCTGGGTACGGCTGCGGGGAGGAGGAGGGCTTGGGCGATTACGCGTTGTCGGCGGCCATCGACAGGGCCACCGCTTCGGCCACCTTGATGCCGTCGACGCCGGCAGACAGGATGCCGCCCGCGTAGCCGGCGCCTTCGCCGGCCGGGAACAGGCCGCGCGTGTTCAGGCTTTGCAGCGTGTCGTCGCGGCGCTTGATGCGGATCGGCGACGAGGTGCGCGTCTCCAGCCCGGTCAGTACGGCGTCGTGCTTGAAGTAGCCCTTGATCTGCTTGTCGAACGCCGGGAAGGCTTCGCGCAGCGCGGTGACGGCGAACTCCGGCAGGATCTGCGCCAGGTCGGTCAGGTGCACGCCGGGCTTGTACGAGGGGACCACGCTGCCGAATTCGGTCGAGGCGCGGCCGGCGACGAAATCGCCCATCAGCTGGCCCGGCGCGTTGTAGGTGCCGCCGCCCAGCTCGAACGCCTTTTCCTCCAGCCGGCGCTGGAATTCGATGCCGGCCAGCGGATGGCCCGGGTAATCGACTTCCGGCGAAATGCTGACCACGATGGCGCTGTTGGCGTTGCGCTCGTTGCGTGAATACTGGCTCATGCCGTTGGTGACCACGCGGCCCGGTTCGGACGCCGCCGCCACCACCGTGCCGCCCGGGCACATGCAGAAGCTGTACACGGCGCGGCCGTTGGAGGCGTGGTGCACCAGCTTGTAGTCGGCCGCGCCCAGGATGGGGTGGCCGGCGTTGGGGCCGAAGCGGCAGGCGTCGATCAGCGACTGCGGGTGCTCGACGCGGAAGCCGACCGAGAACGGCTTGGCCTCGATGTAGACGCCGCGCTCGTACAGCATCTGGAAGGTGTCGCGCGCGCTGTGGCCGATCGCCAGCACCACATGGTTGGTGGCGATCTTCTCGCCGCTGGCCAGCGTCACGCCGCGCACCTGGCCGCCGTCGCCGTTATTGCCACTGAGCTGTTCGATCTCGATGTCGACCACCTTGCTCTCGAAACGGTATTCGCCGCCCATCTGTTCGATGTTGGCGCGCATCTGCTCGACCATCTTGACCAGGCGGAAGGTGCCGATGTGCGGCTTGCTGACGTAGATGATTTCCTCCGGCGCGCCGGCCTTGACGAACTCGGTGAGCACCTTGCGGCCGTAGTGTTTCGGGTCCTTGATCTGGCTGTACAGCTTGCCGTCCGAGAAGGTGCCGGCGCCGCCTTCGCCGTATTGCACGTTCGACTCCGGGTTGAGCTCGCGCTTGCGCCAGAAGCCGAAGGTGTCGACGGTGCGTTCGCGCACCTGCTTGCCGCGTTCGAGGATGATGGGGCGCAGGCCCATCTGCGCCAGGATCAGCGCCGCGAACAGGCCGCACGGGCCGGTGCCGATGACCACCGGGCGCAGGTTGTGGTCGTGGCCCTGCAGCTGCTCGCCGTTGGCGACGAATTTATACGAAGTGTCCGGCGACGGCATCAGGTGCACATCGTGCGACAGGCGCTTGAGCAGCGCCGCCTCGTCCCTGACCTGCACGTCGAGCGCGTAGATCAGCACGATCGCGGTCTTCTTGCGCGCATCGTAGCTGCGCTTGAAGACGGTGTAGCCGAGCAGCTCGGCGGCGGGGATGTCGAGGCGCGCCAGGATGGCGGCCGGCAGCTGGTCCTCGGTGTGGTTGAGGGGCAGTTTTACTTCGTTTAATCGCAGCATGATGTCTGTGTCCAAAAAATTGCGGGGCTCCGTAGCTAGCGGAGAGCGGTGCGGCGTCAGACCGCCGCAGCCGCTATTTTACCCGCAGCGCCCGGTCCTGCGCCAACCTTGGAGCGACCTCCGGCCGGATTAATTCCCGGGTTAATGCGCCATGCTTTTTCTTATTCTCCATTTATTTAAATCCCGGATTTAAAGGATTGAATACAGGCGTCCAAAAGATAATGACGACGGAGTGAAAGTCCTGTATAGACGAGATGGAAACAATTGGTGGTGTTGCGATAAAACAACGTGATTTCAAAATGGCAATATTTCCCCGTAGCGTGGGTTTCTCTCAAGTAGTTGCAAAAAGTGAGCTGGATTGAACAAAAAGACACACTCTTCGTGCTGCGTTGCAGCATTATTGGTGAAATATCAATCTGCTGATGTCAGCATATTATCTGATACAAGACGTTACAATCGATATTTTATTCAATAATCCAATCCGATAACAAAACAAAAGTGTTGTCACATCGAAAATTAACATATGCATAATGAAAATTGCTGCAGTGCGGCAAAAATGCCTGCGTAAAGTGCTTGCTTTGTTCGCTTCCTTGGGCGTTGTTGTTTTTGCGAAACATTTCAGACCGTCGGTTGACAGTTTTGGCATGCAAGTGGTTTCATGCAGTGCGCCTGCAATTCACTATTTGACAGGCGTATATAGCGAGATTCAATACCCGATAAGCACCCGGAGACCTCCAGGTTTCCAAGGCAAAATCAAAAAAGGTAATAAGAATCCTTCAGGCTGGCCTCGAATAGATATTTGTTTTTTGGAATATCTAGGATGCGGTTGGGTTTCTCCTGTTTTACAGGAGTCTAATAATGGGAGTTTTACAATGATTCAAGAAAAAATGATGTCGCGCACGCTGCGCACCGTCTTCGCCGGCAGCATGCTGGTGGGCATGAGTGCGATGATGCACCACGCCATGGCGCAGGAAGCTGTGCAAGGCGGCAAGATCGAATCGGTACAGGTCACCGGTACCCGCATTACCGCTCCAGGCACGACCTCGACCAGCCCGATCTCGTCGATTTCCGCCGAGGAGATCAAATCCTCCCAGCCGGTCGCCGTCGAAGAATTCATCAAAGGCTTGCCAGCCGCTGTGCCGTCGATCGGCCCGGGCACCAATAACGGCACCTCGGGCGCCGCCACGGTCGACCTGCGCGGCCTGGGTGCCAACCGCACGCTGGTGCTGATCAACGGCCGCCGCATGGTGCCGTTCAGCCTGGACGGCACGGTCGACACCAACGCCATTCCTATCGCCCTGCTGAGCCGCGTCGACCTGCTGACCGGTGGCGCGTCGGTGGCCTACGGCGCCGACGCCGTAGCCGGCGTTATCAACTTCAACCTGAAGAAAAACTTCAGCGGTTTCGATGCCACCACCTCGTACGGCGGCACCACCAACGACCACGACGCCAAGCGCCGCCGCACCGACATCACGATGGGCGCCAACCTCGATGACGGCCGCGGCAACGTTGTGCTGAGCATCGGCAAAACCGTATCCGATCCGCTGCGCCAGGGCGCGCGTTCCTACGGCATCACCAGCCTGAGCTCGACCACCGGCCTGCCGAGCGGCTCGGCCACCACCATTCCTAGCGCGTTCGCCGTCGGCAAGGGCACCGGCCCGACCGCCACCGACACGCTGTCGGGCAGCTGGCAGATCGACCCCGCAACCGGCAAGCTGGTGCAGCCTTCGGTGGCCTATAACACCAACCCGCTGAACTACTATGCCACCGGCCTGGATCGCACCCAGGCGACCTCGCTGGCCAACTACAAGATCAACGACCATGCCGAGGCCTATGCCGAGGTGTTCTACACCAGCAGCAAAGTGTCGTCGACGCTGGCCGAGTCCGGTACTTTCGGCAACGTGTTCCAGGTGCCTATCGGTAACCCGTTCATCCCTGCGGCGGCACGCCAGCAGATTTGCGAACGCCGCGGCATCGCCGCCACCGATTGCGTCGCCGGCAACGCCACGCTGGTGCCGATGACGGTCAACCGCCGCTTCGTCGAAATGGGTCCGCGCCTGAACGACTTCAGCAACCGCACGCTGCAGTACACGATCGGCATGAAGGGCGATGCGATCATGGACTGGACCTACGACGCGTCGTGGACCCGCGGCAACGCCGACCAGACCCAGGTGCGCGGCAACTGGGGCTCGCTGTCGAAAGTGGGCCAGGCACTGAACGCGCTGAGCACCACCGCCTGCACCAACCAGGCCAACGGTTGCGTACCGCTGAACGTGTTCGGCGCGGCCGGCAGCATCACCCCGGCCATGCTGGGCTTCATCAACGAAAGCGCGATCCTGCTGCAAAGCGTGCAGCAGGACGTCGGCTCGATCTCGCTGCAGGGCGACTTCGGCAACAAGTTCGTCAGCCCGCTGGCTGGCCAGCCGATCTCGATGGCGATCACCGGCGAAGAGCGCAAGGTCGTCGCCGGCACGCAGTCGGACGCGGCATCGCAGATCCAGGGCGAGGTGCTGGGCACCGGCGCGCCGACGCCTGACCGTTCGGGCCACTTCCGCCTGCGCGAACTGGCGATCGAATCGCAGATCCCGCTGGTCAAGGACAAGCCGTTCATGCGCGCGCTGAACGCCGACCTCGGCTATCGCGAAACCGAGTTCAAGTCGGGCGACAAGGATTCCCAGAACTACAGCAGCTGGAAAGTTGGCGGCGAGTGGGAACCGGTCAAGTCGATCCGCTTCCGCGGCATGGTGCAGAAGGCTACCCGCGCACCTAACGTCAACGAACTGTTCGCACCGCTGGTCACCGGCCTGTCGAACCTGGCGGTCGATCCATGCCAGGGCACCAAGATCAACAAGGCCCAGGCCAACACCGCCGGCACCTTGTCCAATCTGTGCCGCCTGACCGGCGTGCCGGTCAGCGAAATCGGTTCGCTGCCGGTGCCATCGTCGGGCCAGATCAACAACTTGGCTGGCGGCAACACCAACCTGGGACCTGAGGAAGCCAAGACCAAGACCCTGGGCTTCGTCTGGGAACCGCTGCCGAAACTGGCCGTATCGCTGGATTACTACAAGATCACCATCGATCACGCGATCTCCCGTCCTAGCACCACCGACGTCCTGGATGCTTGCTACAAGAACAATCCTACCTTCGAGATGAACGCCAATTGCGCGCTGATCGGCCGCAATCCAGCCAACGGCACCTTCAACGGCGTCGATTCGAAAGGCGTGTTCACCGAGCGCACCAACTCGGGCAAGCAGAAAACCAGCGGTTTCGATCTGAACGTGGCCTACAAGCTGCAGGCCAAGCAGATGAACCTGGATCCGAAGTATGGTAACTTCGACCTGGGCTTCGCTTTCACCCAGGTGCAGAGCTTCGAGTTCCAGCCTTCGCCGATTTCGATCAACCGTAACTGCCTGGGCTACTACTCGGTCGCTTGCGGCGACGTCGCCAACGCGCCGGTGTACAAGCGCAAGTTCAGCCAGCGTAGCACCTGGAACGTGGGTGACTTCGCGGTCGGCTACAACTGGCGCTATGTCAGCGCTGTGGACGTGGAACCGGGTGCCGGCACCTTCCTGCCGCAGTTCTCGCACATCCCGGCCTACAGCTATGTCGACCTGTCGGGTGTGTACAACTACTCGAAGAACCTGCGTTTCAACGTCAGCATCACCAATGCTGCTAACAAGAAACCACCTATCGTCGGCGGCACCATCGCTACCACCGCGATGGACAGCGGTAACACCTTCCCGCAGTCGTACGATGCGATCGGTCGTTACATCACCTTCGGCGCCAGCGTGAAGTTCTAATCGCTGAGTTGCAGATGGTAAAAACCCCGCGGGCCGCAAGGCTGCGCGGGGTTTTTTTTATGGCGCGGCGGCGTTTACATGCCGCCCCAGGCCGCGCTCAGGGCGCTGACGGCCGCCAGCGCCGCCGTCTCGGTGCGCAGGATGCGCGGGCCCATCGCCAGAGGCAGCGCGCCGTGGCGGATCGCCGCCTCTTCCTCTGCGTCGCTGAGGCCGCCTTCGGGGCCGATCACCAGGGTCACCGCCTGCGGCGCCTGGTGGCGCGCCCAGTCCGCCAGCGACTGGTCGGCGCGCGGCGTCAGGATGATGCGCCGGTGCAGGTCCTGCTGCGTGATCCACTGCTTGTACTCCTGCAGCGGCGCCAACTGGGCCAGGCGGTTGCGCCCGCTCTGCTCGGACGCCGATTCGATGATGCCCTGCCAGTGCGCCATCTTCTTTTCCGCCCGCTCGGCCGACAGCCGCACCACGCAGCGCTGCGCCGCCAGCGGCTGGAAGCCGGACACGCCCAGCTCGATCGCCTTCTCGATGATCCAGTCCATTTTGGTGCCTTCGGGCAACGCCTGGGCCAGGGTCACGGCGAACGGCAGTTCGACCTCGCGCGGGTGGTGGGCCTTGATCTCGACGCCGGCGCTGCGCTTTTCCACGCGGCCCAGCGTGGCGCTGTATTCGCCGCCGTCGCCGTTGAACAGCGTGACGATGTCGCCCTCGGCCAGCCGCAGCACCTGGATATGGTGGGCCAGCGCTTCCGGCAGGTTGACGAGCTGGCCGATGGCCAGGGGCTGGGGTATGTAAAAGCGGGGCATGCGCTGATCCGGTCGGTTTAAGTTCCGCAATTTTAAATGGTGCACGCGTCCGTCTGGTAAAATAATGGGTTCAGCAGGCCCCCTTGCATCCAGTTTCCATACTTCCGTGATAGACCTACGATGACTTCTACGCTTCCCACCACCCAAATGGCCAACGCGATCCGCGCGCTGGCAATGGACGCCGTCCAGAAGGCCAACTCCGGCCACCCAGGCATGCCGATGGGCATGGCCGAGATCGCCGTTGCGCTGTGGAGCGGCCATTACAGCCACAACCCGGCCAATCCGAAATGGGTGAACCGCGACCGCTTCCTGCTGTCCAACGGCCACGGTTCGATGCTGCACTACGCGCTGCTGCACCTGTCCGGCTACGCGGTGACGATGGACGACATCAAGTCCTTCCGCCAGATGCATTCGAAGACCCCGGGCCACCCGGAAGTGGACGTCACGCCGGGCGTGGAAACGACCACCGGCCCGTTGGGCCAGGGCATCGCCAACGCGGTCGGCATGGCGCTGTCCGAGTACCTGCTGGCGAGCGAATTCAACAAGCCGGGCTTTGACGTCGTCAACCACTACACCTACGCCTTCGTCGGCGACGGCTGCCTGATGGAAGGCATCTCGCACGAAGTGTGCGCGCTGGCCGGCACCCTGGGCCTGAACAAGCTGATCGCGCTGTACGACGACAACGGCATCTCGATCGACGGCAAGGTCGAAGGCTGGTTCACCGATGACACCCCGGCCCGTTTCGAAGCCTACGGCTGGAACGTGATCCGCGCCGTCGACGGCCACGATGTAGCCGCCGTCTCGGCCGCCATCGCCGCCGCCAAGACCTCGGCCAAGCCGACGCTGATCTGCTGCAAGACCGTCATCGGCAAGGGTTCGCCCAACCTGCAGGGTGGCGACAAGGTGCACGGCGCCGCGCTGGGCGACAAGGAAGTCGCCGCCGTGCGCGAATACATCGGCTGGAGCGCCGCGCCGTTCGAAGTGCCTGCCGACGTGTACGGCGCGTGGGACGCGAAAGCCGCCGGCGCCAAGCAGGAAGCCGCCTGGGCCGCCAAGTTCGCCGAATACAGCGCCAAGTTCCCGGCCGAAGCGGCCGAGCTGACCCGCCGCATGCAAGGCGACCTGCCGGCCTCGTTTGAAGCCACGCTGGCCGCCGGCATCGCCGCCACCGTCGAGAAAAAAGAAAACATCGCCACCCGCAAAGCCAGCCAGAACGCGATCCAGGCGCTGGCCCCGGTGCTGCCGGAATTCCTGGGCGGCTCGGCCGACCTGACCGGCTCCAACCTGACCAACTGGAAAGAGTGCGTCGCGCTGCGTTCCGGCAAGCCGGGCAACCACATCAACTACGGCGTGCGCGAATTCGGCATGTCGGCCATCATGAACGGCATCACGCTGCACGGCGGCCACATCCCGTTCGGCGCCACCTTCCTGACCTTCTCCGACTACAGCCGCAACGCGCTGCGCATGGCCGCGCTGATGAAGCTGCGCTCGATTTTCGTGTTCACCCACGACTCGATCGGCCTGGGCGAAGACGGCCCGACCCACCAATCGGTCGAGCACATCTCGTCGATGCGCCTGATCCCCAACCTGGACAACTGGCGTCCATGCGACACCACCGAATCGATGGTGGCGTGGGGCGAGGCGGTCAAGCGCAAGAACGGCCCGTCGACCTTGATCTTCTCGCGCCAGAACCTGCCTTACCAGGAGCGTTCGGCCCAGCAGATCGCCGACATCGCCCGCGGCGGCTACGTGCTGGCCGACGCGGCCGACGCCAAGGTCACGCTGATCGCCACCGGTTCGGAAATCGAACTGGCCCAGGCCGCCGCGTCCGCGCTGGCGGCCGAAGGCATCGCCGCGCGCGTGGTGTCGATGCCGTCGACCGATGTATTTGACCGTCAAGACGCCGCCTACAAGGCCAGCGTATTGACCAAAGGCTTGCCACGTGTGGCAATCGAAGCCGGCGTGACCGATTTCTGGTACAAATACGTCGGTCTGGAAGGCGCGGTGGTCGGCATCGATACCTTCGGTGAATCGGCCCCGGCAGGCGTGCTGTTCAAGCACTTCGGCTTCACGGTGGAAAACGTCGTGGCGAAAGTCAAATCTGTCATTGCATAATCTATAATTGCTTGTTGCATTAACTATATTTAGGAGCAAAGTATGACGATCAAAGTTGCAATCAACGGCTACGGCCGTATCGGCCGCAATGTGCTGCGCGCTTTCTACGAAGGCGGCAAGAAACAAGACATCCAGATCGTTGCGATCAACGACCTGGGCGATGCCAAGTCGAACGCCCACCTGACCCGCTATGACACCGCCCACGGCAAGTTCCCCGGCACCGTCACGGTCGACGGCGACAACATGATCGTGAACGGCGACGTGATCCGCGTGTTTGCACAGCGCAACCCTGCGGAAATCCCGTGGGGCGACCTGGGCGTGGACGTCGTGCTGGAATGCACCGGCTTCTTCACCACCAAGGAAAAAGCGTCGGCCCACCTGAAGGGCGGCGCCAAGAAAGTCATCATCTCGGCACCGGGCGGCAAGGACGTCGACGCCACCATCGTGTACGGCGTCAACCAGCACGTGCTGAAGGCCAGCGACACCGTGATCTCGAACGCCTCGTGCACCACCAACTGCCTGGCGCCGCTGGTCAAGCCGCTGAACGACGCCATCGGCGTCGAGACCGGCCTGATGACCACCATCCACGCCTACACCAACGACCAGGTGCTGAGCGACGTGATGCACGAAGACCTGCGCCGCGCCCGTTCGGCCACCATGAGCATGATCCCGACCAAGACCGGCGCCGCCGCCGCGGTCGGCCTGGTGCTGCCTGAGCTGAACGGCAAGCTGGACGGTTTCGCGATCCGCGTGCCGACCATCAACGTGTCGCTGGTCGACCTGTCGTTCATCGCCAAGCGCGACACGACGGTGGACGAAGTCAACGCGCTGATGAAGGCCGCCGCCGAAGGCGCGCTGAAGGAAGTGCTGACCTACCAGACCGAACCGCTGGTGTCGATCGACTTCAACCACAACCCGGCGTCGTCGAACTTCGACTCGACCCTGACCAAAGTGTCGGGCCGCCTGGTCAAGGTGTCGTCGTGGTACGACAACGAGTGGGGCTTCTCGAACCGCATGCTGGACACCACCGTGGCCCTGATGACCGCCAAGTAATTCAAGCGCTGCAATAAAAAAAGCCTCCCGGTTTGCGCCGGGAGGCTTTTCTTTTGGGCTAACGATTAACGATTAACGGAACTTGTATTCCGCCGTCACGCGCACGATGCGGCCCTGGACGTCGTCGGTGTTTTGCGGAATCACGCCGCCGCCGACGTCGGCGAAGTTGCGCAGATCCAGCGGCGGCCGGCGGTTGGTCAGGTTGCGCACGTACAGCGACAGCGTCAAGTCCTTGATGCCGCTGTAGGACACGTTATAGTCCAGGCGCTTGTAGGCCTTCACCTGGCACTCGTCGGCGCTCCACTTCAGGTCGGTGCAGCCGGCCGAAGTGTAGACGTCGTCGAAGTAGTCGGTGTTGAGCGAAGTCTTGCTGTTGTAGACCAGGCGCAGGTTGTTGCTGAGCTTGCCCGTCTGCAGCGTCGCGCTGATGTTGGCCACCAGTTTCGAATAGCCGTAGCGGCCCGCCAGGTTGTCGCCGTAGTTGTTCAGCGTCGAGCTGAAGTTCTTCAGGCTCAGCAGGTAGGTCGCGTTGGCGCCGAGGTCCAGCCGGCCATATGGCGTATTGAAGCGCGACGTGCCGCCCAGGTCGACGCCGCTGGTCTTGGTGCGCGAGACGTTTTCGAATTGTCCCGAGGTCGAGGCCAGCGGACCGACCGTCACGCCGTACTTGGCCTGCTCGGCGGCGGTGAAGGTCTTGTCCTGCGTCAGCGGCTGGCGGTTGATCACGCCCGGCGCCTGGTCGGCTTCCGCCGCCAGCAGGTCGGCGGTCGATTTCAGGCCGATCTCATCCTTGCGCTCGATGCGCCAGTAGTCCAGCGACAGGCTGCTGCCCTTGACCGGCTCGAGCACGAAGCCGACGGTGGCGCTGTGCGTGGTTTCCGGCTTCAGGTTCGGATTGTTGCGCACGATGCTGGCGACGCCGCCGGAGCATTCGTTCGACTGCACGGTGTCGGCGCGCGCCAGTTGCAGCGCCTGGTTCGGATCGCTGTCCGGCAGCGCCGCGGCCGCCGCGCGCAGATCGTCGGCCAGCCTGCGGGCCTGGCTGCAGCGCTTCGGATCGTTGACGCTGTTGTCGAACGCGAACTTGCTCGACTGCGCGCTCTCGGTCAGGTTGGGCGCGCGGAAGCCGCCTTCATAGGTGGCGCGGAACAGCAGCGCCGGCGTGGCTTCGAAGCGGGCCGCGATCTTCGGCGACGCATGGGTCTTGAAGCCGGGGAATTTGTCGACGCGGGCGGCGCCCACCACTTCCAGCTGGCTGGTCACCGGCAGGTTGATCTCGGAGAACACCGCCTCGGTGGAGCGGCTGGCGTCCGCCATGGCCGCGCCGTAGCCGATGATGTCGCCATTGCGCAGGTTGTCGGTCGGCGTGATCTTGAATTTCTCGTGACGCACTTCGCCGCCCACCGCCAGGCCGATGGCGCGATCGCCGATCTTGCCCACTTCGCCGGTGATCTTGCCGTCGATGAAGTACTGGGTGATCTTGCCGTCATAGCCTTGCTCCGGGAACAGCTGGCGCAGCACCTCGGCCGAGTTCTTCTGGCCCAGCTTGTAGCCGTGGTTGAAGAAGTTCGGATCGGCGGCCGTGTATTCGCAATAGCCGGGGAAGTTGGCTTCGCAATCGGGATTGCCGGCCAGCGTCTTGGTGTAGTCGCCGACCACGGCCTTGAAGCCGCTGTCGCTGATCGAGCCGTAGCTGCGCGACTTGGTCTTGCTGCCCATCACGCCGACCGCGGTATCCCAGTCGTACTTGTTCCACAGCTGGCCGCGCAGGCCGGCCAGCACGCGGTACTGGTCGCTGTCGTTGGGGTTGTTGGACGGCGCGTCGGCCCAGCGGTAGCGCAGCTCCAGCGGCTCGCCGGTGGTGTTGAGCGGCGAGTCCGGCGACAGGAAGCGGTAGCCGAACAGCTTGCCTTGACCGTTGCTGGGGTTGCCCCAGATGACGTCCGGGTTGGCCGAACCATAAGTGCCGGCGGCGCCGATGTACTCGGTCTTGGTTTTCGAGTACAGCACCTCGGCATAGCCTTCGGTGCCGTTGCCCAGGTTCAGCTTGCCGGACACCAGCGCGTTGACGCGGTCGGCCTTCGGTATGGCTTCGAAGCGGGCAAAGCGGTCGTACACGCACAGGCCGGCCGCGCTGATGGTGGTGCAGCCGTCGACCGGGCCCTGGCCGATCAGGTTGCCGGGGTAGGAGTAGGTGGACGGGGCGCCGCGGTTGCCGAACATCAGGCCGCTCTTGGGCGCCACGGCGGAGAATTTGGCGCCGTAGGCGGGATTGATATCGTCGAGCACGTCGCGCCAGATCACGCTGCCGCGCTTGAACACTTCGACGTTGGCCAGCACGTTGTAGCCGTCCTTGTTGAAGTCGCCGAAGCCGCCGGTGATGCTGGCGGTCTTGGTGTTGAACTGTTCGTTGGCCACCGATTGCTGGTAGTTGGCGCGCACCTGCACGCCCTGGAAGTCGCTGCGGGTGATGATGTTGATCACGCCGGCCACCGCGTCGGAGCCATAGATGGCCGAGCCGCCGTTGCGCAGCACTTCGATGCGGTCGATGGCGTCCAGCGGCAGCGAATCGAGGTTGGTGAACACTTCGTTGTAGTCGGCCAGCGCATACGGCGCGACGCGGCGCGAGTTCAGCAGGATCAGCGTCGACTGCTTGCCCAGGTTGCGCAGCGAGGCGGACGAGGCGCCGCCGGCGAAGGAGTTGGAGCCGCCGATGTCGGACAGCGAACTGCCGTAGGCGCTGGTGTTGGACGAGGTCAGGGTGTCGATCATGTCGCGCACCGAGTTGACGCCGAGGCGGTTGATTTCCTCGCGGCGCAGGATCTGGACCGGCGTCGCCGTTTCCGTGTCGATGCGTTTCAGGTTGGAACCGGTAATGACGACCTTTTCCAGCGGCTTGCCCGCTGCATCCGTGTCCTGTGCCAATACCACGTGGGATGAGGCGAGCGTCAACGCGACCGCGATGACGCCCTGTTTCAGTGCAATTTTTTTCACTCTAACTCCCGATTTTGCTTTTTATATAATTACCGTTAGGCATGTATGCGTTACAGATCGTGTAGCGCCCTTAGATTATATTTAGCAGATCGGAAAAATTGCCAATATTACATATCGAAATCATGCAAAAACAACACTAATCCGGAAATCTGTCACCCTTATAGCGTGACCCGCAGGCCGAGGTAGTAGCGGCGGCCGATGGCGTCGTAGGTCGAGGTATCGGTTTCGGTACCGGTCTTGTCGCCGGGCAGGCCGCTGATGATGGGCGGTGCCTTGGCGTTGAAGGCGTTGTCCAGGCCCAGGTACAGTTGCATCGATTTGCGCACGTCGTAGGTGAACTGGAAATCGTTGTAGGTGCGCGAACCGACGCCCACCGTGCCGGGCGCGATGCTCAGGCTTTTCAGGAACTGGTCGTCCAGCGAGACCGGCCCGGTGTAGGTGGCGACCCAGGTGGCGCCGAAGTTCCCCCATTTGTAGGCCAGGTTCAGGTTGGCGCGGTTGCGCGGCGCATTGGTGTTGGCTGCCGTGATCTCGCCGACATCGAAGTTCTTCTCCGCCTCCGGCGTCGCCTTCTGCCATAAATCGCGCAGCCAGGTCCAGGCCAGGCGGGCGCTCAGGTTGCCCGGCCCGACCTTGTCCGACCATGATCCGGTCAGGTCCACGCCCTCGGTGCCGAAGCCGCCCGAGTTGGTGACCGCGACGTCGCTGTACTTGATCGAACCGGAACTCAGGTTGCCGACGGCGGAGGGGCGGCGCGTGATGAAGCTGCAGAAGGTTGGGTTGTTCTGGTTGTAGCA
Organism: Duganella hordei; assembly: GCF_040369125.1. NCBI lineage: Bacteria > Pseudomonadati > Pseudomonadota > Betaproteobacteria > Burkholderiales > Oxalobacteraceae > Duganella > Duganella hordei. The sequence goes on from NZ_BPWI01000002.1 coordinate 508,920, forward strand.
CTGGTCCAGCGCATACTGGCGGTCGGTCTGCACGATGGCGTCGGCGATCTTGATGTTGAAATAGTCGACCGTGAAGGTGAAACGGCTCAGCATGGGAATCGAGCGCGGCGTGATCACCAGGCCTATCGTGGTGGAGCGGCCTTTTTCCGCCTTCAGGTTGGGATTGCCCCGGTCATAGCCGCTGATGCCCTGCTGGTCGGCCTGATTTAACGTGAAAATGCCGCCATGTGCAGCCATATTGGCGGCAACTCCCGGCGCATTGCGGCAATTGACGGCCAGCGCGCTGGTGCCGCCGGACGACACGCCTTCGCAGGGATCGACCAGTCCGGTGGGGAAATCCTGGCTGGGCGCCTGATACAGCTCGTTGATATTCGGCGCCCGCGTCGATTGCGCGCGCGTGCCGCGCAGCTTGAAGTCCGAGGTGATGCCCCATTCGAGGCCGGCATTCCAGCTGTTGGCGCTGCCGACGGTGGAATAGTCGCCGTGGCGGACGGTGCCGAGGAAGCTCAGTTCGCGCGCGAACGGCTGGTCTTTCAGCAGCGGCACCCGGGTTTCGACAAACGCCTCGCGCACGGTGAAGCTGCCGAAGGTCGGGGGCAGGGCGTTGCCCGCGTTCAGGCCGGACTGGGTCAGCGGATCGGGAATGGCGCTGGAATCCTCGTCGCGCCACTCGAGGCCGGCGGCGATGCCGATGCGGCCGGCGGCCAGGCCGAGCGGGAGCTCGCCGCTGACCGAGCCGCCGGCCAGTTTCTGCGTGATCGCCGTGGTCAGCGAGCCGGGCGCGGTGACGTATTTCAGCGCGTCCGGCGTGATGCTGTTGTAGCCGAACAGGCTGATCGGGACGCAGCCTTCCTCGCGCGCGTGGACGTCGCGGCAGACCGGCGTGCCGTCGGGGCCGGGGATGGCTTCCAGCGCGTTGCGCAGGCTCATCACATTGACCTGGCCGGTGGAGCTTTGCGCCTCCTTGGTCTTGCCGTAGGCGATGAAGGCTTCATAGCTCCAGTCCTTGATCGTGCCTTTCAGCCCGGTGGCCAGGCGGAAGGTGTCGCGGTCGACGGTGGCGCGGCGCGCGCCGAATTCCGACAGGCGGCGGGTGAAGAAGTAGTCCGGCACGCCGTCGCCGTCGGTGTCGCTGATGCGGTCATATAAATACTGCGGCACCAGCGGATTCTTGACCACCACGCCGTTGATCAGCGTAGCCGCCGGCACCTGGCCGCTGGGCTTGTAGACCTGGTCCGAACCCAGCGGGAAGGCTTCGATGTTGGTATCGGCCTTGGTCGACGCGTAGTTGCCCTCGAAGAAGGCGCTGTGGTTCTGGTTGAACGCCCAGTTGCCGGTGGTGGCGAACAGATAGCGCTCGGTCGGCACGGCGATCAGGCGGTAGGCCGAGCGGTTGAAGCCGGTGGCGCCGGCGCCGGTGCCGGCCGTGCCATTTTGATTCCACGGGATAATATTGTTATTTGCATCATAGGTGAAATCCTCGCTGTCGCCAAAGAAATGGCCTTGCGGCGCGTAGCCGGAGTAGTTGGGTTTTTTTGCCACGAAGGCAAGTTCGGGATGCCCCTGGGCGATGGCCGAGGTCTGGTCGACGGCCGAGAAATCGCGGTCGCGCGAGTACACCGCGCCCTGTTTGGAATAGCCGAAATGGCCCATGACATTGCTGGCGCCGTCGGCGCTGGTGGTGCCGAAAGTCAGTGCCAGTTTCTTTTTAAAATCATCCCCTTCATTGCTTTTTCCGGTCTGCGCATCCACCAGCACGCCATTAAAGTTTTTCTTCAAAATAATATTCACCACACCAGCCACCGCATCGGAGCCATAAGTCGCCGAGGCACCACCGGTTAATAGTTCCACCCGTTCGATAAAATCGGTGGGTATCGTATTCAGGTCGACCGCGCTTTCTCCCGGCATGCCGGAAACAAAGCGCCGGCCATTAACCAATACCAGCGTTCTTGAATCGCCCAGGTTGCGCAGATTAATAGTCGACACGCCGCCGCTCGATGTCAGGAAATTTGAATTGGTGCGGCTGACGGTGGGCGTGCCCATGGTCGGATTCTTCTGCAATAAATCTTGCAGATTGCTTGCACCGGACGCGGCAATATCCGCCGAGCTTAATATCTGCAATGGCGAAGGAGATTCCGCTGCCGGCGATGCAATACGGGAGCCGGTTATCAGCACTTTCTGCATGGGTTCAGCAGTTTCCTGGCCATATGCGGCTTGTGTGCCAAGGGCCAGGCCGCCGGCGCAGAGTATGCGAACCGAGCGGGTGATTATGGTTGCTTGCGTCATTTCCGACTCCTTATTGTTTATTAACGGGATGCCACCGCTGATAGACAGACGAGTCAGACTAAGAGTTCCCCACGAAGCCAAGCTCAAATATGGCATTTACATGCCAGTTTCTGGCATGTTCCAAGGGCACGGACGAAAAAAAAGCCGGGACATCGTCCCGGCTGGCGCAGATGGCAGGCTGGTTTTATTGATAAATGCCGGAGCCGACCAGCATATCCTCGACCTTTTCCACATAGCCGGATTTGGCCTCGACGGCCTTGGTGACGGGATTTGGCCACTTGAAATCCACCCAGCCGCTGCCTTTGGTTTTAGCGAGGTCGACCATTTCTTTAATCATGGGCTTGCCTTCATTATCCTTGAGCCCGATTAAAGGCTTGCCGACCATTTTAGGGTTATTGCCGTGAGCTAAAGCGACGCCATTCAGGTCGTACACATAAATATACAGGTCGCGATCATGGAAGGTGGTATTCGACGGATCCGAAATGGCGGCGAATGCTTTTTCCTTGCCGTCCGATTTAATCAGGGCCACGGCCTTTTTAACCATGGCAACCGCTTCTTCCTTTGTGCCCTTGTCGGCAGCCAACGCGGACGACGATATCGCAAACATGCTTAATCCGAACACCGCCGCACCAAATAATGCTTTCATATCATTCTCCTGTTTGAGTAAGACTGTGACGGCGCTGGGCGCTCTTATTCAGATAAGTTTAACTCAGGATAACAGCAATATTAACAGCGCGTTGCTATTCGACAACGTTGTCGCCGAATATACTGTTCCACAAGGCTGTTACCTGCGCCGCGTGGGCCGATACCAGGGCCGGATCGACGCGCGCCAGATCCTGTCCCTGCAGCCTTAATTGGTGCTGTAGCTTGCGCAATTGGCGGTAGGCGTCGGCCACGCTGGCGGCCAGTCCGGCATCGATCAAACCCAGTTCGCCGCACATTTTTAAAAGGGCAATATTTCCGATATTGCCAGTCAGCTGCGGGTAGGCCGCGGCGTGCTGCAGCACCAGAAACTGCACGATGAATTCGATGTCGATCATGCCGCCCGGATCCTGCTTCAGGTCGAACAGCGCGCTGAGGTTGGGCTTGGCATCGACCATTCGTTTCCGCATTGCAATGACTTCCTGCTTCAGCGGCCCGTCGGCCGGACGTTCCTTGCGCAGCACGGCTTCGCGGATTTCATCGAAGCGGCGGCCGATGGCGGCGTCGCCGGCGCAGAATCGGGCGCGGGTCAGCGCCTGGTGCTCCCACACCCAGGCCGAGTTGCTCTGGTATTTTTCAAACGCCGACACGCTCGACACCAGCATGCCGCTGGCGCCGTCCGGGCGCAGCGCGGTATCGATGTCGAACAGGATGCCGGCCGAGGTGTGCGAGGTCATCCAGGTAATAAAGCGCTGCGCCAGTTTGGCGTACTGGGCCGGCGCTTCCTGGTCGGCGTCGTCGTACAGGAAGATCACGTCCAGGTCGGAGACATAGCCCAGTTCCTTGCCGCCCAGCTTGCCGTAGGCGATGACGGCGAACTGCGGCACCTCGCGGTGGCGCGTGGCCACCGTCTGCCACACCGCCTTGATGGCGGCGGCGACGATGGTGTCGGCCAGCGACGACAGGTAGTCGGCCAGTTTTTCCACCGTCAGGTCGCCGGCCAGGTCCTGCGCCAGCAGGTGGAACAGCTGGGCGTGGTGGATTTCGCGCAGGATATCCATCTGGCGCTCGGTGTCGCCCGGCGCCGCGGCCAGTTGCAGCTCCAGGTCGGCGGCCAGCGCCACCGGATCGAAGACGGCGTTGCGCACCCGGTCGTCCAGCAATTCGTCCAGCAGGATGGGGTGCTGGCTGAGGAATTGCGCGGCCCAGCCGCTGGCGTGCACCATGCGGATCACCCGCGCCAGCGTGTGCGGGTACTCGGTCAGCAGCGACAGGTAGGCCGAGCGGCGCGCGATCGCCTCGAGGAAGTCGAGCAGCCGGCCCAAGGTGGCTTGCTGGTTGCCGCCGCTGGACTCGCGCGAAGCCTGGACGATCAGCGGCAGCGCCGCGTTGACCAGACCCAGCAGCCGGTTGCGGCTGGCTTCCGGCAGCGATTGCAGGCGCGGCGCCTGCCAGGTGGCGATCAGCCGCTTGGCCGCGCCTTCCGGATCGTCGAAGCCGAGCGCGGCAAACTGCGCCACCATGGATTCGCGGTTGTCCGGATCGGCGCATTCATTGCTCGATTGCGGGTTGATGTCGTTCTCGCCGCCGCCGTTGCTCTTGTCCGAGAACATTTCGTCGAACTGGCCGGCGACAAACTGGCGGTGCGCTTCCAGCTGGGTCAGCACGGTGGCGACGTCCGGCAGCCCCATCATTTGCGCCACCAGCAGGCGGTCGGCGTCGTTGGCCGGCAGCGTATGGGTCTGGGCGTCGTCGATATATTGCAGGCGGTGCTCGAGATTGCGCAGGAAGGTGTAGGAAGCCAGCAGTTGATAGACGATGGCGTGACTTAGCAAACCCTTTTCAGCGATGATGCGCAGCGTGGTGCGGGTCGAGCGGTCGCGCAGCGCGGCGTCACGGCCGCCGCGTATCAGCTGGAACACCTGGGCCAGGAACTCGATTTCGCGGATGCCGCCGCGCCCCAGCTTGACGTTGTTGCTGCGGTCCGGGTGCAGCCGCTCCTGGCGGTTGACCTCGGCGCGGATCTGCGCGTGCATATTGCGGATGGCGTCGATGACGCCGAAGTCCAGGTAGCGGCGGAAGCAGAACGGCCGCACGATGGCGTCCAGCGCGGCGATATCCTCGCCGCGGCCGGTGACGGCGCGCGCCTTGACCCAGGCATAGCGCTCCCATTCGCGGCCCTGGACGATCAGATACTGCTCCACCATGCTCAGGCTGGCGGCCAGCGGGCCCGAGCCGCCGTTCGGCCGCAAGGCCATATCCACCCGGAACGTGTAGCCATCTTCCGTGATCTCCGCCAAAGCGGCGATCAGTTTCTTGCCCAGGCGGATAAAGAATTCGTGGTTCGACAGGCTGCGCTGGCCCGCCCCGGTGGCGGCGGTGTCGCCGTCCTCCGGGTAGACGAAGATCAGGTCGATATCGGACGAGACGTTCAGCTCGCCGCCGCCCTGCTTGCCCATCGCCAGCACCATCAGCTCCTGCGGCAGGCCGGAATCGCGGCCGATCGGCGTGCCGTGGGCGGCCACCATTTCCGCGGTCAGCGCCCGCAGGTGCTGCTGGATCGCGAAATCGGCGAAGCGCGTCATCGCCTCCACCACCTCGGCCAGGTTGGCCTTGCCGGCCAGGTCGCGCCGGATCAGGCCGCACACCAGCAGGTTGCGCAGCCGGCGCATCGCGCGCGGCAGCGGCAATGGCGGCGCGCCGTCCGGCACGGAGAGGGATTCTTTTGTCAAATAGTCAGCAAGATCGATCTGGGCAAGCGATAATTGCGCCAATTCATCAATCTTGCCGCCGCGGTCGGGAGCGGCGGCCAGCCAGCGTTGGTAAAAACGTGAAACGGTGGGGGCAATCGATGGTGCGGTCATAGGCTGTAATGAGATGTAATCCGTGTAAATCCGCCTTAAGTGGCGCTGGTTTGCCCACCTGATGCGGTAGAATTGCTGCGCAGGCATAAAAGCTTGGAACCGAGTTTAGCGATTTATTTGACGCATGGCCTGATTTATTAGCTTATTGATGCAAAAACAAGATGAGGAGACTGTGACAGACGAGGGCCCTTTGGCTGCGCGCTGGCACCGGCTCAGTGCCGCCTATCGCGTCTGCAACCTGGCCACCCATCATGTGCTCGGCTTCACCGTCAAGCTGTTCCTGCTGCTGTATTTCGCCTTCGCCATCCTGTTCCTGACGCTGCGCTACGCCGTGCTGCCGAATATCGACCACTACAAGGGCGATATCGAGCGCCTCGCCAGCCGCGCGGTGGGCAATCCGGTCACCATTTCCCGCATCTACGCTTCGTGGAAGGGCCTGCGCCCCAGCCTGTTCCTGGGCGACGTCGTGCTGCACGATCCGCTGGGCAACCAGGCGCTGACCTTGCCGAGCGTGTCGGCCACGCTGTCGTGGTGGAGCGTGGTGGCGGCCGACGTGCGCTTCGAAACGCTGGAGCTGACCCGGCCCGACCTCGCCGTCCGCCGCGAAGCCGACGGCCGCCTGTACGTGGCCGGCATCTACATCGACCTGAACAAGCCGAGCGACGGCAAGGGCGCCGACTGGCTGCTGTCCCAGCGCGAGATCGTCATCCGCGAAGGCCGGCTGCAATGGACCGACAGCATGCGTTCGGCGCCGCCGCTGGCGCTGGAAGGCGTCAACATCCTGCTGCGCAACCAGTGGCTGCATCATCAGCTGGCGCTCAAGGCGACGCCGCCGGCCGCGCTGGCCGCACCGCTGGACCTGCGCGCCGATTTCTCCCATCCTGCCTTCGGCGCCCGCGTGTCGAACGTCTCGATGTGGAAGGGCGAGGTCTATGCCGACATCCGCAACACCGATCTGGCGACGTGGAAACCCTGGCTGGATTTTCCGTTTGAGCTGAACAGCGGCGGCGGTTCGCTGCGGACCTGGATCGGCATCGACCAGTCGCGCGTGACCAGCGTGACCGCCGATGTCGGCCTGGTCAACGTGTCCGCCGTGCTGGGCAAGGAATTGCCGCTGCTGGACCTGCGCCAGCTGACCGGCCGCCTGGCCGCCCGCGAAGACACTTCGCCCGTGGCGCCGCTGGTCAAGCAGGGCGCGGTCAAGCCGCGCTTCGGCGCGCGCGGCCACAGCATCGAACTGAGCAACCTGACCCTGACCACCAGCGACGGCCTGGTGATGGCGCCGACCTCGCTGTCCGAGCACTACACGGCCGCCGCCGGCGCCAAGCCGGAGCGCTTTGAAATCCGCGCGCGCCAGCTGGACCTGCAAACCATGGCCGGCCTGGCCGAGCGCCTGCCGCTGAACGACCACCAGCGCAAGCTGCTGGCCGATTTCGCGCCGCGCGGGCTGTTGCAGAATTTCTCCGCCGAGTGGCAGGGCGCTTATCCGGCCTTGCAATCCTACCGCTTCAAGGGCGACCTGGTCGGGCTGGGGCTGAAGCCGCAGCCGCCGCGCCTGGCGCAACCGAAGACGGCCAAGTCGCCTGCCATCGCCGGCATGCCAGCCATCCCCGGTTTCGACAACCTGAGCGGCAGCATCGACGCCACCGACAAGGGCGGCAGCTTCGCGCTGGCTTCGGAGCAGCTGGTGCTGCAGATGCCGGACTACTTCAGCGAACCATCGATGCCGTTCGACAAGCTGAACCTGAAGGCGCGCTGGTCCTTCGAGCCGGACAACCAGCTGCTGTTCCAGGTCGACAGCATGGACTTCCTGCAGCAGGGACTGAGCGGCACGCTGCAGGGCTCGCACACGATGCCGCTGGCCGGCAAGGGCATGGGCAAGGTCGACTTCACCGGCACGCTGAACGGCTTCCAGCTGGACCGCATCGACAACTATCTGCCGATGCAGACGCCGCACGAGCTGCGGGCCTGGCTGACCGGCGCGCTTGAAGGCGGCGTCGCCAACGACGTCACGCTGCGCCTGCGCGGCGATCTGGCGCACTTCCCGTTCAACGCCGACAACCCCGGCGACAAGACCCACGGCGAATTCCGCGTGGCCGGCAGGCTGACCGAAGGCAAGCTGAATTACTCGCCCGGCCATTATCTGCACGACGGCAAGGAGCTGGGCAAGGACGGCAAGCCTTTGCCGCTGTGGCCGCAGGCCGAGCACATCAAGGGCAGCTTCGTGTTCGACCGCGCGCGCATGGAAATCCGCGGCGACACGGCCACCACCGGTGGCGTCGCGCTGTCCGGCGTCAAGGCGGTGATCCCCAACCTGGCGATCCACGATTCGATGCTGGAAATCGACGGCAACGCCGCCGGGGCCATGCAGGAATTCCTCAAGTACGTCGCCGCCAGCCCGGTGCTGGAATGGATCTCGCACTTCACCGACGAAACCCAGGCCGGCGGCAACGCCAAGCTGGCGCTGAGCCTGCGCCTGCCGCTGGCGCACATCATCGACGCCAAGGTGCAGGGCGCGCTGCAACTGATCAACAACGACATCACCTTGATGAACGACCTGCCGCCGGTGCAATCGTCGCAGGGCAAGATCGAATTCAACGAGCACGGGGTCAACCTGAACCAGCTGTCGGGCATCTTCCTAGGCGGTCCTGTGGCGATCACCGGCGGCAGCCAGAAGGACAATTCCATCGTCGTCAAGCTGGGCGGCACGATGACGGCCGACGGGTTCCGCAAGACCTACGCGATGCCGGCGATGCAGCGCCTGTCCAGCCACTTCTCCGGCGCCACCCGCTACAACGGCACCGTCACCGTGCGCGACCACCAGGTGGTGGTGGCGGTCGATTCCAGCCTGGCCGGGCTGGGCGTGGACTTGCCGGCGCCGGTGAACAAGGCGGCGGCCGACAGCATGCCGGTGCGCTTCCTGCTGACCAGCGCGCTGAACCCGGACAGCACAGGCGCGCTGCGCGACGACATGCGCATCGGCCTCGGCAACGGCATCTCGGCCCGCTACCAGCGCCAGAAAATCGGCAAGGCGCCGTGGAAGCTGGTGCGCGGCGGCATAGGCGTCAACGCGCCGGCGCCGGAGCCGGACAGCGGCATGGCCTTCAACATCAACCTGCGCGCGCTCAACGTCGACAACTGGCTGGACTTCGGCGCCGAGATCGCCGGCAAGGGCGACGCCGCTGCTGCGGCAAACGACGGCGTCGACATCGCCCAGTACGTGATGCCGGACACCATCGCCGCGCGCGCCAGCGAACTGGTGGTCGGCGACCGCAAGCTGGAAAACGTCGTGGTCGGCGTGTCGCGCCAGAAAACGATCTGGCAGGCCAGCATCGATTCCAGCCAGGCCAACGGCTACCTGACGTGGAGCGAACCGTCGACCGGCTCCGGCCTGGGCAAGGTGACGGCGCGCCTGTCGTCGCTGGTGATCCCGGAATCGGCGTCGAGCGACGTGCAGGACCTGCTCGACGGCAAGAGCGCCGCCGCCACCATCCCGGCGCTGGACGTGGTGGTCGAGCGCTTCGAGCTGTTCAACAAGCAGCTGGGCCGGCTGGAACTGCAGGCCAACAACGCGCAGATGCAAAGCACGCGCGAATGGCGCGTCAGCAAGCTGTCGCTGGCCAACCCGGACGGCGAGCTGAAGGGCACCGGCAAATGGGTCAGCCGCGACGGCGTGCACAACACCAGCCTGAACTTCAACCTCGACATCGCCGACGCCGGCAAGCTGCTGGACCGCTTCGGCTTCGCCGGCACGCTGAAGGGCGGCAAGGGCACGCTGAACGGCGACATCGCGTGGAAAGGCCTGCCGTATTCGCTGGACCTGCCCAGCCTGTCCGGCGACATCAAGATGAACGTGGAAAAAGGCCAGTTCCTGAAGCAGGATCCGGGCGCCGCCAAGCTGCTCGGCGTGCTGAGCCTGCAAGCCTTGCCGCGCCTGCTGAAGCTGGACTTCCACGACGTGTTTTCGGAGGGGCTGGCGTTTGACGGCATCACCGCCAACGCCTCCATCCTGCACGGCATCGCCAAGACCGACAACTTGAAAATGCACGGCGTGGCCGCAACTGTGCTGATGGACGGCAGCGCCGACATCGCCAACGAAACGACCAATCTGCATGTGGTGGTGATACCGGAAGTGAACCTGGGCACGGCGCCGCTGGTGTATGCGCTGGCCGTCAATCCGGTGATCGGCCTGGGCAGCTTCCTGGCCCAGCTGTTCCTCAGCGCGCCGGTGATGAAGGCGCTGACCTATCATATGCAGGTGACCGGCCCGTGGAAGGCGCCGGTGGTCACCAAGCTCGATGCCTCGAAAGTGGAGCCGCCGGCCGCCAAGGGCATGCACTAAAACCTGACACGGGATCGCCATGAATACAGTCGCCGCAGTACAAATGATTTCCTCGCCGTCCGTGACGGACAATATCGCCACCGCGCGCCGCCTTGTCACGCAGGCCGCCGACAGCGGCGCCACGCTGGTGCTGCTGCCGGAATACTGGGCCATCATGGGCCTGAGCGACAGCGACAAGGTGGCCGTGGCCGAGCCGCTGGGCCGGGGGCCGATCCAGGACTTCATGGCCGCGCTGGCGAAGGAACTGGAGATCTGGCTGATCGGCGGCACCCTGCCGCTGGCCTCGGACGATGCGGAAAAAGTCGTCAACACCACGCTGGTCTACAACCCGCAGGGCGAACACGTGGGCCGCTACGACAAGATCCACCTGTTCGGCTTCAGCAAGGGCACGGAGTCGTACAACGAATCGAAGACCATCGTGCCGGGCAAGCAGGTCGGCGTGGTCGAGGCGCCGTTCGGCAAGGTCGGCATGTCGGTCTGCTACGACCTGCGCTTCCCCGAGCTGTACCGCGCCATGGGCCCGGTGGCGCTGATCGTGGTGCCGGCCGCCTTCACCTACACCACCGGCCAGGCCCACTGGGAAATCCTGCTGCGCGCGCGCGCCATCGAAAACCAGTGCTATGTGCTGGCGGCCGCGCAGGGCGGCACCCACGTCAACGGCCGCCGCACCTGGGGCCACAGCATGTTGATCGACCCGTGGGGCGCGGTCAAGGCCGTGCTGGCCGAGGGCGAGGGCGTGGTCCACGGCGATATCGACCTGATGTTCATCGACAGCGTGCGCCAGAGCCTGCCGGCGCTGAAACACCGGACCATGTAAAATTGCACCACACTCTTAGAAGACACCATCATGAAGCCATTTGAACCGAATCTGTCCACCCTTGCCGTGGCGCGCGACATCCTGCTGACGCCGTTCGGGCTGGACGAGGGCAAGCTGCTCAAGACCCTGGGCGCGATGTTCACGCACAAGGTCGACTACGCCGACCTGTATTTCCAATTCACCAAGAACGAAGGCTGGAGCCTGGAAGAGGGCATCGTCAAGACCGGCAGCTTCTCGATCGACCAGGGCGTCGGCGTGCGCGCCGTGTCCGGTGACAAGACCGCCTTCGCCTACTCGGACGAAATCTCCGAAGCGGCGCTGATGGACGCGGCCTCCGCCACGCGCACCATCGCCCGCGCCGGCGCCGGCAAGATCAAGGTGGCCGGCGCCATGACGCCGACCGGCGGCCGCTCGCTGTACCTGCCCAACGACCCGCTGGCTTCGCTTGACGCGACGGCCAAGGTCAAGCTGCTCGAGCGCGTCGAGAAGATGGCGCGCGCCAAGGACCCGCGCGTGGTGCAGGTGATGGCCAGCCTGGCCGGCGAATACGACGTGGTGCTGGTGGTGCGCAGCGACGGCGTGCTGGCGGCCGACATCCGTCCGCTGGTGCGGGTGTCGCTGACCGTCATCGTCGAACAGAACGGCCGCCGCGAAGTGGGCTCGTCGGGCGGCGGCGGCCGCTACGACTACGGCTACTTCAGCGACGCGCTGCTTGATCAATACGCCACCGACGCCGTGCAGTCGGCGGTGGTCAACCTGGACGCGCGCCCGGCGCCGGCCGGCCCGATGACCGTCGTGCTGGGACCGGGCTGGCCCGGCATCCTGCTGCACGAGGCGATCGGCCACGGCCTCGAGGGCGACTTCAACCGCAAGGGTTCGTCGACCTTCTCCGGCCGCATCGGCGAGCGCGTGGCGGCCAAGGGCGTCACCGTGGTCGACGACGGCACGCTGGCCGACCGCCGCGGTTCGCTCAACATCGACGACGAAGGCAACCCGACCCAGTGCACCACGCTGATCGAGGACGGCATCCTGAAGGGCTACATCCAGGACACCATGAACGCGCGCCTGATGAAGATGCCGGTGACCGGCAACGCCCGCCGCGAATCGTTCGCCCACCTGCCGATGCCGCGCATGACCAACACCTACATGCTGGGCGGCGACAAGGACCCGGCCGAGATCCTGGCCTCGGTCAAGAACGGCCTGTACGCGGTCAATTTCGGCGGCGGCCAGGTCGACATCACCAACGGCAAGTTCGTGTTCTCGGCCAGCGAGGCCTACATGATCGAGGACGGCAGGATCACCTATCCGGTCAAGGGCGCGACCCTGATCGGCAACGGTCCTGAAGTGCTGAACCGCGTCTCGATGATCGGCAACGACATGCGCCTGGACCCGGGCGTGGGCGTGTGCGGCAAGGAAGGCCAGAGCGTGCCGGTGGGCGTCGGCCAGCCGACGCTGCGCATCGACGGCGTGACCGTCGGCGGCACCGCCTGAAAAAGGCGGGGTCAGTTCCGGCAACCTGCCATGCATGGCAGGTTGCCGGAACTGACCCCGCTTATTAGCTTATGCCAATAAACTACTTGCCAAGGCTGGAAGCTGGCGTTATAGTCGTTTAAACACTTACGGAAACCCGTTCATGACCCGCTTCTTCTTTACCGGCTATTTTTACTTTAGCAATTCCAACCCAAAGGCGGTGGAGTAGCGGCCGGTGCACGTAGAAGCAAAAAACGAGTTCCAGCAAATTCCAAGAAAACCGCCTCCCCGAGGCGGTTTTTTTTTACCCCGATTTTTTACCCGACCTTTCGATCACCTGGAGAACAGCATGCCCCGTACCGACGATTTACGCATCCGCGAAATGAAGGAATTGACGCCACCGTCCCACCTGATTCGCGAGTTTGCCTGCTCGGAAGCGGCCGAGCAGACGGCGGCCAACGCGCGCATCGCGCTGCACCGCATCCTGCACGGCCAGGACGACCGCCTGATGGTGGTGATCGGCCCATGCTCGATCCACGACCCGAAGGCGGCGATGGAGTATGCGCGCCGCCTGGTCGCGCTGCGCCAGGAACTGGCCGGCGACCTGGAAATCGTCATGCGCGTCTACTTCGAAAAACCGCGCACCACCGTCGGCTGGAAGGGCATGATCAACGACCCGTACATGGACAGCAGCTTCCGCATCAACGACGGCCTGCGCATGGCGCGCGAGCTGCTGCGCGACATCAACGAGCTGGGCCTGCCGGCCGGCACCGAATACCTGGACGTGATCAGCCCGCAGTACATCGCCGACCTGATCAGCTGGGGCGCGATCGGCGCCCGCACCACCGAATCGCAGGTGCACCGCGAGCTGGCGTCCGGCCTGTCGTGCCCGGTCGGCTTCAAGAACGGCACCGACGGCAACGTCAAGATCGCCGTCGAAGCGATCAAGGCGGCCTCGCAGCCGCACCACTTCCTGTCGGTGACCAAGGGCGGCCACTCGGCCATCGTGTCGACCAACGGCAACGAGGATTGCCACATCATCCTGCGCGGCGGCAAGACGCCGAACTACGACGCCGCCAGCGTCGAGGAAGCCTGCAAGGCGATCGCCGCCCAAGGCCTGGCGCCGCGCCTGATGATCGACGCCTCGCACGCCAACAGCTCGAAGAAACCGGAAAACCAGGTGCCGGTGTGCGCCGACATCGGCCGCCAGGTGGCCGGCGGCGACAACCGCATCGTCGGCGTGATGGTCGAATCGCACCTGGTCGCCGGCCGCCAGGACTTGGTGCCGGGCAAGGAACTGACCTACGGCCAGTCGGTCACCGACGGCTGCATCGACTGGGACAGCAGCGTGCAGGTGCTGAAGGACCTGGCGGCGTCGGTGCGCGCGCGCCGGCTGGCCACGCAGGCCGCGGAGGCTGCTTCAAAGTAACGTAGTCTGTAAGCAATAACTTGCCGCGAAGGGCCCCGATGGCGACATGGGGCCCTTTCTTTTTGCGCTAGACTGGCAAGGTTGTTGTAAGAATCATGAAAGCAGGTTCAGTACGATTGACACCCAATTCCGTTGCATGTTTTTATATAAAACATGGGTGGTGTCGCTGAACACCCTCCTAGACGCACCGCAAGCCATCCGGTTTTTTTATGCGACCCGCTTCCTCCCTGGAAGAGGGCGTTGGACGACTGCGGCCAAAAATAATATAGGGAGGTTTTTATGATGCAAGAAAAAGTATTGTCACGCTCTTTGCGACTGATGTTCCTGGGGAGTGTCGCGGCCAGTTTCTCCATGCCGGTGTTGGCGCAGAATGCGCCCGCGCCCGCGGACAACCAGGTGATCCAGCGCGTCGAGATCACCGGTTCGTCGATCAAGCGCATCGCCAAGGAAGGCGCGCTGCCGGTGCAGGTGCTGACCCAGGCCGACATCAAGCAGACCGGCGCCACCTCGGCGACCGACCTGATCCAGATGCTGCCGTCGATGCAGGGCTTCGTTCCATCATCGAGCTCGGTCAACGGCGGCGGCGCCGGCGTCACCACGGCGGCCTTGCACTCGCTGCCGTCGAAGTACACGCTGGTGCTGCTCGACGGCCAGCGCATGGCCCCCAGCGCGATCGGCAACGGCCAGGGCGGCGGCTACGCGGTCAACATCGAAAGCATCCCGCTTGAAGCGGTGGAGCGCATCGAGATCCTCGGCGACGGCGCCTCGGCGCTGTACGGCTCCGACGCGATCGCCGGCGTGGTCAACTTCATCCTGAAAAAGAACATGACCAAGGGCGAGGCCTATGCCACCTACGGCCAGCCGAAAGCCTCCGGCGGCAAGTGGAACAGCGCCGGCCTGACCAAGGGCTGGGGCGACCTCGAGACCGACAAGTGGAATGTGCTGCTGACCCTGAGCCACGACGAGCAGCAGCGCATCACGGCGCTGCAGCGCGACTTCTCGGCGCAGGGCGCGTTCTTCAAGTTCAACAGCGGCGGCAAGCAGTACTGGTTCGACCAGCGCACCGGCAACACCGAGCCGGCCAACATCACCTTCAACGCCCGTCCGCGCGGCACCACCGCCGACACCACCGGCTACGCGATCAATCCCTACCTGGCCGCCAACGGCAATTGCGGCAGCGCGCTGGCAGGTCCGCTGGGCACGCAGTGCCGCTTCAACTACGGCGCGACGGTGGAAGACGTTCCAGGCTCGCGCCGCGACAGCGGCCTGCTGAAAGGCACCTGGCAGATCAACGACGACACCAAGGCCTGGGCCGAGCTGGTGCTGTCGAGCTTTAACATGCACGCGCAGTACGCGCCGTCGGCGCAGCCGATGGGCGTCAACTCCACCACGCGCTTCCCGGCGCTGTACGCCAAATACGTGCAGCCCTACCTGAACGCCAACAACCTGGAAAACCCGACCAACGACGCCACGCTGGGCTACCGCTCGGTGCTGATCGGCGGCCGCACCGACGAATACGTGACCGAGGCGCGCCACTTCTCGACCGGCATCGACGGCAACGCCTACGGCTGGGCCTACAACGCCAGCCTGATCCTGTCGCAATCGAAGATCAAGGACAACGCCGCCGGCGGCTATTCCGACTTCAACCAGCTCGAAGCGCTGGTGGCGGCCGGCAAATACGATCCGGTCACCGGCATCGGCGCCGACCAGCTGGCGGGCGCGCTGCTGAACGGCGTCAACTTCTCGACCACCACGTCCAAGCTCAACACCTTGCACGCGGGCGCGCAGCACGACCTGTTCGACCTGCCGGGTGGCACGTCCATCATCTCGCTGGGCGGCGACTACTCGAAGACCCATTACCAGATCGGCTATCACCCGCTGATCCTGGCCAACTCGGGTTATTCGACGCAGCCGGCGTCGGCCGATTATCCGGTCGGCGGCACCTACGGCCAGGTGCCGTTCGACGCCCGCCGCGACAACTGGGGCGTGTTTACCGAGGTGCTGTTCCCTATCCACAAAACGTTCGAGGCGACCGTCTCCGGCCGCTACGACAGCTACGACAAGGTGCACAGCAACTACATCTTCTCGCCAACGCCGGACGCCAGCGGCGTGCAGCAGCAGCTGGCCAGCGGCGAACTGGGCAATACGTCCAGTGCCGGCACCTACAAGGTCAGCGCCCGCTGGACCCCGGTCGATACGGTGCTGGTGCGCGCCGCCTACGGCACTGGTTTCAAGGCGCCGAACCTGAGCGACATCGCCGGCTCCAACACCTTCAACGGCAGCACGGCCGGCAGCTATGCCTGCCCGTTCCCCGGTTCGCCGGGCTGCCTGGTCGGCAATGCGCAGTACGACCTGCTGATCGGCCCGAACGGCCAGAGCGGCTCGGCCGGCCTGCAGCCGGAGAAATCCAAGCAGTGGACCTTCGGTGGCCGCATCGAACCGCTGCGCGGCCTGTCGCTGGGCCTGGACCTGTGGAACGTGCAGATCCGCAACCAGGTGCTGTCGGCCGGCACGCCGGAGCAGGTGGGCTTCGCCAATCCGCAGCAGTATAAAAACCTGTTCGTCAATCCGTATCCGGATCCTGCCGGCTACACCACGATCGCCTACCTGCTGGCGCCGATCAACGGCGGCGTGGCGAACTACCGCGGCGTCGATTGGGACTTCAGCTACCGCAACAAGACCGCCATCGGCGATGTCAAGGCGGCCTGGAACGGCACCTACATGATCAAGCAGAACTACACCACGGTGGCCGGTGGCGTCGCCAATACCGACCTCGGTGTGTTCGGTCCGGACAATGCGGTGGTGTTCCGCGTGCAGACCAACCTGAGCCTGAGTCTGACCAACGGCGCGCTGACCAACACGCTCACCGCGCACTACAAGTCGGGCTATCACGACCAGGCCTATCCGGTCGATACGGCGATCTTCGCCGTCGCGCCGGGCGGCGGGGTTGGCGACTCGGTGGCGTTTGCCGGCTTGTGGACGCCGTCGTACACGACGTTCGACTGGCAGGGCAAGTATGACTTCGGCCGCTTCGCGCTGACCGCAGGCATCAAGAACCTGTTCGACCGCAAGCCTCCGCTGACCCTGCAGAACGCCGGCGGCGGCAACCAGCTGGGCTATGACGGCCGTTACGCCGATCCGATGGGACGCGCGTTCTACCTCACCGGCAACGTCAAGTTCTAAAAGCAAAAGCCCCATGTGTTCGGGCACACATGGGGCTTTCTTTTGGCTATTAAAAAACTACAGGCTGATTAGAACTTGTAGGAACCAACCAGGTAGAACTGACGACCCAGCGGGTCGGTGTAGCGGCCATCGTAACCGGACTGGTTGCCACCACCGGCATTGCGGATGGTGAACGGCGGAGTGATGTCGGCAATGTTCTTGACACCGGCGGTCAGCGTGAACTGCTTGCTGAACGCGATCTTGCTCTGCCAGTCGAAGGTCGTGTACGAGGACACCTTGCGCTTGAACGCCACGTAGTCGCCCAGGCTGCCGTCGGCATTGACCACGCGGACGACGCTGTCGTCTTCGGTGTACACCTGGTCGGTATAGCCCGAGTGGTAGTTAGCCGTCAGTGCATGGGTGAAACGGTCGCTGGTGCGCAGCGACGCGGTCAGCTTCGAGATCCAGCGGAACGTCACGTCCGAGTAGGAGTTGAAGCGGCCGATGTTTTTCTCCACGCCGCTTTCAGGGGTTTCCTGCTCAGCCTTGGTCATGAAGGTACCGGTCCACTGCACGTTCAGCTTACCAAACGGGGTGGCCGTTTTGTAGGTGTGGTCCCAGTCGATACCCTGGAAGTGCGAGCTGGCCAGATTGAACGGGGTCAGCGCGGCGGCCAGCACGTTCTGCTTCTGGATCGGATCGAAGTAGCTGCGCAGCAGGCTGTCGTACAGCTTGGGATTGCCGAACACGGTGTCTTCCGACAGCGTCTGGATCTGGTTGGTCAGCTTGACGTCCCAGAAGTCGAAGCCGATCGACAGGCTGGCCACCGGCTCGAGGCGGAAGCCCAGCGTGGCTTGCTTCGACTCTTCCGGCTTCAGCGAGCCGGCGCCGGTCGAGGCGTTGCCGCCGGTCAGCAGCGTATATTCCGACGAACCCGGGTTGCACAATGGGAAGCGTGGATCGCTGGCCGACGTGATTGGGCAGGCGTGGAACTGCGACGAGCCGCCGTTCACCAGTGGCTTGACGATGTTGGTCAGCGTCGGAGCCTTGAAGCCGGTGCCATAGGAACCGCGCAGCAGCAGCGTGTCGATCGGATTCCAGCGCAGCGCCAGCTTGTAGGTGGCCTTGCTGGCGGTTTCGCCCTGCGAGCCCGGCGCAATCAGATTGCCCGCGGAGTCGAAGTTCTTGTCGTTGTGGACCGAGCCGAAATGGTCGTAACGGGTCGATGCGGTCAGGTCCATGGTCTTCATCAGCGGCAGCAGCAACTCGCCGTACGCGCCGTAGTTCTTGCGGCTGGCGTCGATCGGCAGGGCGCCAGCGCCGCCGCCGACGATGGCGTCGGTGAAGTTAGGCTGCTGCACGTTCTGACCTTGCGAGTACGCATCCGGCGCTTCCGAATACTGCTGCTTGGTGTAGTCGGCGCCGACCGCCAGCTGGGCGGTGCCCGCCGGCATCTTGAACAGCTCGGTCGAAGCGCTCGCTTGCAGCACGTCGAGCTTGGACTTGGTCTCGTTCAGCAGGTTGTGCAGCACGGCCGGGGCCAGCACGTCCTTCGAGGTGCCCGACGGCGCGAACGGATCGAACTTGCCGTTGTTGACCAGAGCGTCGAAGGCGTTCAGGCTCATGTAGCCGCCGGCCGCCGTATCCTTCTGGGTGTTTTCCGAGTGCGTGAACGCGGCGCGGTAGTCGAAGTTCTTGTACGTGCCGTCGATGCCGAAGGCCAGGTGCTTGGCGTCGGTTTTGTATTCGTCGGCGCGGCCGCCGGCGTCCACCAGGCGCAGGTTCATCGCCACGCTGGTGACCGATGCCGGATCGATGCCCAGGCGGGCCAGGTACGGCAGGATGGATTTCTTGTACAGCGCGCTACCGACCGGAATGCCCAGCGGCTGCGCCGGCGGCGCATATTGCGCGGTGTTGCTGAACGACGAGCCCAGCGCTTCCATGAAGAAGTTGGCGTTGTCGTTGATCTTGTAGTTCAGCGAGCCGAACACACTGTCGCGCTTCAGGCCTGGCGTGTCCTGCACGGTGGCGGCGTAGTCGAACAGGCAGCGGTTGCCGACGTTGAACAGGTTGGGGCCGTTGCACTTGCCGGTTTCCAGGAAGTTCGGGCCGAACGCGGCGCTGCTGGCGACGCCCTTGGCATTCTTGTACTTGACGGTGGCGTTGCCCGGAATCGAGTTCGAGCTCAGCTGATACAGCGAGTAGTTCTTGCCGCTGTCCGAGAAGGCGACCACGCCCGACTTGGAGAAGTCGCGCTCGGAAGCGAACATGGCCTTGCTTTCGTCGTGGGCCGCCGACAGCAGAATGTTGAAGCCGTCCTTGTCCAGGTCGCCCCAGCCTTTGGAGATCGACACATTGGAGGTCGAGCCGCCGGTGGATTTCGGCTGGTTGTACGAACCTTCGATGACCAAGTCGGTCTGGTTCTTCTTCAGGATGAAGTTGACCACGCCGGCGATCGCGTCCGAGCCGTACAGCGTGTTGGCGCCGTCGGTCAGGATCTCGACGCGCTCAACTGCCGCCAGCGGAATGCTGGCCAGGTTGACGGTGGAGCCGGAGGTGGCTGGCGCCAGACGGCGGCCGTTCAGCAGCACCAGCGTGTAACCCTCGCCGATGGCGTGGATCGACGCGGTCTGGATGCCGGCGCCGCCGCCGTTGACCGACATCGACGAGGTGGTGAAGCCTTGCATCGACGGCAGCGTGGCGATCAGGTCGGCTACGCTGCTCGCGCCGCTCTGCTCGATCTGCAGCTTGGACAGGGTCTGGACCGGCAGCGCGCCTTCGGCGGTGATACGCTTGATGCTCGAACCGGTGATCTCTACGCGCTGGATCGGTGCGTCCGGCGCGGTTTGCGCCACTGCCGCATGCATGCCCATAGCCAGGCCACTGGCGCAAATCAGGCGTACGGAGCGGGACAATACTGTTTCAACCATCATTATTTAGGCTCCCAAATTTGAAACGATGAACACGGGGTGTGATTTATATTTTTTATCGGCTGTATCGCCGGTTGAAAAAAACACAAACGTTCTTTTCATCTGGGCATCAGATCACCCGGCGCCATTTGCTGTCAATGAACAAACTTGCAATTTAGTAGTAGCATTGCATTATTAACTTCACGGCAACAGTGCTCTAAATTTGAGCAAAAAAACGCTCTAATTTGGTGCGCAAGGCAAGGAAATCTTGGGAAACATTGATTTTGGATCAAAAAAATAGGGAAAATCTTGGCTGGACGTAGTCGCTATGCAACAAGTTGGTGCAAAAGCAATGTCATGAACCTGTATTAATATCGAAACAGAACGTTACATTTATGCGACAAAGGGACGATTCCCATATACAACTTGTTTCCGCAGGCCATTTCGGCGCTGTGCTATCTCATGTATTGTTAGGCACTTTTCGCGACATCAACCGCTAAGGACCAAGATCGCATGCTGGCTTATATCGTTCGTCGCCTATGGCAAATGTTGCCGACCATGCTGGGCGTGGTGCTGCTGGTGTTCCTGCTGTTTAACTGGGTCGGCGGCGATCCGGCCTACATCCTGGCCGGCAAGATGGCCAACGCCGACAGCATCGCCAACATCCGCCACCAGCTGGGCGTGGACCAGCCGTATTACGTGCAGCTGTGGATCTTCATCAAGCAGATCGCCAGCTTCGATTTCGGGCTCAGCTGGGCGACCGGCGAGCCGGTGTCCAACATCATCGCCACGCGGCTGGGGCCGTCGCTGACGGTGCTGATCCCGCTGACCTTGCTGGAGACGGTGCTGGGCATCGCGCTGGCGCTCTGCGTTGCCTTCGTGCGCGGCTCGCTGACCGACCGCGTGGTGATGATCGCCTGCACGGTCGGCATGTCGATCAGCATCCTGGTGTACATCATCGTGTTCCAGTACGGGCTGGCCTACCGGCTGGGCTTGTTCCCGGTGCAGGGCTGGGGCCAGGGCTTCTGGGAAAACCTGCTGCGCTATTCGACCCTGCCGATCCTGATCGGGCTGGCGGTGTCGATCGCGCCGACCTTGCGCCTGTACCGCAGCTTCGTGCTCGACGAGGCCGGGCAGGATTATGTGCGCACCGCGCGCGCCAAGGGCTTGAGCGAGCGGCGCGTGATGTGGGTGCACGTGCTGCGCAACGCGGCGATTCCGATCATCACGCATGTGATGTCGAACCTGCCGGCGCTGCTGATCGGGGCCTTCCTGCTGGAGCGCTTCTTCGGCATACCGGGCATCGGGCGCGAAGTGATCCTGGCGGTGGAGCGCAGCGATTTTCCGGTGATTAAGGCGATCACGGTGTATGTGGCGGCGGCAACGATGGTGTTCAACCTGCTGACCGATCTGATGTACCAGGCGGTCGATCCGCGGGTGAAGCTGGCATGACGGCGCTCGTGCATGCCGGATCGCCCGGCTTGTGGCTGCTGGCCTGGCGGCGCTTGCGCGCGGATCGCGTGGCGATGGTGTCGCTGTCCGTGGTGGCGGCGTTCCTGCTGATGCTGGTGCTGTCGGCGACCGGGCTGATCGCCGCGGATTGGGAGAACGAGGTTGGCGTGAATTATGCGCCGCCGGGTTTTGTCGGCGCCGTTGCCGGGGTTGCGTCCGCGCCGGCTCCAGCTCAACCATTGCCGGACAATCCCTTCGATCCGCTGGCCGGCGACATGGCCCAGCTGCGTGGCGCCGCCGCCGGGGCGTCCGCGCCTGCCGGCGCCGGCAGGCGCGCGACCCTGCCGTTCGGCGGCGACAAATGGGGCCACGACATCATCAAGAAAACCATCAAGGGCGGTGAAACCTCGATCGTGGTCGGCCTGGTGGCGGCCTTGCTGGCGGTCGGGCTGGGCACCTTGTTCGGCGCGCTGTCCGGCTATTGGGGCGGCGTGGTGGACGACTTCTTCAACTGGTTCTACAGCATCTTCACCGCCATCCCCTCGGTGCTGATGATACTGGCCGTGGCCGCCGTGCTGCAGCAGAAGGGCGTGCTGACGATCGTGCTGATCCTCGGCCTGACCGGCTGGACCGGCCCCTACCGCCTGATCCGCGCCGAATACATCAAGCACAAGGCGCGCGAATACGTGCTGGCCGCCGACGCCATCGGCGCCTCGCACTGGCGCAAGATGTTCTCGCACATCTTCCCCAACGTCAGCCATGTGGTGCTGGTGCAGATGTCGATCCTGGTGGTCGGCTTCATCAAGGCCGAGGTCATCCTCAGCTTCCTCGGTTTCGGCGTGCCGGTCGGCGTGGTGTCGTGGGGCAGCATGCTCAACGAGGCGCAGAACGAACTGATACTCGGCCGCTGGTGGCAGCTGACCGCCGCCGCCATCGCCATGGCCTTGCTGGTGACGGCGTTCTCGCTGTTCACCGACGCCCTGCGCGACGCCCTCGATCCCAAGGTGAAATGATGACCAGCGAAAACCTATTGGAAATCACCGACCTGCGCATCGCCTTCCGCACCGGCCGCAACACCACGGTAGAGGCCATCAAGGGCGTGTCGTTCAGCGTGCCGCGCAACGGCACCGTCGCGCTGGTCGGCGAATCGGGCAGCGGCAAGTCGGTCAGTTCGCTGGCGGTGATGGGCCTGCTGCCGCCGGACACCACGATCATCGACCCGGCAGGCAGCATCCGCTTCGACGGCCGCGAACTGCTGACGATGAGCCGCGCCGAGCGCCGCGCCATGTGCGGCAAGGATGTGGCGATGATCTTCCAGGAGCCGATGTCGTCGCTGAACCCGGTGTTCACGGTCGGCGCGCAGATAGGCGAAGTGCTGCGCCTGCATATGAAGATGAGCGAGGCGCAGGCGCGCCGGCGCACGCTGGAATTGCTGGACGAGGTCGGCATCCCCGATCCCGCCGGCAAGATCGACGCCTATCCCAGCCAGATGTCGGGCGGCCAGCAGCAGCGGGTGATGATCGCCATGGCCATCGCCTGCGAACCCAAGCTGCTGATCGCCGACGAGCCGACCACCGCGCTCGACGTCACGATCCAGAAGCAGATCATGGAGCTGATCGCGCGCCTGCAGAAACGCCATGCGATGGCGGTGCTGTTCATCACCCACGACCTTGGCCTGGTGGCGGAGATCGCCGACCGGGTCATCGTCATGCGCCACGGCGAAGTGCGCGAGGCGGGCGCCGCCCACGACGTTTTCAGCCGGCCGCAGGACGCCTACACCAAGGCCCTGCTGCATTGCCGCCCGACGCTGGACGCGCGGCCATGGCGCCTGCCGGTGATCGCCGACTACATGGCCGGCGTCGAGCACCAGCGCCACGCCGGCGGCGACATCGCCGAAGGGCAGGGCGTGACACCGCTGCATCCGCTGGAGCGCCAGCGCGGCAGCGGCCCGGACGACCAGCCGGTGCTGGTGGTGAACAATCTGAGCAAGAGCTTCTACCTGCGCGAAGGCTGGTTCGGCAAGCGCGAGTTCAAGGCGGTCAAGGACGTGTCGTTCACGCTGGCGCGCGGCAAGACCCTGGGCGTGGTGGGGGAATCCGGTTCCGGCAAGACCACGGTCGGCCTGACCTTGCTGCGCCTGCACCAGGCCACCGGCGGCACCGCCATGTTCGAAGGGCGCGACCTGATCGGCATGCCGGCGCGCGAGTTCCAGGCCTACAAGCGGCGCATCCAGATCATTTTCCAGAATCCGTATGCCTCGCTGAACCCGCGCTTCACGGTCGGCCAGATCCTGCTCGAGCCTATGCGCATCCACCGCATCGGCGCCGACGACCGCGAGCGCGCCGCGATGGCGTATTTACTCTTGGAAAAAGTCGGATTGCCCGCATCTGCCTTCCAGCGCTACCCGCACGAGTTCTCCGGCGGCCAGCGGCAGCGCATCGCCATCGCGCGCTGTCTGACGATGAAGCCGGAGATCCTGGTCTGCGACGAATCGGTCTCGGCGCTGGACGTGTCGGTGCAGGCACAGGTGCTGAACCTGCTGCAGGATTTGCAGGACGAGTTCGGGCTGTCCTATATTTTCATCTCGCACGACCTGTCGGTGGTCAAATACATCGCCGACCAGGTGATGGTGATGCACCAGGGCGCGGTGGTGGAAATGGCCGACTCCGACCAGCTGTACCGCAACCCCGCGCATCCCTACACCCGAGCGCTGCTGGCGGCGATACCGCGGCACGGTTAAGCGTTTTTTAAGTTAAGATATCCGAATGGCGAACTTAATCTTACTGTTGCAGGAATACGGCGTACTGATCGTGTTTGCGGTCGTGCTGGTCGAGCAGATCGGCTTGCCGATTCCCGCCTTCCCGATACTCATCGTTGCCGGCGCGCTGTCGGTCGACGGCGACACCCGCTGGCCCGCCGTGCTGGCGGTGAGCCTGCTCGCCTGCCTGATCAGCGATTATTTCTGGTTCCGCGCCGGCCGCTATTACGGCAAGCGCATCCTCAAGCTGCTGTGCAAGATCTCGCTGTCGCCGGATTACTGCGTCAGCCAGACCGAGGACAATTTCAACCGCTGGGGCCCGAAGGCGCTGGTGGTGGCCAAGTTCATCCCCGGCTTCAACACCATCGCGCCGCCGCTGGCCGGCGCCATGGGCACCACCAACGCCACCTTCCTCGGCTTCAGCGTGCTGGGCGGCCTGTTCTGGAGCGGGACCGGCATCGCCATCGGCGCCTTCTTCCACACCAGCGTCGACCAGGTGCTGGACGTGCTCAGCACCATGGGCACCACGGCGCTGATCGTGCTGGGCGTGCTGCTGTTGCTGTTCGTCTCGTTCAAATATGTGGAGCGCAAGCGTTTCCACCAGTCGGTGGACATCGAGCGGATCACGATCGCCGACCTGAAAAAACTGCTGGAGCAGGGGCATGAGCCGGTGCTGGTCGATGCGCGCAGCGTGACGGCGCAGATGCTGGAGCCGGCCGTGCCCGGCGCGTTGCTGTTCAACGGCGGCGATCCGAACGAGCAGATTGCCGCGCTGGACAAGAGCCGTTACATCATCGTCTACTGCAGCTGCCCGAACGACGTCACCGCCGCCCACGTGGCGAAAGGGTTGATCAGCCAGGGCTACAAGCGTGCCCAGCCGCTGCACGGCGGCCTCGACGCCTGGAACGCCGCCTTCGGCACGCCGCAGGCTGTTTCCACCGACAACACCGCGTCAGTCGGCTAATTCGCCGGCTGAGGCTGTTCGGCGAGCAGTTTTAGTTTGTCGCGCTCATACACGTAATAGTAAGTTCCGCCGGGACCCTGCTCGTTTCTCATGCCCTTAAATACGATAAGGGCGCTGTCGGGACGAAAATCGACCGGCATCGCGCTGTCGTAATCGCCGCAGCAGATGATGAAGGGCAGCCAGGTCACCTTGCCGCTGCGCGCGTCCAGTATCGCCCCCATGACGCAGGAAGCTCCGCAACCCCAGGTCGCCACCACAAAATGCCCCGCAAAATTGACGTGCTGCGCGGCGGCCTCGCGCAGCCGCGAACCGAATTCCCGGTCTTTTTTTGTCAACAGCCTTGGCTTGGCTGTCGGGCCGGAGTAGATATCGCTCACCTGATGACTGGAAAACTGCGGCGGCGAAGCGTCGGCTGCGCCGCTGGCCTGAGGAGGTGCGAGCAGAATCGTGGCGGCCGCCAGGGTGGATAAGATTTTCATGGTTAGTACCAGTGATGTTTTTGCCAAAATATGCGTGCATTGGAGGCGCTGCGATAGCGCTGCATAATGTATCGTATTCCGCCTTGGCATTCCTCCACGCCGTTGCCAAAGGAGTTGATTCCACGTGGATTAAGGTCGTAGTTGTTTCTCAATAGCTGGAACAGGCCGCGAGCCGATGAGTGGCTGTTGCGGGCCCCGACTTTGCCGCTCGATTCCTGCGCCATGAGCCACAGCAGATCCTGAAATTGAGCGCCAGGCGTGTTTTCCAGTCGCATGGCTTCGCGAAGCGCGGTTTTAGACGCATCTGGAACATCGGATGGATTTCGCTCCGTAGTATCCCCGTGCAAAGCTCGCTTCTTGTGCGTCGCATGCGTAGTCATTCTGGCCTCCATAAAAGACGGTGGAAACGAAAGAGTGGCTGCAAATGGTGGGATGAGTGTTGCGCTGGCGCAAGTCGGTCGCGGCCGGTTCGTATGGTGGTCGAAGTCGTAGTCATACTACGAAAAAAATATTCCACATTGTAATTTTACGTGGCAAACGTGCCGCAACTGTACTAAAACTACAAACTTCACTTGCCTCGAATGGTGAAAATACTTTAAGCTTAGGCCTCAACTATTTTCGATCTATCATGACAGCTCAGTCCCTCCAAACGCCTCCCTTCCTGACCACCGCATTCCCTGGTGGCCCGCGTCTGCTGGCGGACATCGGCGGCACCAACGCGCGCTTTGCGCTGGAAACCGCTCCGGGCAAGATTGAGGCGATCGAAGTATTGGCTTGCGCCGCATATCCAACCTTGGCCGCCGCCCTGGTTGCCTATCTGGCCTCGCCGACCGTCACCCAGGCCGGCGTCACCGGCATCCGCAACGGCGCGATTGCGATTGCCAATCCGGTCACCGGCGACATGGTGCGCATGACCAACCACCACTGGGAATTCTCGATCGAGGCGCTGCGCCGCGAAGTCAATTTCGACACGCTGGTCGTCGTCAACGACTTCACCGCGCTGGCCAGTTCCCTGCCGCAGTTGTCGGCCACCCAGAAGCACCAGGTCGGCGGCGGCACGTCCATCGCCGGCACCCCGCTGGGCCTGATCGGCGCCGGCACCGGCCTCGGCGTTTCCGGCCTGATCCCGGGCAAGGATGGCTGGACCGCGCTGCTGAGCGAGGGCGGCCACGTCACTTTCTCGCCGGCCAATGAAACCGAAGTGGCCATCCTGCGCTTCGCCTGGAAGGAATTCGAGCACGTTTCCGCCGAGCGCCTGATGTCCGGCGCCGGCATCGAACTGATCTACCGCGCCCTGGCCGACCACACCGACATGCCGGCCGAAAAGCTGAGCGCCGCCGAAATCTCGCGCCGCGCGCTGGACGGCGAATGCACGCTGTGCGACGAAGTCATCGAAGCGTTCTGCTGCATGCTGGGCACCATCGCCAGCAACGTCGCGATCACGCTGGGCGCGCAGGGCGGTATATATATAGGCGGCGGCATCGTCCCGCGCCTGGGCGAGCGTTTCGACCGCTCCGGCTTCCGCGCCCGTTTCGAAGCCAAGGGCCGTTTCAACAAATACCTGTCCGAAGTGCCGACCTGGGTGATCACGGCGGAATACCCGGCGTTCGTAGGTGTTTCGGCAATCTTATCAGAAAGACTTGCTGCCGCGTAAGGCAAGTTACATTTCGAAGAACGCGAAATGCGCGTTTTGCGGTTTTATCAGGTACAATTCGGCTTGTTGGATGAAACGTCTTAGCTTGGCCGCGTATGTTTTCGCCCGAAAACCACGCTTCCAGAGCACGTTTTATGTATGAAGCGATGGCTTCGGCCGCCGCTGGCATGTCCCTCTCTCCCGCCTGGCGCGCATCGGCCCGGGCGTCGGAAAAACAGCTTCAGCGAGTATTCCAGCAGGCAGCGTCGTAGATGCTGGCCATTGCCTCACTGAATGTGATTGATTTCTTTCTTGCATGAAAATGCAACCACAAGATTGCTATGGATACAGCAGAGGCTAAAAGAGTCCTCGAAACCGCCTTGCTATGCGCTCGTGAGCCATTGTCGATCCACAGTCTGAAAAAGCTGTTTGTCGAAGTGGACGATCAAGACCGGCCGCGCGGTCCCGGAGTCGGTTCCGATACGATCAAGGAATTGCTCGAAGAATTAAGGCTGGATTGGGCCGGCAAGGGTGTGGAGGTGATCAGCCTGTCGACCGGCTGGCGCTTCCAGAGCCGCCCCGAGATGAAGTTGTATCTCGACCGGATGAACCCGGAGCGGCCGCCCAAGTACTCGCGGGCGACGCTGGAAACCCTGGCCATCATTGCCTACCGCCAGCCGGTGACACGGGGCGATATTGAAGAGATACGCGGCGTAGCCGTTAATTCCCAGACGATCAAGATGCTGGAAGACCGGGGCTGGGTAGACGCCATCGGTTACCGCGACGTCGTCGGCCGCCCGGCTTTGCTGGGCACCACCAAGCAGTTTTTGGATGATTTGGGCTTGAATTCGCTGTCCCAGCTGCCTCCTTTGCAGCAAATCAGCGATATGCAGGGTGGCGGTCCGGATATGGAAGCGCTGGAAGCGGCCCTGCAGGAAAACTTTGAGAAAGCCGCGCAAAGCGAGTTGCCCGTCGTCGAAGCTGAACCAGCGTCGACCAGCCCGGAAGCCGGCCCAGAACCAATTAATCACGACCCTGCGCCAGATTTAACGGTTGACGCTGAGCACAACCAAGAAATGAATAATGAACAATCCTAATTCCCCTGAGACAGTCAACGACGTAGCGCCGGCCGAAGTGGCCGCCAAGCCTAAACGCCGCACCAAAGCCCAGATCGAAGCCGATAGCGAGGCGCATGCGCCGAGCGCCGCCGCCGAGTCCGGCGCCGCGCCGGTCAAGGCCAAGCGCAAGCCCAAGGCGGAGGCCGACCTGGTCGCCGCACCGGCTGCCGCAGACGCCGCAGCCCCGGTGAAAAAACCGCGCGCCAAGCCGGCCGCCAAGGCCGCTCCGGCAGCCGACGGCGCCGAAGCCCAGCCGCAAGCCGCTCCCGCAGCTGCAGCTGCAACT
Organism: Duganella hordei; assembly: GCF_040369125.1. Lineage (NCBI taxonomy): Bacteria > Pseudomonadati > Pseudomonadota > Betaproteobacteria > Burkholderiales > Oxalobacteraceae > Duganella > Duganella hordei. Next base: position 537,531 of record NZ_BPWI01000002.1, read on the forward strand.
GAACCTCCGGCCAAGGCGCCGCGCGCCAAAAAGCCGGCCGCGCCGGTTGTTGCCGATACCGCAGCAGCTGCAGCCGCCGCGCCAGCCGCGGCACCAGCCCCCGCAGTCGAAGCGCAAGCCGCTCCTGCCGAAGCCGGTGAGCGTGGCCCACGCGGTCCGCGCGGCCCGCGCCAGATGCGCGAACAGCGCGCCGCCCGCGAGGCGATGATGCCGCGCCCGGCCCCTGTAGTTGCCGCCGAAGGCGAAGCCGCCCCGGCGGAAGAGGGCGCCGCACCGAACGGCGGCAAGCCGCGCCACGAGCGCGGTCCGCGCGACGGCCAGCGCGATGGTCAACGCAACGGCAAGAACGGCAAGGGCAAGAACGGCAAGCCGCGTCCCGGCCAGAACGCCAATGGCGCCAAGGCCAACGATGCCGACGCAGCGTTCTCCTACGTCACCTCCGACGCCTTCGACAGCGAAGAGTCGGGCAAGGGCCGCCAGGCGCCGAAAGCCGTGCGCCGCGACCTGACCTCGGACGACGACGCGCCGAAGCTGCACAAGGTCCTGGCCGAAGCCGGCCTCGGCTCGCGCCGCGACATGGAAGACCTGATCGTTGCCGGCCGCGTGTCGGTCAACGGCGAGCCGGCCCACATCGGCCAGCGCATCCTGCCGACCGATGCGGTGCGCATCAACGGCAAGCTGATCCAGCGCCGCGTCAGCAAGAAGCCGCCGCGCGTGCTGGTGTACCACAAGCCGGCCGGCGAGATCGTCAGCCATGACGACCCGGAAGGCCGTCCATCGGTGTTCGACCGCCTGCCGACCATGAAGGCCGGCAAGTGGCTGGCCATCGGCCGCCTCGACTTCAATACCGAAGGCCTGCTGCTGTTCACCACCTCCGGCGACCTGGCCAACCGCCTGATGCACCCGCGTTACAGCATCGACCGCGAATACGCGGTGCGCACGCTGGGCGTGCTGGAAGAAGGCATGCGCCAGAAGCTGCTGGCCGGCGTCGAGCTGGAAGACGGCCTGGCGCAGTTCTCCAAGATCGCCGACGGCGGCGGCGAGGGCATCAACAAGTGGTACCGCGTGATCATCGGCGAAGGCCGCAACCGCGAAGTGCGCCGCATGTTCGAAGCGATCGGCCTGACCGTGTCGCGCCTGATCCGCACCCGCTACGGCGCGATGACCCTGCCAAGCAGCCTGAAGCGCGGCCGCTGGGAAGAGATGGAAGAAAACACCGTGCGCGACCTGATGGCGGCGTACGGCGTCGAGAAGAAAGGTGCGGGCGATGCGCCTGCGCCGCGCGGCAAAGGCCCGCAGCAAGCCAAGCCGGCCCAGAACAAGGGCCCGGAAAAGCGTCCGCAACGCGGCCGTGGCGATGACCGCGATTTCGACGACGATGACGAGGACGATCACGACGAACCGAACTTCAACCGCGCCGATGTCAGCAACGACAACGCGATGCCGTTCGCCAAGGCCCCGCGCGGCCAGGGCCGCGGCGGTTTCGGTGGCGGCCAGGGTCGTCCGGGCGGCAATGGCCAGGGTCGTCCAGGCGGCGCCCAGGGCAGCGGCCGTCCAGGCGGCAATGGCAACGGCCAGGGCCGTCCGGCCGGCGCGCAGACGTCGGGCCGTCCGGGTGGTCGTCCGCAGGGCATCGGCGGTTACGCCGGCGGCCGTCCGCTGGGCGAAGGCCCGGCGCGTCCGCAGGGCCAGGGCGGCCGTCCGCAAGGGCAGGGGCGTCCGCAAGGCGGCCAGGGTGGAGCGGGTCAGGGCGGCGGCCAGTCGGCCAAGGGTCCGGGCCGCGGTCCGCGCCAGCCGGATCCGTTGCAGACGACTTTCGGTTTTGGTAATTCCGGCGCGCCGCGCCGCGGCCAGCCGCCACGCGGCGGTGCGATCGACCACGGCATGCCGCGTCGTCGCAAGGGTTAAACCCCCGTCCTTGCAAACCGGCGATAGCGCCTGTTTGCAAGGCTTGTAGCCTTATTTGAACTGTTGCGTGCCTGCTTTTCCGACTCGTGCGGCATTGCAGCGGAGATCATATAAGGTTATAATAATCAGCCTAGTAAAAGTTCTTCGCGGGGTACTTCCCCTGAGAATGCTTTCATCTGGCTGGGTATTACAAGAAGATGGGCAGATGCCCATTTTTTTTTTGGTGAACCGTTTTGAACGGCCTGTTTTTAATATGTTGAAACAGGCCTTGATCTGGAGAATTTCTTGCAGCTGCCGGAATTAATTGAAAAGACCGTAACGGGTCTGGGCTATGAGCTGGTTGATGTCGAACGGGCCGAGCGCGGACTGCTGCGCGTCTTTATCGATTTCAACGCCGCCGACGCCGAAGAAAAAGGCCCGATTACCGTGGAGGATTGTGCCACGGTCAGCCACCAGCTGTCGCACGTGCTGACGGTCGAGAACGTGAACTACGAGCGTCTCGAAATCTCGTCGCCAGGGCTGGATCGCCCGGTGCGCAAGCTGGAAGACTTCGTGCGTTTTGCCGGTTGCGTAGCAATCGTCAAACTGCGCACCGCAATGCCGGGTACGAACAACCGGAAATCGTTCGAGGGCGTTCTGCAAGAACCCCAGGGCGATAATTTGTCGTTGGAATTTGAAAGCAATGAAGGTCCGGCGTTGTTGGAGTTTACGCTCGCCGATGTGGATAAGGCACGCTTGGTGCCAAAGGTGGATTTTAAGGGACGCAAAGCATGAGTCGCGAAGTTTTGTTATTGGTAGACGCGCTGGCGCGTGAGAAAAACGTCGATAAAGATGTGGTTTTCGGCGCGCTTGAATTCGCGTTGGCGCAAGCCACGAAGAAACGCTATGAAGGTGAAGTGGATATTCGCGTTTCGATCGACCGCGAGTCGGGTGAGTTCGAATCCTTCCGCCGCTGGCACGTGGTGCCCGACGAAGCCGGCCTGCAGCTGCCGGACCAGGAAATCCTGCACTTCGAAGCCAAGGAACAGATTCCGGACATCGAAGTGGACGACCACATCGAAGAGCCTATCGAATCCGTCGAATTCGGCCGCCGCTTCGCCCAGGACACCAAACAGGTGGTCCTGCAGCGCGTGCGTGACGCCGAGCGCGAACAGATCCTGGTCGACTTCCTGGAGCGCGGCGACGCGCTCGTGACCGGCACCATCAAGCGCATGGAACGCGGCGATGCGATCGTCGAGTCGGGCAAGATCGAAGCCCGCCTGCCACGCGACCAGATGATCCCGAAAGAGAACCTGCGTATCGGCGACCGCGTCCGCGCCTTCATCCTGCGCATCGACCGCAATATGCGCGGCCCGCAAGTGATCCTGTCGCGCACCGCTCCGGACTTCATCATGAAGCTGTTCGAACTGGAAGTGCCGGAAATCGAGCAAGGCATGCTGGAAATTAAATCGGCGGCGCGCGACGCCGGCGTCCGCGCCAAGATCGCCGTCTACACGGCCGACAAGCGCATCGACCCGATCGGCACCTGCGTCGGCATGCGCGGTTCGCGCGTGCAGGCCGTGACCGGCGAACTGGGCGGCGAACGCGTCGACATCGTGCTGTGGTCCGAAGATCCGGCGCAGTTCGTCATCGGCGCGCTGGCTCCGGCCAACGTCTCGTCGATCATGGTCGACGAAGAGAAGCACGCGATGGACGTCGTGGTCGACGAGGAAAACCTGGCGATCGCCATCGGCCGCTCCGGCCAGAACGTGCGCCTCGCTTCCGACCTGACCGGCTGGAAGATCAACATCATGACGGCCGAGGAATCGGCCGACAAGGCAGCCCAGGAAACCGCGGCGGTGCGCGCACTGTTCATGGAAAAACTGGACGTCGACCAGGAAGTCGCCGACATCCTGGTGGAAGAGGGCTTTGCCAGCCTGGAAGAAATCGCCTACGTGCCGATCTCCGAAATGCTGGAAATCGAATCGTTCGACGAAGACACCGTCAACGAACTGCGTACCCGCGCCCGTGACGCCCTGGTCACCGAAGCGATCGCTTCGGAAGAAGGCCTGGAAGGCATGGACGAGGCGCTGGTCGGTCTGGAAGGCATGGACCGCGTCACCGCCGGCAAGCTGGGTCTGGCTGGCATCAAGACGGTGGAAGCATTTGCTGCACTGGCCTACGACGAATTCGGCGCCATCCTGGCGTTGTCCGCAGACCGTGCACGAGCATTGATTAAGAGTGAATTTGAAGATGTGACCGACGATGAGATGAAGTTGGTTGACTCGAAGTACGACGACCGTGCCAAAGGCCTCCAGGCCAAGGCATGGAGTCTTGCCGAATCTGCAAAGGCTTAATTTGAGTATCTTTATCATCTCCGCGACACATAGAAAAGAGGACTGAATGGCGAGTAACAACGTAGCCCAATTTGCCACCGAACTGAAGATGCCTGCAGACTTGCTGCTGACGCAGCTGCGTTCTGCCGGCGTCGAAAAAAGTTCGACGTCAGATCCATTGTCGAAAGATGATAAGGATAAGCTGCTCGATCACCTGCGCCGTACCCACGGCGCCTCGGCTGATACCGAAAAGAAGAAGATCACGCTGACGCGCAAAGAAACCACTGAAATCAAGCAGGCCGACGCCAATGGCAAGGCCCGCACGATTCAGGTCGCTGTGAAGAAGGTGCGTACCTTCGTCCAGCGCGACGAGCCGGTCGTCGCCGCGCCGGCGGCGCCTGCCGCCCCGGTGGTCGACGCCGCTGAAGTCGCACGCCGCGAAGAAGAGGCACGCAAGCAGGCAGAACTGATCGCACGTCAGGAAGCGGAACTGCGCGAGAAGCAGGAGCGCCTGGCCAAGCTGGAGTCGGAGAAGGAAGCGCAAGCGCGCGCCACCGCCGCCGCCGAAGCGGAAGCCAAGAAGGAAGCCGACGCTGAAGCCAAGAAAGCCGCCGCCAAGGCCGCCGCCGCCGCGACCGCCGCAGCTGCCGGCACCGCGCCGGTAGCCGACACCGCCGCCGAGGAAAAGAAAAAAGCCGCCGCCGAGGAAGCCAAGAAGAAGGCCGCCGTCGCCGCCAAGGAAGCCGCCGAAAAAGCGGATGCCACCGAGCGCGCACGCAAAGCCGTGGCCGACGAGGTTGCCCAGATCAAGGCCATGATGAACGCGCCGCGCCGCGCCATCAAGGCGCCTGAACCGGCGCCCGCGCCGGTCAAGGCCAAGGTTGCCGAAGGCACGCTGCACAAGCCTGCCACCGGCGCCGTGGCCAAGCCTGGCGAGAAGAAAGACGACAAGAAGCCGGTCACCGCGGACAAGAAGTCGATCAAGTCGGCCAATGTCTCGTCGACCTGGCAGGACGACGCCAAGAAACGCGGCGCACCCGGCGCGGCCAACAAGGGCCGTGGCAACACCGGTTCGACCGGCGGCCGTGACGGCTGGCGCAGTGGCGGCAAGGGCGGCCGTCGCGGCTCGCACGCCGATGACCGCGAAACCAACTTCCAGGCGCCGACCGAAGCCGTCATCAAGGACGTCTACGTGCCGGAAACCATCACCGTGGCCGAACTGGCGCACAAGATGTCGGTCAAGGCTTCCGAAGTCATCAAGCAACTGATGAAGCTGGGCCAGATGTGCACCATCAACCAGGTGCTGGACCAGGAAACCGCGATGATACTGGTCGAAGAAATGGGTCACAAGGCCTTCGCCGCCGAGATCGACGATCCGGAAGCGCTGCTGGCCGACCAGGGTGAGCACGCTCACTTTGAATCGGTGCCGCGCGCTCCGGTGGTGACCGTCATGGGTCACGTCGACCACGGTAAAACCTCGCTGCTGGATTACATCCGCCGCGCCAAGGTGGCGTCGGGCGAAGCCGGCGGCATTACCCAGCACATCGGCGCCTACCACGTGGATACGCCACGCGGCACGATCACCTTCCTCGATACGCCGGGTCACGAAGCCTTTACGGCGATGCGTGCCCGCGGTGCGAAAGCAACCGACATCGTCATCCTGGTGGTGGCGGCGGACGACGGCGTGATGCCGCAGACGAAGGAAGCGATCGCCCACGCGAAAGCGGCCGGCGTGCCGCTGGTGGTGGCGATCAACAAGATCGACAAACCGGGCGGCAACGTGGACCGTGTGACGCAGGAACTGGTTGCCGAACAAGTGGTGCCGGAAGAATACGGTGGCGAATCGCCATTCGTGCCGGTATCGGCCAAGACCGGCGTCGGCATCGACGCGCTGCTGGAACAGGTGCTGCTGCAAGCCGAAGTGCTGGAACTGAAAGCCCCGATCGATGCGCCTGCGCGCGGTCTGGTGGTCGAGGGACGTCTGGACAAGGGCAAGGGCCCGGTCGCGACCATCCTGGTGCAATCCGGTACGCTGAAGCGCGGCGACGTGATCCTGGCGGGCTCTTCCTACGGCCGCGTGCGCGCGATGCTGGACGAAAATGGCAAGCCGATCAACGAAGCCGGTCCATCGATCCCGGTCGAAATCCAGGGCCTGACCGAAGTGCCGCAAGCCGGCGAAGAAGTCATGGTCATGGCGGACGAGCGCAAGGCGCGCGAAATCGGTCTGTTCCGTCAAGGTAAGTTCCGCGACGTGAAACTGGCCAAGCAGCAAGCCGCGAAGCTGGAAAACATGTTCGACCAGATGGCCGAAGGCGAAGTCAAGAACCTGCCGCTGATCATCAAGACCGACGTGCAGGGTTCGCAGGAAGCGCTGGTTGGCTCGCTGCAGAAACTGTCGACTTCCGAAGTGCGGGTACAGGTTGTGCACGCAGCGGTCGGCGGCATCACCGAATCGGACGTCAACCTGGCGGTCGCCTCGAAAGCGGTCATCATCGGATTCAACGCCCGTGCCGACGCCCAGGCGCGCAAGCTGGCCGAGTCGAACGGTGTGGACATCCGCTACTACAACATCATTTACGATGCGATCGACGAGATCAAATCGGCGTTGTCGGGCATGCTGGCACCGGAAAAACGCGAGACCGTCATCGGTCAGGTCGAGATTCGCCAGGTCATCCTGGTCTCGAAAGTCGGCGCCATCGCCGGTTGCCTGGTCACCGATGGCGTGGTCAAGCGTTCGTCCTCGGTACGCCTGCTGCGCAACAACATCGTGGTGTGGACCGGCGAGATCGACTCGCTCAAACGCTTCAAGGACGACGCGAAAGAAGTCCGCGCCGGTCTGGAGTGCGGCTTGTCGCTGAAGAACTACAACGACATCCAGGTGGGCGACTCCCTGGAAGTGTTCGAAGTGCAGGAAATCGCTCGTACGCTGTAAGCTCCGGCGCATAGGGCAGCAACAGGTAAAGTGGACGGGGGCATCAGCTCCCGTCCACTTGCCGTTTATGGAATATCATGGCAAAACATAGCAAAAACATCCCACAGCGCGGTCAGCGCGTGGCCGACCAGATCCAGCGCGACCTGTCGGAAATCATCGCCTACGAGTTGAAGGACCCGCGCGTCGGCATGATCACCATCACCGAAGTACAAGTGACGCCGGACTACGCGCACGCGAAGATCTTCTTCACCATGCTGAAAGACAGCAAGGAGCAGGTCAAGAACACCGTCGACGGCCTGAGCGCCGCGGCCGGCTACATGCGCGGCCAGCTGGGCAAGCGCCTGCACATCCACACGCTGCCGATGCTGCACTTCGTGCACGACACGTCGACCGCGCGCGGCATGGAATTGTCGCTGCTGATCGACCAGGCCAACAGCACCCGCTCGCTGGACGACGACCAGGCGCCGGCCGAAGAGAAGAAAGACGGCGAGTAAGCACGCTGCACCGATGAAGCAAAACCATCCCAAGAAAGTCCGCGACCTGGTCGACGGCGTGCTGCTGCTCGACAAGCCGGTCGGCTTTTCCAGCAACGATGCGCTGATCAAGGCCAAGCGCGTGCTCAACGCCAAGAAGGCCGGCCACACCGGCACCCTCGACCCCTTCGCCACCGGCTTGCTGCCGCTGTGCTTTGGCGAGGCCACCAAGTTCTCGCAGGACCTGCTGGAAGCCGATAAATCGTACGACACCACGGTGCACCTGGGCCAGACCACCGACACCGGCGACACCGAAGGCGAAGTGATAGCCAGCCGGGCCGTCGACGTCACGCTGGAGCAGATCCACGCCGTGCTGGAGCGCTTCCGCGGCCCGATCGCGCAGGTGCCGCCGATGTACTCGGCGCTCAAGCGCGACGGCAAGCCGCTGTACGAATACGCCCGCGCCGGCATCACGCTGGAGCGCGAGGCGCGCAACGTGGTCATCCACAAGCTCGAGCTGGTGTCTTACGAGGCGCCGTTCCTGAAGCTGTCGGTCACCTGCAGCAAGGGCACCTACATCCGCGTGCTGGGCCAGGACATCGGCGAGGCGCTCGGCTGCGGCGCCCATCTGAACGCGCTGCGCCGCACCCAGGTCGGCGCGCTGACCATGGACGGCATGCTGACCCTGGAGCAGCTGACGGCGCACGAAGCGCCGCTGAGCCTGTTGGCGCCGGTCGATGCGTTGCTGTCGAGCTTTCCGGCCGTGCACTTGACGGCCGAGCTGGCCAAACGCTTCCTCAACGGCCAGCGCCTGGCGCTGGGCAAGGAAGCGGTCGTGGTGCCGGCCGGGCAGGGCAGGGTCCGGGTTTACCTGGACGGCAAGCTGCTCGGCACCGCCATCCTCGGCGAGTACAGCATCCTGGCGCCGGAGCGCCTGATCGCCTTTAATTCGCCACCGGCGTCACCCTAGCCGCCAATAAAGCAACTCTTTGAAAATATTCAGGATTTCAGAGGGAGTTGCACCGCAACATGCTATACTACGCGGTTCCAGAAATTGGCCACTCTCGTACGTTACGTACGCACCCGCAGTTTTTCAGCAAATATAACGACCATGTCTACTACAAAACGCGCAATTCGCAACATCGCCATCATCGCCCACGTTGACCACGGTAAAACCACCCTCGTCGACAAACTGCTGCGTCAATCCGGTACCTTCCGCGAAAACCAGCAAGTTGAAACCCGCGTGATGGACTCGAACGACCTCGAAAAAGAACGCGGCATTACCATTCTGTCGAAGAACTGCGCGGTTGAGTACGAAGGCACCCACATCAACATCGTCGACACCCCGGGCCACGCCGACTTCGGCGGCGAAGTGGAGCGCGTGCTGTCGATGGTCGACTCGGTGCTGCTGCTGGTCGATGCGCAGGAAGGCCCGATGCCGCAGACCCGCTTCGTCACCCGCAAGGCGCTGGCGCTGGGCCTGAAGCCTATCGTCGTGGTCAACAAGATCGACCGTCCGGGCGCGCGCGCTGAATGGGCGATCAACCAGACCTTCGAACTGTTCGACAAACTGGGCGCCACCGACGAACAGCTGGACTTCCCGGTTGTCTACGCATCGGCGCTGAACGGTTACGCCAGCCTGGACCCGGAAGTGCGCGAAGGCGACATGACCCCGCTGTTCGAAGCGATCCTGAAGCACGTTCCTGTCCGTGACGACAATCCGGACGGTCCGCTGCAGATGCAAGTGACCTCGCTGGACTACTCGTCCTACGTCGGCAAGATCGGCATCGGCCGTATCTCGCGCGGCCGCATCAAGGCCGGCCAGGACGTCATCGTCCTCAACGGCCCAGGCTCGACCCCGATCAAGGGCCGCATCAACCAGGTGCTGAACTTCAAGGGCCTGGAGCGCGTGCTGGTGGACGAAGCGGTCGCCGGCGACATCGTGCTGATCAACGGTATCGAGGAAATCGGCATCGGCTCGACCATCTGCCAGCCGGACACCCCGGATGCGCTGGAAATGCTGACCGTCGACGAGCCGACCCTGACCATGAACTTCATGGTCAACAACTCGCCGCTGGCCGGCCGCGAAGGCAAGTTCGTCACCAGCCGCCAGCTGCGCGACCGCCTGGACCGCGAACTGAAAGCCAACGTCGCGCTGCGCGTGGCGCCGACCGACGACGACACCATCTTTGAAGTGTCGGGCCGCGGCGAGCTGCACCTGACGATTTTGATCGAAAACATGCGCCGCGAAGGCTTCGAGCTGGCCGTGTCGCGTCCGCGCGTGGTGTTCAAGATGGTCGACGGCGTGCGCCACGAGCCGTTCGAGCAACTGAGCGTTGACGTCGAGGAAGCCAACCAGGGCGGCGTGATGGAAGAACTGGGCCGCCGCCGCGGCGACCTGCAGAACATGGAATCGGACGGCAAGGGCCGTGTCCGCCTGGAATACAAGATCCCGGCGCGCGGCCTGATCGGCTTCCAGGGCGAATTCATGACCCTGACCCGTGGTACCGGCCTGATGTCGCACGTGTTCGACGAATACGCGCCGGTGGACAACACCAAGGGCGAGCTGGGCGGCCGCCGCAACGGCGTGCTGATCTCGCAGGACGACGGCGCCGCCGTGGCCTACGCGATCTGGAAACTGCAGGATCGCGGCCGCATGTTCGTGGTCCACAACGACCCGGTGTACGAAGGCATGATCATCGGCATCCACTCGCGCGACAACGACCTGGTGGTCAACCCGATCAAGGGCAAGCAGCTGACCAACGTGCGTTCGTCGGGTACCGATGAAGCGGTGCGCCTGGTGCCGCCTATCCAGATGTCGCTGGAATACGCCGTCGAATTCATCGACGACGACGAACTGGTCGAGATCACGCCGAAATCGATCCGCCTGCGCAAGCGTTTCCTGAAGGAACACGAACGCAAGAAGGCATCGCGCGAAGGCGCATAAGCCCTCCAGAGCCTAAAAACCGCCCTTACAGGCGTGAAAGCCGTCCAGCGCAAGCTGGGCGGCTTTTTGTCATTTTGCGGCCCGTGGCGGCGCTCTGCTGCGTTTTGCCCAAATCGCACCATCATGGGCCACCATATAAAATTTGGTGACCGGTCCCGATAGTTAAAACCGCGTCTGCCAACCACCTATTTTTGGTAGAGAAATTGCACCAAATCAGTGATATTTATGCGCGAAATAGGGGTAATCACGCACCAATATGATGCGCCATTGCGTTAGAGGAAAGATAAATGTTGTTTTATTGATGAAAATTCCGCACTTGCAATTGACACCATTTTGGCCCGCGTGGTTTTATCGATGCTTGAGTTCGTTTTACTCACCGTAAAGCAAGCTTAAAGGGAATCGCCCATAAAGCGATTCGTAGTTGGAAAAAAGTTGGGGCTATTAAAAAACACAGCTGGTGGCGACAAGATGTGCTCACTCACAGACTTGACGTCAAACAAGCTTCTTCAATCGGGAAATTGGGAAATCACATGTTAAGAAAAACCGTTATTGCTCACGCGTTAACAGTCGCGTTTGGCACTGCTATCATCATGACCGGCGTTATCCAGCCTGCCATGGCGCAGTCGAATGCGACCGGTACCATCTTCGGCGTCGTCTCGCCAGGACCGGATGTGAAAGTTCACATCGAAAATCCAGCCACCGGCGTCCGCCGCACGCTGGTACCAGACGCATCGGGCCGCTTCCAGGCGACCTCGCTGCCGACCGGTAGCTACAAGCTGACCCTGGTCAAGGGCGACGCCGTCATCGGCACCGCCGAGGCCGATGCAACCCTGGGCAAGAGCACCGAAGTGGTGTTCCCTGCGCAGCAGATCCAGACCGTTCAAGTGTCCGGCCAGCGCCGCACCATCGACGTGTCGACCAGCCCAAGCGGCGCCACGTTCACCGCCAAGCAACTGGAATCCCTGCCGATCGCCCGCAACATCGAAGGCATCATCCAGCTGGCCCCGAACACCACCCGCGTCGACAGCCGTTTCGCTGGCGGTGCCTCCTTCGCCGGCGGTGCCGCGTCGGAAAACTCGTACTACATCAACGGTTTCCCAGTGGTCAACCCACTGACCGGCCTGGGCGCGTCCCAGCTGCCATTCGGCGCGATCGCCGAAGCGCAAGTGCTGACCGGTTCCTACGGCGCCGAATTCGGCCGTTCGACCGGCGGTGTGGTCAACGTCATTTCGAAGTCCGGTACCAACACCTGGGAAGCCGGCGTGATGACCAGCTTCCAGCCGCAAAACCTGCGCGCGACCTACAGGAACTTCAACTACGGCCACACCGGCGTGCCAGGCAGCAAGACTGATGACACGCTGCGCCAGAGCCGCGACAAGAACACCTATGAAGAGCAGATCACCAGCGTCTACCTCGGCGGCCCGCTGATCAAGGACAAGCTGTTCATTTTCGCCGCCGCCGAAGAAGGCGACCGTGATGAATCCTTCGTCAACCTGACCCGTGTCGCGACTTCTCTGGGCCAGAACGCATGGCGCGATCGTCAGACTCGCACCTCCCGTTACCTGTTGAAATTGGATTACAACATCACCGACAATCATCGTCTGGAATTCACCGCGTTCGGCGACACGCCGAAAGAGCAGGTGCAGGATTCTGGCATGATCGGCACCGGCGCCAACGGCGCGGTCACCGCGGCCGACTACGCCATCGCCGGCCGCAAGAACAACATCACCTCGCGCGCCACCCGCACCGACGTCGACAGCAACGGCGGCAAGACCGCCATGCTGAAGTACACCGGTAACCTGACCCAGGACCTGACGCTGACCGGCCTGTGGGGCCAGACCGTGTCGCGCCACCTGAACGAGTTCCCGAACTACGATCCGACAGCGGTGCTGTTCTCCACGACCGCGCTGGTGGCCAACCAAGCCCCTGGCATAGCCTATCCTAACCCGCAGCCGCAGAGCGGCAACGTGCTGGCGAACGGCTCGAAGGACGACGTCAAGAATTACCGCGTCGACCTCGAATGGCAGCTCGGCAAGCATACGCTGCGCGGCGGCCTTGACCACACCAAGGTTGCTTCCCTCAATGCAGGGGAATTCAAGGCTGGTGGCGGTACTTGGGAATACCTGAAGACGGACAAACCGGGCGCGGCATTCGACGTGACCGGCGGCTCCGTACCGGCGCTGACACCTTACGGCGGCCTGGCCGCGCAGGGCTACTACGTGCGCAAGGGCCTGTTCTCGGACGTGACCGACTCCTTCGCCAAGCAGTCCGCGCAATACTTGGAAGACAAGTTCCAGATCTCGCAGAACGTGCTGATCACCGGTGGCCTGCGTCGCGAAGGCTTCCAGAACATCAACGACTCCGGCGTCACCTTCCTCGATATGAAGGCCGCCTACTCGCCACGCCTGGGCGTCGCTTGGGACGCCAACGGCGATGCATCGCTGAAGATCTTCGGTAGCGCCGGTCGCTTCTCGGTGCCGATCCCGACCCACATCGCCGTGCGCGGCGCAGGCCGTTCGACCAACACCGACCAGTACTACACCTACACGGGCGTAAACGCCGACGGCTCACCGATCCTCGGGCAGCAGCTGACCGTCCCGCTGTCGGGTAACAACGAGTTCGGCCAGGACAAGGACACCAAGACCCTTGCCGCGCTGGACATGAAGCCGTCGTACCAGGACGAACTGGTGGTTGGCTTCGAGAAGGCATGGTCGCCAACGCTGAACTTCGGCGCGAAGGCCACCTACAAGAAGCTGAAATCGACCATTGACGATTTCTGCGATGTGCGTCCGTTCGAAAAATGGGCCGACGCCCACAACATCACCTCCTACAAAACCAATCCACTGTGGGGCAACACTTGCCAGACCATGAATCCAGGTCGCGACAACAGCTTCTACATCGACTTTGCCGGTGGCGGCAAGAACGACGTACTGGTGCATTTGACCAAACAGGAGATCGGCTTCGCTGAAGATCCAACCCGTACCTATGCGGCGCTGGACCTGTTCGCTGAACACCCGCTGCGCGACGGCTGGTACGGCAAGGTCAACTACACCCTGTCGAAGAACAAGGGTAACACCGAAGGCCAGGTGCGTTCGGACAACGGCCAGACCGACGTGTCGGCCACCTCGGTCTGGGATTATCCGGAGTTGATGGTGGGCGCCAACGGCCTGCTGCCTAACGACCGCAAGCACCAGTTGAAAGCCTACGGCTTCTACATCCTGAACAAGGAGTTCTCGTTCGGCGGCAACTTCCTGGCAGCTTCCGGCCGTCCACGCAGCTGCATCGGTAGCGCTCCAGCTCCTGGCGATTCGCCGAACTACTCGAACCAGACCTTCTACTGCTTCGGTTCCGACCGCAGCAAGAACGTCCTGGTGCCGCGCGGTACCCTGGGCCGTCTGCCATGGGATACCCGCCTGGACGTGAACGCCACCTACTCGCCGCAGACGGTGAAGGGCCTGGCGTTCAAGATCGACGTGTTCAACGTGTTCAACCGTCAAACCATCCAGAACGTGACCGAAGCCTACAACAGCGGTACCGCTGTGTCGGCCAACTACGAGGCGCCTCTGTCGGCTACGGCTCCACGTTCGGCCAAGTTCACTGTCCAGTACGATCACAAGTTCAACTGATGATCTGACGGCAGTCTGAAAACCCCCACCAGCCCCCGGGCCAGGTGGGGGTTTTTTTTCGTCTCGGGATTCGGTTGCCTTTTCATTTCCACTGGGGTACTTTGATGCATGGCAGCATAGCCAGCATCAAGGAGACTCCGGTGAGCGACGACAAGCAGGGCTGGCCGCAATGGCCCGCCAATCCCTTCCTTCTGGCGCAGCAGGCGACCGACTACTGGATCGACGCCTGCCAGCGCAGCGTGCTGTTCATGGACGTGCTGCGCCAGCGCGGCGACGAGCGCAACCACCGCGCCGAGCAGACCGCGCCGCACGTGCTGAGCTTTGAGTTCGAGGTCGTGCTCGACGGCCGCGACCTGGCCCGCCCGGTCAACTACGGCCTGCTGCATATCGTGCCGCCGGACGGCATCACCCCCGATCCCGCCAAGCGCCCCTTCATCGTGTTCGATCCGCGCGCCGGCCACGGCCCCGGCATCGGCGGCATGAAGCAGGACAGCGAAATCGGCGTCGTGCTGAAGGCCGGCCATCCCTGTTATTTCGTCGGCTTCCTGCCGCAGCCGGTGCCGGGCCAGACCATCGAGGACGTGTGCCGCGCCGAGGCGCAATTCATCGCCAGGGTGGCCGAACTGCATCCTCAGGCCGATGGCAAGCCCGCGCTGATCGGCAATTGCCAGGCCGGCTGGCAGATCATGATGACCAGCGCGCTCAATCCTGACCTGGTCGGCCCGCTGGTGCTGGCCGGCGCTCCGCTGTCGTACTGGGCCGGCGTGCGCGGCAAGAATCCCTTGCGCTACCTGGGCGGCGTGCTTGGCGGTACATGGATGACTTCGCTTGCAGGCGACCTCGGCAACGGCATTTTCGACGGCGCGCAACTGGTCGCCAACTTCGAGAAAATGAATCCGTCGAACACGCTGTGGAGCAAGAACTACAACGCGTATTCGAAGATCGACACCGAGGCGCCGCGCTTCCTGGAGTTCGAGAAATGGTGGGGCAATCCGGTGCTGCTGAACGCGGGCGAAATGCAGTACATCGCCGACTCGCTGTTCGTCGGCAACCGCCTGAGCGACGCCGCGCTGCTCGACAGCGCCGGCCACCGCATCGACCTGCGCAACATCAAGTCGCCGATCGTGGTGTTCTGCTCGTGGGGCGACGACATCACGCCGCCGCAGCAGGCGCTGGGCTGGGTGCTGGACCTGTACGAGGACGACGCCGCGCTGGTGGCGGGCGGCCAGACCATCATCTACTCGATGCACGAGGACATAGGCCACCTGGGCATCTTCGTCTCGGCCTCGGTGGCCAACAAGGAGCACGAGGAATTCACCGCGGCGATGGACATGATAGACATCATGCCGCCCGGCCTGTACGAGGCGGTGTTCCTCGACAAGGATGAGGAAATGCTGCAGGCCGAAATCGCCGCCGGCGACCTGGCGGCCGGCGACTATGTGATGCGTTTCGAACGGCGCGGCCTCGATGCGCTGCGGGCGCTGGGCGGCAACGATGTCGAGGACGAGCGCCGCTTCGCCACCGTCGCCCGCGTGTCGGAAATCAACCAGGGGCTGTACCGCACCTTCGCCAGCCCGCTGGTGAAGACCATGGTCAGCGAGAGCAGCGCGGAGCGGCAGCGCGAGCTGCATCCGCTGCGCCTGCGCTACACGGCCTTCTCCAGCAAGAATCCGCTGCTGAACGGCATTCCGGCGATGGCGGCCAAGGTGCGCGCCGAGCGCCGCCCGGTGGCGGCCGACAATATCTTCCTGCAGATGCAGGAAGCGATGTCCGGCCGGATCGTCGCCGCGCTGGACCGCTACCGCGACCTGCGCGACCACGCCACCGAACAGTTGTTCCTGAACGTCTACGGCTCGCCGGTGCTGCAGGCGCTGGTGGGCCTGCGCACCGACGGCGGCAGGCCGCGCCGCATTGGCCGCGACATCGCGCGCGAGGCGGCGCTGGTGGCGCACCGCGCCGCGCTGGCGCTGAAGACGGGAGAGGGCGGGGTGGCCGAAGCCATCATCCGCGGCTTGTTGTATATCTACCGCAGCCCGGAGATGAGCGCCGCCGACGAGCGCGCCTTCGCCACCATACGCCAGTTGCGTCTGCGCACCTCGGACGACAAGGAAATGAGCCTCACCCACTTCAAGGAAATCGTGCGCGACCAGTATCTGATGCTGCAGGTGGACGAGGCGGCCGCGATGCGCGACCTGCCGCTGCTGCTGCCGGCCGAGCCGGAAGCGCGCGCGGCGGCGCTGGGCATCGTGCGCCAGGTGGCCGGCGCCACCGGCACGCTGACCGGCGACGGCGCCGCGCGGCTGGAACGCGTGGCCGGAATGTTCGGCCCGAAGGCGCCCAAGCTGGCGGTGGTGCGCAAGAAGAAAAAGGCGTAGTCCACTGATTACAGGCGCGGCAGCGGTTTTTCCATGAACACGCTGAGCGGATCGTCCGGATAACCGCCGTAGGGCGCGCAGCGCTGGAAGCCGTGGCGCTGGTACAGGCCGATCGCCTCCGGCTGCGCCGGGCCGGTTTCCAGCACCAGCAGCGGACAGCCCTGGTCCAGCGCCGCCTGTTCCAGCAGGGACAGCACGCCCAGCGCCAGTCCCTTGCCGCGCTGGGCCGGCTGCACGTACATGCGCTTGATCTCGCCGTACTCCGGCGTCAATACGATGGCGCCGCAACCGACGATGGCGCCTTCGGTGTCGCGCGCGACGGCGAACTTGACGTGCGGCTGCATCAGCGAGTCCAGGTCCAGCGCGTACACGGATTCGGGTGGATACAAGGTCAGCTGGTAGGCGTCGAGATCGGCGATCAGGGCGATGACCTCGGGCTGGTTGGGTGATTCAAAGGCGATTTGCATGGTGGCGGTGGGCGACAGTTTATTGGATGATAAAATCCAGTATAATGGATTTCATGGATATCAACGAACTTATTGCCAGCCGTTTGCTGGCCTTGCGCGAAGCGCGGCAGTTGTCGCTGACGGCCTTGTCCGAGCGCAGCGGCGTCAGCCGGTCGAATATCTCGCTGATCGAGCGCGGCGAGAGCAGCGCCACCGCCACCGTGCTGGACAAGCTGGCCGGCGCCTTGGGCGTGACGTTGGCTTCGCTGTTCGAGGCGGGAGAGGTGGCGCCGAGCGCGCCATCGCCGCTGCGGCGCGCGGTCGAGCAGGCGGTGTGGACCGATCCGGCCTCCGGCTACGTGCGGCGCCAGCTGTCGCCGCCGGCCCGCTCGCCGATGCAGCTGGTCGAAGTGATCTTCCCGCCCGGCCAGCGCGTGGCCTACGAGCAGGTGCTGCGCGAGTCCGACGTCTACCAGCAGGTGTGGCTGCTGGAGGGCGTGATGGACATCAGCGCCGGCGACGGGCAATGGCGGCTGGAGCAGGGCGACTGCCTGGCCATCCGCGAGGACCAGCACATCAGCTACGCCAATCCCGGCAAGAAGCCGGCCCGCTACCTGGTCGGACTGGTGACGCTGCCGTTTGTGTTGTAGCCTATGGACTTCAATCGGCATCTGCGGAGGAGGGCATGGAACTCAAGGAAATCATGAGCAAGAACGTGGTGACGGTGGAGTTGGACGACCGTCTCAGCCTGGTCAAGGAAATCTTCGATCACGGCAAGTTCCACCACGTGCTGGTGATGGAGCAAGGCGAGCTGCTGGGCGTGGTCTCGGACCGCGATCTGTACAAGGCGCTCAGCCCCAACCTCGGCAGCTCGGTGGAAACCTACAAGGACGTGGCCACGTTGAACAAGAAAGTCCACCAGATCATGTCACGCCGCCCCGTCGTGCTGCGCGCGGACGCCAGTGTGGACGACGCCATCGACGTGTTTAATGCGCACAATATTTCGTGCATTCCCATCCTCAGCGCTGCCGACCGGCTGGTCGGCATCCTTAGCTGGCGCGACATCCTGCGGGCGCTGCGGACGCCGCCCGCCGCCTGAGCTATAATGTCGACCCCCGACCGATACCGAGTGTTGCCGCCATGACCATCATCAACCTGCCGACCACCGCCAAGGCCCCCGCAGTGCCGGGCCGCCGCCTGTCCGTCGCGCCGATGATGGACTGGACCGACCGCCACTGCCGCGTGTTCCACCGCGAGATCAGCCGTCACACCTGGCTGTACACGGAAATGGTCACCACCGGCGCGCTGGTCTACGGCGACGTCGAGCGCCACCTGCGCTTCAGCGATGAAGAGCATCCGGTGGCGCTGCAGCTGGGCGGCAGCGATCCGGCCGACCTCGCCACCAGCGCCAAACTGGGCGAGAAGTGGGGCTACGACGAGATCAACCTGAACTGCGGCTGCCCGTCCGAGCGCGTGCAGAAGGGCGCGTTCGGCGCCTGCCTGATGGCCGAGCCGCAGCTGGTGGCCGACTGCGTCAAGGCCATGCGCGACGCCGTCAGCATCGACGTCACCGTCAAGCACCGCATCGGCATCGACCAGACCGAGAGCTACGACTTCGTGCGCGACTTCGTCGGCACCGTCAACCAGGCCGGCTGCACCACCTTTATCGTGCACGCGCGCAACGCCATCCTGAAGGGCCTGTCGCCCAAGGAAAACCGCGAAGTGCCGCCGCTGAAGTACGAATTCGCCTATCAATTGAAGCGCGATTTTCCTGACTGCGAAATCATTATCAACGGCGGCATCAAGACCGAAGCCGAAATCGACGAGCATCTGAAGCACCTGGACGGCGTCATGCTGGGCCGCGAGGCGTATCACAATCCGTTCATGATGGCCGGCTTCGACCAGCGTTACTATGGCGCCGCCACCACGCCCAAGACCCGCGAACAGGTCCTGGAAGCAATGATTCCCTACATTCAGGCCCAGTTGGCCCAGCACGGTGGAAACGGCTTGAAGCTCAATTCCATCACCCGCCACATGCTGGGCCTGATGCAAGGCCTGCCGGGTGCCCGCGCTTTCCGCCAGGTCCTGTCCGACTCCAAAAAACTCGCCGCCGGCGACGCCCGCCTGCTGCTCGAAGCCGCCTCGCACCTGCGCATTGCCGCATGATCTAGCCTATTTGGCAAACAATCGTCGGGTGTGTTGGTATTTCCACGCAGAAAGTTCGCTTGCGTATTTTTAAGGCAGGTTTTGCTTGCTTTGAAGCAAAATTTGCATCTATAATTCCCTAATATACACACATATCCACGCTGTTCCTTCTGTGTATTTGCGGTTCAAAAGCGACACATCAGCATTCCCCGAACCGCTAGTTTTGCATTCGCAGTCATTGTTTGCTACTGTCACATATATTACCTAGCAGCAAGGGCCGAGTGGATAGTGCCGTGCAAAAGACGAAGCCATCCAGGGCACTCTTATCAACTGTGTCACTTACGAAGAGACGAAATGAATTTAGCAAAAATGAAAGTCGGAACGCGCCTGGGTCTCGGATTCGCGCTGGTTCTCTTATTTCTGGTGGCGGTGACGACCGTCGGCATCTTCCGCATGGCACAAATCCAGGATCGCCTGGACCACGTCATCAGCGTGAACAACGTCGTCTCGCGCCTGGTGGTCGATATGCGCGCGAACGTGGGCGACCGCATCACGTCGCTGCGTATCCTGACCCTGATGACCGATGCCGGCGACATGGAGCCGGAGATGAATCGCATCAAGGAACTGGCCGGCAAGTACGCCGATGCACAAAACAAACTGAGCACGCAGTTCTCGGTCGAAGCCACGCCTGAAGAAAAGGCGCTGCTGGCGACCATCAAGGAGCAGGAAGCGATCGCCATGCCGGCCATCGCCAAGGCGTCCGAACTGTGGCTGGCCAACAAGGCCGAAGAAGCAACCAAGGTACTGATCAAGGAAATCCGTCCAGCCCAGAAAAAATGGATGGCCGCGCTCGACCAGCTGGCCACGCTGGAAGACAAGCTGAATGCACAAGTACAAGTGGATGCCGCCAGCGGCTTCTCCAGCGCGCGCAGCTTCATGATCGTGCTGGGCCTGCTGGCTGTCGGTATCTCGGTAGCCGCCGCCGTGGTGATCACCCGCGGCCTGCTGAAACAACTGGGCGGCGAGCCTGACTACACCGCGTCGATCGCCGGCAGCATCGCCAACGGCGACCTGTCGATCGCCATCGATACCGCCGGCAACGACAAGGACAGCCTGCTGGCCGAAATGAAAGAAATGCGCAACAGCCTGGTCGATATCGTGGGCCAGGTCCGCTCCGGCACCGAAACCATCGGCACCGCCTCGCGTGAAATCGCCGCCGGCAACATCGACCTGTCGTCGCGTACCGAAATGCAGGCCAGCTCGCTGGAAAAAACCGCGTCGGCGATGGAAGAACTGACCTCGACCGTTAAACAGAATGCGGACAATGCCCGCGAAGCCAACCAGCTGGCGTCGGCCGCGTCGGACGTGGCGATCAAGGGCGGCAAAGTGGTGTCGGAAGTGGTCGACACCATGAGCTCGATCGACGCATCGGCCAAGAAGATTGTCGACATCATCGGCGTGATCGATGGCATCGCCTTCCAGACCAACATCCTGGCGCTGAACGCCGCGGTGGAAGCGGCACGTGCCGGCGAACAAGGCCGCGGCTTCGCCGTGGTGGCGTCGGAAGTGCGCAACCTGGCCCAGCGTTCGGCCGGTGCGGCAAAAGAAATCAAGATGCTGATCGATGACTCGGTCGAAAAAGTCGGCGCCGGCACCAAGCTGGTCGGCCAGGCCGGCGTGACGATGGACGAGGTGGTTGCCTCGGTCCGCCGCGTGACCGACATCATGAGCGAAATCGCCAACGCCAGCCAGGAGCAGAGCGCTGGTATCGAACAGGTCAATGTCTCCATCATCGAGATGGACAGCATGACCCAGCAAAACGCCGCGCTGGTGGAAGAAGCCGCCGCCGCCGCACAAAGCTTGCAAGACCAGGCCGCCGAACTGTCGCGCGTGGTCAGCATCTTCAAACTGGTGGAAGGCGAGGAGCGCGTTACGGCTCCTGTGTACCAGCCTGCCGCCACCAAGGCAGTGGTCAAACCGATCACCGCCCGCGCTCCTGTGAAAAAACTGGCCGCCGCGCCAGCCGCAGCAGCCAAACCGAAGAAAGTCGCCTCGGCAGCCAGCACCGCCGGCAGCGATGAGTGGGAAGAGTTCTAAAACTTTGCCGCAGTCTGCCGTCGCGCTTTTGCGCGGCACGTAGGTCCGCTGTGGGATTCGACTAACCAGTTTTTAATAATAATTATTTGGAAATTGCATAATGAATAAGTTTTCTACCAGTGTATTCGCCGCCGTCATCCTGTCCGCTGCTTCGACCGCTTTCGCCGGCGAAGTGCCAGCATCGCTGGACTCCAAGAATTGCAAGGCTGAATACCCTAAGGCATCGCTGATCAACGAAGAGCAGGGCGACGTCACCATGTCCTTCCTGGTGGCTGCGGACGGCAACGTGGTTGAGTCGAAAGTCGACAAGTCGAGCGGCTACAAAAACCTCGACAAGGCCGCCATCAAGGCCCTGAGCGCCTGCAAGTTCAAGCCGGGCACCAAGGACGGCGCCGTGGCCCAGACCTGGACCAAAGTCGATTACAGCTGGAAACTGTAATAAATCAGCAAAGTGCCGGATACTAAAACACTTGGGGAAATCAGATGTCTACAAATAAGCGTTGGTTAAGTGTGATTGCAGCAGTGCTCGTTTCGAGCGCACCAGTGGCGTTTGCTGCTGAAGTTCCGGCCAGTTTCGATGCAAAAAACTGCAAGGCCGAATACCCGAAAGCGTCGCTGATGAACGAAGAGCAGGGGACGGTATCGATGTCCTTCCTGATCAAGCCGGACGGCTCGGTGGCCGATTCCAAGGTTGAAAAGAGCAGCGGTTTCAAGAACCTGGACAAGGCCGCGATCAAGGCCATTAGCGCCTGCAAGTTCAAGCCGGGCACCAAGGACGGCGCCCCGGCCGAAACCTGGACCAAGGTCGATTACGCCTGGAAGCTGGACTAAGCAGCGGGAGTAAGCCCGGCGTTGCAGACAAAAAAGGAACCGCGCGCGGTTCCTTTTTTTTCGTCTGTTACATCGGGTGTAACAAGCTGTAATGGGACTCCAGCATTGCCGCACTTCCTTATATAGTAACATCTGGAACAAGGAGAATTCGCCATGAAAACCATCATCGCCGTAGTGGCCGCCCTGGCGGCAATGACAGGCTGCGCAGTGCAGCAGCCGTATTACACCAGCGCCCGCGTGCAGGATCCGTATCAGTGGCATACCGTGTCGACCGTGCCTGCGGGCAGCAGCGTGCAGTCGGGCACGTGGACGGAAGAGTTGCCGGCGCAAAGCGCGTCGCGCGTGGTGTATACCACCGAGCCGGTCTATACGACCACCTACGTCGCCCAGCCGGTTTATTACGCGCCGGCACCGGCCTATTATTACCCGCCGGTATCGATCGGCCTGGACTTTTCGTTCGGCCACTGGTGCTGCGGCGGACGCGGCTGGGGTGGGCGCGGCTACCACCGCCGCTGACCGGTTGCTAAAGCTCGCCGCGCCTGCGGCGAGCTTTGCCGTCAGCCCACGTATTTGTGCGTCGCCACCCTGGCGTGCGCCGGCGCAAGGCCGCGCTTTTTCTTGATGTACAAGGCCATTCCTTCCTTCAGCTTGTCCATGCTGCTTTTCTCGACAAACATCCCCTTGTTCTGCCGCACCGGATCGAGCACGTAGCGCGATTCCGAAATGAAGCGCGCGCACTCCGTCAGCAGCGGATCGAGATGCTGGCGCTTGTTCTGTTCCCATTGCGCCATCCAGCCATCCTCGATGATGTTGTCGCACAGGATGTTGAGCACGCTGCTGGTGCTGTTGTTGGCCAGGTAGTAGCAGCCCAGCAGCGGCGACACCCGGAAGATGTTCGACGACAGCGCTTCCATCGCCGACGCGCTCAGGATCTGGTTGACCTTCTTCATCTCCTTGTAGCGCGCGCCCATGATCATGATCTTCTGGCAGGTGGTGGCGATCGCGCTGGCGGCCGCCACGGCCGGGCCGGTCACGCCGCCGAGGTCGGCGAACAGGCCGGCCGTGGACACCGCCAGCTGGGTGGTCTGGATCGCCGCCAGCGCCGCATGCTCGTTGCGGCTGGTGCGCAGCAGCGCGGCCACGGCGTCGCAGGCGTCGCGGGCGTCGCCCGGCAGCAGGAAGCCGCGCTGCACCGTGGTCTTCTGCGCCTTGTGCCAGTCCATCGCCGCTGTGCCCCAGTTGCTGGCCGCCTTGGCGCCGGCCTTGACCTGCTGCACCAGCGGCAGCGCCGAGCTGATGAAGTCGGCCATGAACTCGACACCCAGTTCGGCGAGGATGACTTCGATGTCCAGGCTGTCGAACAGCTCGAACAGCAGCCGCAGCACCTTGTCGAAGCCCGGCACCTTGAGCATGGTCGGGAAGTCGAAACCGGGGATGTGAATCTTGCTGAAGTCGATCTCGCCCAGGTTGATGTTGGGCAGGTCCAGGTTGGGCAGGTTGACGTTGGGCAGGCTGATGTCCGGTATCGCCAGGTGCGGCAGGCTGACGTTCAGGTCGATCTTGAAAAAGTCCGGGAACAGGTCGCGGATGCGCGGGAACGCCACATCGAAATCAATGCTCAGTATCTTGCTCAGGTCGAACAGCAGCGAGGGGATATTTATTTCCGGGAATTTCAGCGCGATCTTGAACACCAGCGCGCGCAGCGAGATATCGGGCAGCAAGTCCTTGAACTTGATCAGGCCCTTCAGGTTCAGCCTTACCGTGGGCAGGTTGAAGCCTGGAATGGAGCCCAGGTGGATGTCCGGGATCAGGTTGATGTCGAAATTCGGCAAGCCTACGCCCGGGATGCGGAAGTCGATCAGGCCGGGCAGGTCCAGTCCCTTGAACAGGTCGATGTTCAGCTGCGGTATGCTGAAATGCGGCACCGCGACGCCGGGAATGGCGCCCAGTTTTTTCTTGCAGTCCTTGGCGTCCTTGGCCAGCGTCTTGGCGTCTTCGACCCGGCTCTTGGCGCGCAGCTGGGTGCCGCCGAACATCGCCTGCAGGGACTCGCGGCGCTCACGCTTGATGTGCATGAAAGCGGCTTGCAGTTCAATCTCTTCTTTGAAGGTGAGTGGCATGGCGTCGGTTTCCGGGCGAGGTCAGTTGCGCAGTGCGGCGTGGGCGTGCGAGAGCCGGGTGTGCACCCCGGCCATGAAGCGTGACGTCTTGAATTTGCCGATCAGCGCCGTGAACACCAGCGATGTGATGACAAAGTAAAAGCTGCAGTAAATGTACACCGGCACCATGACGCTGGTGCCGGTGGCGGCGATCACCGTGTTGCAACGGCTCACCAGCTCGCTCACGCCGACCAGCGACGAGGCGCTCGAGGCGACAAACGAAATCAGGAACACATTGATCCAGGTCGGGATGAACAGCAGGGCCGCGCCGATGTCGCCGCGCGACCAGGCGCGGTAGGCCACCACCAGGCTCTCCGACGTGAACGACAGCGGCGCCGCCGACAAGCCGATCACCGCCTTCACCCACTGCGGAATATGGATCGTCATCTCGGTGCCCGGCAGCGCGAATTCGCTGGGCAGCACGAACACCGCGTAAAAGATCAGCGCCAGCGTCGGCACGCCGCGGAAGAAGGTCGAGACCTGCTCGGCCGCAGTGCCGACGGGGCCGGTTTTCTTCACCCGCAGCCAAGCCAGGCCGGCGCCCATCAGCGTGCCCAGCGCCACCGCGCACACGGCGATGAACACATTCCACATGAAGCCCTGCAGCAGGAAGGGCGTCCACGTCAGCAGGAAACTCAGGGTTTCGTTGTTCATGGTTGCCCCACGGTCGGCAGCAAGGCCTTTTCCAGGTAATTGAAGATCCTGGTCCACAGGCTGGTGATCAGGTAGAAGGTAATCAGCAGCACCGTCATGGTCAGGAAGATGTTGCCTTTTTCAGCGATCAGCAGGCTGCTGGCGCTCAGCAGTTCCGGGATCGCGATGGCCGAGGCGATCATGGTCTGCTTGGTCAGGTTGATCAGCGCCTGCTTGACCGGCCAGTTGGCGTATTGCGCCGTGCGTCCCAGGTTGCGCAGGTGCAGCACGAAGCCCGCTTCATAGGTGCGGACGTGGCTGGCCGCCTCAAGGAAGGCGCGCATCACCAGGCCGGCCGTGTAGTAGCCGGAACAGAACGCCGCCACGGCGAACGCCGGCAGCTTGATGCCGAACTCGCGCATGGTCCAGCCGCCGAGGCCGAAGAAGATCAGGTACATCATCAGCAGCGGCGGCGTCAGCCTGCCGTAGGCCATGATGGCGTGGATGGCGCGCGCGGTCCAGCCGTCGCGGCCGTCCACCGCGACCGAGACGGCGATGCCCAGCGCCATGCTGATGGCGATGCTGCAGGTGATCAGCAACATGGTGTAGCAGATGCCGGTGAAGAATTGCGCGCGGTCGTACGGGTCGTAGACGAAGTTCAGGTCCACGCCCAGCTGTTCCTTGATCCACAGGCCGACCGCCTGCACGCCGCTGACCTCGGTGCTTGACACGTACTCGGCGGCGCGGCAGGCGGCGATCCAGTTGCCGGTATTGTTGCGCACGCACAGGTACTGCCCGTGCTCGTCGCGCGCCGACCAGAGTTCCTTCTGCGCCTTCAGCCAGGAGGTCGAGGCGATGCCCCATCGGTTGTTGGCCTCCAGCAGCCAGCCGGTGCGGTGCAGGTCGGCCAGGATATTGCCCAGTGCCAGATCCAGCTCGCTGCCTTGCTCGCCGCGCGCGATGAAGATCGCCATCGGCGTGATCAGCGCGTTCGGCAGCGGCATCTTGTAGCCGGCCCATTCGGGCAGCTGGGCGGTGTTGGCCAGCGCCGCCGTCGCGTACAGGAAGCCGGAGCACTGGCCGTCGCGCAACGCCAGTTGGGCGTCGCGCACGGTCTTGTAGGTTTGCAGCTCGAGCAGGTAGCGCTCGCTCATCGGCTTGTTGAAATAGCTGCCCTGCAGCGCGCAGATGGTCTCGTGGCGGATCTGATTCCACGCCGGCACGGCCTCGCCCGGGCGGAACAGCACGTTGACGCTGGTCTCGTTGTAACCCGGCTCGATGGCGGTGGCGATCTTGCGCCGCGCGGCCGTGTCGCCGACGGTGGAGATCAGGATGTCGACGTCGCCCAGCTCCAGCTTCTGGAAGCGGTTCTCGGTGGTGATGCTGACTTTCTTGAGGGTGACGCCGAGGCGGTCGGCGATCAGCTCAGCGATGTCGCTTTCGAAGCCGACCACCTCGCGCTTGGCGTTGAGCGAATTGTAGGGGCTGAAGTCGGTCTTGACGCCGACCCGGATGACCTTGTTCTTGCGGATGGTGTCCAGTGTCGGGCTGCTGCCGGCGTCGGCCTGCGCAGCCAGCGACAGAAACAGCAAGCCAGCCAGACCCAGTATTTTAAATAAAGCGCGATTCCACATTGTCGTTTTTCTCTGGGTCCCAGTTCGAATTCCATGCTACCCGAGGCGACCTCATCATGCAACGACGGCGGCTCGGGATGTGGCTTCTGGGCAGCTTCTGTGGGTTTGCGTTATCAAGCTGCTCATGTTATTGTCGTTCGACCCTGCACAGCTTAAACATCTGCCAAGACTTTCATGCTGCATCCACTGGCCAGCTTATGGCGCCATTCCAGCCGCGTCACCTTCTACGAATCTGGCGGCCAGATCGGACAGGCATTGCTGCAGGGGCAGGGCGGCCAGCACACGCTGGGTTCGCGGCGGCGCTTCTCGTCCGCCGCCGACGCCTACACCTACCTGCGCTACTGGCTGGGCGAACCGGCCGCGCGCGCCGAACTCCGCTGGATACTGCAACGCTCCGGCCCCTCGCTGGCGACCGCCAATTCCGGCCCGGACGGCTGGCTGCACGCGCTGGCCGGACGCCTGATGAGCGGCGCGGTGGTGGTCATGGAGGAATTGAGCCGCCAGGCCCAGCCGGGCCGGCTGGTGGCGCCGCCCAGTGCGGGCGCGGCCGCATCGGCCGCCGCGCTGTCGGCCCTGCCGGCACTGAGCGCGGTACCGGCAATCCCCGTGGTGCCGGACTTGCTGCCGGTGCTGGAGGACATCCGCATCGAAGGCGCCGAGGTGCTGCCTGAGCTGAACCAGGCGCTGGCCCAGGTCAACGCCACCATCGGCACCATCGGCTCGGCCTCGCTGTCGCTGGAGCCGGCGCCGTCCAAGGTGGCGGCGATCAAGACCTCGCTGAGCGACGCCACTTCGCGCAGCACGGCCACGCTGGGATCCCTGTAAATGAAAGTCATCGACCACTCTATCGAAGTGCTGCCGCAGTGCCCGGTCAACATCGCCAACGCGGTGCAAAAGGCGGCCGACACCATCGTCGAGCAGGGCAAGACCTTCGCCACCGAGGTCACGGCCACCGCCACTTCGCTGAACCAGGACATGCAAAAGGTCGCCGACCAGATGAAGGCGATACCGGACCTGCTGAATCCGCAGCCCATCATCGATTGCTGCACCGGCGTGCTGGAGCAGGCCGCCAGCGACTTGCGCCAGCTGGCCAACGACGCCGCCGCCATTCCGCAGCGCATGCTGGCGCAGACGGCCGGCGTGCAAAAGGTCATCGACTCGGCCAACGAGGCGGTCGAGGCGATGAGTACCCTGCTGCCGGAATTGTCCGGACTGGTGCCGGACTTCGGCGCGCAGATGACCTTCTTCAACAGCCTGCCGGGGCGCGGCCAGGCGCTGGCCGACCTGGCCAAGCGCACCGGCGCCATGGTCGAGCAGTACGGCCGCGATCTGCTGCCGCTATCGCAGCAGTTGGAGCAGCTGGGCAAGCTGCAGGGCGGACCGGGTGCCGGCAACGCTGCTGTGCAGGCCGTGCTGGCGCGCGCCGAGCAGCTGCAGAACGACAGCCTGGCGCAGGTCAAGGCGCTGCGCGATACGCTGGACGGCAACGTCGGCGACCTCGAAACGGCGATGCAGCAAGCCACCGCGCAAGCCACGAAAACGATAGGCGGCGTATCCGACCTGCTGAACGAGAAAGGCAATGCGCTGCTGGCGCCGTTGCAGGCGACCATCGATCAGGTGGACAGCGCCAGCGCCGCGCTGGGCGACGAGGCGCGCAACTGCGATGCGTTGTTCGATGAAGCCTCGGCACAGCTGGGAAGGCTGGGCGACATCCTCATCAAGCCGTTGGCCGCCGCCCGCACGCAGGTCGATATCGTCATCGACCAGTTGGCCGCCGCCGCCAACACAGTGGACACCATGATCCAGCGCGCGATGGAGCCGGTCGATGCGCTGGAGTTGCGCGTGGATGCCATTCAGCAGGCCTTGCAGGAAGTGCTGGACGTCATCCGCGACGAAGTGGGCAAGGTGCTGCAGCTGATGAAGGAGCTGGACGAGGAGGCCGAAAACGCCAAGACCATCCTGCGCCAACTACCGGACAACTTCATCCCTGTGCGCACCATGATCGCCGAGGCGATCGCCATGCTGACGCAGGTGAAGGACAATATCCCGCCGTTCGTGGCCGAGGCCAACGGCGCGCTCGACGCGGCCTCCAGCGAGCTCGATCAGGCCGATGCGCTGTGCACCAGCGCGATCGAAATCTGCACGCGCTACATGATGAAGGCGCCGGCGTTGATGATGGCGCGCACGCTGTTCATGGGCATCAAGGCCATGATCCCGGGCGTGAAGACGGCCATCACCACCGCGCGCACGGCGGTGAAGACGGCGGGCGACCAGGCCACCGGCCTGATGGACCAGGCGATCACGCTGGTGGATTCGTTGAATCCCCTGCTGGACCAGGCCATCGCGCAAGTGCAGGTGGCGATTGATGCGCTGATCGGTTTGCTGGAACAGATGCAGGCGGCGCTGCAGCAGGTGGCCACCGCCGCCGAACAGATTCCGCCGCTGATGCAGGAGCAGTTCGACAAGGCAGCGGCCGCGGTGCATCAGGTGCTGGACCAGGTGCGCACGGCCGCCGAGCAGTGCCTGGCCAAGCTGCAATGCGAACCGCTGGTGCGGCGCCTGCAGCAGGAGTTGAACGATCTGCTGGACCGCACCTTCAAGCCGCTGGAGGCGCAGATACAGGCCGCAGGCGCGCCGCTGCAGAACGTGCTGGCGCAGGGCAAGGTGGAAGTCGGCAAGGCGGCGGCGATGGCGCAGGACGGCCTGGGCAAGCTGAGTGCCGCGTTGGCGGGCGTGAAGCAGCAGGCCATGCAGCCTATGCAGAAGCTGACCGACACGCTGACGACGGCGCAAGGCAAGGTGGAATCGGTGAGCGGTTCGGCGCAGCAGCAGGTAAGGCAGGCGGCGGATCAGGCCTTGTCGTATGTGGACCAGGCGTCGCAGGCCATCGCCAGCTTGAAGATCCGCGAAGTGGGCGAGCAGATAGCGCCGTTCGCGCAGTTCTACGACGATGTGGCGGGGACGTTTACCCAGTTGCAGTCGCAGGTGCAAAGCGCCGGCAGCGTGGTCGATGCGGTGAATGACTGGCAATCCGAGGCGAAGCAGGCGGCCAATGACTTGCTCGACCGTGCCCGCGCGGCGGCGGACGAGGCGTCGCAGGGCGTGAGCGAGGTGCAGACGGCTGCGGACAACACGGCCTCCGGCGCGCAGGAGGCCAGCGATTCGATCTCGGAGAGCGGCTCGGTGTCGGAGCAGGTGCAGGCTTCGTTCGATGGCATGAAGCAGGATGCCGACAGCGTCGCGGCGGATGCGGATGGGGCGATGGAGGAGATGTCGTCGTCGCTGGCTGATTCTCAGAAGGAGTCGGAGACGACGATGGAGCCGTATGTGCCGGATACGGAGGCGCTGCTGGCCGATGTGAAGGCCGAGGCGGACAAGGCGGAGCAGGCGGCGCAAGCGGCCAAGGAATCGGAGCAGTCGTTGGCGGCGCAGATCGTCGCCAGCGAAAAGGACGTGGGCGCGGCGGCGGACGATGCCACGGCGCAGACCACTGCGATGAAGGACCAGGCGCAGGCGGGCATCAATCAAACGCTGGCGCAGGTTGAGTCGGTGCAGGCGCAGGTGAACGCGGCGCGCGCCGAGGCGATCAAGGCGGAGGCGATCGTCGATGCGGAGGTGGTCAAGAACGGCGGCACGTCCGCGAATGCCGATGCCGCCGACAAGGCCGCCACCGAGGCCGCTGCTGCTGCCGCGAGTGCAGCCGGTCCCGCTGGCGCTGCCGGTACAGCCGATGCTGCCGGTACCGCAGCAGGAACCGCCGGTGCCGCTGGCGCCGCAGCAGGAACCGCCGACGGCGCTGCAGCACCTGCCGATTCGGCGGCAGCTTCTGACTCCGGCGCGGCAGACGGCGCCTCCGCCGCCGGCAATGCGGGCGGTGCGACAGCTGACGCTGACGCCAAGTCCGCATCGTCCGCCACCACCGACGCGCCGGCCGCCGATGCCAAAGCCGACAGCGATGCGAAAGCGGATGCCGATACTAAACCTGATGGCCCGGCCGTTTCTGAGCCTGCGCCGATTGGCGCTGAGGCGGCAACACCCTCTGCGGATGCGCCCTCCACCGATGCCGATGCCGGCATGGCGGTGCCCGACGCGACTGCCGCCGACGGCGCCGCTCCAGCATCTGCAGGTGCCGCGCATGCGCAGCGCACAAAATCCGGCGGCGCGATGCCGAAAGCGGGCGAGGGCGTCCCTGCCGGCAAAACGCCTGCAGCGGATGCAACGCTGGAATCGCCCGCTGGTGCCGTGCCGGATAGCCTCGCGTCGGCCGGCAAAGCGGGCATGCCTATCCCTGATGGCATCAAGCCGCCCGCCGGCGTCGACGCCGCGACGAAGGCTGCGGCAGATGCAGCTCAAGCCGCGCCAGCAGCAACCAAAGCCGCTGCCGCAGCCGCCGATCAGGCGGCAGCAAAAGCCGCATTTGGCGGCACGCCTCCGAATGTCGATGCAGCCGGCAAGGCCACCACCGCGGCAGCACCTGACGGTACGACGGCGACTGGCTCCAGCGCGGCGGGAGTTGGCGACACGCCTACCGCTGGCGCTTCTGGCGGCGTCTCTCCTGCTGCCGATGCCAAGCCCACATCGTCTGGTGCAGCCGACGCACCGCAATCCACGGCAGCCACTGCAAAAGCCGCAACGGATGCCGCCGCAAGCAAAGCCGCCGCCGACCAGGCCACGGCCGCCAAGACCTTGGCCGACAAACTGGCCGCCGCCAAAGACGCTGCGGCCAAGCTTCCATCTCACGACCCACTCGCATCGCTCAGCGACTTGAAAGATGCTATCCCTCCAGCCCCGCCGGGCATTCCGCCGTCCACTTGAAATGTCACGCAAATGTCACATTGAGCAATCGCAAGTCCGTGGCGAAAATATGACGCGGGGAAAAGTAAAAAAGCTTGTTCCTAGAAGAATTTACATTTATTATCAATTGAGTATTGGAAAGTATTGTACCTATCAATTACGTTGCGGCGCAGCGAAGTGGTGGCGGCGAGAGAGCACTCCAGGACTCCATTCCACCTGTTTTTTTAGTAGTCGATCGTCAGCCGCTCGTCACCAGAATGTGGAGATGTGAATGTCAGACAGCTTACAAAAATGGGTGGGACGCAATCGTCCGCCACGTGTGCAAATCACGTACGACGTCGAAATTGGTGACGCCACTGAAAAGAAAGAACTGCCTCTGGTGGTAGGCTTGCTGGCCGATTTGTCCGGTCAGCCGTTGGTGCCGCCGCCCAAGCTCAAAGCCCGACGACTGATTGAAATCGACCGCGACAACTTCAACGAAGTGATGGGCAAGATCGCCCCGCGCCTCGACATCTCGGTGCCGGACACCTACAAGGGCGAAGGCAACCTCAAGGTCGAACTGAACTTCACCGAATTCGATCACTTCCATCCGGAAGCCATCGTCAAGCAGGTGCCGCGCCTGGCCAAGCTGCTGGAAGTGCGCCAGCAATTGCGCGACCTGCTCGGCAAGCTCGATGGCAACGATGAGCTCGACGCGTTGCTGGAAAACATCGTCCAGAACTCGGAAGAGCTGAAAACCCTCAAGGACCAGGGACCGGCCGCTGAAGCGCCGGCGGCGGACGCGGAAGCGACCCCATCCTGATAGCGCGCCCCTCGCGCTTCCCCTCATCGTTTACCAAAGAGAGCTAAATCATGGCTACTAGTCAATCCGCCAAAGGCGGTGCCAAGTCGACGGAATCCGCCGGCGAACTGAGCTTGCTGGACCGTATCGTCCAGGAAGGCAAGATGGCGGTCGATCCGTCGCAAAACGCTTACGCTAAAAAACTGCTGGGCCAATTCGCTTCGCAGGTGCTGGACGAAGGCATGAAAACCGCACCGGACAAGGGCGTGGTCGCCACGATCAACGAGCGCGTGGCCGAAATCGACCGCATCCTCAGCGACCAGCTGAACGCCATCATGCACCACGAGGAATTCCAGAAACTGGAAGGCTCCTGGCGCGGCCTGCACGACATGGTCTACGGCACCGAGACCGGCCCGACGCTCAAGCTGCGTCTGCTGAACGTGTCGAAGAAAGAACTGCTGAAAGACCTGGAGAGCGCCGTCGACCACGACATGAGCGTGCTGTTCAAGAAGGTCTACGAGGAAGAGTACGGCACCTTCGGCGGCGCCCCGTATTCGCTGATGATCGGCGATTACTACTTCGGCCGTCATCCACAGGATATCGCCCTGCTGCAGCGCCTGTCCAAGGTCGCCGCCGCCGCGCACGCGCCGTTCATCACGGCCGCCGCGCCGTCGCTGTTCGACATGACCGAGTTCACCGAGCTGGGCGTGCCGCGCGACATGTCGAAGATCTTCGAGAGCGCCGAACTGGCCTCTTGGCGCGGTTTCCGCGAATCGGAAGACTCGCGCTACATCGCCATGGTGCTGCCGCGCTACGCCGCGCGCCTGCCGTACGGCGCCAAGACCAGCCCGGTTGAGAGCTTCAGCTTCGAGGAAGACGTCGACGGCCGCGACCACAGCAAATACCTGTGGGCCAACTCGGCTTACCAACTGGGCCTGCGCATCACCGACGCCTACGCCAAGCACAGCTGGACCACCGCGATCCGCGGCGTGGAAGGCGGCGGCAAGATCGAGGGCATGACCGCGCACACCTACAAGACCGACGAAGGCGATGTCGTGCTGAAGTGCCCGACCGAAGTGGCGATCACCGACCGCCGCGAGAAAGAGTTGAACGACCTGGGCTTCATCGCCGCCGTCAATTCCAAGGGTTCGGACTTTGCCGCCTTCTTCGGCGGCCAGACCGTCAACAAGCCGAAGCTGTACAACCTGGACACGGCCAACGCCAACGCGGCATTGTCGTCGCGCCTGCCGTACGTGCTGGCCGCTTCGCGCTTCGCGCACTACATCAAGGTCATCATGCGCGACAAGGTCGGCAGCTTCCAGACCCGTCAAAGCGTGGAGAACTACCTGAACTCGTGGCTGAGCTCCTACGTTCTGCTGAGCCCGAACGCGACGCAAGGCGAGAAGGCCCGCTTCCCGCTGGCCGAAGGCCGCGTCGATGTGACCGAGAAGCCAGGCAAGCCTGGCGCCTACTCGGCCACGGTGTTCCTGCGACCGCACTTCCAGATGGAAGAACTGACCACGTCGATCCGCCTGGTGGCCGAACTGCCGGCCGCCGCCGGTTGATATCCCGCCATACACAATGAAGTTCCCGCACACCCGGCGCCATCGCGGCGCCCGGGTCTGCTTATAAAAATTTGGAGCCAGCAATGTCTGACGTACTTATTTTGGATTTGGGCACCACCATCAAGGGCAACTGCATGGTGACCGGTTATACCGACAAGGTGATCGTGCTTTCGTACTCGCACAGCGCCTCGATGCCGCTGCAAATGGACGCCTCGAACACCGAGCGTACCTCCGGCCGTCCGGTGTTTTCCGAGATTTCGTTCTCGAAAATGTCCGACCTGTCGACCACGGAAATGTACAAGGCCTGTACCCAGGGCACCAAGATCGGCACCGCCACGCTGCACGTGGGGCGCGTCGAGAATGGCAAGTACATGAGCTTCTTCAAGTACGAGATGACCAACGCCATGATCTCGAACATCAGCACTTCCGGCGGCGGCGGCATTCCGTCGGATTCGTTCTCGATCAGCTTCACCAAGATCAAGTGCGACTACACCCAGCAGCAGTCGGATTCGACCGCGAAGGGCACCGGCACGTGGAACTGGAACCTGGAGACGATGAAAGCGGATTGATGCACGTAGCCGGCGCGTGCCTGCGGGCGCGCCGCCGGCCTGTTCATCATCACCGCGTATCGTTGAGAAACTATGTCTAAAGCCATCACGGCGTCGCTTGTTCCGTTGTTTGATCGGCTGACCGGCGTGGCGCACGCTTCCCCGGATGGCAGGCTGCTCGATGGCGGCGGCTTGCAACACTCGCTGCAGCTGGACCTGATGCGGCTGTTCAATGTACGCAACGCGCTGACGATACAGGAGTTCCTGGAAGGCGATCCCACGATCCTCGACTATGGCCTGCCCGATATGCTGGCGCTGTCGCCGCAATCGGACCAGGACCTGTACGTCTGGTCGACCGTGCTCGAACGCAGTCTGGCGCTGTTCGAGCCGCGCCTGTCGCATGT
This sequence comes from Duganella hordei, assembly GCF_040369125.1. NCBI lineage: Bacteria > Pseudomonadati > Pseudomonadota > Betaproteobacteria > Burkholderiales > Oxalobacteraceae > Duganella > Duganella hordei. The sequence goes on from NZ_BPWI01000002.1 coordinate 572,144, forward strand.
GAAGGTGCAGGTGCTGGCCGATCCCGTCAAACCCTACGCCGCCCGCGCCTCCATCGCCGCCGTGGTCATGCTCGGCCAGCAGCTGTGCCGGGTGAATTTCGACGTCGCCCTGGACGCCCGTTCAGCGGCAATGCAGGCGGCCGCATGACGACCGGCCAGCGGGAGGCCACGCCGTGAGCGACGATATCCTTGAATACTACCGCCGCGAACTATCCTATCTGCGCACGCAGTCGGCCGACTTCGCGGAACGCTATCCGAAGGTGGCGCAGCGGCTGGTGCTGAACGGCGGCGAATCTGCCGATCCGCACACCGAACGGCTGATCGAATCGGTGGCCTTCCTGACCGCCCGCGTGCACCGCGACCTCGACCGCGATTTCCCCACCATCGCCGGCGCCATGCTGGACAACCTGTGCCCGAGCCTGACGCAGCCCGTGCCGGCCATGACGGTGGTGCGCATGACGCTCGATTCCTCGCAGGGCAAGGTCATGGCCGGCATGCCGGTCGTGCGCGGCGCCATGCTGACCACCACCGCGTCCACCGGCGAGAACTGCCGCTTCCAGGTGGCGTGGAACACCACGCTGTGGCCATTGCAGGTGGCCGTCGCCAAGATGGAAGACACGCAGGAAAACCGGCCGACCCTGCGCCTGGACCTGCGCTGCGACCCCGGCCTCGACGTCTCCGAGCTGGAACTGGACAGCCTGCGCCTGCACCTGTCCGGCGACCTGATGACGACGATGCCGCTGCACGAATTGCTGATCAGCGGCCTGGAACGCATCGAGCTGGTGTCCGGCGACGGCGCCGTGCACCGCCTTGGTCCCAACGCGCTGGCCGAAGTCGGTTTTGAAGAAAACGAAGCCATCCTGGCCCAGCCCGCGCACGCGCATCCGGCCTACGCGCTGCTGCAGGAATACTTCGCCTTCCCGCGCAAGTTCCAGTTCTTCGACCTGAAGGGCTTGCGCGGACTGCTGGGCAGCGGAACCGGCTTCTCGGTGCGCTTCGTGTTCAACCGCCGCGCGCGCGTGCTGTCGCAGCTCAGCGCGGACAACTTCCTGCTGGGCTGCGTGCCGGCCGTGAACCTGTTCCCCGTCACCAGCGAACCGATACGCCTGCACCGCCGCCACTACGAATACATGCTGGTGCCGGACTACCAGCGCGAGGCGGTGATGGAGGTGCATTCGGTGGTGTCGGTCACCGCGTCCGACCCGCGCGCCGACCGCCCGACCATCATCCCCAGCGTCTACGCCGAATCCACCGCCGACGAGTCGGACGACGCCGATGTGTACTGGTCGCTGCGCCGCGAGATGAGCCTGCGCAAGGGCATCACCGGCACCGACGTCTACCTGAGTTTTATCGACCGCAGCGACGTGCGCAGCATGCCGGACGAACCGGTGGTCTACGCCCAGCTGCTGTGCACCAACCGCGGCCTGGCCGAACAGATCGGCCCCGGCACACGCTTCTACGGCGAAGGCATCTCCACGTCGACGGTGATACGCACGCTGTACCAGCCGAGCGCGCAGCGCCCGCCGGTGATGGAAGCCAAGGCCCTGTGGTCGCTGGTGGCGCTGCTACGCCTGAACCACCGCTCGTTGGTGGACGGCACCACCGGCGTCGACACGCTGCGCAAAATGCTGATGCTGTTCGCCGGCGACAGCGCCCGCGACCAGGCGCAGGTGCGCGGCGTAAAAAGCATGGTGGCCTCGGTCGCCACGGCGCGCCTGGGCACGGACACCTGGCGCGGCCACTGCCGCGGCACCGACATCGTGCTGGAGTTCGACGCCGATGCGTTTGTCGGCACTTCGCCGCTGGTGTTGGCCGGCGTGCTGTCGCGGTTTTTCGCTTTGTACACCTCCGCTAATTCCTTCGTCCGCCTGGCCGTCACGCGCGGCGGCGAACCGTGGATGCAGTGGCCTGCCATGAGTGGACGGCAATGTCTGATCTGATGTCGCTGCTGCGGGACGACCCGCATGCCTTCGATCTGTTCCAGGCGATCAGCATCCTGGAGCGCAGCGAACCTGCGCGCGCGCCGGTCGGCACCTCGGTCGGCATGGACGAGGCGCTGCGGCTGAAGGCGCAGGTGGAGATGTCGTTCGCTCCCAGCGACATCAGCGATCTGCACGACAGCAAGCAGCCAGGCCCGCCGCTGACCTTGAAGTCGCCGGTGCTGACGTTGGCCGGCTCGCAAGGCCCGCTGCCTACGCCGTTCACCGAGCTGCTGATGGACCGCCGCCGCGCGCGCGACAACTCCGGCCTGGATTTCCTCGACATCTTCAATCAGCGTTTGCTGGGCTTCCTGTACCGCAGCCGCCGCAAGCACCACATGGCGCTGAGCACCGGCAGCATCAACGAAGCGCCTATCGTGCGCAGCCTCGACGCGCTGGCCAGCCTGGGGCGCGCGGAGGGCGTGCGCGGACCGGACGGCGAACAGGCATGGCTGCGCCACGCCGGCCTGCAAGGCGCCGCGCCGCGTTCGATGGTGTCGCTGCTGGCCGTGGTGCGCGACCGGATGGGCGTGCATTTCTCGGGCAAGCAGTTCGTCGGCGGCTGGCATCCGCTGGCGCCGTGCGACCGCGCCACACTGCACGATCCCGGCAAGCCTGCCATCTTACAGTCCCGTCTCGGCATGGGCGCCAGCCTGGGCGCGCGCGCCTGGGACCAGGGCGCCGGCATGGCGCTCGATGGGCCGCCGCTGCAGCCGGCGCAGTATGCGGCGCTGCTGCCGGGCGCCAAGAACAATTCGCTGCTCGGCTGGTTGGTGGGACGCCATCTGCAGCGCGACTTCCAGGTGCGGCTGCGGCTCGACCTGGCGGTTCGTCCAGAGACGCGCCTGAGCGCCGCCGCAGCGCTGCCGCCGCGTCTGGGCCTGAGCACCTGGCTGTGCAGCGCGCGAAGCGCGGACGACGCCACGCCGGTGCGCTACCAGCCGGCCAATTTCCTGCTGTCGAACGAGGAAGGCTGAGCGCCATGGAAATCGATATCCGCACACTGCTGTCCAAGCTCAATCCCGAATGCAAGCGGGCGATGGGTCATGCCGCCGAGCTTTGCGTGAAGCAGACGCAGTACAACGTCGAGCTGGAGCACTTGCTGTTTACGCTGCTGGAAGAACGGGTGCCGGACTTCGTGCTGCTGTTGCAGCGCTTCGGCATCGGCGAGAGCGCGGTGACGGCGCAGCTGCAACGCAGCATGGACGGCTTCAAGCGCGGCAACGGCCGCACGCCGGCGCTGTCGCCGCACTTCATGCCACTGTTCCAGGAGGCGTGGCTGCTGAGCTCCATGCTGCTGGGCAGCCAGCAGATACGCTCCGGCACCGTGTTGCTGGCGATGCTGGAAGTGGACAGTCTGCGCGGCATGCTGATCGAGACCGCGCCCGAACTGCTGAAGATTCCGCGCGACCAGTTGAAGAAGGAACTGCCGGCGCTGCTGGCCGGATCGGCGGAGGACGGCGGCACGGTCACGACGCCATCCGCCGTGCCGCCCGCCACCGGTACGCCGGCCAGCGCGCCGTACCCGCAACCGGCGGGCAGCATGCCAACGCCGCAGACCGCCGGTGGCGCCACGCCGTCGCTGGACCAGTACACGGTCGACATGACGGCACTGGCGCGCGCCGGCCGCATCGATCCGATACGCGGCCGCGACGCCGAGATCCGCCAGATCATCGACATCCTGCTGCGCCGCCGTCAGAACAATCCCATCCTGACCGGCGAGGCGGGCGTCGGCAAGACCGCCGTGGTGGAAGGCTTCGCCCAGCGCATCGCATCGGGCGCGGTGCCTCCGTCGCTGGCCAACGTGGTTGTGCGCACGCTGGACCTGGCGCTGCTGCAGGCCGGCGCCGGCATCAAGGGCGAATTTGAAAACCGCCTCAAATCGGTGATCGCCGAAGTGCGCGCCTCGGCCACGCCCATCGTGCTGTTCATCGACGAAGCGCACCAGCTGATCGGCGCAGGCGGCAGCGAAGGGCAGGGCGACGCCGCCAACCTGCTCAAGCCCGCGTTGGCGCGCGGAGAACTACGTACCATCGCCGCCACCACCTGGGCCGAGTACAAGAAATACGTGGAGCGCGATCCCGCGCTGGCGCGCCGCTTCCAGGTGGTGAAGGTGGAGGAGCCCGCGCCGGAAGCCGCCATCGGCATGTTGCGCGGCATGGTCGCCACGCTGGAACAACACCACGGTGTCGAGATCCTCGACGAAGCCGTGACCGACGCCGTGCGCCTGTCGCACCGCTACATCACCGGCCGCCAGTTGCCGGACAAGGCCATCAGCGTGCTCGATACCGCCTGCGCCCGCGTGTCGATCGGCCAAGCCGGCGCGCCGCCGCAGCTGGAATCGCTGGACCACGAGATCGTGCTGGCCACCGAAGAACTGCGCATCGCCCGCCAGCATCACGCGCGCGGTGAGGACCAGGGCGTGGCCATCGCCAAGCTCGATGCGCAACTGGCGCTGCTGCTGGCCAAGCAAACACGTTTGAAGGACAAGCTGGCGGATGAACGCCGCGCAGTCGACGAAATCGTCGCGCTGCGCCGCGAGATCGCCGCATCGGCCGACGACGGCGCCGCGCTCGACGACGAGGAACGCATTTCGCGCGGCGACCAGTTGCAGCGACTGCAAAAAGGCCTGGAAGCGATACAGGACGACGAACCGCTGGTGCCGGTCTGCGTGGACTCGAAGATCGTCGCAGGCGTCATCTCCGGCTGGACCGGCATCCCGGTCGGCAAGATGCTGGCCGACGAGATCCACACCGTGCTGCAGCTGAAGGAGCGCCTTGAAGACCGCGTGGTCGGCCAGTCGCAGGCGCTGGACGCGATCGCCCGCCGCGTGCGCACCTTCCGCGCCGAGCTGGATGATCCAAGCAAGCCGGTAGGCGTGTTCATGCTGGTCGGTCCGAGCGGCGTCGGCAAGACCGAAACCGCCTTCGCGCTGGCCGACATGCTGTACGGCGGCGAGCGCAATATGGTCACGATCAACATGTCGGAGTTCCAGGAAGCGCACTCGATCTCCAGCCTGAAGGGCGCGCCGCCGGGCTACGTCGGCTACGGCAAGGGCGGTGTGCTGACCGAGGCCGTGCGCCGCCGGCCCTACTGCGTGGTGCTGCTGGACGAAATGGAGAAAGCCCACCCGGACGTGCTGGAGCTGTTCTTCCAGGTGTTCGACAAGGGCACGATGGAAGACGGCGAAGGCATCACCATCGATTTCAAGAACACGCTGATCCTGCTGACGTCCAACGCCGCGCAGGACGTCATCACGCAGGCCTGCGCCAATGGCAAGCGTCCGGATCCGACCGAATTGATCGAGCAACTGCGGCCGGCGCTGCTGCGCCAGTTCAGCCCCGCCTTCCTGGGCCGGCTGGTGCTGGTGCCGTACTATCCGCTGGGCGATGAGCAGATCAGCAATATCGTCGATCTCAAGCTGGCCAAGCTGGCGGCGCGCTTCGCCGAGAACCACAATGCCCGCTTCACCTGGGACGACCGCGTGACCGAGGTCGTCACCGCGCGCTGCACGGAAGTCGACAGCGGCGCCCGCAACATCGATTTCATCCTGACGCAGACGGTGCTTCCGCTGCTGTCGTCTCTGGTGCTGGAACGCATGTCGGAGCTGAAGCCGTTCACCGCCATCCACATGAGCGTGGGCGCCGACGACCACTTCGCCTATACCTTCCGCGACCATCCGCTGCGAGGGCAGCCATGAAGACCGGCTTCGAACAGCCCGGCGGCCTGCTGGCCGTGTCGTCGCCGTTCGGCGACAACGACCTGCTGCTCGACGCCGTCGAAGGCAGCGAGGGCATATCGGAGCTGTTCAAGTTCAACCTGCACATGCGTTCCAGCAGCACCAGCCTGAGCGCCGCCACCGTGGTCGGCAAGACCATGACGGTGACCATGAACGTCGAAGGCGCGACCAAGCGCTATATCACCGGCATGGTGTCGCGCTTCATCCAGAGCGGCTTCGACATGGACTTCGCCACCTACGAGGCGGAAGTGGTGCCCATGCTCTGGCTGCTGACGCTGTCGCGCGACCGCAAGATCTACCAGGCCAAGACGGTGGCGGAAATCATCAAGGCGGTGCTGGGCGATTTCAGCATCACCTTCGACGACAAGCTGACGCAGACCTACACCGCGCAGGACTACATCGTGCAGTACGACGAGACGGCGTTCGATTTCATCAGCCGTTTGATGGAGCAGAACGGCATCTTCTACTTCTTCACCTTCACCAGCAGCGCGCACACGATGGTGCTGGGCGACGCGTCGTCCAATTTCGTTGACTGCACGGGCGCGGCGGCGGTGCGCTTCTTCCCGCGCACCGGCATGAACAACCCGATCGACACGGTGTCGCGCTTCGCCCACGAGAACACCATCGCGGTGAAGAAGGCCACCGTCAACGACTACGATTTCATCAATCCAAGCACCTCGCTGGAGGGCACGCATTCGGCCACGGACGGCAGCGGCGCGGTGTACGAATTCGCCACCGGCCACCTGGCCGTCAGCGCGGCGACGGCCATCGCCAAGCTGCGCGTGGAAGCCAGCCAGGTCAACGCCGAGGTGCTGCGCGGCGACAGCTTCTGCTATCCGTTCAGCGCCGGCACCAAGTTCACGCTGTCCGACCATTTCGTCACCGCGCTGAATGCCGCCTTCGTGCTGCGCCGCGTGCACCACACGGCGCGCGACGACATGTACACCAATTCGTTTGAGGCGTTTCCGGCGACGGTGCCGTTCCGCCCGCCGGTGCAGACGGCGCGTCCGCGCGCGGTCGGCTGCGAGACGGCGCTGGTGGTGGGGCCCAGCGGCGAGGAAATCTGGACCGACAAGTACGGCCGCATCAAGGTGCAGTTCCCGTGGGACCGCGACGGCGTCAAGGACGACAAGAGTTCGACCTGGATGCGCGTGGCGCAGTCGGTGGCCGGCAAGGGCTTCGGCGCGCTGTTCCTGCCGCGCGTGGGGCAGGAAGTGGTGATCACTTACTTGAACGGCGACCCGGAACGGCCGCTGGTGACGGGCTGCGTCTACAACGGCGAGAACGCCACGCCGGCCGAGCTGCCCGCCAACCAGACGCAGACCATCATGCGCACCTGGTCGTCCAAGCAGGGCGCGGCCGGCAACGAGCTGCGCTTCGAGGACAAGAAGGATTCGGAGCAGCTGTACATGCACGCGCAGAAGGACATGCTGACCGAGATCGAGAACGCGCTGACCACCACGGTGAAGAAGGGCGCGGAGATCCATACGCTGCAGGAAGGCGACCGCACCGTCGACGTCCAGAAGGGCAAGGAGACGCACAACGTCAAAGGCACCCGCGAGGTGACCGTGACGGGCGACGAAACCCACACCAACAGCGCCAAGTTCACGCACAAGGTGACGGGCGACTATGCGCTCACCATCGACGGCAAGCTGACCATCACCGTTACCGGCGACATCAGCATCAAGTCCAGCGCGTCGGTGAAGGAGGAATCCGGCACCACCTACGACATCACGGCCGGCACGGCGCTGACGGCCAAGTCGGGCACCACGCTGACCAACCAGTCCGGCACCGACCTGACCAACAAGGCCGGCATGAAGATGGTCAACCAGGCGGCGGTGCAGATGGATAACAAGGCGCCCATCATCAACAGCAAGGCCGATGCAACCCAGACCGTGGAGGCCGGCGCGATGCTGACCCTCAAGGGCGCACTGGCCAAGGTGAACTGACATGGCGACCGAGACCGAACTGCCGGAAGAGCAAATAGCCGCCGAGCCAGTGCCGCCGGCCGAGCCGCAACTGCTCGAGGAGCACAGCGACGCCGGCCAGCTGTTGCAGCGCGCATGGCTGCGCGACGGCGTGCTGCACGGCCCGTTCGAGCAGTACGGCGACAAGGGCGATCCCGTGATGAAGACGCACTTCGAGTCCGGCAAGATGCACGGCACCATGCGCGTCTACGGCCAGGACGGCAGGCTGGTGCAGCAATCGCAGTTCCAGCACGGCGTCGCCCACGGCCAGATGGAAACCTACGTCAACGGCCGCTGCGTCGCGCGGCAGATGATGGTGGCGGGCGTACCGAACGGCCAATCGCTGTCGTATGACGAAGCCGGCCACCTGACCGCGCGCCTGAACATGGTCGACGGCCAGATCCACGGCCCGGCCGAATTCTTTTACGAAGGCCTGCGCGTGCGCAAGTCGCATTACAAGGCCGGCCTGATGGACGGCGAGTCCACCGACTTCGACGCTCAGGGCGGCGTGGTGCAAACCTGCACCTACCGCGCCAATTTGCTGCACGGCCCGCTGCGCCGCTACTGGCCCGACGGCGAACTGATGGAAGAAGTGATCTACCGCGACGGCAAGCCGGTCGGCTCGCCCGCGCGCTTCGACCCCAAGGGCAAGCGCACCGATAATGTCGCGGCCACACCCGCAATTCTGGACCGGCTGCAAAAGCTGGTGAGGGGAAGCTGATGGGACAACAGACCTGCATGGGCGCGATGCTCAAATGTACCTTCGGCGTGGCGCCGGGGACGTTGATGGTGCTGCCGGCCAACTGCGTGCTGACCGCGGTGCCGGACGCCAACATCATGGACAACAAGCCGATGATGAACATCCTGCCGTTCGGCATGTGCCAGTCGATGGCGAACCCGATGGTGGCGGCGGCCACGGCGGCGGCGCTGGGCGTGCTGACGCCGATGCCGTGCATTCCCGCCACCACGGCGCCGTGGGTGCCGGGCTCGCCGACCGTCCTGATCGGCAATATGCCGGCGTTGAACAATTCGTCGAAACTGATGTGCATGTGGGGCGGCGTGATCGGCATCAACGCGCCGGGCCAGACCACCGTTTCCATCCCCTGAACTCTTAACCGCGAACGCTATCATGGAATACCGATTCAGCTTGACTCCCCGCTTGATCGCGCTGGCCCTCTTTTCCGGCGTGGCGCTGATGGTGCTGCTGTTCGCCCTGGGTTACCAGGTCGGCCAGAGCATGGTGGATAAGCCTGTGCCCGGCGCCACCGCAGCCGGCAACGCCGCCGACCGCGCCCGCCAGCAAATCACCGGCAAGATCGCCAACGACGCGGCGGCCGCCGCCGCGCCCGTCACCGAGCGCGCCAACGCCGTGCAGAAAGCCGCCCAATGAGCCGCCTGCGCAACTTGATGCTGCTGCTGGCCGCACTGTGCCTGTGCAATGCCGGCTGGGCGCAGGGCGGGCAGAAGACCGCGCGCGCGGCCACCGCTGCTGCGGCCGCCGACGCCGGCCGTTCGCCGCTGGTCCCGATGGCCGACGGCCGCCAGCTGGCACCGGACATCGCCCGCATCGTCAATCGCGGCGAGCTGGTGGTCTCGATGCTGGCCGCCGATAACCCGCCTTTCTTTTCGGTCAATAAAAGCGGCGACCTGGTCGGCACCGATGTCGACCTCGCCAAGCTGATCGGCAGGGAACTCGGCGTTCCGGTGCGCTTCGACCGCAGCCCCAAGACCTTCGACAGCGTGGCCGAGCAGGTCGCGGTCGGCCAGGCCGACCTGGGCATCAGCCGCCTGGCGCGCACGCTCAAGCGGGGCCAGATGGTGCATTTCTCCAACTCCTACATGCGCCTCGGCCACGCGCTACTGATCAACCGCATCCGCTTTGCCGAGGTCGCCGGCGACCGGCCGCTGCCGGAAGTGATCCGCAACTTCACCGGCACCATCAGCGTCATCGCCGGGTCGTCATGGGAGGAGTTCGGCCGCCGCAACTTCCCCAAGGCCAAGCTGGTCAGCTATCCGACCTGGACCGAAGCCGTCGAGGCCGCCAAGAAGGGCGATGTGGTGGCGGCCTACCGCGACGAGCTGGAAGTGATGCAGATCGTGAACAACGACCCCAGCCTGGCGCTGACCTTGCGCACGGTGACCTTCAACGACCTGGAGTCGCCGCTGAGCATCATGGTCGGCATCCGCGACCAGACCCTGCTGTCGTTCGTCAATGAAGTGATTGCGCAACGGGCCGAGAAGCCCACCGTGAGCAGCATGCTCAAATCGACCAAATAAGGAAATCCACGTGGATGCAACAAGCATGCAGCGTTACCAGCACTGGGCCCTGAACCCGTGGACGGTGCTGGCCTGCGTCCTCGCCGGCGGCGTGCTGGGCTGGGCCGCTCCCGCGTTGGCGCTGCACCTGAGCGTGGTCGGCGTGGTGTATGTCGACCTGCTGAAAATGATCGTGCTGCCGTTCATGATCTCGGCCGTCATCTTCAGCCTGCAGAACCTGTACCGCGACGGCGGCGCCGCCCGCATCTTCAAGCGCGTGGTGGTGGTGTTCGTGGCGTTCTCGCTGATCGTGGCGGTGCTGGCGACGGCCTGTTCGGTGCTGGTGCGCCCCGGAGGCAATCTGCCCAACGAAACCCGCATCGCGCTGGGCAAGATCGTCAGCGCCGACGGCGACCGCAGCAACACGGAAATGGCGATGCGCACGGTGGAGGAGCCGCCGCACCGCGCCAGCCTGAAGGAAGTGCTGCAGTCGCTGATCCCGCAAAACATCTTCGCCTCGCTGGCCAACGGCGAGACGCTGAAGGCGCTGGTGTTCGCGCTGCTGTTCGGCTTTGCGGCGGGCCAGGTGCCGAGCCGCATATCGAGCGGCCTGCACCAGGCGCTGGAGACCATCTACCATGCCTGCCAGACGCTGACGCGCTGGGTCAACCTGCCGATACCGTTCATCCTGGTCTGCATGGCGGCCAGCCAGGTGGCGCAGACCGGGCTGCAGCCGATCCGCGCCATGGCCGGCTTCGTGATCCTGTTCCTGGTGGTGTCCACCTTGCTGATGGCGCTGGCGATGATCTTGATCGGCCGCCGCGCCGGCGTACCGTTCGCGGCCGTGATGGCGGCCATGCGCGAGCCGTTCGCGCTGGGCGTGGCGACCAACAACAGCGCCACCTGCATGCCGGCCATGGTCAGCGGGCTGGTCGATCATTTGCAGTTCGCGCGGGCACGGGTGGAGTTGCTGGTGCCGCTGAGTATTTCGCTGCTGCGCGTGGGCGCCGTCGCTTACTTCGCCTGCGGCACGCTGTTCATCGCCGCGCTGTACGGCCGCGCGATGTCGCCGGTCGAGCTGGGCGTGCTGGTGCTGGTGTCGGTGCTGTCGGGCTTTGCCTCGTCGGGCATGGCGGGCGTGGTGACGGTATCGCTGATCGGCACCATCTGCAGCTATTTCTCGCTGCCGTTCGAGGCCGCGTTCATCCTGCTGGTGGCGGTCGATCCGATCTGCGCGATGGCGCGCACCGCCGTGACCGTGATCGGCAGCTGCGCCGCCGTCGCGGCCATCTGCGCCGAACCCGTCAAGCTCTAGGACCGGCCATGCAGACCCTCGTCAAACCCGCCATCTTCCAGCTGAAGGATATCTTCCAGCATCCGGCCACGCTGCTGGGCGCGATGCTGCTGGGCGGCTGGGTGGGCACGCTGTTCCCCGACAGTGCCGGGCTGCTGGCGGCGGTGTCGACGCTGTATCTGTCGCTGCTGCAGATGGCGGCGTTTCCGTTCGTGATCTTGGCGGTCTACTTCGGCTTGCAGCGGCTGCCGTCCGAGCCCGATTCCCCGCGCCAACTGGCGCAACTGGCGGGCATGGCGCTGGTGGCGATGCTGCTGTGCGCCGTGGTCGGCGTGCTGGTGGCCAGCATCTCGGCGGCCGGCTCGGGCATGTCGGCGGGGCAGACGGCGGCGCTGGGCAAGCTGGCGCTGCGTTCCGAGTCGCAGTTCAGCATGACCATGCGCGACGCCGGCGGCGGCGCGGCGGCGGGATGGGACGTGGGCGAACTGGTGCCGGACAATTTCTTCGGCGTGCTGGCCTACGGCTCGCTGCCGTCGGTGCTGATCGGCGTGCTGTGCTTCGGCGCGGCGGTGGCGGTGCAGGATGCGCATCGCTCGGCCCAGCTCAGCGGCATCTTCGAAGGCATGTACCGCGCGCTGGAATCGCTGGTCAACCGCTTCAACACCTTGCTGCCGGCCGCCGCCTTCGTGCTGTCCGCAGCCGCCACGGCCACCGCCGGCGTCGAGGCGATCCTGCTGATGGGCGGCTTCCTGGCCGCGTTCTTCACCGCAGCGCTGCTGGTCTGCGGAGCGGCGGTCGCGATCATCTGCTGGCGCCTGAAGAAGTCGCCGCTGCTGGTGCTGCTGGCGCTGCGTGAGCCGATCACGGTCTGCCTGTTCGCGCCGGTGGCGGTGGCCGCCGTGCCGGGCTTCATCCAGGGCATGAGCGTGCGGCTGGGATTCAGCCGCGGCCTGGTCGAGCTGGTGTCGCCGATCGCGCCGGTGTTCATCAAGGCTGGCGAGGCGATGTTCTTCGCGGTGCTGTCGATCTTCGTAGCCAACCTGTACAACCATCCGCTGGCCATCACGGACATCGCGTGGATCTGCGTGCTGTCCTGGACCGCCGCGCTGTGGTCGGTCGGTATTGCCGGAGTGAAATCCGTGATACTCGGCAGCTTCGTCCTGGCCTCGATGGGCCTGCCGCTGGAAGCTGTTTTGCCGGTGTTTATGCTGGTCGAAGTGTTGTGCGAAGGACCACGGAATTTACTTTCCTTTCTTATATCGTCGGCGTTGATTGCCTTGGTAGCGGATGGTCTGTATATTAATACCGAGCAAGTTTCCGAGGTGTGGCATCCGTCTACGATCAAGCTCGTCTTCACCCGCAAGCAAGCGCTGTTCGTACTGTTCCTGTTGTTGATCGCTTTGTTCACAGTGTTTTGCGCCGGCGTGGGCTATGGCCTGCGCAGGGCTTTTTGAAGACCGACTTATGCAGCTGAAGATGAAACCTACGCCCGCCACCGAATGGAAGCGCCCATGACCCGCCGCAGCCTGCTTGCGTTCGCCTTTGCGGCCGCGCTGCTGAGCGGTTGCAACACCATGCGCTCGCTGGTGGGCATGGACCCGAAACCGGTGGCGCCGGACTGGAAGGTGCTGACCCTGCGCGCCGCCGACGACGCCAACAGCAACAGCGCGATCGCCGTCGACGTGGTGCTGGTCAAGGACGCCGCCATGCTCGACTCGCTGACCAATATGCCGGCCGCCAAATGGTTCGCCACGCGCGCCGAGCTGCAGCGCACCTTCCCGGAAGCGCTGACCGTGTATCCGTACGAACTGGTGCCGAACCAGACGGTCAAGCTGAACGACAAAAAATGGAATGGCCAGAAGGCCTGGGCCGCGCTGGTGTTTGCCGGTTACGCCAACGCCGGCGAACACCGCGCCCGGCTGCTGCTGAACAACGCCGGCTATGTCGTGCAGCTGAATGCACAAGGCTTCAGCGCCAGCGAACTCAAGCCCGGCGCGCCGCAATAAAGAATATGGAAGACATTCAATGACCGCACCTCAACTTTCCAATCGCATCCAGTGGCATGAAGGGATGATGTTGACGCCGCAGCACTTCCAGCAGGAAGGTGCGCGCATCGACGCGCTGCTGGCCTGGCAGTCGATGGCGACCAACCCTTACGGCTGGGGCGTGCGCCAGCTCGTCATCGACGAGTCTGGACTGCCGACCGGCCGCCTGCGCATCCTGCAGCTGGAAGCGATCCTGCCCAACGGCATGGCCGTCACCTACGACAGCACGCTGGCCCAGGGGCAGTCGCTGGAGCTGGACCTGTCGCAGTGGAACGATGCGATGGCGCAGCAGGATTTGCCGGTATACCTGGTGGTCGGCAACACGCGCGCGCTGCACCAGCCGGGCCAGCCGTCGATGTTCCGCGGCGTCGCCAGCGCGCTGGTGGAGGATGAAGTGTCGAAGGCGCTGGCGGCCGATGTGCCGCGCATGGCCGTCAACCTGGGGCTGGCGGCGGGACCGGTGCCGTCGGCCGCCTACACCTCGATGCAACTGATGACCGTCAACAAGGGCAACGAGATCGTGCACCGCGGCGCCTACCTGCCGGCGATGCTGGACGTGCCGGCCACGTCGCCGGTGCGCCAGCGCGCGCTGCAGTTGGCCACGCACATGCGCAACAAGGCGGTGTTCCTGGCGCGCCAGACCGCGCAGCCGTCGTCGCGCACCGAGGACCGCATCAACTTGCTGGAGCAGAAGGCCCGCCTGTCGAGCCTGATCCTGAACCTGCCGCTGCTGGAAGCGTTGCTGTCGGCGCCGGCCGTGCAGCCGCTGCCGCTGTACCTGGCGCTGTGCGCGCAGCTGGGACCGCTGGCGACCTTGCGTCCCGGCGCCGTGCCGATCACGCCGCCGGCCTACGACCATGGCGATGCCTGGCCCGGCTTCGACGCCGTGCTCAAGGCGCTGACCGACCTGGTGGCCGAGGTCAGCCAGGAATGGAAGACCTGCACCTTCAATTACGACGGCCAGTCGTTCTCGCTGGCGATGCAGCCGGACTGGCTCGGCTCGCGGCTGGTGATCGGCCTGCGCGGCCAGCAGGACAGCGCGGCCGCGCAGTGGATGGCGGGCGCGGTGATCGGCTCGCAAACCGTGTGGACTTCGCTGACCGACCGCCGCGTGCTGGGCGCGCAGCGCACCCGCATCGACGCGGCGCCGGAACTGGGCTTGCGCGCCAGCGCCGGCTACACGCTGTTCAGCGTCGAGGTATCGGACGAATTTATCGTGGCCGATCAGGCTCTGCTGATCAGCAACGCCAACGAAAGCCTGCAGGCCCAGCGGCCGCAGGAAGTCGTGTTGTTCATTAAAGGATGATGACGATGGCAGCCAATAACGCATCGACGGCACCGGCCGCCTGGAGCGGCGGCATCAGCGAAGGCGTGGACCTGGCGTCGGTGCAGTTCCGCGATTTCTACGACGTGCTGCAGCGCTCGGCGCAGGCGGCCACCCGCGTCGGCGAGGGCGAGGCCAGGTCGGCGGCCGAGGCGCTGAGCCGCCAGCTGTGCCAGCTGATCGAGCTGCAGTCGCTGGAGGCGCGCCGCGTGGCGGGCAAGGCCGGCATCGAAGCCGAGGTGCAGGGGCGTTTCCTGAAGGCCGCGCTGGCCGACGAGGTGCTGCTGAACACCGAATGGGCGGGGCGCGCCTACTGGCGCCACGTGCTGATCGAGACCACGCTGTTCAAGTCCAGCTTTGCCGGCGAGCGCGTGTTCGACGACCTGGACCAGCTGCTGCGCGAACGCGAGCCGTCGCGCCGCAACCTGGGCCGGCTGTATCTGTATTTGCTGTCGCTGGGATTCCAGGGCCGCTACCGCGGCCAGAAGCAGGACAAGATCGCCGAGTACCGGCGCGAGCTGTTCCAGTTTGTGTATCTGCGGCCGGCCGACCTGCAGGGGCGCGACCGCACGCTGTCCGAGCAGGCGTACGCCAGCACGTTGTCGCACCTGGCGGCGCGGCGCCTGCCCAAGTTCAACCGCAGCGGCCTGGTGTTCGTGCTGGCGCTGCTGATGCTGCTGGGCTTGTCGGAACTGCTGTGGCTGTGGCAATCGTGGCCCGTGCGCGCCGCGCTCGCCACGACCGTGTGACCAACTAATCGGGACGACGCATAGTGTTGAATTTCTTGTCAGATAACACGGCCATCGCCACCTTGCTGTTGCTGACGCTGCTCGTCATGCTGCTGTTCGCCATCGTCATCTGGGCGGCGATGAAGGGAGCGGAAAAAGCCGACAAGCCGGCCGACCAGCAGCCGCGCCTGATCAGCGCCGACTCGCTCAAGCAATCGTTCCGCGTTGCCGTGGAGCTGATTGAAAATAATATCGCGGCGCGCTCGGAACGCTACAGCCTGCCGTGGACGCTGATCCTCAACGAAGGCAGCCACGGGCGCGAACTGCCGCTGCTGCAGTCCGGCCTGCAAAGCGCGCTCAGCGCGGACAGCACGCTGACCGCCGGCGCCCAGGGCCTGAACTGGAACTTCTTCGACCAGGGCGTGGCGGTGCAGCTGCAGGCCGACTACCTGGGCTCGCCCGATCCGGACGCCGCCAACGGCAACAACACCTGGGACGATTTCCTCGGCCTGTGCCGCAACTACCGTCCGGACCGGCCGTTCGATTCCATCGTCGTGGCGATCCCGGCCAGCATGTTCCTCGACGCCGAGGGCGCAGGACAGCTGGACCTGGCCGCGCGCGCCAAGGCCATCCACCGCCGTCTGTGGCTGGCGCAGAACCGGCTGGCGTTGCGTTTCCCGATCTATATCGCCATCGCCGACTGCGAAGTGATACCGGGCTTCTCCCGCTTCGCCGCCGCGCTGCCGGAGCCGCTGCGCCGCTCGATGCTGGGCTGGTCGTCGCCGCACGAACTGGCCGCGCCGTTCCAGGCGCAGTGGATGGACACGGCCATGAACGAGATCGGCCGCACGCTGTCGGACAGCTGTTCCGAACTGTGCGCGCTGGAACCGTCCGGCTCCGACAGCAGCGAGTACTTCCTGCTGCCGAACCAGATCGAGCGCCTGCGCGCCGGCCTGAAGATCTTCGCCGAAGAACTGATGCGGCCGAGCGCCTACCACGAGCCGTTCCTGCTGCGCGGCATCTACCTGACCGGCGATTGCAGCGACGAAGCGGCGCTGCTGGGCGACGGCCATGCGCCTGCCGATGCCGGCCTGCCGGCCGTCGATGCCGCTACGACCGCCACCGCGCCTGCCGCCTTGCCTGAATGGGCCGAGCCGACGCTGGCCACCGACGCGCCGGCGCAGGCTATGCTGCCGGGGCAGGGCAGCGCCGTGCCGGCCTTCCTGCGCGATATCTTCGAACGCAAGATATTTGCCGAGGCCGGACTGGTACGCTCGTCGTCGGTGCACCGCATGCGCCGTCCTGCCATGAGCCGGGTGGCGCGCTGGAGCGCGGTCGCCGTGCCGGTCGTGTGGGTGCTGGGCCTGGTGTTCGCCACCGTCAACCTGCACCGCCTCAGTTCCGACGTCGTGGTCTACCTGCAAAAGCTGGACCGCGATTCGCGCGCCAGCCTGCAAGCCACCAGCCGCAACGTGATCGACCCGGCGCAAAGCCGCCAGCGCGCGATGGAAGCGCTGCTGAACATCGAGCAGATGGGCAATGCCCACCTGGGTTCCTTCTTCATGCCCGGTTCGTGGCGCTGGTTCGACAACCTGCACCAGCGGGTGCAGAACCGCATGGAAAAAGGCTTCGCCGACAACGCCTTCGATCCGCTGCGCCGCTCCGCCTATGCGCGCGTGAGCGAGCTGACCGGCGTGCCCATCGATCCGATTTCGGGCAGCCTGATCATCGGCGGCCGTTGCACCTTGCCGGCCCGCTGGAGCGAAATGACGGCGATGCCGAACAGCGCGCTGAACATCGAGGACTTGCCGGAATTCTCCGCGCTGCTGCAATACGTGGCGCGCATGGAACAGCTGGACCAGGTGTTGCAGGCGATGATGCGGCTGAAATCGACCACCTCCGGGCCGGCTTCCGGCGACGACCTGGCGCTGGTGGTGCGGGTGCTGCTGGGTACCGAGCTGAACGGCAATCCGGACCGCACCGCCAAGCTGTTCCGCCAGGTGGCCAAGGATGTGCAGTCGCTGACGATAGAGCCGTTGCAGGATGCCGCCAGCTGTTCGTTCAAGCTGGCCGTCAAGGCCACGGCCAAGCGGCTGTACGTCAACAACGGCTTGCTGAAGGCCGAACAGACCATCGCCGAGAGTTCGGCCGCGTTGTACGAGGCCGATCCGAAGGCCGAAGCCAGCACCACCATCGCCATCTGGCAGGCGCTGCGCACCGCGCTGCGGGCGCAGGAGCTGTACCTGGTCTCGGGCAAGGGCGCCTGGATGCACCGCAACACGCTGGACCTGGGCCCAGCCTGGGACAACCTGCTGCAGAAGGTGCAAGGCGTTTCGCTGCTGGGCAAGAGCGCTTCCGACGACGCCCGCAAGCAGGTCGACGACGGCTTCACGCAATTCATTTCTTCGTGGGATGCGACGCTGTCGGCCGACAGCCATGCGCAGGGTTTGAGCTCCGGCCTGGAATGGTCGGAAGCCAATTCCTCGTGGGCCTTCGCGGCCGACCGCAAGGTGCTGCTGGACGCCTTGAACGGCCTGCTGACGCAGCCGTTCATGAAGGTCAACCACCTGAGCCGGCTGCCTGAGGTGCCGTCCGGCGCCACCGTCAGCTGGGATGGCGCGCGGCTGGACCAGGTGCTGGCGCTGGCCGACTCGCGCAAGCGCGTGCAGACCGAATTCCTGCCGAAGTTCCCGGCCATGCTGCAGGCGCCGGCCGCCCACCTGGCCGACGCCGCGCTGGGCGAGACGGCGCGCGACATGCTGTCGCAATCCTATCTGGTATCGGCGCGCGAAGTGCAGGCGCCGTCCGCCGAGGCCGATCGCGCGCGCGCCCTGCGGGTGCGCTCGTGGCTGCAGGATATCGGCGCCATCGGCGTGGCCGACAACCTGTCCGCCGTGCTCAGCCGCGACGCCCTGTCGCGCCTGCAGCAGCTGGATGAAACGCTGACCCGCGCCGAAGTGTTCGTGCCGCGCGACCGCTCGTTCCGCTCGTGGAACGGCGAGAAGGCGCCGCTGATGGACGCGTTCGGCGCGGCCGATGCCGGCGCGCTGGCCGGCTACGTCTCGCAGCAGCAATCGTTCATCGAGGCGACCGGCAAGGATGCGGAAGGGCTGCTGCTGCAACTGGGCGGCACGCAGGCCGGCAATCCGCTGGTGATACGCTGGCAGGCCACGGTGGCCGATCTGAACCGCTACAAACTGAAGAGCCCGACCAGCAGCCTGACCGCGCTCGAACACTTCGTGCTGGCCACCGCGGCCGACATCGACATCGGCAACTGCCTCGACAAGCTGTCCGCGCGCGCCGCCCAGCGCCGCGCCACGGACGTGTTCTCCGAGCGCATGCAGGGCCTGCAGGCCGGCCTGTACTCGCGTTGCCGCGAGCTGATGCAGACCGGCTACCAGGACGCCTGGACCCGCTTCGCCGACGCCTTCAACAGCGGCCTGGCCAACCGCGCGCCGTTCCGCGCGCTGACGCCGGACGGCGGCAAGGTGGCCAGCGACAAGGTGCCGGCCGACGTCGAGGAAGTCGGCTCGGTGCTGAAGCTGTTCGACCGCGTGCACGTGCTGGCGCTGGCGTCCGACCGCGATCCGTCGCGGCCGTCGGCGGCCACCACGGTGCGCAAGGTGGACGACCAGATGCAGAAGGTGCGCGACTTCCTGGCCCCGCTGTACCCGACCGAGGAAGGCCAGCCGGTCGGACTGGATGTGATGGTGGAGTTCCGCGCCAACACCGCCGTCGAAAGCGAAGGCAACAAGATCATCGACTGGGCGCTGACCATCGGCAGCCAGACGCTGCACCAGCGCGACCCAGCGCGGGCGCTGCGCTGGGAGCCCGGCCTGCCGGTGGTGCTGACCCTGCGCGTGGCGCAGGACGGCCCGGTGATACCGAAGGCCGAGGGTGGCCATCCGGGCATGTCGGTGGACGAGCGCACCATCAGCTATCGTTTTGAAGATCCATGGGCGCTGTTCAGCCTGGTGTCGGCCTACCGCGAAGCGGATGCCGCGCCTGCCACCGGCGCGCGTTCGCAGTTGCTGAAGTTCGAGTTCCCGATGACGGCCATCGGCGACGGCAAGATCGCCACCCGCGACACGCGCGCCAAGGTCTTCATCCGGCTGACCGTCAGCGCGGCCGGCAAGCGCACGCCGCTGGTGTGGCCGCCGGTGTTCCCGGTCAAGGCACCGGCCTGGTGATCGGAGAAGTGGTCATGTCATCGCTGCCGCCCCTGGTTCGTGTTGCCGTGTTCGGCAGCTTCCATCGCGGCTTCCATGTGCTGAGCGAGCTGCTGAAGGGGCCGCTGGCGCAGCGCGTGCGCGTGGTCGGCGTGGCGACCGACGACGTCGGCTCCGGCTTCGTCAGCCGCGAGCGCCGCGTCTGGTCGTATCCGCACTGTGCGGAGGAAGAGGTGATGGTCGAGCGGCTGGCGCAGTCGCATGGCCTGGCCGCCTACAAGGGCCGCGTGAAGACGCCGGAGTTCTACCGCTTGTACGAGGAGGAGTGGCGGCCGGACCTGTGCATAGGCGCCACTTTCGGCCAGCGCATCGACGCGCGGCTGTTCCAGGTGCCGCGGCTGGGCTTCTACAACCTGCATCCGTGCATAGACGATGGCTGGCCGTCGCATTACGCCGGCCCGAATCCGTTCCAGGCCTTGCTGGACAACGGCTCCGACCACGTGGTGATCGCCATGCACGAGGTCGACGAAGGTTTCGATACCGGCAGGCTGCGGGCGCTGTCGGAAAAGATCTACGTGCCGCCGGGCGCCACGGTGGTGGACCTGCACAAGCTGACGTCGCCGCTGGCGGCCAAGTTTTTTGCGCGCGAACTCGGCAAGCTGCTACCGTAGCGGAGGCGTATGGCGACCATCAAGAACAATTTGCGCAACCTTGTGGACAAGGCGCGCTCCCTGATTTCCGACGACAAGACACCCAGTTTCCCGACCCCGATAGCCCCTATGAACGCACCGAGCCTGCCGATACCGCTTTCTTTGATGAGCATGGAAAACCAGCAGGAGCTGGAGCTGCTGCTGAAGCCCATCACCGAGGACATGCCTTGCGGCCCGGCGCTGCGCTACGATCCGATCTTTACCGAGATCCGCCTGGCGCGCGAGGAGGACGATCCCAGCCTGCCGATGGGGCAGTGGGAGCGGCCGCTGAAGAAGGCCGATTGGCCGCTGATCGAAGCGCGCTGCAAGACCATGCTGACGACGCGCTCCAAGGATTTGCAGATCGCCGCCTGGCTGCTGGAATCGTGGACGCGCCAGTACGGCATCGACGGCCTGTACCGGGGCCTGAGCCTGGTCGACCGCATGCTGCGCCAGTACTGGGAGCCGTTGCATCCGGTGATACAGGACGGCGACGCCGACGCCCGCATCGCGCCGCTGGAGTGGCTCAACGCGTCGTTCTCGACGACGGTACGGGTGAACATGCCGATCCTGAAGATCGCCACCCGCAAGCCGCCGGCGCAAACGCTGTCGGACTGGGACCGCATGACCGCGCGCGAACTGGCGGGCCACGCGATGGAGCCGGGCGACGACGGCGAGCCGCAGCTGACGCGCATCGAAGTGATCACTTACGCACACCAGCGGCTGGGCCGCGAGCTGGCCAACCGGCAACAGGTGATGCAGCGCTGCCTAAATTGCCTGGAAACCATGTTGGCTTTTGTCGACCTGCAACTGGGGTCGCAGGCGCCGAATCTGTCTAAACTGAAGGGGACGCTGGTGGCGGTGGAACGCGTGCTGCAGCAATTGATCCCCGAGCAAAAAGGTGAGGAAATGGCGACAGAGGAAGAATCCGGCAACTACGAGGAAACGACGGGGATGGCGGAGGGGCTGGCGCCGCCGGTGGCGCTGATGTCCGGCTGGAAGAACCGCGACGAGGCCTATGCCGCGCTGGGCGCGATCGCCGATTATTTAAGCCTGGTGGAACCACACAGTCCGACGCCGTATCTGCTGCGCCGTGCCGTCAACTGGGGGCGCATGCCGCTGCCCGAGCTGATGGCCGAGATTATCCGGGAAGAGGGTGACCTGAACCGCCTGGTGAATATGCTGGGCCTGAAGGAATAAGACTCTAGCGCAGCCGCTTAGCGCAGCTGATACACAGCGGCAACAGGCGACATCACGTTTTCCGAGCACAGCTCGTAGGTCGATGCGCAGGCAAGGCTGAGCAACAGTGCGCCGAATGCGATATGGAGATAGCGTGCCATGACAAACTCCCGGATTGAGATTGGACTGACCATGCGATCAGAATAATCCGGGAAATGTCGGACGGGCATCAGCAAAAAGTCCGACAAAATGTAGGACAACTGCCCGTCTCTATCTTTTTGCCAACTTTTACTTGGTCTTCCAGACGACGATAGCGCCTTCCGGCGCGGTGTCCGTTGCGTTCGACACTTCCAGCCAGTGTTGCAGGCGTTCCGGCTGCTTCAGTTGGATGCCCCGGCCGTCGATGATGCCGACTTGCTCGACAAACTTGGAGTCCAGCTTGGCCTTGGACACGGTCGGCGCGCCGGCCACCATGCGGTCGTAGGCCTTGCGGGCCTTGTTTTCCCACTTGTGCAGGCTGCTGTCGTCGAAGCGGTTGGCTTCGAAGTAGACGGTGAGCGACCCGTCCGGGTTGCCGTAGCCGACGATGCCGGCACCCTTGCGGATGGCGGCGGAGTTGTTCAGGTCGTACAGGTCGGTGGGCACGAACACGGCGGCGCGGCCGTCGGTGTCGGGACGGCCGACCGGCGTGTCCTTGCTGTAGGTGCTGACTTCGTAGAGAGGGGTTTTTTCTTCGGACATGGCAGTATTCTGAGTGGGCTGATCTTTGCATGCGCATGCAAACGTTATCATTGTAGCGTTAATCCAGTTCCCGTGGGCAACAGGCGGCGGCAAAATATTGTAACTTCAATGCAGTTGGTAATTGCCGCCTATGCCGTCAAGGCAGGCCGCTTCCCAGCTAAAGCAAGTCTTGGCTTGGCGGCCGGAGCCCGGCGGTTGTTTGTCGGGATGGCGGGCCGGCTGGCGTTTTTCGCCGCGACCTTGAACACGCCGACCACCTCCGTCAGGCAGCTGGCCTGATCTTGCAGCGATGCCGCGGCAGCGGCGGCCTGTTCCACCAATGCGGCGTTTTGCTGTGTCACCTCATCCATTTGGACTATCGCCTGGTTGATCTGCTCGATGCCGGCCGTCTGCTCGTTGCCGGCGGCCGTGATTTCTTCCATGATGTCGGTCACGTTCTTGACGCTGTCGACGATGGTGCGCATCGCCGACCCCGCCTGGTCGACCAGTTTGGCGCCTATCTCGACCTTTTCAACCGAGTCGCCGATCAGGGTCTTGATTTCCTTGGCGGCTGCGGCGGAGCGTTGCGCCAGGTTGCGCACTTCAGAGGCGACGACGGCGAAACCGCGGCCTTGTTCGCCTGCCCTGGCCGCCTCCACCGCCGCGTTCAAGGCCAGGATATTGGTCTGGAACGCAATGCCGTCGATGACGGCGATGATGTCGACGATTTTCCGCGACGACGCATTGATCTCACCCATCGTATCGACCACTTGCGCCACAATGCTGCCGCCTTGCTGCGCCACGGCGGAGGCGGAGATGGCAAGCTGGTTGGCATGATTGGAATTTTCCGAATTCTGCTTGACGGTCGAGGTCAATTCTTCCATGGCCGAGGCGGTTTCCTCCAGCGAACTGGCTTGCTGTTCGGTGCGCGTCGACAGATCCAGATTGCCGCTGGCTATCTGACTGGAGGCGGTGGCGATGGCGTCGGTGGAGACCCGTATTTCGCCCACCGTTTGCGCCAGATTGCGCTGCATGGTCTGCATCGAAAACAACAAGCTGTGCGTGTCGCCGCTGCTGGTGTCGACGGTCACGGTCAGGTCGCCGGCGGCAATGCTGCGCACGATCTGCGAAGCGTATTTCGGTTCCCCGCCGAGTTGATGATAGACATCGCGGATCAGGAAGAAGCCAGCCGAGGCGCCCACCAGCGTGCCCAGGACGATGGCCCCCAGAACTATGCCGCGCATCACGCCGTAGCGCTCTTTCGATCCTTCGTATTCGTTCTTTGCCTCGTCAACTTGCAGCTTGCGCAGGGCATTGATGCCGTCCGTTACTGCTGGGATCAACGATTGCAGCTGCACGGATAATTGCGCCGCCATTTCAGGCTGGCCCGCTTTTAATGCCGCGACGGCCGGCAGCATTTTTTCGCTGGTCATTCTCTTCCTGTCGATAGCGAGCTTGTCGGCGATTTCTTTTTCTTTCGGCGTGAGGGCGGTCGCCATGTAGCTATCCCACGTACTGACGATCTCGGCGATATTTTTTTCAATCTGATCAGTTCTTGCCTTGATCTCCGCAGCATCGGTTTGCCGAAGAGCCTCCGTTAAATTCAGTCGATTGCTGACCAGGAGACGGTCTATGCGCGAGACCTGCTCCAATGCCACGGTGCGATCCTCGTAGACGGACTTCAAGTCCGCATTGGATTGGCTCAGCCCGTAAACTCCCAGCGAACCTATGAGGATGGAGATCAGGGCAAGAAAGCCGATCAGGGTGCTCAAGCGAGCTTTAAGTGTCATATTCATTTTTTTTCCCGATATGTTCTGGGCCGCGCCCATTACGTGCGAAGCAAATGTGAGGATCTAAATGATGTACTGGCAGCGGGATTTGGCTGCGGTGAAATTTGTGCGCAAATCAGTGTGGAGCCACTGACGGCGGCAAAGTCAATCGATGCGACAACGGGGTAGGGTTGTGATCTGTTTGTAAAATTTGCTGCTGTGGAGCAATACTCACTTTGAGCATACGCCGTAAATCAGCCGAGTGCGACCCTCAAATGGAAAAGCGTTGTTTTTGGCTGAAAGCATCCAGCCTCCGCGCTGTTGTTGTTTCACATTGCGCATGGATGAGTTCACAATACATGCAAGCAAGCAACGGATGAGGACACAAGATGCTGACGATTGATGGCCCCTGGATCAATCCATGGCACGCCGGCCTGGTCGGCGCTGTCCTCCTCAGCAGCATGATGCAACTGCTGCTGACCCGCTCCGATCCGGACAGCCAGCACATGTTCCGCAATAATTTGCTGTTCGGCGGCCTGTGCCTGCTGCTCAGCTTGTCCTCCAAGCTGATGTTGGACATGGACCAGCGCCAGGCCGCCAGCCTGCTCGAGAGCGCCTCCGTGCTCGGCTTCGGGCTGCTGCTGATACGCATCCTGGGCCTGACCGCGTTCCGCGCGCTGCTGCCGGCCCTGCGCATGCACCCGCCGCGCATCATGGAAGACATCCTGCTGGTGATCACCTATATCGTCTGGGGGCTGGTGTGGCTGCGCGTGGTCGGGCTGGACTTGAGCGGACTGGTCACCACGTCGGCGGTCATCACCGGCGTGGTCGCCTTTTCGATGCAGGAAACGCTGGGCAATATCCTGGGCGGGCTGGCCCTGCAGCTCGACAATTCCGTGCGCATCGGCGACTGGATCAAGATCGACGACGTGCGCGGCAAGGTGGTGGAAGTCCATTGGCGGCACACGGCCGTGCGCACCAACAACGGCAACCTGATCGTCATCCCCAACAGCGTGCTGATGAAATCGAAAGTGGACGTCTACAGCCGGGAGAGCAAGCCGGAGTTCCGGCGCTGGGTGAATTTCTGGGTGGAGGATGGGGTGCCGCCGCAGCAAGTCATCGCCACCGTCCAGACTGCCCTGCGCCAGACGCATATCGAGTACATCTCGGTGGAGCGGCCGCCCGAATGCATCGTCACCGACTACCGCGAAGGCTTGATACAGTACGCGGTGCGCTACTGGCTCACCAATCCGGGCCACGACGACGGCACCGATTCCGCCGTGCGCATCCATTTCTACAGCGCCTTGCAGCGGCAGAACATGTCGCTGGCCCATCCTTGCATGGACATACGCCTCAACGCGGATTCGGAACGGCGCTCGAGCGTGCGGCTACTGGCGGAAATGGATATCCGCAAGAAGGCCTTGAGCAAGGTCGCGCTGTTTTCCGGTCTTACCGAAGAGGAGTTGGCCAAGCTTGCCAAGGCGCTGCGCAACACGCCGTTTGTGAAGGACGACATCATCACCCGCCAGGGCGCGGTGGCGCATTGGCTGTATCTGCTGGTCAATGGCGAGGCCGACGTCTGGTTCGAATCCGAAGGGAAGGAACGCATCTGGTGCGCCACGCTCAAGGCCGGCGACGTGTTCGGCGAGATAGGCTTGCTGACCGGCGCGCCGCGCGGCGCCACGGTCACCGCCAGGACCGATGCGCTGTGCTATCGGCTGGACAAGGAGAACTTTGAAAACATCCTGCACGACCGTCCGGAGCTTGCTGACGAATTCGCCCATGTGCTCAGCGACCGCAATCAGGTGCTGGACGCCATCCGCAGCGATCATCCAGAACCAGTGCAAGTACAACAGGCCAACTATTTGGCGAGCATACGGCGGTTTTTCAGGTTGCACTGAGACGCGGTCGTATGTCGGTTAGATGATGATCGGCAGATTGTCTACCATGGCGTTGCCCATATCCACTGTGTAGACTTCACCGCGTGCTGCCTCTTCGCGGCCGGTAGCTAGCAGATGTTGCTTCACCTTTTCTTGGGCGTGCACAGCATTCCGTGCCACGACCAGGAATTCATCCAGTTTGCTCTGCTCTTTCCCGACAGCTTGCACCGTGGCGTGGAATCGGTGGCTCAGCTGATGTGTCTCGACCAGGTACTGCAACAGCACATCGTTGATGCGGGTCTGCCAACCATCTCCCAGAGCCTTGAATGAGTCCAGTACAACGTTGTCAAAGCGGATGCTGGTAGGCACTTTGGTCACGTCCAGTGTTGGCCGACCGCGCGGACGACGCGCTGGCTTGAGTTTGGCCAATTCTGCGTCGGTCATTGGCGGGTTGTCCGGGTCGGCTAGGGCGGCCTTGGTGATCGCGGCGTCCTCTTCCTCCGTAGGCATGACGAGCGCAAGCGCTTTGGCTTTGCGCGCCACCGCGCGCCGCCTATCCTCGTCCAGTTGCGGTACCCTCTCTGCTGGCGCCGCCTCTTTCTCGTTAGTGGTTCGCTTCGACATAACTCTTCACCTCTCTGGCATTTGCTTTTCGTAGACTGATAATCCTTCGTCCATCTTCGCGGTCTACATATACCACGCAGTAAAGTCTATCTCCGATGGCACCGAAGGCTCTATACCTGTCCTCGCCGTAATCCTCTCTGTCGTCCTGTTCCTCTATCGCGGTATCCCAGTCGATGTCGATCGCATCTGCCAACGAAACGCCATGTTTCTGTTGGTTAGTGCGGTCTTTGTCGGGGTCAAAAGTGATCTGCACGTGATTAATTGTATATACGGAAAATACATTGATCAAGTATTTTTCGTATATACGATAATCATTTGGGAGAACGGTGGTTTGCGCTACGGCAGCGAAAATAAAAAAAGCCAGCTATAAGCTGGCTGTTTTCATCACTGTGTGAAACAAATCAACATCTGTAACTATTTGATTTGTTGGTGTCTTTTGGGGTGGCTGATGGGGCTCGAACCCACGACAACAGGAATCACAATCCTGGACTCTACCAACTGAGCTACAGCCACCACTGATTTACTTCTCTCTGCCTAGTGTTTCGTAGACAGGTGCCGAATTATACAAGCCAGTTTTGAATCCTGCAAATCTAAATGCAAAGTTTCTCTTCAAAAAGCCTACTTTGCTTAAACGGCAACCTTTTCCACCGGCGGATGCAGTCCCAGCAGGCTGGCGAAGGCCGGCGCCAGGGCGCTGACGTCGGCCGTGGTGTAGCCGCGCAGCGTGGCGGCGGGCTCGCCGGCGGCCGGTTCAGGGCGCAGCAGCTTGGCTGCGTCCAGCAGCCGCACCAACTGGCGGGCGACTGCGTCGCCGGTGTCGATCAGGATCACGTCCTGGCGGCCGTGGTCGCGCAGCACGCGTTCGATGCCGGTCTGGACGAAGGGATAGTGGGTGCAGCCGAGCACCAGCGTGTCGGCGCCTTGCTCCAGCAGCGGGGCGACGTATTTTTCCAGCATCGAGTCGATCATCGGCGTTTGCAGGTCGCCCAGCTCGATCTGGTCGACCAGGCCGACGGCCGGCTGCAGCAGGAACTCGGCCTTGCTGGCCGCGCTGATCTGCTCGCGCAGTTGCAGGAATTTCTCGCCCTTGAGGGTGCGCGCCGTCGCCAGCACGCCGACCTTGCCGTTGCGCGTGGCCGCTGCGGCCGGCTTCAGGCCCGGCTCGACGCCGACCACCGGCAGATCCGGATAGCGCGCCCGCACCGCCTTGATGGCGGCCACGGTGGCGGTGTTGCAGGCGACCACCAGCGCCTTGGCGCCGCGCTCCAGCAGGAAGGCGGCAATCGCCAGCGAGCGGTCGACTACGTATTGTTCGGTTTTTTCGCCGTACGGCGCATGGCCGGAATCGGCGAAGTAGATCAGGTCTTCATTCGGCAGCTGCGCGCGGATGTGGCGCAGCACCGAAAGCCCGCCCACGCCGGAGTCGAACACACCGATCGGGCTGCCGGGGGAGCGGGCTGTTTGCATCAGGCAGTCACGACAGGAACGTTCAGCTGCTCGATGCGGGCTTTCCATTCCGCAGGGCCGGTGTTGTGCACCGACGTGCCGGCGGCGTCCACGGCCACGGTGACCGGCATGTCGACCACGTCGAACTCGTAGATCGCTTCCATGCCCATGTCCGCGAAGCCCAGCACCTTGGCGCCCTTGATCGCCTTCGACACCAAGTAAGCGGAACCACCGACGGCCATCAGGTAGGCCGACTTGTGCTTCTGGATCGACTCGATGGCGACCGGGCCGCGCTCGGCCTTGCCGATCATCGCGATCAGGCCGGTTTTCTCCAGCATCATATCGGTGAACTTGTCCATGCGGGTTGCGGTGGTCGGGCCGGCTGGGCCCACCACTTCGTCACGCACCGGATCGACCGGGCCGACGTAGTAGATCACGCGGTTCTTGAAGTCGACCGGCAGTTCCTCGCCCTTGGCCAGCATGTCCTGGATGCGCTTGTGCGCGGCGTCGCGGCCGGTCAGCATTTTGCCGTTCAGCAGCAGGGTCTGGCCCGGCTTCCACGAGGCCACTTCTTCCTTGGTCAGCGTGTTCAGGTCGACGCGCTTGGATTTTTCGGTGTCCGGCGCCCAGCTGACGTCAGGCCAGGTCGACAGCGGAGGCGGGGTCATGTAGGCAGGACCGGAGCCGTCCAGCACGAAGTGGCCGTGGCGGGTGGCGGCGCAGTTCGGGATCATCGCGACCGGCTTGGATGCGGCGTGGGTCGGGTAGGTCATGATCTTCACGTCCAGCACGGTGGTCAGGCCGCCCAGGCCTTGCGCGCCGATGCCCAGCGCGTTGATGCGGTCGCACAGTTCGATACGCAGTTCTTCCAGCTTGTTCTGCGGGCCGCGCTGCTTCAGCTCGTACATGTCGATGTCTTCCATCAGCACTTCCTTCGCCATCAGCATCGCCTTCTCGGCGGTGCCGCCGATGCCGATGCCCAGCATGCCTGGCGGGCACCAGCCGGCGCCCATGGTCGGTACGGTTTTCAGCACCCAGTCGATCAGCGAATCGGATGGATTCATCATGATCATCTTGGATTTGTTTTCCGAGCCGCCGCCTTTGGCCGCGACCTTGACGTCGACGGTGTTGCCTTCGACCAGTTCCATGTGGACCACGGCCGGCGTGTTGTCCTTGGTGTTCTTGCGGTCGAAGTGCGGGTCGGCCACGATGGAGGCGCGCAGCTTGTTGTCGTCGAAGTTGTACGCGCGGCGCACGCCTTCGTTGACGGCGTCGGTGACGGTGCCGGTGAAGCCTTCAAAACGCACGCCCATGCCGATCTTCAGGAAGACGTTGACGATGCCGGTATCCTGGCAGATCGGGCGCTTGCCTTCCGCGCACATGCGCGAGTTGGTCAGGATCTGCGCGATCGCGTCCTTGGCGGCAGGGCTTTGCTCGTGCTCGTAGGCGCGCGCCAGGTGCTCGATGTAGTCGGCAGGGTGGTAGTAGCTGATGTACTGGAGCGCGGCGGCAACGGATTCGATCAGGTCTTCTTGCTTTATGATGGTCATGATGTTCTCGCGTGGTTAATGGGATTCGTTGTGGGTCAGCGTGGTGATGCGGTCGGTGTAGGAGATCGCCAGGGCCGACAAAAGGAAGACGACGTGGATCACGGTTTGTGCGATCAGTGTTTGCGGGTCGTAGACGGCTGCATTGATGAAGGTCTTCAGCAAGTGGATGGACGAAATGCCGATGATCGCCATCGCCAGCTTGGTCTTCAGCACGGAGGCGTTCACGTGCGACAGCCACTCTGGTTGATCGGGATGCATGTCCAGGTTCATGCGGGAGATAAAAGTCTCGTAGCCGCCGATGATCACCATGACCAGCAGATTGGAAATCATGACCACGTCGATCAGGCCGAGCACGACCAGCATGATGGTGGTTTCGGTCAGCTTGGCCGGCGCGTGGGCGGCGGCTGCCGCGGCTTCGGGCGTCGGCGCGTGCACGGCGACCGCTTCGAGGATGTGCTGCAGCGAGGCTTCGTTGCCCATCACGGCGCCGATCAGGTCTTTGAGCTCGACCCAGAAATGGAATACGTAGACGCACTGCGCCAGGATCAAGCCCAGGTACAACGGCAACTGCAGCCAGCGCGTCATGAAGATAAAGGCGGGCAGCGGGCGCAGTTTCTGTTTTGGCTCAATCATTACGGCGGAACTCCTTTATATTATGACTGGCGACATTTTACACGTGCTGCTCAGCAATCGCATCGGCGTGTGGATACTGCGTACGGTTGATGGAATATTGGTAAAATTGCCTAGAGCGCCACATCCTCCGCCGGGGACCGCCAATCTGTAAGGGCTCAGTAAGCGATAAAGTTTAAGTTAATGCCAAACGATTACAACACTGGATGGAGACAAGCATGAGCAGCACTACAACCCAACAAGGACCGCAGGAATCCCGCATCTTCGAACCCCCGGCAGCGTTTGTAGCCCAAGCCACCGTGGCCGGCATGGACGCCTACAACGCCTTGTGCGCCGAGGCGGAGGCCGATTACGAAGGCTTCTGGTCGCGCCTGGCGAAGGAAAACCTGGTATGGCAAAAGCCGTTCACCAAGACCCTGAACGAAGACAACGCGCCGTTCTACAAATGGTTTGAAGACGGCCACCTGAACGTGTCGTACAACTGCCTGGACCGCAATCTGCAGAACGGCAACGCCGACAAGACCGCGATCATCTTCGAGGCGGACGACGGCAAGTCGGTCAACGTCAGCTACAAGGAATTGCACGAGAAGGTCTGCAAGTTCGCCAACGGTTTGAAATCGCGCGGCATCAAGAAGGGCGACCGCGTCATCATCTACATGTCGATGTCGGTAGAAGGCGTGGCCGCGATGCAGGCCTGCGCGCGCATCGGCGCCACGCACTCGGTGGTGTTCGGCGGCTTCTCCGCCAAGTCGCTGCAGGAGCGCATCATCGACGCCGGCGCGGTGGCCGTGATCACCGCCGACGAGCAAATGCGCGGCGGCAAACACCTGCCGCTGAAAGCCATCGTCGACGAAGCGCTGGCGCTAGGTGGCTGCGACACCATCAAGGACGTGATCGTCTACAAACGCACCGGCGGCAACATCGCCTTCAAGGAAGGCCGCGACATCTGGCTGCACGACCTGGTCGCCAGCCAATCGGCCGAGTGCGAGCCGGAGTGGGTGGATGCCGAGCATCCGCTGTTCATCCTGTACACGTCGGGCTCGACCGGCACTCCGAAAGGCGTGCAGCATTCGAGCGGCGGCTACCTGCTGTGGGCCGCGCTGACGATGAAGTGGTCGTTCGACATCAAGCCGACCGACGTGTACTGGTGCACGGCCGACATCGGCTGGGTGACGGGCCACAGCTACATCGCCTACGGTCCGACGGCGGTGGGCGCGACGCAAGTGGTATTCGAAGGCATCCCGACGTTCCCGAACGCCGGCCGCTTCTGGGAGACCATCGCCAAGCACAAGGTCAGCATCTTCTACACCGCGCCGACGGCGATCCGTTCGCTGATCAAGGCGTCGGATGTGGATCCGAAGGTGCATCCGAAGAATTACGATCTGTCGTCGCTGCGTTTGCTGGGCACGGTCGGCGAGCCGATCAATCCGGAAGCGTGGATGTGGTATTACACGCAGGTGGGCGGCGAGAAGTGCCCGATCGTCGACACCTTCTGGCAGACCGAGACCGGCGGCCACATGATCACGCCGCTGCCGGGCGCGACGCCGATGGTGCCGGGTTCGTGCACCTTGCCGCTGCCGGGCATCATGACCGCGATTGTCGATGAGGCCGGTGTGGATGTGCCGAACGGGCAGGGCGGTATTCTGGTGGTCAAGCGTCCTTGGCCTTCGATGATCCGTACCATCTGGAATAACCCGGACCGGTTCAAGGCTAGCTATTTCCCTGAGGAGCTGGGCGGCAAGATGTACCTGGCGGGCGATGGCGCGATCCGCAACAAGGATACGGGTTACTTCACCATCACGGGCCGTATCGATGACGTGCTGAACGTGTCGGGTCACCGCATGGGCACGATGGAGATCGAGTCGGCGCTGGTGGCCAATCCGCTGGTGGCTGAGGCCGCGGTGGTGGGCAAGCCGGATGAGACGACTGGTGAGTCGATCTGCGCGTTCGTGGTGCTGAAGCAGGCGCGTCCGACTGGGGATGAGGCCAAGAAGCTGGCGCTGGAGTTGCGCAATTGGGTGGCCAAGGAGATTGGTCCGATCGCCAAGCCGAAGGAGATCCGGTTTGGGGATAACCTGCCGAAGACGCGTTCGGGCAAGATCATGCGGCGGTTGCTGCGGGTGTTGGCCAAGGGCGAGGTGATTACGCAGGATGTGTCGACCTTGGAGAATCCGGCGATTCTGGAGCAGTTGAAGGAAGCGTCCTAACAGCGCACAGACGTCATAACCACCCGCATGCGTCTAACTTACTCACGTCATTCCCGCGAAAGCGGGAATCCATGCTGAGTTTGCTTTGGCGGCGCCTTTGAGCTCCGCGTAGATGCGGGCAATAGGCCGGAGAGGCAAATAATGTTGGTACTCTCTGGAATCTTTGCTATAATTCGCGGCTTCTCCGAGAGGGGAAGGATGCAGGAGAGGTGGATGAGTGGTTGAAGTCGCACGCCTGGAAAGCGTGTATAGGTTCATAGCCTATCGGGGGTTCGAATCCCCCTCTCTCCGCCAAGGACACAAAAGCGAAAGGCCACCCTCGGGTGGCCTTTTCGTTTTTGTGCCTTGGCGGAGAGAAGCAGTGCCCCTGCGGGCACTGCGTGGGGGATTCGAAGGCATCGCCCCTACCGGGGCGAGCCTCTCCGAATCGTCCAATTTGCCACCGCTACGCGGTGGCGCGCCGGAGGCGCCGCGCGCAGCGCAAAAATTCCCTAAGGAACTATTCCCCTAACCATTGCCAGATTGCCGGAACTGCCCTTCATGGGCGCTTGGATAATCAAGATATAAAGTACCCTGATGGAAAACAATTTTCCACGCACCACCTGCATCCCTCCAAAGCGTCGTCCTACGTGTTCTTCTACCCTGCTGTTGCAGAACATAGTTGAGCTGATAAAGGTCTTGCGCAATTTGCCGAATAGTGAAGTCCGAGCACGCCCAGTCGTCAGGCTCGGGTGTCTTGTAACGTTCCAGTAGCGTTTCGATGACGAAGTCGCGATCATAGGCATGGCCGCTTGCGCCTATTTCCCAGAAATCGTCAGCCGTCATTCTGAGCAGGTCTTCGCGGGTGGTACCAAATTCCCGGCGATGGAAGATTGGCTCACGGACACTGAGCGCGGCGAGCACCGAGTCGAGATCGGTGTGCATCATTTCATTCCTCCGTCTGGGCATCCGGATAGCGCAAAGTGTCGCGCTTGGCGAACAGGCTCGCCATTTCCTCCATGTGCTCGTTTCCCCAGGTGCACAGCGGGACGATCGCCTCGGCCAAGCTGCGACCGAGCGGGGTCAGCGTGTAGTCCACGCGAGGCGGCACTTCCTTGTAATCATTCCGCGCCAGCACGTGATCGGCCTCCAGATCCTTCAATTGCTGGATCAGCACCTTGTCGCTGACGCCTTGGGTCAGGCGTTTGAGCTCGCCGTAGCGCTTTGGGCCGTCGCGCAGGAAAAACAGGATCAGCGGTTTCCACTTGCCCGAGATGATGCGGAGCGTGGCGTCGAGCCCGCAGGAGAAGCCGCCGGTACCGCAGGTTTCGTGAGTCGTCATGGTCGTCATTGCCGTCATTGTTAGGGTACTTACCAAAAAGTGCATACTTGTCCTTAGGTTAGCATGGGTCTATATTGGGGTCAAGGAAGCAAATCCCTGCTTCCTTAAAACTGCAAGGAAAGACGCACATCATGACCAGACTGAATGGAAAGACCGCCGTGATCACCGGCGGCGCTACCGGCATCGGCCGCGCCGCGGCAAAGCGCTTCATCGAGGAGGGCGCCTTCGTGTTCATCTTCGGCCGCCGGCAGGAAGCGCTCGATGCTGCTGTGGCTGAGCTCGGGCCCAATGCCCGCGCGGTGAAGGGCTCGGTCTCCGATGAGGCTGACCTCGACCGACTCTACGCCGCAGTGAAGGCCGAGCGCGGAACCCTCGATATCGTCTTCGCCAATGCCGGAGCGGGAAGCCAGCTTGCGCTCGGCAAGATCACCGCCGAGCACATTGACGAAACCTTCGACACCAATGTGACGGGTACGATCTTCACAGTCCAGAAGGCGCTGCCGTTGATGGGCGAGGGCGGTTCGATCATCCTGACCGGATCGAGCGCGGGCACCACGGGCGCCCCGGGCATGAGCGCCTACAGCGCGAGCAAGGCGGCGGTGCGCAACCTCGCTCGGACCTGGGCGGAAGATCTGAAGGGCACCGGCATCCGGGTCAACGTGCTGTCGCCCGGGGCGACAGCGACCGAACTCGCGAAGGAAGCGCTGGGCGAGGAGGGCCAGAAGTTCTTCGCCTCGTTGACTCCGCTCCAGCGCATGGCCGATCCGTCTGAGATCGGGGCTGCGGCCGCTTTCCTCGCGTCGTCGGACAGCAGCTTCATGACCGCCAGCGAGGTCGCCGTCGACGGCGGCCTGGCGCAACTCTGATCCCCAACGTCCGGTTGGCCCACTCCATTCGAAAGTCGGAGCCGGCAGGGCGTGCTAAACCCAAGGAAAATATATGAGCTACGCAAGTATCGGCTTCGGCAAGTTCGGCCAGGCTCTGGCCAAGACGTTTGCCCGAAGCGGCATCGAAGTATCCGTTGCAACCACGCGCGACCCGGCAAGCTTCGCTTCCGCCGCGGCCGCGATCGGACCCGGGATCATTCCCAAAACACTGGCGGAAGCCGTCAAGGCGGACATCGTCTTTTTGGCTGTCCGTTACGAGTCGCACAAGGATGTCGCGAAGGCGCTGCCGGCCTGGGAAGGAAAGACCATCATCGATGTGACCAACGCCTACGGCGTGCCGTCTGAGGAACTGGGAGGACAGCCTTCTTCCGCCAAGGTCGTCGCGCAGGCCTTCACGGGTGGAAGACTGGTCAAGGGCTTCAACCATTTGGTCGCTGCCGTCCTTGAGCAAGATCCGTCCGTAAATGGTGGCAGGAGAGTCGTTTTCCTGGCGAGCGACGATGACGGCGCGGCAGCGGAGGTTGCCGCGCTCGCGGAAAAACTTGGTTTCGCGCCGATCAAACTTGGCGGCCTTGCGGAAGGTGGGCTGCTGGTGCAGGCGCGCGGAAATAGCTGGGGTCAACTGATCTTCAAGGACCTGGTCAAGGTCGACTGAGGAATCGTGATCGCTTCCGGCTGACCGTCCAAGTCATCGAACGGTGCGCGGGGCGGGGCGCATCGATCCCGCTGACGAGGAACTACCCGGGCTTCCCCGGCTGCATCACCGGCCGCGACCTCGTCCGGCGCATCGGGGAGCAGGCGATCCTTTACGGTGCCTGGATCGCCACTGCGGAAGTTGCGACGGTGGAGCGATCCGGCGACGTTTTCCACTGCCGTACGGCGAACGGTCTGATCGAGGCTTCGGCGGGATCCTCGCCACAGGCATACGCGACATCCGCCCGTCCGTCGACGAAAACCTTCACGACGCCGCACTCGCAGCCAGGCTGATCCGCTACTGCCCCATCTGCGGTGGCCTGGAGGTGACAGGCCGGTGGGGCGCAGTGATCGGCCGCGGCGCCCGCGTCACCCGCGAGGCAAAGTTCATCCGAAGCTATACAGACGACGGACGCTCCTGTCGTGGGATGGCGCGACCGACCTCGACGCCGCGCAGCGGGCCGACCTGCCGCAGTCGAGCGTGGTGATTAAGAAAACATTGTAATTTCCGCGTGCTTGTGTGATAAATTCATTGCTCTACAACAAGGAGGTCACTATGCGAAAGTACTGGCAGGTTGCATTTACAATGCTGTTTATGTGTTTGTCTGGGGGAGCATCGGCAACGGCGTTCTACATCGCGCCCCACGGCGATGATGTAACACTCTTCATGGAGAGAAATGCCGCAGCCGATATCGCATCTAACGCGAAGGTAGTGTTTGTGCTGGTTACCACCGGCTCATTTGTACGTAATAGCGCCGGTACGCCAGTTGTTGTAGGGGGCGGGGTATACCCCGACCTGCCCGCTCTTCCAAATGGCATGGAACCTCCAGTTGCGCCGTATTATTACACTCGTGAAGTCGGGAATATCGCTGCAATAAGAACTTGGGCAAATTCGAGCCAGGTTGATCAATGGGTGGATGACTACATCGATGGGCGCGCCGTGCAGAAGAACCGTATTGGTGGGAATCCCAATATCATTTTCTATGTCCTCAGACTCGTTGATGGAGATGCATCGAGCAATTCCGGCTTAGCCTATCTGAAGGAAAATTCGTCTGCAAATCCTGGACTCACAATTTCGTCCGTTGACGGGGGGCAGACCTATACGATGGCCCAGCTCAAATCCTTCATTTCGGCGATTGTTCAAAAAGAGCAAGATGGTAATGACACGTGGATCAACATACCTGAATATTTTGAGGGCACTGAAGTAGCGCCAGCTGGGGACTTTCATGCCGACCACCGTGCGACGGGTTGGATCGTTGCACAAGCTCTTAAAGAGCGCACTCCTACGCGGTGCGCGCGAACAGTCCAATGGATGGATTATCGAATTCTGAATTTGGACCTGCAAATAAATTACTCGTCGAGCGAATCAACTATGCAGGCCGCTGCGTGGGCAAACCTCAATAACGCTATGGTCTATGCTGGCGGCCCAAAGACAGATGATCTGAATAGCGCAAATGGTGTAGCGCACAAAAAGTTCCTTGGCCATGCATACCGATCTCCAAATGGCACTAATGGCGTGAAAGCGTATGGCTGTAATTGAGTTGCGTGCACGTGTTGACAAATACGTCTAGATTACGTTAACGCGCAGTCATACAATCACACCGCACTCGTAAAGCAGGCTTCGAGCCTGACCGATAGCGGTGGTTTGCCGATCGTGCCCGTTATTTGATGCGTTCGTTCGCGCGTATATTCCGATCACCCCACAGATAGCGCTGGAGCACCCCGAAGCCAGGACTGGGCCGACTACATTGATTCCGTTGCCAACGCCTCGCGCCGATAAAATCAGGGCCGCTTCAACTGGCCGATAACGCTCGCCACCTTGGTAGTGATCATATCGACTGCCGGGCCATTGGCGCCGTGCGGAATAATGACGTCGGCGTAGCGCTTGGTTGGCTCGATGAATTGCTTGTGCATCGGGCGCACGGTTTCCAGATACTGGCCGACGACGCTTTCCACTGAGCGGCCGCGCTCGGTAATATCCCTTTGCATGCGGCGGATGAAGCGGATGTCGGAGGCGGTGTCGACAAAGATCTTCAGCGACATCATGTCGCGCAAGTCGGCGTCATACAAGGCAAACAGACCTTCGATGACGATGACCGGGGCCGGCTTGACTGGAATGGTCCGGTTGGAGCGGTTGTCGATCGTGAAGTCGTACTCCGGCATTTCGATCGCTTCACCATTGCGCAAGGCCTGGACGTGCTGTACCAGCAAGGGCCAGTCGAAAGCCTGCGGATGGTCGTAATTCTGCTGGCGGCGGACTTCAGGGGTGAGATGGGTTTGGTCGCAGTAGTAATCGTCCTGCATCACGACCGAGACCATATCGGCGCCAAACGAAGCCAGCACTTGCTGGGACACCGTCGACTTGCCACTGCCGCTTCCGCCGGCGACGCCAATGACAAATGGATTGAAAGAAATCTTATTCATGCCGAATGATACCGGAACCGCGACCGAACCGACAGGGGCCGGTTGAATCCGCACCGCAAAGCCGACGTTCGCAAGGCGCGCGGTCAGCTCCGCGCCGTATGAAAGGTGATCGCGTAGCCATCGGGATCGCCAGCGACGAAGAAGCGACCAAAAGGACCGTCGGCGAGCGGGCTGAGGATCACGCCGCCCCGCTCGACAATCAGGTCGTGCAGCGCATCGGCGTCGGTGCACGCGAGCCAGAGCGCCATGCCGACACCGAGTGGTCCCGCTTCGGGCAGTGGGCGCAGAGGCTCTCGCAGCGCGAACGGGATAGGCTCCGTCTTGAAAATGACCGCTCCGGGAGGGCAGTGCGACGAGGCTTCGAAACCGAAGATCTCGATGTAGAACTTGCGGGACGCGGAGAGGTCGCGCACTTGCAAGGCGATGAAGTCTGGGCCGATTGGGGTTGTCATGCGAGCTCCTATTGAGTAATATAAGGTTCCTGATATTAATGTAAGGTCCCTGATATGTCAACGGCGAAAACAGCGCCTCGGAGCGGAGCCGACTGGATCGGCTACAACCTGAAGATCACGCAACACCGGCTGAGGCAACGACTGGATGCCGAACTCGCGCGGCTCGGCATCACGGCACCCCAGAACGCTGTCCTGCTTGCAGTCGCTGGCAATCCGCGCATCTCGAATGCCGAGTTGGCGCGCGCAGCGTTCGTGACGCCGCAGACCATGCAAGGAATCCTCGTCAATCTCGAACGCGGCGGCCTGATTACGCGGAGCCCGCATCCGGAGCATGGCCGGGTCATCATGACCGAGTTGACGAAGGCAGGCCAAAAGGCCGTCGCCGAGGGAGCGAAAGCAGCCGACGTGGTGGAACGCCAGATGCTATCTACGCTTTCAACTGAAGAGGCTCAGCTTCTTTGCCAACTACTCAAGCGCTGTGCCGCCGCGCTGGGCGACGAACCGTCTGGCGGCTAGCGGAGTGCTTATTCCGTCAAGATCGAGCTTGCGATGATATTGAAGAGACGCTCCGCGCGTGGCGCGGACGAAGGCTGATCGCCCAGCCACGCCAGCGCCGCAGCCAACGAGAACAAATCCTCTCCATCCATATCGGTGCGCGCCAGCCCCTCGGCCTGGGCGCGCACAAGAAGCCGTGTGCCGGCTGCACGCATCGTGACGCACGAAGCGTGCAGGGCGGAGTTTTCATCCTCCATGGCCGCCATCATTGCCGAGATAACGCCTTTGTAGTTGCGCGCGCAGGCGACAACGTCGCGCAGCCATGCCACGAGCGCAACATCGATTCCTCCCGCAGTTTCCACTTCGCGTGCCTGGGCCGTCAGCTCGTCAAAGCTGGCGCGCAGCAAGGTTTCGAGCAGCGCCTCTCTCGTCGGAAAGTGACGATATAGCGTGCCAAGCCCTACATCCGCCTTGCGCGCAATGTCGCGTAGCGAAGCGTCGGCTCCGTCAACGGTTACCACCGCGCGCGCAACGGCGAGTATGTGGTCATAATTTTTTTTTGCATCGGCCCGCATAGACCTCCTTGACAAGTGGAGCACCGCTCCGTATATTCAATTATATTCGGAGCGCTGCTCCGGTAATGATAGCTCATTTGTAGCCAAGGAGAAAGCGATGTCAACCAACACGATGAAAGCGATTCGGCAGCACGAATTCGGTGGCCCTGAGGTTCTGCGTTATGAGGATGCGCCGCGTCCTGAAGTGAAGTCGGGCGAAGTGCTCATCCGCGTTCACGCGGTCGGCATCAATCCACCCGACTGGTACCTGCGCGACGGCTATGAAATGCTGCCTCCCGAGTGGCGGCCGCAAGTGTCCTTTCCGGTTATTCTGGGGACGGACGTGTCGGGTGTGGTCGAAGCGGTGGCCGATGACGTGAAGGACTTCATCGTCGGAGATGAAGTGTATTCAATGGTGCGCTTTCCGAACGGCCTTGCCGGCGACAGCAAGGCTTACGCTGAGTACGTCAGCGTGCCGGCATCGGAAGTTGCGCTCAAGCCGGCCGGCATCGATCATGTGCATGCAGCCGCGGCGCCGATGTCGTTGCTCACCGCGTGGCAGTTCATGATAGAACTCGGGCACAACGAGACGAACCCGCTTCAGCCGCACACACATGTGCCCGTGCCACTCGAGGGCAAGACCGTCCTGGTCAACGGCGCCGCTGGCGGAGTGGGGCACTTCGCGGTGCAGCTGGCCAAGTGGAAGGGCGCGCGCGTGATCGCGGTAGCGTCAGGCAAACACGAGGCGCTCCTGCGCGACCTCGGCGCGGATGAATTCATCGACTACACAAAGATTAAGCCCGAGGATGCCGTCCACGGCATCGATCTCGTCATCGATGCGGTTGGCGGCCCGACCACCGGCCGCTTCCTGCGCACGCTCAAGCGTGGCGGCGCGCTGTTCCCGATCTTCCCCTTGGGCTTTTCCGGCGCCGAGGAAGCGGAAAAGCTCGGCGTCACGGTCTCGGCGACCCAGGTGCGATCGAGCGGGCCGCAGCTCGCAGAGCTTGCGCGGTTGCTTGACGCCGGGACGGTTCGCGCCGTGGTCGACAGCATTTATCCGCTTGCCGATGCCCGCAAGGCGCATGAACGCGCCGCGAGCGGCCATATTCAAGGCAAGCTCGTGCTTACGGTCGCGTGAGGCGGTTTGCCGATTTAATCAAGCAGAACAGGACACGCAAAATGATTATTCTCATGGGTCACCTTCATCTGAATCCATCCGATGTGAAGGAGTTCGTTGCCGATACTCAGGCCGTTTCTGTCAGCACGAGAGCAGAAAAGGGATGCCTGTTTTACAGCGTCACCTTGGATGATGCCGGCGCCGGACGCATGCTGCTCGTCCAGCGCTGGCAAGATCAGGAATCGCTGAAGGCTCATCTCGAAACACCTGCAACGGTGAAGTTTTTAACGAAGTGGGCGGACAGGTTCAAAAGCGAGCTTCTCCAGTACGATGTTTCGAATGAGAGAACTCTCTTCAATTAGACGGCCTGCTCACGTCGTCCGCTTACTTCGGCCGGCCTTGTGCCGGTGAAAGGCGGAACTTTGTTCGACGATCCCCCATGATGGCCTGCAAGTCTGCGACGCTTAACTCGGTGGCCTCATGTATGCGAATGAGGAGCGAGGCGCTGACGGGCAAGCGATGGTGACGAATCTTGCTGATCACCGGTGGCGCGACTTCCAGCGTACGCGACAAGGCAGCATCGTTCTTCAAATGAAGGATATTTTTTAGCGTATCGAGCAGATTACTTGGATCGTACGTCGACGTCAAAGCCATGCGGGTATTCATTGTCAGTCCTTTCGTTATCGGGAAGAATTGATTCTGAGTGTACATATTTGCAAGTCACAAAATCGTTGATGATAAACAAGTTTGATATGCATCAAATGGACCAACTTGCATATGGCTATCATTTCCAAATGGAAAAGCCACCCGCAAATATCGATCACACCTGGTGCCGACGGCGCGACCGCTTGACGGCGCAGCGTATCGACGTCGGGCTCGTGTTCCTGGAAATGCTTGGCGCGACCGATGCCGCAGAATATTTCGCGCAGAGCCGGGTGCCGGACCGCATTGCAGAACGAGTCTTGGTCGGCGCCGGGCGCCGCCGCGACGGTGATTGCTGGCTGAACATCGATTAAATTAGCGGCATGGAGACTTCGAACCGTCCCTCTCCATCGCCGACCCCATAACGAATGGAACTGCTCAGTGCTGCTTTCTCACCTAATCAGGAGGGCGCGGATTGGCCGTTGTGCGACCATGCGTAGGCTTGTCCCTCACTAGTTCCAACCATTTCTTAACGAATTTAGAGGGAGAAAGTCATGAGGGTATCTACGGTCAATGGTGGGCAGTCGCCGTCTGGCGATTCAAGTTACGGTCAATGGGGGCCGCAAATCCTGGACGCATCCAAGAAAACCGGCATCCCGCCAGAGCTGCTCTATCAACAAATGATGGCCGAGAGTAGCGGCAATCCCAATTCACTGGGTGATGGCGGGAAGAGCTTTGGCCTGATGCAGATACAGCAGGCCACATGGGAAGACTTCCAGAAAAACAACCGCGACAAGTTGCCGCCTGAACTGAAGAACGCCAGCTGGGACCAGATCAAGAACGACCCTCGCTTGAATCTCCTGGCAGGGGCGGCGCTGATGAAGGGCTATCACGATGAATGGGCGGCAAAAGGCTATTCCAGCGACGACGCCTGGAAACTGGCGCTCAGGCAGTACAACTCCGGTAGCGTTCCGGATCCGAATAATCTCAGCAATGCCGGCGGTGCGACAGCTGGATACGTGGACAAGATTTGGGGAGCCTATGCATCGGCGCCCGGCTTTAAGGCAAATAACGTTATTGTTCCTGACGATAAGGATATCACGTAGTTCGGCCCCTGCTTGTCGCGAAGTTTGCGCAACCATTTCGATTGGATATTGTGCTATCGTTGCAATCCCATAATAAAGTGGTTGCGCAAACATGCCCTCGCTCAAGATCAAAGGACTACGCTGGTGGATGATAGGTTTGATCATGCTGGGGGCGATCATCAACTATCTGACCCGCAGCACGCTGGCGGTGTCCGCTCCCACGCTGCTCACTGACCTGCACATCACCACCCAGGAATACTCGTACATCACCGCCGCGTTCCAGGGCACGATCATGCTGCAGCCGCTGTGCGGCTACGTGCTGGATGTGATCGGCCTGAAATACGGATTCGCCATTTTTGCGGCGGCCTGGTCGGTCATCTGCATGGCGCACGGCATGGCCACC
Source organism: Duganella hordei (assembly GCF_040369125.1). NCBI lineage: Bacteria > Pseudomonadati > Pseudomonadota > Betaproteobacteria > Burkholderiales > Oxalobacteraceae > Duganella > Duganella hordei. The sequence goes on from NZ_BPWI01000002.1 coordinate 614,412, forward strand.
AGTTGGCAGGGTTTGGCTGCCTTGCGCGGCCTGCTGGGGCTGGCCGAGGGATCGGCCAATCCGGCCGGCATGAAGGCGGTGTCCGAATGGTTCCCGGCCAAGGAGCGCGGACTGGCGGGCGGCATCTTCAATATCGGCGCGTCCTTCGGCTCGATGCTGGCGCCGCCGCTGGTGGTGTGGGCCATCCTGCATTACAACTGGCAGTCAGCCTTCGTCATCACCGGCGCGCTGGGCCTGGTCTGGGTGGCGGCCTGGCTGCTGCTGTACGACGCTCCGGCCCGCCATCGCCGCCTGTCCGCCGAAGAGGCGCAGCACATCGCCGCCGGCCAGGAGCAGCACCTGCAAGGCAACGGCGGGCGGCCGTCGATACTCAGCATCCTCAAGATGCGCAATTTCTGGGGCATCGCCTTGCCGCGCTTCCTGGCCGATCCGGCCTGGGGCACGCTGGCGTTCTGGGTGCCGCTCTACCTGACCACGGTGCGCCATTTCGATCTGATGCAGATCGCCATGTTCGCCTGGCTGCCTTTCCTGGCCGCCGACATGGGCTGCCTGTTCGGGCCGCTGGTGGTGCTGGCGCTGCAAAAGCGCGGCGTGCGGCTTATCAACGCCCGCCGCGGCGCGTTCACGCTTGGCGCCTGCATGATGATGGGTGTGGCCTTTGTCGGTTTCGTGGACAGCCCTTACGCAGCGATCGCCTTGCTCAGCCTGGCCGGCTTTGCGCACCAGACCTTGTCCGTCACCGTCATCACCATGTCGTCGGACCTGTTCCGGCGCAATGAGGTGGCCACCGTGGCCGGCATGTGCGGCACCTTCGGCAACCTGGGTCTGCTGATTTTTTCGCTGCTGATCGGCGGGCTGATGGCGCGCGTCGGCTACACGCCGTTTTTTGTCAGCCTGGCGGTGCTCGACCTGCTGGCCGCGTTGCTGCTGTGGTGCCTGGTGCGTGAACCTCTCTCGAAAACATCATCATGATTCAAAACCCCATCCTTCCTGGCTTCAATCCCGACCCGTCCATCGTGCGGGTGGGCGACGACTATTACATCGCCACGTCCACCTTTGAATGGTATCCGGGCGTGCAGATCCACCATTCGCGCGACCTGGTCAACTGGCGCCTGCTGGGCCGTCCGCTCACGCGCGCCAGCCAGCTCAACATGCTGGGCGCGCCGGATTCCTGCGGCGTGTGGGCGCCTTGCTTGAGCTATGCGGACGGCTTGTTCTGGCTGATCTACACCGACGTCAAGCGCTATGGCCGCACGTCGACCGGCGGCGCCACCGGCAGCGCCTCCTTGCGCGACTTCCATAATTACCTGGTCACCAGTCCGGCCATCGATGGGCTATGGTCCGATCCGATTTATCTCAACAGCAGCGGCTTCGATCCGTCGCTGTTCCACGACGACGACGGCCGCAAGTATCTGCTGAACCAGCTGTGGGACCATCGTCCGGGCAGCAACCGCTTCGCCGGCATCGTGGCGCAGGAGTACTCGGTGGGGGAAGGGCGGCTGATCGGCCGTCGCGAAAACATCTTCAAGGGCACGGCGCACGGCCTGACCGAAGCGCCGCACCTGTACAAGCGCAACGGCTACTACTACCTGCTCACCGCCGAGGGCGGCACCGGCTGGAACCACGGCGTGACGATGGCGCGCTCGCGCGACCTGCATGGACCGTACGAGCTGCACCCCGACCGGACCATCCTCAGTTCGCGCCATCGCCCCGATGCCGAACTGCAGCGGGCCGGCCATGCCGACCTGGTGGAAACCCAGGACGGCCAGACCTACATGGTGTATCTGTGCGGCAGGCCGCTGCGCAATCGCGGCACGTGCACGCTGGGGCGCGAAACCGCCATCCAGCCGGTTGTGTGGGGCGAGGATGGCTGGCTGCGCACCGCCGATGGACAAGGGACGGCGCAGTTGCAGGCCGCGGCGCCGGCCTTGCCGGAGCACCGCTTCGAGGCCGAGCCTGCGCGCGAGGAGTTCGATGCGGCGCAATTGCCGATAGCCTTCCAGTGGCTGCGCACGCCATGGCCGGAAGAGTTGTTCAGCCTGACCGAGCGGCCAGGCCATCTGCGCTTGTATGGTCGCGAAAGCCTGGGCAGCCAGTTCCGCCAGGCGCTGGTGGCGCGCCGCCAGCAGGCGCATTGCTACAGCGCGTCCACCGTGGTTGAATTCGAACCCGAGCATTACCAGCAGCAGGCGGGGCTGATCTGCTATTACGGCGGCGCCAAGTTCCACTACCTGTACATCACGCATGACGAGGTGGTGGGCAAGCACTTGCGCGTGATGAGCAGCCTGCCCAATCACGTGCAGACCGACACCTTCACGGCGCCGATCGCGCTGCCGCCGGGCCTGCCGGTGCAGTTGCGCGTGGAAGTGGACGAGGAACGCCTGTACTTCGGCTATCGGCTGGACGGCGGCGACTGGCACTGGCTGGCGCAGCAATTCGACGCCAGCATTCTGTCGGACGAAGCCAACGCGCCCGGCCAGCCCAACTTTACCGGCGCCTTTGTCGGCATGGCGTGCCAGGATATGGCGGGCAGCGCCTTGCATGCCGACTTCGACTATTTCGAGTACCGCGAGCGGCCGTATTGCGTCAATCCGATGCGGATGGCCGCACAGACTTGATGGCGCACCGATAACGACAAGAGCCGCAGCCGTCCGCCTTGAAGCGGAGCGACTGCGGCTCTTGTGATCGCTCAGGCCGTCAAGCGGCCCGGTGTCTGGTGCTTAGCGCGATTTGCTCGACGACGAACCGCTGCCGCCGGACTGCTTGTTGCCGCCGGAAGAGCCGCCGCTCGAACCTTCGTTTTTGTCGTCGTTCTTGTGGCTTTGACGGCCGGCTTCCACATGCTGCTCGTGGGTGCCGCCTTGGGTGCCGCCGCTACCCGACTGCTTGCTGGAGCCTTCATTTTTGGACGATGCGTTGCCTGCGGACGAAGAGCGATTTGCCGACGTGTCATCCGATTTGCTGCTGGTGCCGGTGCTGCCTGATTTTTGATTCGAATTCATGATGATCTCCAGATTGTGGGTGGGTTCCGTCGCCGTCAAATGCGATCGGTGTAATCATCATGCCCGCTCCGGACCGTGCACCATATCAGCGCAATACCGCTGATAAAGTAGGATCAGGATGAGTTCGCCAGCGGACATAGCACCCGGCTCCGTTGCATCAATCCGATATGCGCGCCTGTTGAGACTGCAAGGCGCGGCGCAGCCAGAACGCGGCGGCGGCCGTAATCAGCAGCAGGGTGATCAGCGAACCTTCGACGCCGAACGCGCCGCCGGTCAGCATGGCGTTGCCCACCAGCTCGCCGCGCAGCAGGCCGTCGGTGGCCGCGTGGCCGGACACGGTCGACGAGAACACTTCGCTGACGCAGTAGTTCCACGCGACGTGGGAACCGATGCAGACCCACAGGCGGCGCGTCTTCATGTAGAGCGCGGCCTGCAGCACGCCATAGGCGGCCAGCGCGCCCATCGCCAGCAAGGAGACGCCTTCGTTCGGCAGGTGGCCCAGGCTGAACACCGCCGCCGAGATCACGATGGCGGCCTTGCTGCCCAGCGAGCGCTCGTTGACGCCGAAGATCACGCCGCGGAACATCATCTCCTCGGCCATGCCGACCAGCAGCAGCTCGGCCAGCGGCAGCAGCATCATGACGCCGACCGCGTTGACGCCGTCGAAGCGGTAGACGCCCAGCGCCGCCAGCACGGCAAAAGTCATCGCCACAAGCGCTGCGCCGAGCAGCAGGCCGGCACCCAGTTCACGCGCCATGCCCGGCGTCGCCAGCTCGGCCGGCTGGCGTTTTTCGATGCGGCGCACATAGTAGCGGTAGCCGAACCACACCAGCACGGCGGCCAGCAGCTGCGGCCACGCGATGCGGTGGGGCTTGTCCACCAGCTTGGAGGCGATGATCATCGTCAGCGGCACCGGCGCAAAGGTCAGCACCAGGCCGAGCACGATGCGGACCAGCGGATATGCCATCACGCGCGATGCCACGGTGGGTTTGTTGCTTGTCATGTCCAGAGTATTTTCCATAGCCGCTTTCTTAGGGAGTTGGGCGTACTTTCTTGTTTGCGCTGCGGATGCGGTCGCCAAAGGAGCGCTGCCCCAGCACCGCGATGGCTTGCGCCAGGCACTCGGACAAGGGGAAATCCAGTTCCGCATCCAGGCTGTCCGCCGCGTGCCTGGTCGCTTGCCAGCACGCCTGCAGATGCGGCAGCAGTTCCTCGCCCTGGCGCGTCAGGCGCACCACGCGCTGCCTGCCATCCTCGCCGCTGGCGGCGACCAGCAGCAGGCCTTCCTTCTTCATCAGCGCCACCGTTTGCGTTGCCGCCGGCTGGGTGATGCCGGCCAGCTCGGCCAGTTGGCCGATGGTTGCGCTCTTTTGCTGTACCAGCGCGCGCATGATCGGCGTGTAGCGCGGCCGGTAGTTCAGGCCCGCGTCCACATAGGCTTGCTGGACCGCGCCGTCCAGCAGTTCGATGAGGTGTCGCAATTGGGTTCCGAGTCCTTGTTTCATGCGTTTATGCTATCACATTATATAAGTGCTTATGTAAATATTTAAAAAAATGTCCATCGATGAAGATGGACCTTATGCGGGCGGTTCGCCCGTTACGCTTGCAGCAAGCGGTTGATGACGTCCACGCTGGCGTCGTCGATGCGCAGGAACTGCACGCCGGTCTTGAAGCCCAGTTCGGCATCCGCATCGCTGTAGACCACTTGTCCCATCGCCAGCACGTTGTGGCTGGCATCTCCCAGCCGCACCTGGAACGAGACGGCGCAGTATTGCGCCAGCTTGATCTGGCAGTCCGTCTGCAGGCTGACGCCGCCATGCGACAAGTCCACCGTGCTGGCGGCATGGCGGGTCTCGTCGATCATCGTCAGCGTTGCCGCATGGCGTGTCGTGTGGCGGTGGGAGACTCTGGCTTTCTGGCTCATGGCTGGCATCCCAATAGTAGCATTGGGACAAGAATATCAGCCGATGGGCAAGTACCGCAAGAGCTCGCTAAGGGCGTCGTGCCTTGCCGGTCTTGATCGATGCGACGATGTCCGGTGCCGCAGCCTCGGCGGCGGCGTGGGCGGCGGCTTCGTCCGCCAGTTGCTGGCCCACCGCCACGCGGTGCTTGTGCAGCAGGTTTATGCGGTGCATGGGATTGCTGGATGGCGCGAACACCGCGATGTAGGCGCCCCACTGGCTGCAGCCTTCCAGCGGCTCGGCCGAGAACTCGATCTCATAGTTGTCTATGTATTTGGTCGGCATGTTTTTCTCCTTGAGGAACCACCAATGCCTGAGTTGTCGAATCCTCTGCCACGCTGGCCGCCATCGATAACGGCTCCAGCTCCTTCTCGCGTTCCACCGGCTGCTTCTTTTTCCTCGGCTTGGGCGCCAGCATCGTGCCGCTGCAGTTGGCCGCGCCGCAGCGGCAGGCGAAGGCGCGCTTGATCGCCGGCGTGTGTCGGCCTTCGTAGATCAGCGGATACGAATAGCTGAGCTCCTCGCCGCTCTTGATATCGCACAGCGCGTAAATGTAGATGCGCCCCTCGTCCTCGATCGCCTCGCAGTTCGGATCGCACGAATGGTTGATCAGGCGCGCGGCGTTGCCGTGGTCGCCGCCGTCGATCACGTCGCCGTCAGCCAGGCTGAAGTAGAAGGTGTGGTTGTGCGGGCCGCCTCGCAGCGCGGCCCGTTCCTGCGCCTCTTCCCATGAGATCTGCCGGCCCTTGTATTCGATGATGCGGTCGCCGGCCGCAATGTCGCGTTGCGCGAATACGCCGTTGCCGTGGACCGTCGAGCGCTTGACGCGATAGGCTTTCTGGCGGCGCGGGGTTGGCTGGGCTGCTGCTGGATGGTCGTCGGTCATGGGTTCTTCGGTTGGATTGAAAGTCGATCGATACGCTATTCTACGATTCTCTTCCGGCGTCTGCTGAATATTGGTGATCAAGCTACAATCCCAGCTGTTGCAATCACGCGAGACGTCATGAAAATAGGCATGCAGACATGGGGGAGCCACGGCGATGTCCGGCCGTTTCTCGCGCTGGCGGAAGGGCTGCAGGCAGCGGGCCACGAAGTCACGTTGTTGATCACCAGTTTCGATAACGCTGCATATGAAGGACTCGCTTCGCGGAACGGCGTAACAATCCGCGTGATCGCATCGCCCGCTATCTCGCCGGACGAGGCCGAAAAGATAGCCCGGACTGCCTATAATACGCGCAATCCGATGACGCAAATGGCCGAAATTCTGCGGCTGTGCTTTGCGCCGGCGGAAGAGGCCATGTTCGCGGCGGCCCAGGAGCTATGCGCGGACGCCGACCTGCTGATCGGCCACTACTTCATGCATCCGCTGCAAATCGCGGCCGAGCAAGCCGGCCGGCCCTATGTCAGCGTGCTGCTGTCGCATGCGGCGATCCCGAGTGCGTTCAACCATCCGCTGGGGATTCCTTTGGGCCGCCTGGGCAATCGGGCCTTGTGGTGGCTGACCAGGACGCTGCTGCATCGGGCCGCAGGCCATTATCCCAACAGGCTGCGCAAACGCCTCGGCATGCGTCCGACGGAGGATATCGTGACGGAAGTCTGGCTGTCGCCGCACCTGACGCTGGCGGCGGTCAGCCCGCAGATATGCGAGCGGCAGCCGGACTGGCCGCCGTCGCTGCAAGTGTGCGGTTTCCTGGATATGCCCAACATCGAACTGGAGGGGCGTTTGCCCGAGACGCTGGCATCGTTCCTGGCCGCCGGCGCGAAGCCGGTCTACATGACCTTTGGCAGCTGGATGCCGCGCGACCTGGCCAGCCAGAGCGAAACGCTGCACCTGCTTACCGATGCGGCCAGGTCGGCGGGCTGCCGCGCCATTATCCAAAGTCCCGGCTGGCGCGAATGCGGCTTCGAGTCCAGCGACCAGGTGCTGTATGTCTCGGGCGGGCCGCACCACTTGATCTTCCCGCGATGCCAGGCCGTGGTCCATCATGGCGGCGCCGGAACAACGCAGTCGGCCACGCTCGCCGGCAGGCCATCCGTTGTGGTGGCACACATCAGCGAGCAGGAGCACTGGGGGCGGGAATTGCAGCGCATGGGCGTGGCCGGCGGGATAAGCAAACGGCGCAGCCTGACAGCCAGGCAGTTGGCCGGCCGGCTCAGGCTGGTGCAGGACACGCCGGAAATGACAACCCGGGCGGAAGCCATTGCCAGGGCGATGGCGCTCGAGGACGGGGTTGCGCAAGCCGTCAGACATATCAATGAGCGATTCGGCGGAGACTAGTCAAACTCTTGCGGGCGACACCGCGATTCGTCCTGACATACAATTGCAGCCACCAGTCCCGGACGAGGAAACAACATGAATCCAGTTCACGACAGACGCCAGCGTGCGCAGCAAACGTCGGACACTGCGGGCTGGCACTCGCTCGAGTTCATCGTGCGGCAAGCGCTGGAAGTGCAGCGGGATATCGGCACGCCCGGCGCCGTGGAGTTTTTGCAGGGTATGGGCATCAACCCGAAAGTGATCACCCGCGTGCTGGCGCCCGATGCGAAGATACGCGCAGCGGACCAGCTTGCGCTGCGCCGTACGCCCGACTGAAATCATTGCCCCCCTTGGTGAATTTCGCAATTGCCGCGCCATAGGGCAGCTTGCAGAATGTCCTTATAACAAAATAGCGAGACATTCCCCTATGAAAATCCCGAACTGGCGCCTGGCGGCGTCGCTGGCCGTATTGTCGACCTCCGCGCTGGCGGCCGCGCCTCAGGAATTGAAAGTCTATACCGGCCAGCCGCTGGATTCGGGGCATGTGACGGTGGCGAACTTCGAGACGACCATGCGGCTCGACGGCGACACCGCCGTGATCCCGCCGTCGCTGACGATACCGTCCAACCATGTCGTCGCGAGCAAGGCCGGCCAGGGACTGACCCTGAGCTTCAAGGACTCCTGGTATGCCAGCCTGGGCGTGGAAGGCGACAAGCCGGTCGATCTGCGCCCCTACCTGGCGCGCGGGGTGCTGGCGCTGGACGTCAACGTCCAGGAAATGTCGCACGGGGGCCTCAGCTTCGCGCTCGGCTGCGGAGAAAAATGCAGCCGCAACGTGCCCTACGTGATCCCGGCGCGCGCGATGGAGGGCAAGGGCTGGCAGCACGTGGTGTTCCCGGTCAGCTGCTTCGTGCACGACGGTGACGATCTCAGCGCCATCACGCGGCCGTTCCTGCTTGACGCCACCGGCACCGGCGAGGTGTCGGTGGCCAACATCCGCTACCAGGCCAGCGGCAAGCCCAACGCCAGCTGCCCCGACTACAAGACGGTGTCGGTCACGCCGGACAAGCTCAACGAATCCTGGTCTATCGACTGGTGGACTCCGCGCCACGAGAAGAAGCTGGCCGAAGCCAAGGCGCTGGGCAAGAGCGCGCAGGTGGTCTTCATCGGCGATTCCATCACCGAGGGCTGGGAGAAGAGCGGCGCGCCGGTGTGGGAGCGCTATTACAAGCCGATGAACGGCCTGGCGCTGGGCTTCGGCGGCGACCGCACCGAGAACGTGCTGTGGCGCCTGCTGCACGGCGAAGTGGACGGCATCGCGCCGAAGGTGGCGGTGCTGATGTTCGGCACCAACAACACCGGTCATCGCCACGAGGATCCGAAGACCACGGCCATCGGCATCAAGCGCAATATCGACGAACTGCGCCGCCGCCTGCCGGACACCAAGATCCTGCTGCTGGCGATCTTCCCGCGCGGCGCCACGCCCGACGACGAGCTGCGCCGGATCAATGAGCAGGTCAACGGCATCATCTCGGGCTTTGCCGACAACCAGCATGTCTTCTTCCTCAACATTAACAAGGAATTCCTGACGCCGGACGGCACGCTGTCGAAGGACATCATGCCGGACCTGCTGCATCCAAACGAGAAGGGCTACGAGATCTGGGCCCGGTCGATGGCGCCGGAACTGAAGCGGCTGATGGGCGCCGGCGAATCCTACGCATGGGGCAACGTGGCCATCGGCGGCAGCGGCTTCGTCTCGGGCATCATCACCAGCAAGACCGAGAAGGGCCTGATCTACGCGCGCACCGACGTCGGCGGCGCCTACCGCTGGGACGGCGCCAACAAGCGCTGGATCCCCTTGCTGGACTGGGTATCGGACCAGGAAACCGGCCTGCTGGGCGTGGAGTCGATCGCGATCGATCCGAGCGCGCCGGCCAAGGTCTACCTGTCCACCGGCATCGCCTACATGAACGGCGGCGCCAGCGCGATCCTGAAATCCAGCGACTACGGCAAGACCTTCACCAAGATCGACGTGACCGGGCAGTTCAAGGTACACGGCAACGGCATGGGACGCGGCAATGGCGAGAAGCTGCAGGTCGATCCGGCCAACGGCAAGATCCTGTATGTCGGCACGCGCGCCAACGGCATGTTCAAGAGCGTGGACGAGGGACTGACCTGGCGGCACCTGGATGCCCTGCAGGTCGACACCACGCCCAACAAGAACGGCGTGAGCTTCGTGGTGCTCGACCCGGCCAGCGCCGGCGGCAAGGCCAATGACAAGGACCGGGAAACATCGCGCATCTTCGCCGGCGTGTCGCGCTATGGTTCGGTCGGCGCCAACATGTATATGTCCAACGACGCCGGCAAGACCTTCACCGCGCTGACCGGCGGCCCGACCGCGTTGATGCCGCAGCGCGCGGTGCTGGCGAAGGGCAGCCTGGTGGTGGTCTACGCGCAGGGCGCCGGCCCGTGGGGCGACGTGGCGCACGGCGAGGGCATGGAGCAGGGCCAGGTGTGGAAGTACGATATCGCCGCCGCCAGGTGGAGCAACATCTCGCCGCCGCTGAACCGCGCCTATGCCGGCATCACCGTCGACCCCGGCAACCCGGACCGCATGATCGTCTCCACCATCAGCTACTACGGCCAGCCCCATACCATGGGCGACAAGTTCTTCGAGACGCTGGACGGCGGCAAGAGCTGGAAAAGCATCGTCGACCAGGGCGTGCTGATCGACGCCAACGGCGTCAGCTGGATCGCCGGCAGCTTCATCCACTGGACCGCCAGCATCGAGTTCGATCCGTTCGACACCAACACCGTCATGGTCGTTTCCGGCAACGGCATCTTCAAGTCCACCGATATCCACGCCGCGCCGGCGGTGTGGAAGTTCGAGGACGCGGGCCTGGAGGAATCCGTGCCGCTGAACATGATCAGCATACCCGGCGGCCCGGCCATCTCGGCCATCGGCGACTACGACGGCTTCCGCCATACCGACGTCACGCAATACGCGCCCATCCACACGCCGACCATGGGCACCACCTGGGGCCTGGACTATGCCGCCGGCAATCCCAAGGTGGTGGTGCGGGTCGGCAGCGAGATGTACCTGTCCGGCGACATGGGCGTCAGCTGGAAGAAAACCGCCAGCCTGAAAGGCAAACAGGGCCAGCTGGCCCTCAGCGCGGACGGCAAGGTCATCGTGCACAGCCCGGCAAAATCCGCCGTCAGCTACTACTCGGCCGACGCCGGCGACAGCTGGACTGCCGTCAAGGGACTGGACGGCGGCCGTCCGGTCGCCGATCCGGTCAACCCGCGCAAGTTCTACGCCCTGAGCGGCGCCAAAATGCTGGTGAGCAGCGACGGCGGCGCCAGTTTCGCGCCGGCGGGCGGCCTGGCGTCGGCCCATGGCTCGAAGGTGGTGCGCGCGGCGCCGGGCCGGGAAGGGGATGTCTGGGTCGCGCTGTACGATGGCGGCCTGGCCCGTTCCACCGATTCCGGCGCCAGTTTCGCCAACCTGGGCAATGTCGGCTATGCGGCGGCTGTCGGCTTCGGCAAGGCCGCGCCGGGCGCCGGCTATCCGGCCGTCTACATCTGGGGCTCGGTGGGCGGGGTGCGCGGCCTGTTCCGCTCGACCGACACCGGCGCCAGCTGGCTGCGCGTCAACGACGACGCCCATCAATACGGCGGCCCCGGCGACGCCCAGTTCGTCGTCGGCGACGCCAATACCTTCGGTGTTGTCTTTATGAGCACGGCCGGCCGGGGCATCGTTGTTGGCCGTCCGCAACGTCTCCTATAAAAAATTCATATAGCTGATTGCGTTTTTTTCATTCCTGTATTTTCTCGTAGGCATGCACAATATCCAGTGCTTTCCTGACCGAGGTAGGATGAAAAATGCAGAAGAAGTCACATCGGATTGCGCTGCTGTTTAATGCAAACAAGATTTTTGATCGTGAAGTCATTGCAGGCATCGCGTCGCATCTGAGCAGCACCCGTGCATCCTGGGATTTATTCCTGGAGGAAGACTTCCGCCTGCGCCTGCCCGGCATCGAGCACTGGCAGGGCGACGGCATCATCGCAGACTTCGACGACCCGGCCGTGGCCTCCGCACTGGAGCGCAGCCGCATTCCGGTGGTGGCGGTCGGCGGCTCCTACGCCAGGGAGGCCGACTATCCCGGCTCCATCCCCTACGTCGCCACCGACAATTTCAAACTGATCAAGATGGCCCACGATCACCTGATCGAGGCCGGGCTGCGCCATTTCGCCATGTTCAGCCAGCCGGAAGCGCAGGAAAACCGCTGGGCGCAGGAGCGCGAAACCGCCTTCCGCACGCTGATGCGCAAGGACATGATGGAGCCGCAGATCTACCGCGGCCTGGGCACCAGCGCGCCGTCGTGGGACGAGGCGGTGGAGCAGCAGATCAAGTGGCTGCACAGCCTGCCGAAGCCGGTCGGCATCATCGCCGTCACCGACGCCCGCGCGCGCCAGTTGCTGCAGGCCTGCATCATGGCCGGCATCGAGGTGCCGGAGCAGGTGTCGCTGATCGGCATCGACAACGACCCGCTGGCGCGCATGCTGACGCGCATTCCGCTCAGCTCCGTGATCCAGGGCGCGCAGGAGATGGGCCGCACCGCCGCGCACCTGCTGGACCAGATGCTGCACGGCGTGCGCCTGGCCGGCACGCGCATCCTGGTGCCGCCGGTCGGCATCAACGTGCTGACCTCGACCCGCCACGAAACGCCGAAGCACCCGCACGTGATGCGGGCGCGCCACTTCATCCGCCAGTACGCCTGCCAGGGCATCAAGACGCACCAGGTGGCCGAGTATGTCGGCATCTCGCGCTCGTCGCTGGAGTCGTACTTCCGCCAGGAGCTCGATTGCAGCGTGCACGACGTGATCCTGCGCTTCAAGCTGGACGCCGCCACCGATATCCTGGCGCGCGGCGAACGCAGCATCTCCGACGTGGCGCTCAGCTGCGGCTTCACATCGGTGCAGTACATGCACGCGGTGTTCAAGCGGGAGCTGGGCTGCACGCCGCGCGCCTACCAGGACCGGGCGATGCTCAACTGCGCGCCCAAAGGCGACGGCGCGACTGTGACGGATCTGCGCAGCGTCGCCTAAATCATGATCGGGATTGGTGAGTTTCATAATTGCCGTCACTGGTGAATCGGGTCAGAATCCTCCACGCAGTTTGCCTGGAGATAAGACCTTGGAAAAAAATATCAATGCAATTTACCCCGGCCTGGCCGGCAAGCGTGTCGTCGTCACCGGCGGCGGCAGCGGCATCGGCGCCGGCATCGTCGAGGCGTTTGCGCGCCAGGGCGCCCGCGTCCACTTCCTGGACATCGCGGAGCAGGAATCGTTCGCGCTGCAGGCCGCGCTTTCCATCCTGCCCACGCCGCCAAGCTACATCCGCTGCGACCTGACGAATCTCGACAAGGTGGCGTCGGTGTTCGCCGACATAGGCCCGGTCGACATCCTGATCAACAACGCCGCCAACGACGACCGCCACAAGGTGGGTAATGTGAGTCAGGGCTACTGGGACAACCGCATGGCGGTCAACCTGCGCCATCATTATTTCTGCGCCCAGGCGGTGGTGCCCGGCATGCGCGAGCAGGGCGGCGGCGTGATCCTGAATTTCGGTTCGATCTCGTGGCACCTGGCCTTGCCGGAGCTGACCCTCTACATGACGGCCAAGGCGGCCATCGAAGGCATGACGCGCGGCCTGGCCCGCGATCTCGGTCCGCACAACATCCGCGTCAACAGCATCATTCCCGGCGCCGTGCGCACGCCGCGCCAGGAAGCCCTGTGGCATACGCCGGAGGAAGAGGCGCGCATCCTGGCCGGCCAGTGCCTGCCGCAGCGCGTGGAGGTGGAGGACGTGGCGGCGCTGACCCTGTTCCTGGCCTCCGATGCGGCCGGCCGCTGCAGCGGCCGCGAATATTTCGTCGACGCCGGTTGGTACGGCGCTTGATAGCTGGATAAGCTAATATGCTGTTGGGGCTCAGACCCAGGCCAACAGGAGACGGAATCAATGAAGAAATTACTCAGCGCGGCGGCCATCGCCGTCATGATGGCGACGGCCGGCGGCAACGCCATGGCCGACGCCAAGAATCCAAAGATCGGCTTCTCGATCGATGACTTGCGCCTGGAGCGCTGGGCGCGCGACCGCGACTACTTCGTCGCCGCCGCCGAGCAGCAGGGCGCCAAGGTGTTCGTGCAATCGGCCGACGCCAGCGAGCAGCGCCAGATCGCCCAGATCGAGAACCTGATCTCGCGCGGCGTGGACGTGCTGGTCATCGTTCCCTTCAACGCCACGGTGCTGAACAACGCCATCCGCGAAGCGAAGAAGGCGAAAATCAAAGTCGTTTCGTACGACCGCCTGATCCTCAACGCGGACATCGACGCCTACATCTCCTTCGATAACAAGATGGTCGGCGAGATGCAGGCGCAGGGCGTGGTGGCGGTGAAGCCCAAGGGTAATTTTTATCTGCTGGGCGGCGCGCCGACCGACAACAACGCCAAGATGCTGCGCGAAGGCCAGCTGAAGGTGCTGCAGCCGCTGGTCGACAAGGGCGATATCAAGATCGTCGGCAAGCAGTGGGTCAAGGACTGGAGTCCGTCCGAGGCGATGTCCATCATCGAAAACGCGCTGACCGCCAACGGCAACAAGATCGACGCCGTGGTCGCGTCGAACGACGCCACCGCCGGCGGCGCGATCCAGGCGCTGGCGGCCCAAAAGCTGGACGGCAAAGTGGCCGTCTCCGGCCAGGACTCCGACCTGGCGGCCGTCAAGCGTGTGCTCGCCGGTTCGCAGACGATGACCGTCTACAAGCCGCTCAAGCTGATCGCCTCGGAAGCGGCCCGGCTGTCCATCCAGCTGGTGCGCGGCGAGAAGCCGGCCTACAATTCCCAGTATCAGAACGGCTTTAAACAAGTTGATACGCTGCTGCTCAAACCGACCGCGCTGACCAAGGCCAACATCGACCTGGTCGTCACCGACGGCTTCTACACCAAAGCGCAACTCGGCATCAAGTAAGCCGCGCCACATCCTCCAGTCCCGCCTACGCGCGGCCCGCATCGCCGGGCCGCGCGCCTTTATGCTGCATGCCCTGTCGGATGCACGCTACGCTTGGCCATTATCATTCTCGGCGTTGGTGAATTTCGCAATTGCGGCCATGAGGGGTAACTTGCAAAATGGTCTCATAGCATCGGATGGCCCGGCGCCCCGCCAGAACCGCCATCACGATAAAAAAACGACGAGCGAGACCAGATCAATGAAGACCGACTACCAGCGCCATTTCGCGCCCGCGGGCAGATTCGCCCTGCGCTTCCCTACTGAATAACCACAAGCAGGTAACTAGCACCCATAACAAATGGCCAACGAGCCATGAAATATTCGTATAACTCTGGAGAGTGTAGATGAAACAGTTCAATAAAACCGCGATCGCGCTGGGCGTGATGGCAATGATGTCCGGCACGGTGGTGTATGCACAAACCGCAACCGCGCCCGCCAAGACCGACGCCCCGACGACCGAACCGGTGGCGGTGATCGTGACCGGCCAGCGCGCTGCGCTGCAGTCGGCACAGAAGATCAAACAGAATTCCGACGAGATCGTCGACTCGATCGTCGCCGAAGATATGGGCAAGCTGCCCGACCGTTCGGTGACCGAGGTGCTGCAGCGCGTCGTCGGCGTGACCATCGACCGCACGATGTCCAAGGGCGACCCGGAGCACTTCTCGGTCGAAGGTTCGGGCGTATCGATCCGTGGCCTGAGCTATGTGCGCTCCGAATTGAACGGCCGCGATTCGTTCTCCGCCAACGGCGGCCGCTCGCTGAACTTCGAGGACGTGCCGCCGGAACTGGTGGCTGGCGTCGACATCTACAAGAACCCATCGGCGGAACAGGTCGAAGGCGCCGTTGGCGGCCTGGTGAATCTGCGCACCGCCATGCCGTTCGACTACAAGGGCTTCAAGGCCTCCGTCTCGGCCGACCGCACCTGGTCGGAACTGAAGAAGGGCAAGACCTCGCCATCGGCTTCGGGCCTGGTGTCGAACCGCTGGAAAACCCCGCTGGGTGAAATCGGCGCCTTGCTGGACCTGGCTTATTCGGAAAGCGGCACCCGCACCGACGCCTTCCAGGTCGAGCCTTACTATCCGCTGAAAGACGCCAAGGGCAATACCGTCTACGTACCGAAAGGCGCGCAATGGCGTACGCTGGAATTCAACCGCAAGCGCGAAGGCGCATACGGCGCGCTGCAATGGAAGAAGGACGACTGGTCCAGCTCCCTGACCTACTTCAAGTCGAAGTACGAGATGCAGTGGGACGAGCAGGCGATCTTTGCCCAGTCCAGCCCCTACAACATCAAGGTTTCGCCTGACGCCACCTTCAATTCCAAAGGCGCGCTGCAGACCGGCACCCTGACCGATCCAACCGACGGCGGCATCAATTTCGGCGACGATACCCGTACCTCGAACCGCAAGTCCGATACCACCGACCTGTCGTGGAACCTGCGCTGGCGTCATGACAACTGGACCGTCACCACCGACGTCCAGCACATCAAGGCCACCACCCGCAGCGTGGACTCCACCGTGGCCACCGGCGTCACGATGCCGAAGGAGACGCTGGACCTGAGCGGCAACGTGCCGAAGATCCTGTTCACCGATGCCGACCGCGCTTACCTGGCCGACCCGAAGAACTACTACTGGGCGTTCACCATGGAACACCTGGACCAGAGCAAGGCCAATGAAACCGCGTGGCGCACCGACGCCAAGTACGATTTCGATAATCCTGTGCTGCGCGACTTCCGCTTTGGTGTGCGCCTGACCGACCGCGACGCGGTGACGCAGAACTCCAACCCGAGCTACAACTGGGCGGCCATCACCCAGCCATGGCAGGTGGGCTGGGATATCAGCAAACTGGCGTCGCTGGGCGACCCGCGCTTCAGCGGCAATACCAACCTGCACTCGTTCAATAACTTCTTCAACGGTGGCGTGTCCGTGCCGTCCGTGGTGTTCCCGAACGTCTCGCTGGCGCAAGGCTTCCCGGGCAGCTACGCGCAGCTGCACACCTACCACGACATCCTGTGCAAAGAGCAAAATCCTACCGGCACCTGCGCCCCGTGGAAACAAGCGACCTTCGGTGCGGACAACTACGCCGGCACCAACGACCAGTCGGAAAAGACCAAGGCGCTGTATGGCCAGTTGCGCTTCGGCTGGGATAACCTGAAGTATCCGATCGACGGCAACATCGGCCTGCGCTACGTCAAGACCGATTCGAGCGCGCGCGGCTACACGGTGTTCACCTCGACCGCACCGAACGGCGGCAACCAGGTCGGCGTGCCGGTCCCGAACATCCTGCCGTTCGCCCAGGTCAAGGATTACGAGAACGACTACCACAACTTCCTGCCTAGCCTGAACCTGCGCCTGAAAGCGACCGACACGCTGCAGTTCCGCTTTGCCGTCGCATCGGCGCTGTCGCGTCCGGACTTCACGCAGCTGCAGGGTTACACCACGCTGTCGGAAACGGCCAACACCTCGACCAATACCGCCACCGGCGTCACCACCGTCAACAGCGTCAGCCTGACCGGTACCGGCACCGGCAACCCGCTGCTGCGTCCGACCACCTCCAAGCAGCTCGACGCGACCATGGAGTGGTACTTCGCGCCTACCGGTTCGTTCACCGCGACGGTGTTCAACAAGCGCCTGAAAGACATCGTGGTCAACCAGACCTACGTGGTGCAGCTGCCTGACACCGCCGGCAAACAGCACGACTTCACGGTCACCGGTCCGGTCAACGGCGCCAAGGGTTATGCCCGCGGCTTCGAGCTGGCCTTCCAGCAGTACTTCGACAAGCTGCCGGGTGCATGGTCCGGCCTGGGCGTACAAGCCAACTTCACCTTCGTCGACAGCAAGCGCGATCTGTACAAGCCTGTGTATCAGAAGTACTGCACCGGCGGGAACACCGCAGACAACGTCAACCTGAACCTGAACGGCTGCGACACCAACGGCACCACCTTCGGCGATCTGCCGCTGGAAAACCTGTCGCGCCAGACCTATAACCTCGCGCTGCTGTACGATCAGGGCAAGATCTCGGCGCGCCTGGCTTACAACTGGCGTTCGAAGGCGCTGCAGGCGGTCAACGTCAACGGCACCCAGGGTACGGACGGTCTGGATACCAATCCTGCCAGCCCGACCTACGGCCAGACCAACGTCGCATGGGGCCTGCCTACCTGGTCCGACTCCTACGGCCAGCTCGATGCGTCGATGTTCTACAAGTTCACCGACAAGCTGCAACTGGGTCTGGAAGCGCAGAACCTGACCGACTCGACCTACAAGCAGCTGATGCAGCAAAATATCGGTATGATGGGCCGCGCATGGTTCAAGACCGGCCGTCGCGTGGTGGCAAAACTGAGCTACGACTTCTAAATCACGAAAGGCTTTAACCAGATGAAGCACACCGCCCGCCAGCTTGTTACCTCCATGAGTTTTTTGATGGCCGCAGCTGGTGCGGCGGCCGCCGATTTGCCGCAGATTGTGAAGAAGGACGGCCGCCACGCCCTGATGGTCGATGGCGCGCCGTTTGTGATGTTCGGCGCCCAGGCGCACAATTCAAGCAATTATCCGCTGGCCCTGAAGAAGGTCTGGCCGGCGCTGAAGGACATGCACGCCAACACCCTCGAAATCCCGGTCGCATGGGAACAGATCGAGCCGGTCGAGGGCAAGTTCGATTTCAGCTATGTCGACACCCTGCTGGCCCAGGCGCGCGAGAACAAGATGCGCCTGGTGCTGCTGTGGTTCGGCACCTGGAAGAACACCGGCCCGCAGTACACGCCGGAATGGGTCAAGTTCGATAACAAGCGCTTCCCGCGCATGGTGGACAAGGACGGCAAGACGATCTACTGCCTGTCCCCGAACAGCGAGGAAACGATGAAGGCCGACAAGAAGGCCTTTGTCGCGCTGATGGAACATATCAAGAAGGTCGATACGGCGCAGCGCACCGTCATCATGATGCAGGTCGAGAATGAAGTCGGCACCTACGGTTTCGTGCGCGATTTCGCGCCGAAGGCGCAGGCGGCGTTCGAGCAGAAGGTGCCGCAAGCCGTGCTCGATCACAAGAAGCCGACGCTGGCCGCGTCGGGAACCTGGAAGCAGGTCTACGGCGACTACGCCGACGAATACTTCCACGCCTACTCGATCGCCAGCTATATCGAGGAAATCGCCAAGGCCGGCCGCGCCGTCTACAACCTGCCGATGTACGTCAACAACGCGTTGCGCGATCCGCTGGAATCGCCGGTCATGCCGTGGAAGGGCAACTTCGCCAGCGGCGGCCCGACCTACGACGTCATCGATATCTACAAGGCCGCCGCGCCGCATATCGACATCGCCGCGCCGGACATCTACGGACCCGAGTCGGACAAATTCACCGCCACGCTGGACCGCTTCCAGCGCGCCGACAATCCGCTGATGCTGCCGGAGATGAGCAACGCCGCCAATTACGTGCGCTATGCCTACCTGGTGCTGGGCCGCGGTTCGCTGGCCTTCTCGCCGTTCGGCATCGACTACGCCGACTACAGCAACTTCCCGCTCGGCTCCAAGGCCGTCGACAAGACCATGGTCGAGCCTTTCGGTAAAATCTACGCGGCGTTCCGGCCGATGGAGCGGCAGTGGGCCAAGTGGGCGTTCGAGGGCCGCACGCACGGCGTGGCCGAGGGCGACGACCGCAAGCCGCAGACCATCAAGATGAAGAACTGGGACGCCACCGTCAGTTTCCGCCTGTGGCAGTTCGGCGATGCGGAATGGCTGGCCAAGGTGAAGGACATGCCGGCCAATACCGAGCAGCCCAATGGCGGCGTCTCGATCGCGCAAATCGGCGACAATGAATTTATCGTCGTGGGCCAGCACGCACGGGTGAGCTTCGGCAGCGCCGACGGCA
The DNA here is from genome assembly GCF_040369125.1 of Duganella hordei. Classification (NCBI taxonomy): domain Bacteria; kingdom Pseudomonadati; phylum Pseudomonadota; class Betaproteobacteria; order Burkholderiales; family Oxalobacteraceae; genus Duganella; species Duganella hordei. The sequence continues at coordinate 633,558 of NZ_BPWI01000002.1, forward strand.
AGCCGTCGATGCTGGCGCGCGTGGAGGAAGGCTACTTCGATGCGTCGGGCAAGTGGATCATGGAGCGCAACTGGAACGGCGACCAGACGGATTATGGCCTGAACCTGACCGGCAATCCGGTGGTTCTCAAAGTCAAAATGGGTACGTATTAAAAATAACAGGAGAAAGAATGCGATTCAAATCGATGGTGCCGGCGGCTTCGTGCCTGGCGGTGATGATGGCCGGCCACGCGTCGGCCGGCACGTTTGAAAAAACCGCCACCGGCGTGGTGGTCAAGCCCGACAGCGGCGCCGCCAAAGAGGTGCGGCTGGAAGTCATGGGCGATAACATCATCCACGTGGTGAAGCTCGACCAGGCAGGCAAGACGCTGACGCCATCGCTGATGACCGTGGCTGCTCCTGTTAGCGGTAACTTCAAAGTCGCCGCTTCAGGCAAGGACAAGGTCACGCTGAAGGCGAAGAAGATTTCGGTGGCGGTGTCGCTGGCGACCGGCCAGGTTCAATTCTTCAATGCGGCCGGCAAGGCCTTCCTGAGCCAGGCCTCGGAAAGCATGGCGCCGGTCGACGTCGACGGCAAGCCTTTCCTCGCCATCAAGGAAGGCTTCAACCACGGCACCAAGGACGCCTACTACGGCCTGGGCCAGCACCAGAACCATCAGATGAACCTCAACGGCGAGGACGTGCTGCTCATGCAGCACAACATGGCGATCGCCGTGCCTTTCGTCGTCTCGGACAAGAACTACGGCGTCCTGTGGGACAACAACGCCATCTCGCGCTTCGGCAACGCCAAGCCTTACGGTTACCTGAGCCGCGACCTGAAACTGGTCGACGACGAGGGCAAGCCGGGCGGCCTGACGGCGCGCTACTACGTCAATGACAAACTGGTGCTGACGCGCCAGGAGAAGGACATCTCCTACCAGTATCTGAAGGACGTGGCCGAGAACTGGCCGAAGGAGCTGGGCGATCCGAAGAAGGCCACCGGCGTGAAGGTCGTCTGGGATGCGACGCTGAGCAGCGACAAGCCGGGCGTGCACAAGATGCAGTTGTACTCGTCGGACTATGCGACGCTGAGCCTGGACGGCAAGCAGGTGATGGACGTGTGGCGCCAGGGCTGGAACCCGTGGTACCACAATTTCGAGGTCAAGTTCGAGGCCAACAAGCCGGTCAAGCTGCACCTGGAATGGAAGCCGACCGGCGGCATGGTCGCGATCACGCATAACGATCCGTTGCCGGACGCCGAGCGCCACTCGCTGACCTTCTCGTCGGAAGTCGCGCAGGGCATCGACTACTACGTCATCAACGGCGAGAGCATCGACAACGTCATCGCCGGCTACCGCCACCTGACGGGACAGGCGCCGATGATGCCGAAGTGGGCCTACGGTTTCTGGCAGTCGCGCCAGCGCTATGAAACGCAGGAGCAGCTGCTGGGCGTGCTGCGCGAATACCGCAAGCAGGGCTGGCCGGTCGATAACATGGTGCAGGACTGGTTCTACTGGCCGCAGGACCAGTGGGGCTCGCACGATTTCGACCCGGTCCGTTTCCCGAATCCGAAAGCGATGGTGGATGAAGTCCACAAGGCCAACGCCCGCATCATGATTTCGATCTGGGGCAAGTTCTACTCGAACACCGCCAACTACAAGGAACTTGCGGCCAAGGGCCACATGTGGACCAAGAACGTCGAAGACGGCGCCCTCGACTGGGTAGGCCCCGGCTACAAGAACAGCCACTACGATCCGTACACCAAGGAAGCGCGCGATATCTACTATCGCCAGATGAAGCCGAAACTGGTGGACCTGGGCTTCGACGCCTGGTGGATGGACAACACCGAACCGGACGTGCTGTCCAACACCCGTCCTGCCGACTTCAAGAAACTGGTCGGACCGACCGTGTATGGCGGCGGCGAGATCACCTTCAATCCGTATAGCCTGGTGCATACGGAGGGCTTCTATCAGGGACTGAAGAAGGACCAGCCGGACACGCGCCAGTTCATCCTGTCGCGTTCGGGCTTCGCCGGCATCCAGCGCAACGCGGCCGCAGTGTGGAGCGGCGATACGGCCAGCCGCTGGAACAACCTGTACGACCAGATATCGGCTGGCGTCAGCATCTCGATGTCGGGCATCCCGAACTGGACGCACGATATCGGCGGCTATGCGCAGGAAACCCGCTACCAGTTCGGCGATGTCGGCTCGGCGCAGGAGAACCGCGACACCGGCGCCGCCAAGGGCAGCGAGGAGGACATGAAGGAATGGCGCGAGCTGAATCTGCGCTGGTTCCAGTTCGGCGCGTTCTCGCCGCTGTTCCGTTCCCACGGCGAGGTGGTCAAGCGCGAGATCCACGAAATCTCGCCGGCCGGTTCGCCGATGCGCGATTCGATGGTCTGGTACGACAAGCTGCGCTATCGCCTGATGCCTTATATTTATTCGGCCGCGGCGGATATCCATTACGAATCCGGCGCCATCATGCGCGGCCTGGTGATGGACTTCCCGCAGGACGAGGCGGTCAAGGACATCAAGGACCAGTACCTGTTCGGCCACAACATGATGGTCGCTCCGGTGTATGTCTACGGCGCGCGCGAGCGCAGCGTGTACATGCCGAAGGGCGCGAACTGGTATGACTTCTACACCGGCCAGCTGTACAAGGGCGGCACCACGGCGTCGATCAACGCGCCGGAGATCCGCATGCCGCTGCTGGTGAAGGCCGGCGCGATCCTGCCGATGGGCCCCGTGACGCAGTACGTGGACGAGAAGCCGGACGCACCGCTCACACTCAATATCTACACCGGCGCCGACGGCAAATTCAGCCTGTACGAGGATGACGGCGTGACGAACGCCTACCAGCGCGGTGAGTTCAGCCGCATCCCGTTGAGCTACAACGACAAGACCGGCGCCGTCACCATCGGCGAGCGCGCCGGCCAGTACAAGGGCATGGTGGCCAAGCGCCAGTTCAAGGTGCGCTTCATCAAGGCCGGCGTATCGAGTTCGGATGACTTCGACGCGGCCGACAAGGTCGTCAGCTACGAAGGCAAGGCCATTACCGTAAAGCGTTGAGCATGAAACTGAAAACCGTACTACCTTTGCTGCTGGCGTTGGGAACATCGGCGGCGGCCGCCGCCGATGTCCGCCGCATCCCCGTCGATCTGGGCGGCGCTTCGGCGCCGCGCGACCGCTTCGCCGATCTGTCGGTCGGCTCCGACTATCCGGGCACGTTGATACGCGACGACAGCCTGGCCCAGCTCAAGATCGCCAGGGATGAACTGGGATTCCGCTACATCCGCTTCCACGCCATTTTTCACGACGTGCTGGGGACGTACAAGGAAGTCGACGGCAAGGGCGTGTACGACTGGTCGAAGCTGGACTATCTGTACGACCGCCTGCTGAAGATCGGCATCAAGCCCTTTGTGGAGCTGGGCTTCACGCCGCTGGCGATGCGCAGCTCGGACTTGAGCATCTTCTACTGGAAGGGCAACACCTCCCACCCCGATCCGGAGAAATGGGCGGCGCTGGTGGACGCCTTCGTGCGCCACATCGAGCAGCGCTACGGCAGGGAAGAAGTGCGTTCCTGGTACTTCGAAGTATGGAACGAGCCTAACCTTGACGGCTTCTGGGAAAAGGCCGACCAGCAGGCTTACTTCGGCCTGTACGACCTGACCGCGCGCACCATCAAGAGCTTCGATCCGGAACTGAAGGTCGGTGGCCCGTCGACCGCCGGCGCGGCCTGGGTGCCGGAGTTCCTGGCGCATACCAAGGCTTCCGGTGCGCCGGTCGATTTCATCACCACGCATACCTATGGCGTCGATGGCGGTTTCCTTGACGAGAAGGGCCAAAGCGATACCAAGCTGTCGCCGTCGCCGGACGCCATCGTCGGCGACGTGCGCAATGTGCGCCAGCAAATCACCGACGCCGGCAGGGCTGGCCTGCCTCTGTACTTCACCGAGTGGAGCACCAGCTACACGCCGCGCGATCCGGTGCACGATTCCTATGTCAGCGCGCCTTATATCCTGAGCAAGCTCAAAGCCACCGAAGGGCTTGCGCAAGGCATGAGCTACTGGACCTACAGCGACTTGTTCGAGGAGCCCGGTCCGCCGACCGCGCCCTTCGAAGGCGGCTTTGGCCTGATGAATCCGCAGGGCGTGCGCAAGCCCAGCTGGTTCGCGTACAAGTACCTGAACCAGCTGGGCGATACCGAGCTGAAAACATCGGATGCGCAAAGCTACGTCGCGCGCGACGGCCGCGGCGTGCAGGTGCTGGCCTGGGATTTCCAGACGCCGAAGCAGGAAAAGAGCAACCGGCCGTTCTACACCAAGGTGTTCCCGACCACCCCGGGCAAGGCGCTGAGCCTTGAGCTGAAAGGCTTCAAGCCCGGCGCCTATGCGGTCAGCATCCAGCGCACCGGCTTCAAGGCCAACGATGCGCATACTGCCTACCTGGAAATGGGATCGCCGAAGACGCTGAGCGCCGCGCAGCTGGAGCAGTTGCAGGCGAAGACCACGGACCGCGCGGAACTGCGCAACCTGCGCGTCCTCAAATCCGGTACCGCCAGCCTGAAGGTGGCCATGCGGGTGAACGACGTCGTACTGATCCAGATAACGCCCAAATGAACCGACTCCTGCGCGCCGCGGTCTATGTGGCCGCTTTCCTAGTCGCCTTGACGCTGGTGGCCGTGACCGCTTCGGCCGCCGACCTCACGCTACGCTACAACAAGCCGGCCCCGGACACCGCGCAGGGATGGGAGCGGGAGGCGCTCCCCATCGGCAATGGCCGCATAGGCGCGATGATCTTTGGGCAGTTGGCGCGCGAGCGCATCCAGTTCAACGACATCACGCTGTGGACCGGCGACGACAAGGCGCTGGGCGCGTACCAGGCGTTCGGCGACGTCTACATCAATCTGCCTGGCCACGAGCAGGCCACCACCGATTACGCGCGCCGGCTGGACATAGGCCAGAGCCTGCACAGCGTCAGCTACACGCATGGCGGCGTTAAGTTCAAGCGCGAAGCCTTCGCCAGCTACCCGGCGCAGGTGATCGCGATGCGCCTGACCGCCAGCAAGCGCGGGCAGTACACCGGATCGATAGAGCTGACCGACATGCACGACGCGAAGATCGACGCGCTGGGCAACCGCATCGTCGCTACCGGCTCGCTGCCCAATGCGATGAACTATGCCAGCCAGGTGCAAGTGTTGAACGAAGGCGGCGCCATTGCGCTGGACGGGAACAAGATCACCTTCAAGGACTGCGACGCCGTTACGCTGATCATCGGCGCGGGCACCAGCTACGTGCTGGATGCAGCGAAGAAGTTCCAGGGCGAACCTCCGCTGCCGCGCGTGACTGCGCAAGTCAGCGCGGCGGCGCGTCCGTGGGCGACGCTGCTGGCGGAGCACCAGAAGGACTTCCGCGCGCAGTTCAACCGCATGAACGTGGACTTCGGCGCCGCTACACCTGCACGCGCGGCGCTGACGACAGACCAGCGCATCGAGACCTACACGGCGGAGGGCAACGATCCCGGCCTGGAAGCGCAGTTCTTCCAGTTCGGCCGCTACCTGCTGATCTCCAGCTCGCGCGATACGCTTCCGGCCAACCTGCAGGGATTGTGGAACAACAGCCTGACGCCGCCATGGAGTTCGGACTACCACACCAACATCAACATCCAGATGAACTACTGGCCGGCGGAACCGGCCAACCTGTCGGGGAACGCGTTGCCGTTCTTCTCGTTTGTGCAGGGCGTGTCGCCGGTGTACCGCAAGCTGGTTGCCGACACGGCGGCGCACGCGATCGCGCATCCCGAATCCGTGCCGATGGCGCCGACGGACCTGAGCGGCAAGGCGGTACAGCGCGAGGAGACTTTTGTCAGCAGCGCCGGCAAGCCGGTGCGCGGCTGGACCGTGCGCACCGAGTCGAATCCTTTCGGCGGCATGCGCTATGTATGGAACAAGACCGGCAATGCCTGGTATGCCCAACACTTCTGGGAACACTATGCCTACACGCAGGACAAGACCTTCCTGCGCAACGTGGCCTATCCGATGATGAAGGAAGCGGTGCACTTCTGGCAGGACTACCTGAAGCAGCTGCCGGACGGCCGCTTGGTGGCGCCGCTGGGCTGGTCGCCGGAACATGGTCCGATCGAGGACGGCGTCACCTATGATCAGGAGATTATCTGGGACCTGTTCAACAACACCGTGGAAGCGGCGGACGCACTGGGCGACGACCAGGCTTTCCGCAACGAGATCGCAGCCATGCGCGACAAGCTGGCCGCGCCGCGCGTCGGCAGCTGGGGGCAGCTGCTGGAATGGATGGACGAGAAGAAGGATCCGGTACTGGATACTCCGGGCGATACGCATCGCCACGTCTCGCACCTGTTCGGCCTTTACCCGGGCCGCCAGATTTCTCCGGTCAAGACGCCTGAACTGGCGGCCGCCGCGCGCAAGTCGCTCGAAGGGCGCGGCGACGCAGGTACCGGTTGGTCGATGGCATGGAAGACCGCTTACTGGGCGCGCCTGCTGGATGGCGATCATGCCTACAAGATGCTGCGCGGCCAGCTGGCCAAGCCGGGCGCGCGCGCGGCGCAGCAGGGCAGCAAGGGCAGCGAGAACAACAACGCCGGCGGCACCTACCCGAACATGTTCGACGCGCACCCTCCGTTCCAGATCGACGGCAATTTCGGCGCCGTCGCCGCCATCTGCGAGATGCTGCTGCAGTCGCAGACCGGCGAACTGCATCTGCTGCCGGCGCTGCCGTCGGCGTGGCCGGCCGGCTCGGTCAAGGGCCTGCAGGCGCGCGGCGGCTACGAAGTCGACCTGGCCTGGGCCGGCGGCAAGCTGACCTCCGCCACGATACGCCGCACCGCCGGATCCGGCGCCGGCAAGGTGCGCTACGGCGACAAGGTCATTCCCCTGAACCTGAAGGTCGGCGAGAGCAAACGCCTGGGGGGCGCGCTGTGATACGCGGCGCGCTGTGCTGCCTGTTGCTGGCGGCCGGCAGCTTTGCTTTTGCGGAGCCGACGCAGGTACAGTACCTGAGCGGCACGGACAAGGACCACCGCGTGGATTGGGAGTTCTTCGTCAACGGAGGGCGCAATAGCGGTGCATGGAAGACCATCCCGGTGCCGTCGAACTGGGAGATGGAAGGCTACGGCACCTACCGCTACTACAGCGACTGGCAAAAGGATCCGGCGCCCGATACGACCGGCATTTACCGCTACAAATTCAATGTGCCGGCGGCTTGGCAAGGAAAACAGATCGACATCGTGTTCGGCGCTGCGATGACCGATACGCTGGTCAAGATCAACGGCCAGCCGGCGGGACCGGTGCATCAAGGCGGATTCTATGAGTTTCGTTACGACGTCTCCAAACTGCTGAAGGTCGGCGAGGCGAACCAGCTGGAGGTAACGGTCAATCGCTTCTCCGCCAACGAGTCGGTCAATCGTGCCGAGCGTACCGCCGATTTCTGGCTGTTCAGCGGGATCTACCGGCCGGTATGGCTGGAGGCCAAGCCACAGCACAATATCGAACGCGTGAGCGTGGATGCGCGCCACACCGGTGACTTCGATGCCGACGTGTTCCTGGCCGGTCAAGCGGACGGCAAAATCAGCGCCCGCGTCACGACGCTTGACGGCAAAGCTCTCGGCAAGGATATCAATGCGGAGGTTGTGGCGGGACAGGCGCACCTGCACGGCCATATCGATCACGTCATTCCGTGGTCGGCCGAGTATCCACAACGTTATCAGGTACGCTTCCAGCTGCTCAGCGGGAAGCGCGTGGTGCATGAGGTGAGCAAGGTCATAGGCTTCCGCACGATAGAGCTGCGCAAGCGCGACGGCCTGTACGTCAACGGCAGCAAGGTGCGCCTTAAAGGTTCAAACCGGCACTCGATCTGGCCGACTTCCGGCCGCACCACCAGCAAGGACCTGAGCTACCAGGACGCGAAGCTGATGAAGGAAATGAACATGAACGCGGTGCGCATGTCGCACTATCCGCCGGATGCGCATTTCCTCGACGTGGCCGATGAGCTGGGCCTGTATGTCATCGACGAACTGACCGGCTGGCAGAAATCCTACGACACCGATGTCGCCACGCCGCTGGTGAAGGAACTGGTACAGCGCGACCAGCATCATCCTTCGGTCATCCTTTGGGCCAACGGCAATGAGGGCGGCTTCAATCGCGACCTGGACGCGCTGTATCCGAAGTGGGATGCGCAGCGGCGGCCGGTGATACATCCGTGGGAGAACTTCGGCGGCATCGACACGGCGCACTATCCAAGCTACGACTGTTGCGCGACCTCCCTGTTCCATGGCCGCGACGTGTTCATGCCGACCGAGTTCCTGCATGGCCTGTACGACGGCGGCGCGGGCGCGAGCTTGAACGACTGGTGGAACGCGATGCTCGCGAATCCTTTGAGCGCGGGAGGCTTTATCTGGGCGTTTGTCGACGAGGGCATCGTGCGCGGCGACAAAGGCGGTGCCATCGACGTGGCGGGCAACCAGGCGCCGGATGGCATACTCGGGCCGTACCGTGAGAAAGAGGGCAGCTTCTTTGCGATCAAGAAGATCTGGTCGCCGGTGTATCTGCCGATGGGGGAGTTGTCATACCTGCCGCCCACGTTCGACGGCAAGATCGTACTGGAGAACCGCTACGATTTCCGTAACCTGAATCAGTTGAAGCTGAGCTGGAAGCTGGCGAAGTTCGGCCGCGAACCCGGACATACGGTGGTGGCGCAAGGCGCCGTCAAGGCGCCCGATGTGGCAGCCGGCATGCGCGGTTACGCCAGCATGGCCTTGCCCAAGGATTGGGCACAACAGGACGTGCTGTACTTCACGGCGGCCGACAGCGAGGGGCGGGAGATCTACACGTGGTCATGGATGATCGCCAGCGCCGCGCAGGTCGCCCAGCGCATGCTGCCGGCGCAAGCTCCCGTGACACAGTCGGCGGGGGCCGAGGTCGCGGAGTTGGCGGATGGCTTTGTAATGCGGGCCGGCCAACTGAGCGTCGCCATCGACAAATCCACCGGTTATCTGCGGGAGCTGAAGAAGGGCGGTATCGTCGCGCCGCTGACCAACGGCCCACGTCTGGTCGCCGGCAAGGCCGTACTGAAGAATATTCAGGCCGGCCGTGACGGCGACGCCGTCGTCGTGCAGGCCGAATATACCGGCAACCTGCGCAAGGTGAAGTGGCGCCTGGGCGCGTCCGGCACGTTGAGCGTGAACTACGCTTATCAGATGGAAGGCGGCAAGCCTGTCGATGCGCTGGGCGTCAGCTTCGATTATCCTGAAACGCAGGTGAACTCCATGCGCTGGCTCGGCAAGGGACCTTACCGCGTCTGGAAGAACCGCACGCAGGGCGTGGAATTCGACGTCTGGCAGAAAGCCTACAACGACACGGTATCCGGCCTGTCATGGAACTATCCGGAATTCAAGGGCTTCCACGACAAGGTGTATTGGGCGCAGCTGGCGACGAAGAACCTGCCGCTAACCTTCATCAACCACAGCGACGACATCGCGCTGCGCATGTTCACACCGACGGAAGCGAGCGGCGCGGGCTCCGAGCCCAAGGCCACTCACATCGATTTTCCGCTGGGTGACATCTCGTTCCTGAACGCGATCGTCCCCATCGGCACCAAGTTCCATCCGCCGGAGGAGCTGGGACCGGCCGGCCAGCGTGCCCGCACCCCCAACCTTGGCATCTGGCTGGAGAACACCATCGATATCGTGGTGGGCGACTAGCCGGCGGCCATCAGCCGGCAGCCGTTACGCGCCATGCGCGATAACGCCTGGTCAGGCTGGCGGTGCGCAGCTGGCCGAGTATCACGGTCCACAGCGGCGAGTAGCGGCGTCTTTTGCTTGCGCCGTCACCCAGGGCGCGCAGCCGGCGCTTGACCAAGCCCATGGCGGCGACCGACGCCATGGTTTTGTCTTTCCATTCCACTGCCGGCGGCAATGCTGCCGGCTCGCGGCCGTCGCGCCATTGCAGCGGCAGGTCCGGCACTTCGGCCAGCGCGGTGGCGATGCCCGCCAGGTCCTTGGCGAATTCCAGGAAGTAGGCTTCGCGCGCCAGCGTGCGGCCGTCTGCGGTGCGGCCTTGCATGGCCGGGCTTTCGTAGCTGCCGCCGGACAGCTCGATCAAATCCACCGGCAGCTCGTTCAGCAGCAGGACCACTTGCTTCGCGTCGTCCTCGGAGAAGCCGCCGCGCAGGAAGTCCGCCGAGTTCAGTTTGACCGAGACGCTGAAACCGGCCGACACGCGCGAGCGCACCGCACTTACCACCGCCAGCAGCAGGCGCGCGCGGTGGCGGCGAAGCGGGCGATGACTTCCTCGATCTGCGCTGTGCTCATCTCGACCGGCTGCGCAAACAGCTTACTGTGCTTGCCCATGTCCAGCGCCACCGCCGACGGCGCCCACGCGTTGCCGCCCATGTCGGCCATCACCTGGCGGCCGGGATGATTGATTTGCATCCACGCCTGCGCGCCTTGCCGGCGCGCCGCCTGTGCCCATCGCCGGAACGGCGCCAGCGGCGTGGCGGCCTCCAGCACCACGCCGCCCGGACCGGTCATCGCGCGGCCATCGATCATCACGTTGCCGGTGATGATCAGGCCCACGCCGCCTTGCGCCCAGCTTTCGTATAAACGGTTTAACGCCGGACCGGGAAGCTGGCCGGCGTCCGCCATGTTTTCTTCCATCGCCGCCTTGGCCAGGCGGTTGGGAGCGAAATATGAAAATTGGCGAGTTGGCGGAGCGTTCCGGCATCGCGGCGTCGGCGATCCGGTTCTACGAGCAAGCGGGCCTGCTGCCCAAGGCGGCGCGGGGAGCGAATGGCTACCGTGTCTATGCGGAGTCGGCGCTGGAGCGGCTGCATCTGATTCACATTGGCCAGAATCTCGGCTTCACGCTGGACGCGATCCGCGCCGTGATGGCGCTCGAAGGCGCGGCCCTCCAGGATGGCCTGATGCAGAACTTCGACACGCGGCTGGGTGTCGCCGCCCACGGTCAAAAACCTATGATGTCTCCATCCAGTGGCATGCGGCCGTGCTGCCGGGGCGCTTGCGGCGCAAGCTGTATCGTCGAGGTGTTGTTCATCGCGTCGCTTTCCGTGGTGCGGCCGGCGGGCGTGTAGCTGTCGAACACGAAGGGCAGGCCTTGCGAATCGGCGAAGGTGGGCTTGTCCGAAACGTGCAGGTGCAGGTGCGGCGCGCCGGCGCCGCCGGTCAGTCCCAGATGTCCAATCACCGTGCCGCGCTTGACGCGCTGCCCCGGCTTGACCTGCACGCTGCCCTGGCGCAGATGCGCGTAGTGCACGAATATGCCGGGCGCCACTTCCAGCACGACGAAATTGCCGTACAGCGTGCGGGCGCTGAGTTCTTCCGGCTCATCCTGCGGCGACAAGGGCTTGCGGTCGGCGACGCCGTCCTGCGCGTCGCGCACGATGCCGTCGGCGGCGGCCAGTACGTCGGTGTTCCAGCCGGCCCAGTCTTCGACGCGGCTCTCCGCCAGTTTTTCCACCGGCACCTGTACGGCGTGGCCTTTCGGGTCCAGGCCGAAGAAGTCGATGGCATAGCGCTGCGGGATGGTGAGGCGGCCGTTCTGTGCGATCACGCTGCCCCAGTGATGCGATTGTGCGTGGCCGGGGCCTTCGTCGGCCAGCCACAGGCCGCCGCGCAGCGGCGCGCCCAGCACCACCGGAGGCCGGGCGGCGACGGCGACCGGAATGTCGTCCGCCGTTTGCACGATGCCCTTGTCGGTCTTGAAGGTCAGCTTGTGGCGCAGCGTTTGCGGCGCCTTGCGGCCGTCCGGCAGCGGCGCGGCGATCAGGATCAGCGCATGCGCGCCGCCCTTGGTGGCGAGGCTATTGTCGGCCTCCAGTTCCTTGTTGGGACGCAGCAGGCCTGCCAGGCCGGCGCCGCTGAAGGTGGCCAGCGGCTTGGCGTCGCCGTCGGCATACACGGCAACCTCGGTCAGGCTCAGCGTGCCGGTGTCGGCGTAGTAGTTGCCGATGTCCAGTTCATAGTAGAGGCGGCGCGCGCCGTCGCTGCCCGGCACCGTTTGCGGCGCGTACAGCGCGTGGACCTCGACCGGCGCCTGCGCCGGCGCAGCGTGGGCGGTGGAGAGCATCAGTGCCGCGATGGCCAGCGTGGTCCGCATCATTTGAAGACCTTCTTGGCCAGCATGGCGTGCACGCCGACGTTGCCGTCGACCAGTTGGGTGATTTCCATGTCCACCGCCACGCTGGAGAGCATGTAGGCGTCGTCGCGGCTCAGGTGTTTTTCCGTGACGAGGAAGTCGATCATGTCGCGCAGCGCGTGTTCGGTGGCGGTCTTCAGGTCGGGGCTGAAGCCCATCGAGATGTAGTGGGTCGGCGTTTCCGCGCGCGGCCAGATCAGGTGACGGTCCTTGTGCACGATGAAGCGGAAGCTGCCGCTCAAATAGGTCTCCAGCGCGGTGATATCGACCTCGCCGTTGCCCTGCGCCGCATGGCCGTCGCCGGCCTGGAACAGCGCGCCCTTGGCGGCGACCGGGATGTACAGCGTGGTGCCGGCCACCAGCTCCTTGTTGTCCATGTTGCCGGCGTGGGCGAACGGCGGCGCGCTGTCGATCTTGCCGCCGGCCGGCGCCAGGCCCATGCTGCCGAAGAAGGGCTTCAGGGGAATCTCGATGCCCGGCGCGAAGTGGCCGATCATCTTTTGCCGGTCCAGCGGAATGATCTTGCTGCGGCTGTACGGATACTCCATCGGCAGGAAGCCTTTGCCGAGCGCGAAGCCGTTGCAGGCGAAGTTGGCGTCCAGGTCGACCTTGAGTATCTGCACTTCCAGCACGTCGCCCGGTTCCGCTTCGGCGATGGCCACCGGGCCGGTGAGGATGTGGCCGCCCGGGCCCTTGTCCTTCACTTCGTTGTAGATGGCGGCGGTGTAGGGCGGGATGTCTTCCGGCTTGACGCCGTTGGCGATCATGCGTTCCGGCGTGCCGCAGGTGGACAGGGTCTGCATGCGCACCGTGTCGCCGCTGTGCACCGTCAGCACCGGCTTGGACTGGCCGGAGTAGTAGCCCCAGGCCACGGTGTCCGGCCGCGCCGGCAGGTTGTAGTCGGCCGCCTGCGCGCAGGCTGAAACCAGAAGGGCGGACAACAAGGCAGAACGGCGCATGGCATGACACTCCGGCTGAGGGCGAAGCCCAGACAGTGTCACACCTGAGCCGGCTTTGTCAATCGGCGGTGACTTCGGCGCCGGCCAGGAAGTTGACGATGGCCGGGTTGACGACGGCGCCGTGGGTGATCGGTCCCATGTGGCCGCCGCGCGTTTGCAGTGCGGTGGCGTCGGGCAGGGCGGCGGCCAGCGCTTCTGCCAGCAGGCGGGTGGAGGCGGGGCTGTTCAGGCCGGACATCACCAGCGACGGCATGGTCAGCGCCGACAGGTCGGCCAGCGTGGCCTGCTCGCCCAGCAGCGCCTGGAAGTCCAGCCGCACCTTGGCGATCATGCCGATCATCTTCTCCTGCGCGGCCGGCGGCGCGGCGTCGAAGGCGCCGGCGCGGTTCCAGTAGTCGATGAAGATGCGGGTGGCGTCCCGGTCCGATGCGCTGGCGTTGATGCAGGCCACCACCGAGACGATCTCCGCGCGCGCCGGATGCTCGTCCGCCAGAAGGTGGAACGCCACCGGCTCGAACAGCGTCAGCGACAGCACGCGTTCGGGCATGCGGCGCGCCATGTGCAGCGCCGAGGCGCCGCCGTAGGAATGGCCGATCAGGTGGAAGGCTTCGCCCGGTTCCAGGCGCGAGGCGATGGCGGCGTTGACGGCGTCCACTTCATGGGCCAGCGTGTGGGTGTAGCCGGCGCCGACGTCGGCTGGGAACGGCGAGGCGCCGTAGCCAAGCAGATCGACGGCGATGCAGCGGAAACCGGCGTCCAGTTGCGCGGTCAGGTCGGCCCATTGGGCTTTGGAACTCATGGAGCTATGCAACAGGACGATGGCAGGTTTCATTATCTACATGGCATGAAAAAACGGAGCGCACATTATACTGGCAGTGTGGCCTAAACCACGCATCAAGGTCAAAATCGGCGCCGCGACAGGGCCGGACAAGAGTAAAGTAATGGGTATGAATCATTCCAAAAAAGTCGCCGGTCTAGCCGGCATCGTCAGTGTGCTGTGGGTCGGACTCACGGCGGCGGTGGCGGCCAGCCAGAAGCGGCTGCTGTTCAATCCCATCGGCAGCAAGCGCGAGGTGCTGAAGCCGTACAGCTCCGGCCACCGCACGCGGCCCATCGTGGTGCGCGCCAAGGACGGCACGCGGCTGTCCGGCTGGCTGATGACGCCGCCGGTCAAGGGGCCGCATCCGGGCGTCGTATATTTCGGCGGCCGGTCGGAAGAAGTGTCGTGGGTGGCGCGCGACGCGGGCAAGCTGTTCCCCGGCATGGCGGTGCTGGCGGTGAACTATCGCGGCTACGGCGATTCGCACGGCGATCCGGCCGAAACTCATTTCGTCGAGGACGGCCGCATGCTGTTCGACTGGCTCAGCGAACGCCACCACGTCGACCCGAAGCGCATCGCCGTGGTCGGCCGCAGCCTCGGTTCCGGCGTGGCGGTGCAGGTGGCGATGGAGCGCGACGCCAATTCCATCGTGCTGATCACGCCTTACGATTCGATCCTGGCCATCGCCAAGCGCCGGTTCAAGGCGCTGCCGATCGACTACGTGCTGCAGCATAAATTCGAATCGATCAAGTACGCCCACCAGCTGAAGGCGCCGACCTATGTGCTGCGCGCCGCCTTCGACGACGTGGTGCCCCATTCGCATACGGACCTGCTGGTCGAGAAACTGGGCCGGCTGCATGCGGACGAAACCGTGCCCGATTCCGACCACATGAACATCCCCTACCTGGAGGCCACGCAGGACCGCATCGCCAGCTTCCTCAGCGGACGGTTCAGCCAGCCGGCCAGCTGACGGCGCCTTAAAGGTTGACCACGCCAGGCAATCAGGACATGCTGTGGTTTTTCCACCATAGCGGGGTCGGTCATGCGTTTCTCTCCTTTGTTGCTGCTGCTGTGCTGTGCCGGCCTGGCGCAGGCGGCCGCGCCCGCCGTTGTCCGTAGTCTGGCGGTTCAGGGCAAGCAGGGCGATGGCAAGCCGGTGCCCGCAGGCGATATCGTCATGCCGCTGGTGCAGGCCGGCGATCCCTTGGTGTCGGCGAAAATCAACGACAAGCTGTTTCTCTCGCGCTTTGGCGTGCTGGCGCCCAAGCAGGCAGGCAAGTCTGTGGGCGCGGCCGACGGCATCGCCCTTGACGGCATCACCTCCCAATCCTTCAAGATCAGCCGCAACGACGGCCGCATCCTGACCATCGCCTTCGACAGCGAATTCTGCGCCGCCTACTGCGAGAGCTCGCAGACCTACTACAGCTTCGACATGGCCAGCGGGCGGTCGATGGAGGCGGAGGACATGTTCAGCGTGACCGGCATGCGCGATCTGGCGCGGCAGATGCACAAGCAGCGCCTGGCAAGCTATCGCAACGAGGCGGCGCGGCAGAAAACACTGTTGGACGCGCTGCGCAAGAAAAAGAACGCGTCCAAAGACGATATCGACGATCTGGAGCAGCGTGTGGCGTTCAACAGCGATTGCGCCGACGCGGAAAATCAGCCGGATGGCCAGTCCGATGCCGCCTTGCTTGCGGCATTCCAGTCCTATCAGCTGGAGGCGGCCACGCAGAACTACAACGTCAGTGCGCCGCGCTGCTCCAGCCATGCCGAGCGCGCGCTGGACGATGTCGACAGCGTGAGGCTGGCCATTCCCTATGCCGAGCTGTCGCCGCGCCTGAGCCCGTATGGCAAGGCGCTGCTGGTGGGAACGGGGGCGGTGCCGGCTGGCGGCGGCTATTCCGGCCAGGTGCTGCACGGCAGCCTGGGGCCGATGGCGATCACGATGACGCTGAAAAAAGAGAGCGACGGCTCCATTCAGGGGACGTATTTTTACGATAAGTTCCGCCAGCCCATCGCGCTTGATGGCGCCGAGCGTGACGGCAAGCTGACGCTGAACGAGCACAGCGGCGAGAAGGTCAGCGCGACGCTGCAGCTGAGCTGGTCGGAACCCGCCCGCGCGCTGCGCGGCCGCTGGGCCGGCAAGAAGGAGCTGGACGTCAGCGTCGCTCCCTGATGCCGGGCGCGCCGTCGTGCGTCAGGCGCCGTGGCGGGCCAGCGCGCCGCCCGGACCGGTCAGCTCCTTGTGCAGCCGGCGCAAGCCCAGCCACACGCTGCCTATGACTAGCGGCACCGCGATGCCGGTCAGGATGTCCGGATTGACGGGCAGGTTGCTGGCCTTCATGGCTTTGCCCGCGTAGCCGATCAGGCCCAGCGTGTAGTAGGAGATCGCCACCGCTGACAAGCCTTCCACCGCCTGTTGCAGGCGCAGCTGCTGTGCCGCGCGCGCGTCCAGCGATTGCAGGATCTTGCGGTTCTGCCGTTCCTGCTCGATGCCGACGCGGGTGCGCAGCAGGTCGTTGCTGCGGGCGATACGCTTGGCCAGCCCTTCCTGCCGCTGCGACACCGAGGTGCAGGTGTGCATGGCCGGCGCCAGCCGGCGGCCCATGAATTCGGCCAGCGTCGGAATGCCGGGGATGCGCACTTCGCGCAATTCGTGGATGCGCGCCTGCACCAGGCTGAAATACGCCTGCGAGGCGGCGAAACGGTAGCTGTTGTTGACCGACAGCTTCTCCAGCCGCGCCGCCAGGCTGGTGATACGGTGCAGCAGCGTCTGCTCCTCGCGCGCCTCGCCGGGCTGGCCGTCCGGCTGGTCGGCCTGTACCAGCTGGGCGGTCAGGTCGGCCAGTTCGTTCTCGATGCCGTTCAACATCGGCTGGGTGGCCTCGGCCTGCGGCAGGCCCAGCAGCGCCATCATGCGGTAGGTTTCGATCTCCAGCAGGCGCCCGACCAGGCGGCCGGCCTGGAATTCGCGCAGGTTGAGGTCGCGCACGACAAAGCGGCTGAAGCCGTCCGGCTGGATCAGGAAGTCGGTCCACACCTCGGCGCCGCTGCCGACGCTGCTGCCGACCAGCGATTTACCCTGGAACATGTCGCGGATAGCTTCCACCACGCCGCTGTCGTCCGCTTCGCCCTTGCACAGCAACACGTGCGAGGCGACGATGATCTTGCCGTGCAGGCCGGCCAGCCACTCCTGCGGCACGTGCTGCAGCGGCATGCGCTCGAACGCTTCCACGCAGCCGGTGGCCGGATCGCCGCGCTCGACGAAGGTGTAGGTGGCGAACTCGGTGTGGCACTCCCATTTCAGGCGGAAACGGCCGAAATCATGGAAGAAATAGCGCGCCTGCGGATTGGGCACGGCCACGCCGTAGTGCATGCACAGCTGCTGCAGGATCTGGTGCTGGGTGCTGCGGTGGACTTTTTGGGATGGCTGGTCCTGTTGCACATAGAGCGCGAAATGGGTCAGGCTTTCCGGCGCTTGCAGCTGCAGGAAGGGGCGTGAGTGGATTTCCGCCGACAGCGGTACCCGCATCGGGTGATTCAGCTTGGCGAAATCGGCATTGGCGCGGTAAGCGAGAGACATGACCTTCCCCATAAAGTGTGGAACTTCGATGGTACCGTTAAAAAAGTATCTAAGCGATCACTTTTTCAGCACAAGCGATGCCGCTCACCGGGGAATGGAGATGATCAGCTGCTCGCTGGCGTCCCAGCTGCGGGCCGCCGCGTCGAGCCGGAACACAGTGAACGGCACCATGCCGACGATGTCGCCGTGGCTGTCCCAGTCGATGTCGGCGTAGGCGCCGGCGTAATCGACGTCCTTGCCGGCTTTGATCTGCGTCAATGCCGCGGCGATGTTTTCCGGCCTCACCTTGTCGCCCGGCGCGTTCATGACGAAGCGCAGGCTGTCGCGCACCATCAGGCCGGTGGGGGTCTTGCTGTTGTTGACCAGGCCGGCGCGTTCGATGGCCAGCGCCATCACCATCGCGATGTCGTAGGTGGGCGCGGTGAAGTCCTGCGGCTCGGCGCCGTACTGGGCGATGTAGCCGGCGCGGAAGGCCTGGTAGGAGCTGTTGCCGTAGGCGCCGATGGTGGCCGCCGCGCCGCGCGCGCCGCCGAGGATCTTGCCGGGATCGGCCAGGTTGTCGATGAAGGTCTGGTTGCCGGCCGCCGTGCCGGGCAGCAGCCACATGGCGTTGCTCTGGAACGGCAGCGCCTCGTTCAGCACATTGGCCGAGATGTCGGCCGCCAGGATGCCGTTCAGGATCACGTCCGGCTTGGCGTCGTAGACTTTTTGCAGGTAGGAGGCGAAGCCGCTTTTCAGGCCGAAGGGTATCGTGACCGTGGCCACCACCTCGCCGCCGATCTGGCGGAAGGCCGGCGAGAACAGGCTGGCCAGGCCGGCGCCGAAGGCATCGCCCTCGTTGACCAGCACCACGGCGCGGCGCTTGCCGGCCTGCCAGGCGACGCTGGCCAGCACCGGCGTGGCGTCGACGTCGGAGACGCCGATGCGGTAGACCAGGTCGTTGTCGGCCACGCTGGTCAGCGCCGGCGAGGAGCTCGATTCCGTGAGTATCGGCACGCCCTTGGCCATCGCCTGCGGCAGCAGGTTCAGCACACGGGTGGAGGTCGAGACGTTGAGCGCGATGACGCCCGCGTCCAGCAGCTGCTGGCCCATGTCCTGCGCCTCCGCGTTGTCGCGCGCGACCAGCGCGATCGCGTTCAGCCGCTTGCCCAGCACGCCGCCGGCGTCGTTGATCTGTTTGGCCGCCAGCAGGAATGCGTCGCGGGTCGAGGTGCGCCAGCCCACCGAGCCGATGTTGATGGCGTCCGGATCGATCAGCGCCTTGACCGGATTGGCCGGCAGCGGCGTGGTGGCGTCGCCGGTGCCGCCGCCACCGCCGCCGCAGGAGACCAGCATCGCCAGCGCGGCGGCCAGCGCGGACCTAGTAGCGGTATTCATATTGCACTCCATAGCGGCGGCCCAGCGATGGATAGTCGATGCCGCCCACGCCCGGATCGACGTACCGGCTGTTCCACAAATCGCGCACCTGCAGGCGGATGCTGGAGCGGTGGCTGAGGCTCCAGCGCGCGCTCAGCGTGGTATCGGTGTAACTGGATAAATGATATGCCTGGTTTGCCAGCAGCACGTTGGCGGTGGCGGCCGGCCGCGCGCCGACGTAGCGCGTGTCCATGCTGAGCAGGAGCTTTTGCTCCAGCAGGCTGGCGCTGGCGCCGAAGTTGGCGCTGTTGGTGGGGAACAGTTCGCCTTCGCTGCGTTGTGCCAGCGGCGCCAGCGTGTAGCGGTTGAGGCCGCGGTCGGTGTTGGCGCGGCTCAGGTTGGCGTAGGCGTTGAACCAGTCCTGCTGGTAGCGCAGTTCCAGCTCGATGCCATTGACCTTGCTGTCGCTGCTGTTGCGCGCCACCAGGTTGAAGAAGGCCTGCTCCAGCGTCACCAGGTCGCTGACCTTGGTGTGGTAGACGGTGAGGGCGCCGTTCCAGTGCGGCGCCGGCGGCGTGCTCAGTTGCAGTTCGATGGTGCGGGTCTTCTGCGGCGCCAGGTCGGGGTTGCCCTTGATGTCGCCCGGCTGCACGGCGCTGCGATACAGCAGCTCGGCCGACGGCGCCTGGAACGCCGTGCCGCTGAGGAGCTTCACGCCCCAGTCGCCGGGCAGCGTGCCGACCACGCCGGCGCGCAGCGATTCCTGCTTGCCGTAGACCGAGTGGCGGTCCTGGCGACCGCCGACGATCGCCTGCCACTGGGCCAGCAGCGGGAACTGCCACTGCGCATACAGGCCGGTGTTGCGCAGCGTCTTGCTCGACGGCTGGCTGAGCTGGAAAATGCTGCCGTCGACGAGGCTGTGGCGCTGGAAGGATTCCAGCGTTTCGCGGTCGCGCAGCATGTCGGCGCCCAGCAGCAGGCTAGCTTGCGCGCTCGGTTGCCACAGCCATTCAACGCTGCCGTCGACGGCCTTGTAGCCGAAGTCGCGCACCAGGTAATAGTCCTTGGCGCCGGTCTGCACGCGGTCGCCGTCGCCCGGCTCGCCCTCGCCGTAGCTGACGGCGGCGCGCAACATGTGTTCGTCGTTGAAGCGGTGGTTGGCGTTGAGGCGCAAAAAGCCCTGCTGCAGATCGACGTGGCTGGGCGGATGCAGCTGCGGATTGAGGCTGGCGAAGACGTTGTCGCTGTCCTGCCTTTGCCAGAAGGCGCTGGCCAGCAGCTCGTCCTGCGCGCCGCTCCAGCCCAGGCGCAGGTAGGCGCTGCGGGGCGCGGCATCGTCGACCGGGGCCGCGCCCAGCGCGGCGTAGCGCTTGTAGTCGGGCGAGATGCGCGGCAGCGCAAGGCCGCTGCGATCGGCCCGCGATGCCTGCACGCCCCAGGCAAGCCAGGCCGGCGCTGCGGCGGCGGCGGTATCGCCGTTGCCGGCGGCGGCGCCGAACTGCGCGCTGCCGCTGGCGGCCAGCACGCTGGCGTCGCGGCCGCCGCCGGACCATTCATGGCCGAGCGCGAGGCGCTGTTCGGTGCCGTCGCGGCGGGTGATGACGTTGACCGCGCCCAGCAGCGCATCGGCGCCGTACAGCACCGACACCGGCCCGCGCACGATCTCGATGCGCTCGACCATGTTCATCGGGATGAACTCCAGTCCGATCAGCTGCTGCTGTGTGCTGCGGAAGGCGATGGGCTGGCCGTCCAGCAGGATCTTGATGGCGCGGCTGGCCGATTGCGCGCCGGCGTTGATGCCGCGCACGCCGAAGTTGTGATTGAGACGGTCGTCGCTTTCGATGAATCCGGCCACGTGGGACAGCGCCTCGGCCAGTGTCTGGTAGCCGTAGCGGGCGATGTCGTCGGCCGTGACCAGGGTCACGACGGCCGGCGTGGCGTGCAGCGGAGTGGCGGTCTTGGTGGCGGTGAGCACCTTGACGTTGCGCAGCTGGTCCAGGCTGAGGTCGAACAGGTCGTTGTCGCCGTCGGCGGCCGCGCAGGTCAACGGTAGCAAGGCGCAAGCGGCCACACATGCGGCCAGGCGCCAATGAAGGCGTAGCGGTGCCGCGGACATGCGATGCTGCTCTTTACAGTCGGTCAAAAGAACATCCCTCCGCTGCGATTTTTAACAAAGTATTGCCTAATTCCGACACGATCACAAGCGGCCGGCGCCGGTGTTGCAGACTACGCGCCTACTACGTTGTGTTTCGCGCACAACCGGCTTGCGCCACGCAAAAAAAACTTGCGCTGCGGGCTATTCGGATAGAATCGTGACGTGCTGTAACCACGCAAACATGCGGGTTGCGCTACAAGGAGATGCGTGCACGATGAGACGACTGGGCGCCGCCGAAATCAGGAAGCTGGCCGTGCGGGCTTGCCTGCTGGCTGTCTTGGGTTGTGTTAGCGCTAGCGCCGAACAGGCCATCCCCGAGCAGCAGGTCAAGGCCGCCTACATCCTCAACTTCACCCGCTACGCCATCTGGCCGCCTCCGGCGCTGGCCGATCCGAACGCGCCGCTGGTGGTATGCATGGCCGGCGCCGGCGCGGCCGACGTGGCGCGCCAGCTGCGCAGCCGCGCCGCCGGCAGCCATCCGCTGGAGCTGCGCATCATCAGCCGCATCGAAGAAACCGACGCCTGCCACGCGGTCTACCTCGCCGTGGGAGAGCGCAGCCGCCAGGCCGCCTGGCTGACCCGCCTGCGCGGGCAGGCCGTGCTCACCATCGGCGACTCGTCGTCGTTCCTGGCCGACGGCGGCATCATCAACCTGATGCTGGTCGACGGCAGCATCCGTTTCGAAGTGAACCTGACGGCGGCCAAGCATTCGGGCGTCAGCCTCAATCCGCGCATGCTGGCGCTGGCCGAGCGGGTGGTCGGCGGAGACGCGAAATGAGCGCACTGATGATGCGCTGGCAAGACATGGCGCTGCAGCGCAAGCTGCTGATCGTCTCGCTGGCGACGGCGCTGGCGGCGATGCTGGTGGCGCTGGCGGCGCTGGTCACCTACGACATCAGCGTGGTGCGCACGCGGCTGGTGGCGGACCTGGCCAGCCGCATGGAGCTGGTGTCGGTGAACCTGGACGTGGACCTGAATTTCGGCGACCGCAGCGCGGCCGCCCGCACGCTGTCCGCGCTGCGCGGCACGCCGGACATCGAGAGCGCCTGCCTGTTCGATCCGCTGCACGAAACCTTCGCCAGCTATTCCCGCCGCGCGAGCGGCAGCGATGGCGACGGCAGCGGCGCCGTGCGCTGCACATGGCCGGACGACATGGCGGCGCCGGGCCACAGCTTCCACGGCGACAGCTTGTCGATGCTGGCGCCGGTGCGTTTCCAGCACGAGGTGGTGGGCTACCTGCAGGTCGACTACGCGCTGCCGCCGGTGACCGAGCGCCTGAGCAAATACGGCCTGGTGCTGGTGATGGTGGCGCTGACGCTGCTGATCGGCGGCATGCTGCAGGCGATCGGCTTGCGGCGGCTGGTGACGCAGCCCTTGCTGGCGCTGTCGAAGCTGGCCGACCAGGTCACGCGCGAGCAGCGCTACGATTTGCGCGCGCCGGTCGCTTCGAACGACGAGGTGGGACGGCTGTCGGCCACCTTCAACACCATGCTGGCGACCATCGCCGCGCGCGACGCCGCGCTACGGGTCAGCCAGTCGCTGCTAACCAACATCGCCGACAAGTCGTCGGCCGTGATCTATGTCAAGGATCTGGAGGGGCGCTACCTGATGGTCAACCAGCGCCTGCGCCAGGTGCTGCCGGCCGGCTCGGTGGACCCGATCGGCCACCGCGACGCCGACCTGTTCGACGAGCGGACGGTGGCGGTGATACGCGACGGCGACCGCATGGCGCTGGCGTCGCCGAATTCCTACATCTACGAGGAGGCCGTGCCGAACGCCGAGGGCGAGCTGCGCACCTATATCTCGGAAAAATTCTGCCTGCGCGACGAGGCCGGCAATGTCTGGGCCATGGGCGGCATCTCGACCGATATTTCCGACCGCAAGAAGGGCGAGGTGGAGCTGATCCAGTATCGCGACAAGCTGGAGGAACTGGTGCAGCTGCGCACGGCGCAGATGCAGGAGGCTAACAGGGAGCTGGCTGAATCGCTGGAGACGCTGCGGCGCGCGCAGGATGAGCTGGTGCGCAGCGAGAAGCTGGCGGCGCTGGGATCGCTGGTGGCCGGCGTGGCGCACGAGCTCAATACGCCGATCGGCAACAGCCTGCTGGCCGTCAGCACGCTGATCGACCAGACCCGCGTCTTCAAGCGCATGAGCGAGGAGGGCATCAAGCGCTCGACACTGCAGGCCTACATCGACGACGTGGGCAGTGGCGGCGAGATCGTGCTGCGCAACCTGCATCGCGCGGTCGACCTGGTGTCCAGCTTCAAGCAGGTGGCGGTGGACCGCACCACGTCGCAGTGCCGCGAGTTCCTGCTGTCCGACCTGGCCAACGAGATCCTGCTGGTGCTGGTGCCGACCTTCAAGAAGAGCGGCATCACGGTGCGCCAGGACATTCCGGCGACGATACAGATGCACAGCTATCCCGGCCCGTTCGGCCAGGTGTTGATCAACCTGATCAACAACGGCCTGACGCACGCCTTCGAAGGCCGCGCCGACGGCGAGATCTTGGTGTCGGCCCGCGCGCTCGAGGACGAGCGGGTGCAGGTGGTCGTCAGCGACAATGGCGCCGGCATCGCGCCGGAAAACATGAGCCGCATCTACGATCCGTTCTTCACCACCAAGCTGGGTCGGGGCGGTTCGGGGCTGGGGCTGAACATCGTCTACAACATCGTCTACGGCCTCCTGCGCGGCAAGATCGAAGTCGAGAGTGCGCTGGGTCAAGGCACCCGCTTCATCCTGACCCTGCCCGTCACGAGCTGACCGGCAAGGCGTTCGCGCACGGCCTGCCGTTCAGGTGGCAGGCCAGGTTGGCGAAGGTGACGGCGGCGATCTCGCGCATCGCCTCCACCGTGAAGAAGCCCTGGTGGCCGGTGACCAGCACATTGGGGAAGGTCATCAGCCGCTGGAACAGGTCGTCGGCGATGATGTCGCTGGAGTGGTCGTGGAAGAACAGGCTGGCCTCCTGTTCGTAGACGTCGATCGCCAGCGCGCCCAGGTGGCGCGATTTCAGCGCCTCGATGACGGCGGCGGTGTCGATCAAGCCGCCGCGCGAGGTGTTGACCAGCATCGCGCCGGGCTTCATGCGCGCCAGGCTGGCGGCGTCGATCATGTGGCGGGTGGCGTCCATCAGCGGGCAATGCAGCGAGACGATGTCCGACGCGGCCAGCAGCTCGTCGAGGCCGACGCGCGCGGCCAGTCGGTCCAGCTGCGGCGACGGCGAGGGATCGCTCACCAGCACCCTGCAGCCCATGCCGTTGAAGATGCGCGCGGCGGCCGTGCCGATCTGGCCGGCGCCGACGATGCCGACGGTCTTGCCGTGCAGCGTCATGCCCAGCAGGCCATCCAGCGCGAAGTTGCCTTCGCGGACGCGCGCGTAGGCGCGGTGCGTGTTACGGTTGAGCGTCATCACCAGCGCCAGCGCGTGTTCGGCCACCGCTTCCGGCGCATAGGCCGGCACCCGCGCCATGAACAGGCCGAGGCGGGCGCCGGCGCCCAGGTCGACGTTGTTGAAGCCGGCGCAGCGCAGCAGCACGGCGCGCACGCCCAGCGCATGCAGCGCCTCCAGCACCGGCGTCTCCAGCACGTCGTTGACGAACACGCAGACGGCGCCGCAACCTTGCGCCAGCGCCACCGTGTCCAGGGTCAGCGGATCGGAGAAGTAAACCGTTTCCGCCGTCGGCGGGCACGCTTCGCCGAGGAAGCGGCGGTCGTAGGGCTGGGCGCTGTAGACGGCGATCTTCATGCCGGCAGGTCCGGCACCCACAGCAGCAGGTCGGTGACGCCGATGTCGACGCCCGCCTGCGACAGCAGCGTGGTGATCTGGCCGCGGTGGTGGGTCTGGTGGTTGAAGAAGTGCTGCACCACGCTGCCGAAGTGCTTGCGGTACAAGTCGCCCTTGGTGCTGCGGTACTCGAGGGTTTGCGCCAGGTCGTGCGCCTCCACCTGCGCCGCCCATTGCGTGATGATGGCGTCCAGCCGCAGGCGGTGTTCGTGCAGCGGCGGCAGGTCGTCGCCGAAGGTGTGCGTCAGGCCGGACGGCTGCGGCATGTCCAGCATCGGCGCCAGCGCGGTGAATTTCGGCGAGTGGGCGGCGAAACGCTTGAGCCAGATGGTATCGCCCGCCAGCAGGTGGTTCATGGTGCCGAGGATGGAGCCGAAGAAGGCCTTGCGGTCGGCGGCCAGCTCGGCGTGCGGCAGCCTGGCCGCGGCGGCGTACAGCTTCTCGTTCATCGAGGCGTTGTACGCCGCCATCAGCATGGTGAGGTCTGGAGTATTCATGACCCCATTATATGCCCAAGCCTAGTGCAGCTTCACCGGCGGCAGGATGCGTGCGCGCAGCCAGTCGGCCAGAGCCTGAGTCGCCACCCGCAGCGTGCCGTGCAGCGACAGCATATGCTTCTGGTACATCAGCCGGTACAGCAGGCCGGCGACGGCGCCGCCGACGCGCACGCTCTTGCCGGTGACCGCGCCGGTCAGCACGCCGACCGCCGATTGCGGCCCGAGCGACACCAGCGAACCGTAGTCGTGGTAGCGGAAGTGCGGTCGCGGCGTGCCGTTGCGGCGCGTCAGCAGCTCGGCCAGGAACATCGCCTGCTGATGGGCGACCTGGGCGCGCGGCGGCGCCGCACCCTTGACCGGGCAGGTGTAGCTGGCGCAATCGCCGAAGGCGTAGATCTGGCTGTCGTTGGCCGAGCACAGGCTGGCGTCGACGACGATCTGCTTCAGGTGGTTGACCTGCAGGCCGAAGGTGGCGCACAGCTGCGGCGCCTCGACGCCGGCCGCCCACAAGGTCAGGTCGGCGCGGTGCACGGCGCCGGTGGCGTCGATGACGGCGTCCTGCGTTACTTCGGCGACGGTGGTGCCGGTCAGCACCTCGATGCCGAGCGAGCGCAGGTGACGCGCGGCGCGCTGCGACTGCTGCGGATGCAATTGCGGCAGCAGGTATTGGCCGCGCTCGATGACGCTGATGCGGATGTCGCGGTCCGGGTCCAGCGCATGCACCTTGTACGCTGCCAGCGCGCGGGCGCTGGTGCTCAACTCGGCCGCCAGCTCGACGCCGGTGGCGCCGCCGCCGATGATCGCCACGTCCACCTGCGTGCCCTGTTCGCCGGCCTTGATGCAGGCTTCGTTGAAGCGGCGGCGGAACGCTTCGGCATCGGCCACGCTGTCGAGCGTGAGCGCGTGTTCGGCGGCGCCGGGCACGTTGTAGAAATTGGTCACCGAGCCCAGTGCCAGCACCAGCTTGTCGTAGGCGATGGTGCGGCAGGCGCCGTCGCTGCCCTTGCCGTGGCGGGGCGCCAGCGTGATGGTCTGGTGCGCGCGGTCCAGGCACAATACTTCGCCTTGCACGAATTCGAAGTCGTGCTCCAGCGCCTGCGCCGGGAAGGCCAGCTCCACCACTTGCGGGTCGCATTTGCCGGAAGCGACCGTGTGCAGCAGGGGCTTCCAGAAGTGGCCGTGGGAACGGTCCACCAGCACCACGCGGGCGCGCTTGGCGCTGCCGAGTGTATCTCCAAGGCGGGTGGCGAGTTCGAGTCCGCCCGCACCTCCGCCTACGATGACGATGGTTTCCATGATGCCTCCAGACGAGTGTAAAAAACTGTGCGCAGCTTGCCGCTGCTGTCTATCCTATGCGGCCAGCACGTCCCGCTGGTGCTGGTCCGGCGTGTAGGGACTGGAATGCAGTTCGCGCAAGGCGTCGAACGTGATGAACTGGCGTGGACGCACGACGTCGTTGCCGTAAGGGGCGACGGAGACGGTCCACAGGCCGGCTTCCTCGGCGGCGCGCAGGCCGGGCACGGCGGTGTCGATGGCGATCGCGTCCTGCGGCGCCACGCCCATCGCGTGCAGCGCGCGGGCATAGGGGCCGGTGCCGGACGGGCCGTCGAAATTGGCGCCGCCGGTCACCACCGTGAACAGGCTGTTGACGTCGGCGCCGAAGCAGTTGGCCAGCAGCGCGGACGTGGCGGGGGCGGGCAGGTCGGTCAGCACGCAGACTTTGCAGCCGGCGTTGAGCGCGTCGTCGATCAGGGCCAGCGCGGCCGGCAGCGCTTGCGGCGGCCTGGCGCTGATCGCCTGGTGGAACTGGCGGTGCTTGTCGGCGAACAGTTCGGCGACGCGCTGCTTGTCGCGCGACAACAGCTCGCAGGCGATGGCGGAACCGATGGCGCGGGCGTAACCGTGGGTGGTGGCGGCGCTGCGCAGCGCCGGCAAGGTCCAGCGTACGGACAGCCCGGCGTTGGCGAATGCCGCGTTGCACGCGGCCAGGTGCAGCGCTTCGGTGTCGAACAGTACGCCGTCCAGGCCCAGGAAGATCACGTCGATGCTCATGTCGGTCTCGCTTAAAACGATATCAGATGATTATCAATATAGAGGTAGAATGAACAAAAGAAAAATTAAACATATTCGATAATCGATAAGGAACGGCTTATGTATCATGCGAGTTTTCGCCAGCTGCAGTCGCTGGTGCTGGTGGCGCGGCACGAGAGCGTGTCGCGTGCGGCCGACGCGCTGCACGTCACGCAGCCCGCGGTATCGTTGCAAATCCGCACACTGGAGGAGATCGCCGGCATCGCGTTGACGCGCAAGGTCGGCCGCAACATCCAGCTGACGGCGGCGGGCGAGGTGATGGTGGAATTTTCCGAGCGCATCCTGCGGCTGTGGGAGCAGGCCGGCGACGAGCTGGCCGCGCTGCAGGGCGTCACCAGCGGTACGCTGCGCATCGGTGCGGTCACCACGGCGGAACATTTGTTGCCGCCGTTGCTGGTGCCGTTTACGATGGAACGTCCGGACGTGCGGTTGAAACTGCAGGTAGGCAACCGCGCCGAGATCGTGCAGATGCTGGCGCGGCACGAGATCGAGCTGGCCATCATGGGCACGCCGCCGCGCGAGCTGCGCACCAACGCGGCCAAGTTCGCGCGGCACCCGATGGCGTTTGTCGCCAGTCCCGCGCATCCGCTGATGAAGAAGAAAAAGATCACGCTCAACGACGTGATGGCGGCCAACCTGCTGGTGCGCGAACGCGGCTCCGGTACCCGTACCGCCGTCGAGCGTCTGCTGCGCGACGCCGGCCACCCGCTGGAGTTCGGTTCCGAGGTGTCGAGCAACGAAGCGATCAAGCGCATGGTGTCTGCCGGGCTTGGGCTGGGCTTCCTGTCGGTGCACGCCTGCGGACTGGAATTCGAGGCCGGCCTGCTGGCGATCCTGCCGATGCAGGAAAACCCGGTGGAGGCAGATTGGCATATCATGCACCTGACCGACCAGCCCATCCCCAAGGTGGCGGCGTCGTTCCAGGATTTCGTCATCGAGAATGGCCAGGACCTGGTGCGGCGCGAGCTGGAGGGCTTTTACAAACTGCTGGGCCGCCAGCGCAAGGGAAAACAGTGACAGACCGGGAGGATTCCAGCGACATCGCCATCTGGCACGCGCCCGAACTGAAGGCGGAGTTGTTGCGCGGGCGCTTCGTGGATTTCAGCTACGACGTGCACACGCATGAAACGGCATGCTTTGCGCTGCTGACGCATGGCGCGATCCGCATCCGCATGCGCGGCAGCGAGTTCGTGGCGCGGCAGGGGGACCTGTATGCCATAGATGCCGATGAAGCGCATGCCGGCTGGCCGGTGGATGACGGCGGCTGGCGGCAGCGCACGCTCTATGTCGACATGCTGCATTTGCGCCGCCTCGCCGGCGAGGAGCATGCCGCGCATGCCCGCCCGCTGGCCGGGCCCATCATCCGCGACGCCGGCCTGGCCGACGCGCTCTACACCATGCACCGCTGTTCGCAGGAGCAGGGGCCCGCGCTGTTGCGCGACCAGGCTTACCTTAACTTCGCTGCCGGATTGACTGGCCGCTACCTGCATCATGCGGTGACGCCGCCGGACGCCGGCGCGGAGCGGGCGGCGGTCCGCAGCGCGCGCGAATTCCTCGATCAGCATCTGGATGACCAGGTCAGCCTGGAGGATATCGCCGCCGCTGCCGGCCTGCCGGCGTTCCAGTTGTTCCGCGCCTTCGAACGCGCGCTGGGCATGACGCCTCATGCATATCAGCGCCAGGCCAGGGTGCGGCTGGCGATACAGCTGATCCGGCGCGGCCATGCGCTGGTGGAGGCTGGCGTCATGTCGGGCTTTTCCGACCAGGCCCACCTGACGCGCTGGTTCCGCCGTTTCATGGGCATCACACCGGGCCAGTATCAGCGCGCTGTGCTGGGCAAGGCCACCCGCTAGGGGCGCCGTCTATTTCAGCAGGCCCAGGTTGGCGACGATCTTGCCGACAGCTTTTTTCTCGCCCAGCAGCGCGACACCCACATACGACAGATCGTCCGTCGGCACCGCCAGCACCGCGGTTTGAAACGCCGCATAGTCGGTCGTCTGCTGGCCTTGCGTGGGGAAATCGACCACGTCGCAGCCAGCGGCGATGCCTTTGCCGCGTATCGCCGCCAGCTCGCCGGTGCCGGCGGCCAGCACCGCTATTCCTATGGGTATCAAGCCCGGATGCGGGAAGCCGGAGGCGTCGACCAGCGCGCCGCCGACCAGCCACGGGTGGCGTTGGCCCATCGTCAAGGCCAGTACGGCGGCCGCGTTTGCGGCGCGACCCGCGGCCAGGTCGCTGTTCACTATCACCACGCAGCGCGGGGTTGCGATTGCTGTTTCCATGCTTGCTCCAGTTGGGCTAAAAGCTCATCGTTTCATGTGGCGCCGCGCCTGTCTTGAACGCTATTGCACGCTTGTATGGGCTAAATGACCAGTACACCACTCGCAACTGTTTGTGAAAGTGTACTGGTGCAGTATCGTGTGCTTTCACTACAATGAATATTCATGCCCATCACCGGATATTCTTATGTCGCTCGATCTGCTGCTTCCGCTGTGCACCTTTGCCGCCATCTGCACCATCACGCCCGGCCCGAACAACGCGATGATTTTGGCGTCGGGCCTGAACTATGGCTTTGCCCGCTCGCTGCCGCACCTGTTCGGCATATGCTGCGGCTTCACCTTCATGATCTTCGCCACCGGCATGGGGTTGCACGCGGTGTTCGAACAGGCGCCGATGCTGCAGGTGATGCTCAAATACGCCGGCGCGGTATATCTGCTGTGGCTGGCGTGGAAGCTGGCCCGTGCGGCGCCGATGAGCGCAGAGCAGGCCGCCGTCTCCAAGCCGATGGGCTTTCTTGGCGCGGCGGCCTTCCAGTGGATCAATCCCAAGGCCTGGGTGATGGCGGTCAGCGCGCTGACCACCTATCTGCCGTCCGGCTTCAGGGTGGGCGACGTGGCGCTGCTGGCCGGCGTGTTCGGCGTGATCGGCATCTTCTGCGTCGGTTCGTGGGCGATGTTCGGCGTGGCGATGCGCCGCGTATTGCAGGATGCGCGCTCGGTGCGGATCTTTAATGTGGTGATGGCGCTGGCGCTCGTGGCTACCTTGTACCCTATCCTGATAACATAGGGTTTTAGCGGATAACGAGGAGTGCCGATGTATCGCCGAATTTTTGCCGGGCTGCTGCTGTCCGGCGTCGCCATGTTTGCCGGCGCCGCCACCTTGCCCTCGGACCTGATGCGTCCGACGCCGGCCCTGGCGGTGCGCGGTTACGCGGAGCGCTGGGTGTTCAGCATCGAGATCGAATCGGACGACGGCGTGGGCATTGAACGCTGCGGCAAGATTCTCGCCGCGCGCGGCCTGCTGCAGACGCTGTCGAAAACCGCCAGCTCGGCCGATCCGGTGTTGCATTTCAAGGTGACGGCCAGCAAGGAGTATGCGCAGGCCGACACTGAAGCGGACGATGCGCTGTCCGCCGTGCAGCATGCGAACTGCCCCGGCAAGCTGACGTGGACGGTGGCGTCGAAGCTGGTGCCGGCCTTGCAGCAGCCGCTCCAGTAAACGTCCCCGTTCAGATGGCGCGGGGTTGCCGCAGCGCGTGCAGCTGCCTGCGTATTTCAGCGGGATCGACACTGCGCTGGGAATGTATCGCCCGCAAGTAGCCGCGCGCGAAATCGACGCCGGCGGCCGCCCCGTTCGGCGCCTCCGCCAATTCCTGCAGCATGCGGTCGGCCACGACCAGGTCGTTGTGCTGCCCCAGTTCATCCTGCAGCGTCGACAGGGTTTTCAGATAGTCGCGCACCGCCTTGCCGCGATACAGCGTGTGGAAGAATTCCATCGCGTAGCGGGCGCGCTTGGCCGCGATGCGCGTGCGGTGGATGGTCGTGGCGTCGCTGTCGTCCATCCGCTTGGCCCGCTTCAGCAATTTCTGGTGCAGGCGCTGGATCGTCCACTGCGCGAAATCGGCGGCGGGCGCCTGCAGGCCGGGCTCGGAGGCAAGCTGCTGCATCCACAAGCCCAGCGCCAACAGCAGGCGCGAATAGCGTGACGACAGCAGTGCCTGCGCCGCGCGCTGGCGCGCCGTGCGCGCGGCGTCGAGCGCCAGCGCCTGCAGGTCCAGCAGGCCGCCTTTGCCGCCCGGCGTCGCCTGCACCTGGCCCAGCGTGGAGGTCAGCAGCACATCCCAGTCGCGTGCCGCGCCCAGCTGCGTGCCCAGCCAGCTGATGTCCTCCAGCAGCCCAGGCGGGCACGCCGCAACCGCGTCGAACAGCTTCAGCGCCGAGCGCAGGCGGCGCACGCCGACCCGCATCTGGTGCAGCGTCTCGGCGTCGTCGCCCTCGATGACGGCGTTCTCGTTGCGCTGGATGTGTTGCAGGCAGTTGCCCAGCACGGCCTGCAGCGCGTCGGAGACGGTGGCGCCGGCGTCCAGCTGCACGGGCTTGGCGCGATAGGGCACGGTGCCGGTCTGCCGGCACAGCGTGTAGCCCCGCTCCGCCTTGTTGGTGTTGCTGACGCGCACAGGAATTTGCTCCTGCAGCTGCAGCGCGAACGAGAACAGGCTGGCGGGATCGCCCTCCTTGAGTTCCAGTTCGATCTCGTTGACCGGCACCTGATGGCCGTGGCGCTCGATGCGGCCGTGGTCGAGCACCATTTCGATATGGCTGCCGTCGACGTCCAGGTCCCACACGTGGCGTTCCACCGTCACGACGAACAGCGGTTCCAGCCGCTGTTTCAGGTCGGCGGAATCGAGCAGCGCCTGCCATTGGCCGTCCTCGCCGATCAGCTTGCGCAGCTTGCCCAGGCGCGGCCATGGCCGGTCCACCGGGCCTTCCCATTCATTGCGCCGGTGCAGGCCGCTTTGCACGCTGCCGCCGGCCTTCATGGTTTGCGTCCACGAACCGTCGGCCTTGCGCACGCGCAGGCCGGCGCCGTGGCGCATCAGGTGCAGGTCCGGCGTATCGAAATAGCGGGCCGACAGTTGCTGGGTGCGCGGCTGCGCGCGCGCGTGGGCGGCCACCAGCGGATGCTTGAGCAGTTTGTCGTTGTCTGCCGGGGACAGCAGAAGTTTGAGTTCGACTTCCATCGTTTCAGTGTAGATGAAGTAGGACGCGCGCAGCGCACCTTATCTTTGGCGCAAAACCTGTTCCCATGCGGGCGTGGCGGCGCGCCAGAATTCCTCGATGTTGCCGGCGCGGATGTCCATGCCGAGGAAACGCGCAGCCGGCAGCATGGCGTCCCGCAACAGCTGTTGCGGCGCGGCGCCGTTGTCGAAGGCTTGCGCGCCGGTCTGCTTGGACAGTTTTTCGCCGGACTCGTTGACCACCACCGGCACGTG
The DNA here is from genome assembly GCF_040369125.1 of Duganella hordei. Taxonomy (NCBI): domain Bacteria; kingdom Pseudomonadati; phylum Pseudomonadota; class Betaproteobacteria; order Burkholderiales; family Oxalobacteraceae; genus Duganella; species Duganella hordei. The sequence goes on from NZ_BPWI01000002.1 coordinate 666,233, forward strand.
CAGATAGGTCGGACGCGGCAGGCCAAGCACTTGCTGCAGGTACAGCTGGCGCGGCGTGGAATCGAGCAGGTCGGCGCCGCGCACGATGTCGGTGATGCCTTGCGCGCCGTCGTCCACCACCACCGCCAGCTGATAGGCCCAGAAACCGTCGGCGCGCTTGATGACGAAGTCGCCGACGTCGTCGGTCAGGTCCTGGCTGACATGACCGGCCCAGCGGTCGTCGAAGCTGACGACGCAGTGCGGTTGCCGCGGCACCTTCAGGCGCAGCGCGCGGGCGCTCTTGCCCGGGGCCAGGCCGTGGCGGCAGGTGCCGGGATAGATCAGCGTTTGTGCCTGGCGTCCGCTCAGGCTCAGTTGCGAATCGGCGATTTCCTTGCGCGAGCAGCCGCAGGGATAAACCAGGTCGCCCAGTTGCAGCAAGGCCTGTTGGTACAAATCGGTGCGGCGGCTTTGCCAGGTGACGTCGCCATCCCACTGCATGCCGCAGCGCTGCAGCGAGGCCAGGATGTGCTCGTCGGCGCCGGGCACGTTGCGGTCGCCGTCGACGTCTTCGATGCGCACCAGCCACTGGCCGTGGTGCACCTTGGCGTCCAGGTAGCTGGCCATGGCCGCCACCAGCGAGCCGATGTGCAGGGGGCCGGTGGGCGAGGGCGCGAAGCGGCCGATGTAGGGGGAGCGGTCTGTCATGCCGCCATTTTAGCGCGGCGATCGCATACAATGTGCGCGCGGCAATTTAACGGACCGCGCCCATCCCTTACCTATCCAGGAAATCATGCAAAAAATGACTCCATCCTTTGTTGCCTCCGCCTTGGCCATAAGCCTGGCGCTGGCATTCCCTGTCCACGCCGCGAAAAACGCCGCCACCGTGCAGGAAGCGCCTTTGCGTGCGCACCTTGCCTTCCTCTCCAGCGACGTGCTGGAAGGCCGTGGCACCGGCCAGCGCGGCGCCGACCTGACCGTTGCCTATCTGGAAACGCAAGCACTGGCGCTGGGTCTGAAGCCGGGCAATGGCGACAGTTATCGCCAGTCGGTGCAGATCGCCGGCGTCAAGACGCAGCCGGCCGAGAGCACGCTGAAACTGGAAGCGGGCGGCCAGGCGCTGCCGATCAGCTTTGGCAAGGACTGGGTGTTCGCGCCCGGCGATGCGACCGCCGCGCACAGCTTCAACGCGGATCTGGTGTTCGTCGGCTACGGCATCACCGCGCCGGACGAGCAGTGGAACGATTACAAGGGCATGGACCTCAAGGGCAAGATCCTGGTCATGATGGTCAACGACCCGCAGCCCACCGCCGAGCAGCCGAAGCGCTTCAACGGCAAGGGGCTGACCTACTACGGCCGCTGGACCTACAAGTTCGAGGAAGCCAAGCGCCAGGGCGCCACCGGCGTGTTGCTGATCCACACCACGCCGAGCGCGTCGTACGGCTGGAGCGTGATCCAGAACAGCTGGTCGGGCGTGGAGCGCTTCCAGCTGGCGGCGGGCACGCTGGGCACCGAGCTGCAGGGCTGGATGACCGACGATACCGCCCGCGCGCTGTTCAAGGCCGCAGGCCAGGACCTGGACGCGCTGCGCGCCGCCGCCGAAAGCAAGGACTTCAAGCCGGTGCCGCTGGCCGCCAGGCTGAGTGGCGAGATGAAGGCCGCCGTGCGCAAGGTCGAGCAGTTCAACATCGCCGCCGTGGTGCCGGGTACGGATGCAAAGCTGAAGGATGAGGTAGTGATCTACAGCGCGCACTGGGATCACCTGGGCAAGCAGGGGGATAGTGGAGACACGATCTTCAACGGCGCGGTCGACAACGCCTCCGGTTCGGCCGCCTTGCTGGCGATTGCGCAGGAAGCCGTGCGCGCGCCGGCCAAGCGCAGCCAGATGTTCCTGTGGGTGGCCGCTGAAGAGCAGGGTCTGCTGGGCAGCGCCGCGTACTCCGCGTCGCCGCTGTGGCCGCTGGCCAAGACCGCCGCCAACCTGAACCTGGATAGCCTGAACTTCGTCGGCGCCACGCGCGACATCGGCACGCAGGGCAGCGAGCGCACCGAGTTGGGCAAGCTGGCCGAGACGGCCGCCAAGGCAATGGGCATGCACATCGCCGAGGCGGAACCGGACCTGGCGGGCGGTTACTTCCGCAGCGATCACTTCAACTTCGCCAAGAATGGCGTGCCGGCGTTCTCGATCGAATCGGGCCGCGAGTACATCAAGGATCCGGCCGGCTCGAAAGCCAAGGCCGACGCGTACGATAAGCGCTACCACCAGGTCAGCGACGAGTACGATGCGGGCTGGGATCTGTCGGGCATGGTGCAGACGGCGCAATACACGCTCAACCTGGGCCGCCTGATCGCCAACGGCGCCAAGCTGCCCGAATGGAAAGCCGGCGACGCTTTCGCCAAGCCGCGCAACTTGAAGTAAGCCAACTCCGGGGTCAGATCCGACATTTGGACACTAGCTCTGCCGTAATAGCCATTACGGCAGAGCTAGTGTCCAAATGTCGGATCTGACCCCGGATTTTTTAGTGGTGGAAGGCCATCGTGATGGTGGTGCCGGTCAGGTCTATGCCCTTGATCGAGATACTGCCGAAGCTGGCGCCTTCCGTGCCCTTCACGCGGATGTTGTTGAAGTTGATCTCGCCGATCGACGACGGCATGCTCAGCGTCAGCGAGCCGTCCTTGTTGATCGTCGCCGAGGCCTTGCTCGGGTCGTAGACGACGTTCTTCATGCTGGTGTCCGCCTCCAGGAAACCCAGTATCGGATTGACCAGCTTGGCCATGTCGCCGACCACTTCCAGCCCGTTGTTCCTGGCCTGCTTGACGGCGGTCACCAGTTCGTCGCTGAGGCCTTGCGCCGAGGTCTCGCCCAGTTCTTCTTCGCTGAGCGCCTGCAGGCCGGAGCGCTCGCTGATCTGCAAGCCCTGCTGGTCCTTGCTGAGGATGATGGGCGTGCCGATCGCCAGCGACGGCAGCGCCTGCGCCGCGTAGGTCTCCATCGGCGCCAGCAGCGAGGTGGCGATCGCCGCCGCCATCCGCAGGCGGCGCTGTTTGCGCAGCGCCTGTTCGATGTGCTGCTGCGAGATCAGGTTCAGCTCGGCGAAAATGTCGCCCAGCCGCTGGCCGGTGGCGCGCTGCAGCTCGATCGCGCTGGCCAGCTGTTCTTCGGTAATCAGCTTCTGCTTGACCAGCAGCTGACCCAGCATCGACTTGCTTTGATTATTCGATAACCATCCCATCGCCATCTCCCTCGTTGTTGTTTATGCCGACTTGCGCGGCGTGGTGGCGTTCATCGATTCCGGCTCCGGTCCCGGCTGGTGCGCCAGATGCTGGATGTCCGACGGCGCCATGCCGAACCAGCGTTTGCAGGCGCGGTAGAAGGCGCTCGGCTCGGAGAAGCCCAGCTGGAAACTGAGCATCTTCAGCGACAGCTCGCCGCAACTGAGCGACTGCCGCGCCAGCTCGCGCCGGGTGTCGTCGACCAGGTTGGTGAAGCTGGTGCCTTCCTCGGCCAGCCGCCGCTGCAAGGTGCGCTCGCTCATCATCAGCTGGGCGGCGACGTCGTCGCGGTGCGGCGGGCCTTTCGGCAGCAGGCTCGCCAGCAGGCCCTGCACCTTGGCGCTGAAGGTCGGCGGTTCGGCGCGCGCCAGCGAGGCCAGCACGCGCTCGCCGCTGCCCGGCATCAGCGGCGGGTTGGCCGGCAGCGCCATCACCAGGTCGGTGTCGGAAAACTCCATGACGTTGTGCGGCATCGAGAACTTGACCGGGCAACCGAAGGTTTCGCGGTACACGTGGGCGTTGGCCGGCTCGGGAAAGGTGTATTCGACCACCACCGGCGCGATGTCGTCGCGGCCGGCGGCGCAGCGCAGCGAGCGCAGCAGTACGCACCAGACAAAGTCGTAGCGCTGCTGCGGCACGTCGCGCCGCGCGCCCGGCAGCAGCAGGCCGACGCGGGTGTGGCCGTGGCAGCGCTCGATCGAGCTTTGCACCGTCGGCGACACCAGCATGATGTGGCCCATCACGCCCAGCCAGCCGAGCCGGTGCGGCGACGAGATCTTCAGGCCGATCAGCGGATCGCCCGATTTTTCCACCACCAGCTCCCACAGGTGGCTCAGTTTGTCGGACAGGGTCAGCGCGTCGCAGGCGAGGCCGTCCCCTTCGTCCAGTCCGGCTTGCGCGAACAGCGCTTCCGCTTCCACGCCGGAATGGGTCAGGCGCGATTTGACGCCGCGCACCAGATGCAGGGCGGAGGAGTAAGTCATGGCGTGACCGCGGTGCGCAGGCGCAGGCCGATTTTTTCTTTCAGGCCTTGCAGTTTGGGATCGATGACCGAGCGGGTGTCGGCGGCCACGCCTTCACCCAGGGTCTTCTGCATTTCCGGCAGCATGGCCTCGAACTTTTTCTTGACCGGCGATTCGAGGATGGCGATCAGCTGCTTCAGCTCGTCCTCGGTGTAGCGCTCGGCCAGCAGCGGGGCGATGGTGGTCGGGATCAGCTTGTCGGCGCTGCCCTTGGTGATTGGCGTGGCCTCGGCCATGAACTGCTTGGCTTCGCCGACGATGTCGTTCATCGCGGCGTCGCGCTTCTCCGGCGCGGCGCGGCCCTGCAGCATGGCGCGCGCCTGCTGCACCGCGTCGCCCACCGGCACTTGCAGCATCGATTGGCCGATGTTGTCCGGGTTCCACAGCTTGAGGACCTGGTCGACCAGTGCCTGCTTGGCCGGCGATACCGGCGCCGTCGCCGCCTGGGCGCCGGCGCAGGCCGCGCCCAGGGCCAGCAGCAGCAAACCGCGTTTGTACAGAGTATTCGTCGATGTCATGTTTTTGCTCCTCAAAAAATCAGAAACGCTTGTTGATCTCAAAACCGAAATAGCGCACATGGATGTCGCCCTGGACGTTCTGGCCGGCATACGGGTTGTAGATGATGTTCAGGAAATTGCTGCAGTTCATATTGCAATCGGTGTTGGCCGGCGTGTTGAATTTGCCCGTCATGTAGGAGCCGGTCACGCTGATCTCGGTGTTCTTGTTGAGCTTGAAGCTCAGGCCGGCGCTCAGCAGCTTGGTGTTGGGCAGCGGCGCCAGCAAGTCGATCTTGTCGGCCGGTACCGAGGACTTGCGCGGCTCGAAGCCGAAGCGCAGCGCCAGCCGCTCCATCGGATACAGCTGCAGGCCATAGGCGAAGTTGACCACGCTCTTGTAGCCGCGCGGGATCACCAGCCGGGTCGAATCCGGGATGCCGTACAGCCGCGCCACTTCCAGCAGCTTGATGCTTTGGTCGAACTGGAAGCGCAGCGCGTCCCAGTCGCTCCAGCGGGCGTAGCTGGCGTCGACGTTCAGCTGGGCAAAATGCACCGGCCGCAGCTTGATGCCGAGCTGCACGTGGGAGGGGAAGGGGATGATCGCGCTCATATTGCCCCGCTGCGTGGCCGGAATCGAGCTGGGGAAGCCCAGCACGGCGCCGGCGATCGGTCCCAGCAGCGAGGCGTTCAGGCCCTTGACGAAGTTGCGCAGCATCGGCTCGGTGTCGAACACATAGGTGCCGGTGTAGTGCGTCTTCGAGCCGCCCTGGTAGACCGCGCCCAGGCCCAGCCACGGCGCCGGTTCCCACAGCACGCCGAGGTTGATGGTCGGATCGACCGGCGCCGTCAGTTCCAGCCGCATGTTGGCGGCCTTCTTGAACGGGCTGACCATGCCGTCCTTGCCGCCGCCGCACACGCCGAAACCGAACACGTCGATGATGTTGCCGCCGTTTTCCGGGCACCAGCCTTTTTGCAATTGGCCGAACACGCCCAGCAGCTCGTTGGGGAAGCGCATATTGGTGTCGACCACGAAGGCGGCGTGGGCGATCGGCACCGAGACGCCGAAGCGCAGGGTGTCCGAATACTTGTAGCCGATCGACGGCGACAGGTAGACCAGCCGCTGGATCTGTTCCTGCCGGCCCTGGTACTGGCCGGGATCGTTGGGATCGGTGGTGCGGTCCAAGCTCATCGCCTGCGACATATAGCTGTCGGTGGCGAAGGTCCACGGCGAGCCGGCCTTGTTCCAGTACATGCCGATGCCGGGCACGGCCACCGCCGGCAGGCGCCAGCCAGGCATGCCGTAGCCGGGTACGTACATCACCTGGCGCACCGGGCCGGTGCGGGTGTTGGAGATCGGATCCTCGGTCCAGCCGCCGATGTCGAAGTTCGGTCCCGGCGTGAAGGCGGCCGAGGTGCGGATCGAGGCCACGAAGTTGTGGATGCTCTCGCCGTCGCCGCTCAGCCGCGCCAGGCCGGCCGGGTTGAAGTGGATCGACGCGATGCCGGGCGGGTCGGCCGTCACGGCGTTGCCGAGCGACATGGCGACCACGCTGGTGGTCAGGTTTTCGGTCAGCGCGGCGTGGACGGAAAGCGGACACAGCGCGGCACACGCGCCGGCAACCGCTGCGGCCATGGCCGTGGCGCGCCTCCGCATGAGGACGTTGCTGTGCATGGCCATATCAGAAATTCAGCGGCAGGTTCATGCCGATGGTGAACTGCGGCGAGTCCGGCGTCAGGCCGATGCCGACCGAGACGTTGACGGTGGTCTTGGGCGATACGCGGTAGCCCAGGCCCATGTTGAGGATGCTCGACGTCTGCATATGGGTCTTGGCTTCCAGGCCGTCGGCAAAGCGCAGCTTCGAGCCGGCCGAGATCGCCTCCTGGAAGGAGATCGTGGTGGAAATGCCGTACGACAGCGCATATGCGAAGCCCATGCCGAAGCCGACCGAGTTGCCGGGCTGGACGCGGGTCAGGATGCGGGTGCCGTTGACCTGGTACAGATGCTTGGCCGGCAGGCTGGCGGTGAAGTTGAGCGAGCCGAACAGCGCGACCGGGTCGACGATCTTGTTGACGTTGAGGCCGGCCGAGAAGGCGCCGACGCCGCTGCCGGTGGCCTCGCCGCTGCCGGCGATGATCTTGAACGGGCTGCGGCCGGTCGGCAGGCGGGCATTGGTGGTGACGGTCAGGTTGGGCGTGTCGCGGCGCGCCTCGAACGGCTGCCAGCGGGCGCCCAGGCTGAGGTCGCCCAGCGAGTTGGAGATGCCGTTCGACAGGTTGTTGTCGGAGTAGCGCGAGATCAGCGGCAAGGTGACGTTGCCGGTCAGGTTGTCGAGCAGGCCGTAGTCTGCCGAGAAGGTGTTGGTGACCGTGTGCGAGCTGGTGTTCTCGATGTTGAACAGCGTGGTGCTGCCGTTGGCCAGGTCGGTGACGATGCGCTCCTCGCCGACGTAGGCATAGCTCAGGTCGTAGGTGACGGACAGCTGGTTGCGGCGTATCAGCGAGTACTGCTTGTCGACGGCGGTCAGCGTCTGCTTCAGCAGCGCGCTCTGGTCGCCTTCGCCTTCCTTCTTGGCCAGCGCGTCGCGCGCGGCGTCGGCGCTGGCCGGCGCGGTGGCGGCGGCGTTGCCGGTGCTGGTCTGTTGCGCCGTGGCCGGCAGCGCCATCATGATGGTTGCGATGGCTGCAGCAACAGGCATGGTACGGAAAATCATATCGTCATCCTCGAGAAAGTGTGGGCGCTGCGGAATTAATTGCGATGCATCCAGGTGCCGGCGGCGCCCGAATTGACGGCGCGCAGCAACAGCTGGGCCGAGTTGCTGATGCCGGTCTGCTGGCCTTTGCCGGTCACGCGGTCCATGTCGGTCACGCCCAGTTCCTGGTCGGTCAGCGCCAGCTGCGCCACCGGCCGCTGGCCCTTGGCCGGCGAGATGATGAACAGCGTGTTCTTGTCCCACCAGCGCGCGAACTCCTCGACCGAGAACACGATGTTGCCTGCCGACGGATCGGCGATGTAGACCACGCCGTCGCGGATGCCGCGCAGCACCACGAAGTGCTTGGAACCGGCGTAGTCGATCGGCACGATGGCCGGTTCCTCCAGCGTCTTCAGGTCCTTGATCTCGGCCTTGAAGCCGGCGCCGGACAGGCCCAGCGAACCGACGTAGCGCTTCATGTCGAGCAGCGAAAAGCCGCGCCGCTCGATGATCTTTTCCTTCTCGCCCTTGTCCAGCATGCCTTCCATGGCTTGCTGTTCGTTGACCATCACGCCGAGGTGATAGTTGAGGATGGTGACCAGCGCGGCCGAGCCGCAGCTGTAGTCGAACGCCTGGCGCACGATGTGCTTGTACTTGAGTTCGGAAAACGGTTCCAGGCTCACCGATTGCACGTAGGCGCCGCCGCCCAGCATGGCTTGCGGCATCTCGAACTGGCTCTTCGGACGGTCCTGCGGCTCGTGTCGGGACATGACACCGGCGCCGCCTATCAGGGCGGCGACTACGCCCAGCAACAGCATCAGCATGGCGTCAGCCTGCCGAGCTCAGGCAGCTGCGCACGCGCGACGGCGTGCTCAAGCGCGCGCTTAAAAAATGATGAAGCGAGGGTGCTTGCAAAGCTCGCGAATGAGCTCCGCCCAGAGGCGTCGGGCGCCCCAATGCTGGTTTCATGCTGTCTCCAATATTCTAGATTAGAACGACCGTGCTTTATTAGGGCGACAACTCGTCTTTGTATTTTTGTAACTTATTAACGCATGCTTTGCCTGTGTCAGGCATTAAGTTTTTTAGAAATGTGACTCTAGAAATTTTGGACTGAACTTATGCTATCGCAGACAACACTTGCGTGGCACAGCCCCCACTCTGTATGGCTCTCAAGGCCAAGACGTTGGCTTTCCAAGTCAGCGTGAAAAGATGGACCCGTGTCGGGGCCGACTCATATGATTAACTTAATTAATAGTCAAATATTAAGATTTTCACGGCACCGGACAGTGCGCGCCGCGGCTCCTACCCGGAGCCCAGGATCAGCCTGACGGTCGTGAGCCCAGACAAAAAATTCCAACTTTAACTCGGAGATACCACCATGCAAATCGTTAAAACCGCAATCGCAGCAGCCCTGGCAACCCTGGCTTTCTCGGCATCGGCCATGACCCCGATCCAGGATGCTGAACTGAGCACCGTCAGCGGCCAGGACGGCGTATCGATCGCAGCTAACCTGAACATCAAGATCGATTCCTTCGTCTACACCGACACCGACGCACTCGACGCCAACGGCCTGGGTGGCGGTTCGGTATCGTTCAACGGCATCAAGGTCAACGGCCTGATCGCCGCCAACATCGACATCCTGTCGAAGAACTCCTTCCTGGCCGCTGCCGGCGCCGCCGGCGTGACCAACCCAGGCACCTTCTACAGCCCGGCGACCGGCGGCGACGTCGTGCAGATCGCGATTCCAGCCTCGGTGGTTGCGGACGGCCACTACCTGAACGTGTCGGTCGACGCGATCAAGATGGGCAACAACGCAGCGTCGTTCGGTTCGGTCGCGATGAACCAGATCGACATGCGCGGCACCACCGTGTGGATCTTCGCACACTAATGCCGGCGGCTCGCAAGGCCTGTAGCTTGGCCTGACGAGTCATGGACGATAGCAGCTGCGGGGCCATAAGATGGTCCCGCAGTATAAAAAAAACCACACCAAAACCATCACGGAGACGACACATGCAATTCATCAAGACCGCAGTAGCAGCAGCCCTGGCAACCCTGGCCTTCTCGGCATCGGCCATGACCCCAATCCAAGACGCTGAACTGAGCACCGTCAGCGGCCAGGATGGCGTGTCGATCGCGGCCAACCTGAACATCAAGATCAACTCGTTCACCTACACCGACACCGACGCGCTCGACGCCAACGGCCTGGGTGGCGGTTCGGTATCGTTCAACGGCATCAAGGTCAACGGCCTGATCGCCGCCAACATCGATATCCTGTCGAAGAACTCCTTCCTGGCCGCTGCCGGCGCCGCCGGCGTGACCAACCCAGGCACCTTCTACAGCCCGGCGACCGGCGGCGACGTCGTGCAGATCGCGATCCCAGCCTCCGTGGTCGCGGACGGCCACTACCTGAACGTGTCGGTCGATGCGATCAAGATGGGCAACAACGCAGCGTCGTTCGGCTCGGTAGCGATGAACCAGATCGACATGCGCGGCACCACCGTGTGGATCTTCGCTCACTAATCAGCTGAGCTGCGGCGGCCGCGTGCGCGGCTGCCGCTCCCGCCATCATGAGAACCCCCACCACCTGGCGTGCGCTGGCGCTGTGCGCGGCTTTGGCCTGCGGCACGCAACCGGCGTCGGCGCAAATGCAGCCGCTGAGCGAAGAGGAACTGTCCAACACGCGTGGCCAGGGCCTGGTCGCGCTCACCAATAGCAGCCTGGGCGGCTACGACTTCAGCAAGATCGCGCTGGACGCCGACATCACGCTGAGCGCCAACCTGCGCAACATGCGGCTGGGCGAATACAACTACTCGCTGCGCAACGGCGGCGGCGCCGACATCGACATCGGCCTGCTGCAGTTCGGCCGCAGCGACGGCACCGAGGCGCAGCGCCTGGTGCATATCAGCAATCCCTATTTTGAATTTGTGTACCGCAACGCCGGCGACGGCGCGGCGCGTGAAGTGATCGGCATGCGCTTCGGCTTCGACGCCATCAGCGGCGACGTCGGCATGAAGATCAACACCCTGTCCGGCTCGATGAAGGTGAGCGGGCTGGCGGCCGACGGCACGGGCGTGCTGCTCGATTCGCATACCGACGCGCTGGGCGGCAAGCGCTGGGACGGCTCGTGCACGGCGCCGTGCCTGTCGTTCGCGCAGCTGGGCGGCGTGACGGCGGGCGACGCCAGCGGCCCGAGCCGCGACTTCTGGGTGTCGGTGCTGAAGAACGGCGTGCAATTCCCGACGGCGGCCGGGGCGCCGGTGTCGGATCCGGCGCAGGCCGGCGTCTGGCTGAACTGGCGCGACAAGCTGCAGGCCTTGAATACCACCGGCATCGTTCCGCCCAACCTGCCCAAGGTGAAGTGATGGGCGCGGCGCGCGCGTTGCTGTTGTCTTCGTTGCTGGCGGCCTTGCCGGCGCTGGCGATGGAGCCGCTGAACGACGCGGCGCTGTCGTCGGTGCGCGGGCGCGACGGCGTCAGTTTCGACTTGAGCGGTTTCGCCATGAGCGGCGATGCGCGCGTCACCTACACCACGCCGACCGGCACCAGCCTGTACGCGGAAAAACTCAGCGCCTCGCGCAGCGACAATCCGCTGCCGTTTTCCGACCCCTACAAACTCGACATCGTGTCCGGCGCGCCGGGGCTGGCCGACGTCATCAACATCGCCTTCCCGCTCAACACCAGTGCCGACCAGCGCTGGCAGATGGCTTACGACTGGGGCGTGGGCGCGGACGGCGTCACGCGGGAGCAGGGCAGCGTGGTGGTCAAGGACATGGTGTTCTATGGCGGCGGCCTGCAGTTCTCGACGCCGCAGGTGAACGACGGCATCGCCTTCGGCGCTGCGCTGCGGATGGATATCGGCCAGCTGTCGTTCCAGCCGCGCGGACGCACGGATGCGACCGAGGCGATGGTGCTCAGCGGCGTGCACATTGGCGGCGTCGACGGCAACGGCGTGTTCAACAACACGCCGTGGATGCTGGCGAACGTGGCCTCGCAGCCGGCGGTGATCAACGCGCTGACCGACGAGACGGGGCCGCGGCTGCACATCGGCATCGACTGGCCGGACCCGCGCTACGGCAGCGGCGTGGCGCCGGCGGGCGGGATCGCGGTCGACAATATTTCCTTCGTCAGCCCGGGGCAGCCGGCGGTGGACCTGGGATCGTCGCGCATAGGCTCGATCCAGATCCAGTACCTCGATATCAAGTTCAAGCACTGATGGCGCGCGCACTCTATTTACTGTTGATGCTGGCGGCGGGCGTGGCGCGGGGCGGCACGCTGCAGGCGCTCGACGACAAGGAGTTGTCGCAGGTGAGCGGGCAGGACGGCATCAGCTTTGCCGCGCACATTTCGCTGAACGATCCGACGCTGGTGGGGGCGGTGGCCGACAGCCGCCTGTCGCTGGGCTTCAACGGCGACGGGCAGAACCGCTACATCGTGTTCAAGAATGTGCGCGGCATGGTGGACATGTTTGCCGTCACCTTGGGCGTGCAGAACCGCAGCGACGGCGGCGGCGACTACATCGCCATCGGCCTGCCGGGATATGTACGCTACACCAACTTCGGCTTCGAATCGCTGAGCGTGCAGACCGACCCGAACGCGCCGGTCACCGGCAACCTGGGCAGTCTCAACATCAACGGCAACGTCTCGCTGCAAGGCCAGGTCCGCCTCTGGTCGCATTAAATCCGGAGTCTGGATCCGGGGTCAGATCTGACAATTGGACACGGGCTCTACCGTAGCTGCTGCTACGGTAGAGCCCGTGTCCAATTGTCAGATCTGACCCCGGATTACGGTTTATTCGGTGGCGAAGATGCACAGGGCGGTCAATGGGAAGGCGAGGCCGGTCCACAGCACGCCGGTCCAGCCGTGGGCGGCGAACATCCAGCCGCCCAGCGACGATCCCAACGCGCCGCCCATGAAGAACAGCGCCATGTACAGGCCGTTCAGCCGGCTGCGGATTTCCGGCGGCAAGGCGAAGATCGCCCGCTGGCCCGTCACCAGATTGGCGGAGACGCCCATGTCCAATATGATCGAGGTCAGCACCAGCACCCCCAGGTCGACCAGGCGCGTCGAATGGATCAGCAGCGGCAGCGCGAAGGCGATGGCGCCCAAGGTCAGCGCGGCGGCCGTCGTCGAGCGGCTCTTGCCCTGGTCGGCGCGGCGGCCGGCGATCGGCGAGGCGATCGCGCCCGCCACGCCCACCAGCGCGAAGATCGCCACGCCCGACTGGCTCAGGTGGAAGTAGGGGCCGGTCAGCTCCAGCGAGACGCAGGTCCAGAACAGGCTGAAGGCGCCGAACATGCAGGCCTGGTAGGCAGCGCGGCGGCGCAGTATCGGCGTGGTCTTGAGCAGCTGCCACATCGAACCCAGCAGCGCGAAGTAGTGCAGGCCGGAATCCGGCTGGCGTTGCGGCAGCCTGGCGCGCAGCAAGAACGCCAAGGCGGTGGTGGTGAGCGCGGAGATGACGAAGATCGCATGCCAGCTCAGCGCATCGGCCACCAGGCTAGCCACCGGACGCGCCAGCATGATGCCCATCAGCAGGCCGCTCATCACCTTGCCCACCGTCTGGCCGCGCTTTTCCGGACGCGACATGTGGGCGGCAAACGGCACCACGATCTGCGCCGCCACCGAGCCCAGGCCGATGCAGAACGCGGCCAGCAGGAACAGGGCGGCGCTGCCGGTGAACGAGGCCGCCAGCAGGGCCACCGCGGTGGTCAGCAGGGCGATGAAGATCAGGCGCCGGTTTTCCAGCAGGTCGCCCAGCGGCACGATGAACAGCAGCCCGAGGCAGTAGCCGATTTGCGTCAGCGTGACGATCAGGCCGGCCGCGCCGGGGTCGAGGCCGGTGGCGTGGCTGATCGGGCCGATCAGCGTTTGCGCATAGTACAGATTGGCGACGATCAGGCCGGTCGCGGTGGCGAACAGCCAGACCATGCCGGAGGAGATGTCTTGCTGGGCGTGGGACTGGCTCACTGGGCGCTCCTTCAATTTGCAGGCGGTAATTTTACCGGCGATAACAAATTGCTGCTGAGCGCAGGTATTTTCTTACGACTGCCGCACTTCGGCGGTGATTTCGTAGGAGCGCAGCCGCTGCGCATGGTCGAAGATCTGCGAGGTGATCATCAGCTCGTCGGCGCCGGTGCGCTCGATGAATTCGCGCAGCTGGCGGCCGACCGTCTCCGGCGCGCCGATGGCGGCGCAGGACAGCACCGTGTCCAGCATGGCCCGCTCCTGCGGCCCCAGCGATTGCAGATAGCCGGTCTTGGGCGGCGGCAGTTGCGACGGTTTGCCGGTGCGCAGGTTGACGAAGGCTTGCTGCATCGACGTCGCGCGGAAGTGGGCTTCCTCGTCCGTGTCGGCCGCGAAGACGTTGAAGCCCAACATCACGTACGGCTTGTCCAGCTGCGCCGACGGCTTGAAGTTGCTGCGGTACAGCGACACCGCCTGCATCATCATCTGCGGCGCGAAGTGCGAGGCGAAGGCGAACGGCAGGCCGAGGTGCGCAGCCAGCTGCGCGCCGAAGGTGCTTGATCCCAGTATCCACAGCGGCACCTTGGCACCTTTGCCGGGCACGGCCAGCACGCGCTGGCGCGGCGTGTCGGACATGTAATCTTGTAGTTCCAGCACGTCCTGCGGGAAGGCGTCGGCGTCGGTTTCCAGCGTGCGGCGCAAGGCGCGGGCGGTGGTCTGGTCCGAGCCGGGCGCGCGGCCCAGGCCGAGGTCGATGCGGCCCGGATGCAGCGCTTCCAGCGTGCCGAACTGTTCGGCGATCACCAGCGGCGAGTGATTCGGCAGCATGATGCCGCCGGCGCCGACGCGGATGGTCGAGGTGCCGCCGGCCACGTGCGCCATGACGACGGCGGTGGCGGCGCTGGCGATGCCGGGCATGCCGTGGTGCTCGGCCAGCCAGTAGCGCTGGTAGCCCCAGCGTTCGCCGTGCTGCGCCAGGTCCAGCGTGTTGCGGAACGATGCGGAAGGATTGCTGCCTTCGGCGATCGGGGAAAGGTCGAGTATGGAAAATGGGATCATGGGCGGTATGTCGGGCCGGTACGACATTTATCAATGAAACCCATGGCAAGAATGTGGGTATGACATCAGTTAAAGTATTAAAGCGCTAATAACTTGATCTTTTAATAGTTATTTTATTGGCGGCCTGATATTTAAATGTGCTGCTTTTGCCGATATTTTCATCGGCCTTTAAAAAGATATTTTCTTTGGCGTTTTCCTGATTTACTATTGGAAACAGTAACCCAAGCCGCGTTACCAATCCCTTATTCAATGTAAATATTATCTCGATGGCATTCCGTGCCCTCGCGGGGAAAACTCATGCCGTCGAAAATTGCCATTTTATTTAGCGTGTTGATTGGTGTATGCCAGGCGGCGTTCGGCGCCGGCCTGACCGAGATGGCGCCGGCCGCGCATCGCGGCCAGCTGTACCGGGTCACGCACGACGGCAAGACCAGCTATCTGTTTGGGACCATTCATGTCGGCAGGGACGGCGTTGACCCGCTGGACCCGGTGGTGACGCGCGCCTTGCTCGATTCCAAGGCGCTGGTGATCGAACTCGACATCCGCGAGGCCGCGCCATTCCAGCTGGCGCTGGCCCGCCATGGCCGCTACGCCGACGGCGATACGGTGCAAAACCATCTGAGCCCGGCCACGCTGCGGCTGACGGTGCAGGCGCTGGCTCAAGCCGGGCTGTCGCTGCAATCGGTTCAGCAATACAAGCCGTGGCTGATCGCCAACCTGCTGATCGGCGCGGAAATGGAAGTCCACGGCTACCAGCGCAGCCAGGCGGTGGAGTATGCCTTGCTGGCGGCGGCGCAAAAGCAGGATAAAACCGTGCGCCAGCTGGAAAGCGCCGATTACCAGCTGAGCCTGTTCGACACGCTGGACGAGCGTCAGCAGGAGCAGTACCTGCTCGAAAACCTGGCCGACCTGGCCGATGGCGCCTCGCTGAAGAAATCCACCGCCCTGATCGACGCCTGGAGCGCCGCAGACGCCCCGGGCATCCACGCGGCGTGGCAGTCCGCCACCAGCGGCGACACGATCTCGGCCGGCTTCATGAATCGCGTGCTGCTAGGCAAGCGCAATCCCGAGATGGCCAGCAATATCGAGCGCATCATGCAGCAGGACCAGGTCGCGTTTGTCGGCGTCGGCCTGCTGCATCTGGTGGGCGACGACGGCCTGCCGCAACTGCTGAAGCGGCGCGGCTATCAGGTCGAACAGCTCTACTGATAGCTGCTCAGCATGCCGTTGTTGTAGCGGACGCGGTCGCCGATCTTGTACGAGGGCATGGAGTCGACCACCACCATCTGGCTGGTGCCGTCGTCCATGCGCACGGTGACACGGTAGACCTTGTCGGTCGGCAAGCCGGCGCTGCCGCCCGCCGCCGCCGCGCCCACGGCGCCGACGCCCACATCCTGACGCTGCATCTGGTCGATGGCCTGCACCACGCCGTACGAGGTTTGCGCCGAGCTGGAGGTGCTGGTGGCGGGCTGCGCGCCGCTGCCATAGCTGCTGCCGGTGGACGCGGTGCCGCTGCCGGCCATGCTCGGGCTGCTGCCGGATGTGCCGGTGGCGCCCGAGCCGGTGGTGTTGGCCATGCTGCCGGTGCTGCCGCTGCTGGATGGGTAACTGCTGCTGGACATGCCGCTGTCGCTACTGCTGCTACTGCGATCCGCCGCACAGCCGGCCACGGCCAGCATGCACAGTGCGGCGATGGCTTTTTGGGTCATATTCATCTTCATAGTTCCTCCCCCGTTCGATTAATCAAAATGGCTCCCCATTTGAGTCAGAGGGCGGCGCCGCCGTTTTGTTCCCGCTCTACGGACGGCCAATTGATGTACATCAATTGAAAGTTGCTAGTCGCAAGCAATAATTGTCGGGTATCACTTTATAGGACATCGATATGTTGACACACGTGACAGATACTATTATCGAAGAGTTAATTAATGCAACCTGCGGCACGCCCCGCAGCCGGCACTTGTTGGCGCATTCATTGCATGAATTGGTACGTGTGGCCAAGGCCGAGCAGTTGCAGCAGATGCGTTTGGATGTCGAGCTGGCCTTGTGTGCGTCCGCGGACTGCACAGGCGATATCAGCGCGACGGCGGGATGCGGAAGCGGGTCCACAGGGCCCACATAAAGGCGGCCGTCAGCGCGGCGGCGTTGCAGTCGACCAGCCAGTCGGACACGGCGCCATGGCGGTACGGGAAGAAACTCTGCACGTATTCGTCGAGCGCGCCCATCAGGGCGATGGTCAGTACCGCCTTGCCGGCCCGTTGCGCCAGGCTGCCTGTGCCGCCGGTGAACAGCAGGAAGGTCAGGCCGGCGTAGGCGACCGAATGCAGGATCAGGCCAGGAGCGACCTGGGCGATGTCCTGGCGGGCGCCGGGCAGGGAGCCCAGCACCAGTATCATCAGGTACAGGACGATCGCGGTCCAGTAGCGTAGTCGTGCGTGGGAATTCGTCAGGATGAATTGCTTGATCATGAACCAGACAATACCATGCAGCGGAAGAAAGCGGGAGTGGTGCACCGGGACCCCGGTGCACCTTTCTTCAGTCATGCCTATCGGTTGCATGTACTCAAGATGTAATCAGTATATGGAGCGAATATGACGCGGCTATGACAGTGGACAAAAAAATGGGCAAAAAAAAAGCCCGCTGGTGAAAGCGGGCTTAAAACTATTTTCTTGGAGGAGAATAGTGGAGACAGGTGTAATTATGCCGTCGCGATAGATATGTGTCTAATTGTCGTTTCAGATACCAGACATCAGCAATGCGCATAACTGCCCCGCAAGCCTTTATTTAACTGGCACCGTGTAGTTCAAGGCGAGGCGTCCGCCGTCCACATAAAGTGTTTGGCCGGTCATGTAGCTGGCGTCGTCGCTGGCCAGGAAGGCGGCGATGGACGCCACTTCCTCCGGTTCGCCGCAGCGGCCCATCGGCGTGCGCGACAGGATGGTGTGGCGCGCTTCCGGGCTGGCCATCACCGCCTGCTTGGCCAGTTCGGTCAGGATGGTGCCGGGGCCGATGCCGTTGACGCGGATGCCGTGCGACACCAGATTCAGCGACATGACCTTGGTCAGCTGGTTGATCGCGCCCTTCGACACCACGTACGGCACCTGGTTCGGGATCGCCAGCTCGGCGTTGACGCTGGACATATTGATGATGCAGCCGCTCTGCTGCTTGACCATCTGGCGCGCCACGGCCTGGCCGCACAAGAACATGGACTTCAGGTTGATGCGCAGCACGCGGTCGAAATCGTCCTCGGTCAGGTCGAGGAAATCGGCGGCGTGGGTGACGCCGGCGTTATTGATCAGGATGTCGATGCGGCCGAACTCGGCGATGGTGGCGGCCACCAGCGCGTCGACGTCGGCCTTCTGACTCACATCGGCGGCGAAAAAGCGCGCTTGCTCGCCCAACGTGGCGGCGGCGGATGCGCCCTCCGGCTTGATGTCGACCAGCATGACCTTGGCGCCCTCGGCCACCAGGCGCTGGGCGCAGGCCAGGCCTATGCCCTGGGTGGCGCCGGTCACGATCGCGACTTTTTGGGATAATTTCATGGAATACGCTTTCTATGGAGAGAGGGCAAATTTTAACAGCCCGATGCGAACCGCCCGATGCCGGCGCGGTACAATAGAGGGTTTGCAACAAAATAGAAGGGTGCGTCGTGACTTTCATCAACAAATTATCCGCCGCATGGACGGCCAACGACTCCCTGCTGTGCGTGGGCCTGGATCCGGACATGGCCAGGCTGCCGGCGCAATTCCAGAACGATGCGCAAGGCATCTACCACTTCTGCCGCGAAATCATCGACGCGACGGCCGACCTGGCCTGTTCGTTCAAGCCGCAGATCGCCTACTTCGCGGCGCTGGGCGCGGAAGACCAGCTGGAAAAAATCTGCCACTACGTGCGCGACAACTACCCGCACATCCCGCTGATCATGGACGCCAAGCGCGGCGACATCGGCGCCACCGCGCGTCAGTACGCGCGCGAAGCCTACGACCGCTACGGCGCCGATGCCGTCACCGTCAATCCTTACATGGGCTCGGACTCGGTGGAGCCGTACATGGAGTGGAGCGACCGCGGCGTCATCATCCTGTGCCGCACCTCGAACCCCGGCGGCTCGGACCTGCAGTTCCTCAACGTCGACGGCAAGCCGCTGTACCAGCACGTGGCGCGCCTGGTGGCGGAAAAATGGAACGGCAACGGCCAGTGCGCGCTGGTGGTCGGTGCCACCTTCCCGGAAGAACTGGCGCAGGTGCGGGCCATCGTCGGCGACATGCCGCTGCTGGTGCCCGGCATCGGCGCGCAGGGTGGCGATATCGCCGCCACGGTCAAGTCGGGCAAGACGTCCGCCGGCACCGGCATGATGATCAACTCGTCGCGCGCGATCCTGTACGCGGCGCCGCAGGGCAGCAGCGAGGACTTTGCCGCAGCCGCCCGCCGCGTTGCTGAGGAAACCCGCAACGCCATCAACCTGCACCGGGCTTAGTCAGTCGTACTTCAGCCGCACTTCCGCCAACCGCTCGGCCTCGGCCAGGAAATTGACCAGGGTCGGCGGCGGGTCGGCGGCGCGGCAGGCCAGCGTCAGCGGCGCTGCCAGGCCGCCGTCGGCGATCCTGCAGTAGACCACGCTGCCTTCGTGGAAGCCGCGCATCGATGCCGGCACCGCCGACACGCCGGTTCCCGCCGCCACCAGGCTGATATTGGTCAGCATGCGGTCCACCTCGACCGCGATCTTCGGCGTGAAGCCGGCCCGCACGCAGGCCGCCACCAGATCCGCATACATGCCCGGCGCACCGCCGCGCCGCACCAGCACGAACTGTTCGTCCCGCAATGCCGACAAGGCGATGCGCGGCATGCCACGTCCGCCGTGGCCGCTCAGCGCGGCATGGCCGGTGGGCAGCACCAGCAGCATTTCCTCTTCCAGCAGCGTATGAAAAACGATGCCGTCCGGCCGGCTGACCGGCTGGCGTAAAAAAGCCACGTTCAGCGTGCCGGCGGTCAGCGCCTCGGTCAGCTCGGCGGCGTTGCCTTCGCGGCAGTCCAGCCGCACCGCCGGCCAGGCTGCGCGGTAGGCGCGCATCAGGCGCGGAATCATCGCATGCGCCGCCGCCGAGCTGGTGAAGCCCACCGACAGATGGCCTTCGGCGCCGCTGGCCGCCCGCGCCGCCCGCGCCGAACCTTCGCTGACGCTGGACAGGATGGCGCGCGCCTCCTGCAGGAAGGCGACCCCGCCGGGCGTCAGCGCCGCGCCTTTCGGGTGGCGCCGGAACAACGGAAATCCCAATTCTTCCTCCAGCGCGCGAATTTGCTGGCTCAGCGGCGGCTGCTGGATCTGCAGGCGTTCGGCCGCGCGCGTGAAATGCTCTTCCTCTGCGACGGCGATGAAATAGCGCAAATGCCTGAGCTCCAAGAGGACTCCATATTTATTAAGTATCGAACATGCGAAGTTAAGATATTTTACATCAGGATGACCGCCGTCTAGGATGGCTTCGCTGCGCTACAGACGCGGCGTACAACAAAAAAATATTGGAGATAGCAATGACGTATCAGAAAAAACGCAGGCAACTGCTGTGGGGAGTCGCACTATGCTCGGCTGCGGTGTCCACGCAGGCGCAGCAAACACCCAATGCACCGGCCAAGCCGGCCGAGGAAATGACCAAGGTCACCGTGGTCGGCACCAGCATCAAGGGCGCCCGCATCAGCACCGCGCTGCCGGTCGCCGTGATCACCGCCGATGAGATCGCCGCCACCGGCGCGGTCGACGGCGACGACCTGCTGCGCCAGGTGCCGCAGGTGGGCGACGTATTTTTCAATCCGACCAACCAGGCGCAGACCAGCAACACCGCGCGCGGCGACGTCAGCTCGATCGACCTGCGCGGCGCCGGCCTCGGCGATACCCTGGTGCTGCTGAACGGCCGCCGCCTGGTCACGCACCCGACCAGCAACGGCAACAACACCGTGCCGCTGATCACCTACAACTCCAGCGCGATTCCCGCGTCCGGCATCCAGAGTCTGGAGATCCTGCTCGACGGCGCCGGCGCGATCTACGGCTCGGACGCGGTGGCCGGCGTGGTCAACACCGTCATGAAAACCGATTTCAACGGACTGACCGTCAGCAGCCAGTACGGCCACGCCGAAGGCACCAGCCGCTCGGAAACCAATACCAATATTTTCGGTGGCAAGAATTTCGCCGATGGCCGGGGCAACCTGTCGATGTCGTTGAGCGTGCTCAACCGCAGCCACCAGAACCCCAGCGATATGCCGTTCACCGCCGACCAGGACAAGCGCGCGCTGTTTGTGGGCACGCCGTGGGCGGGCAACGGCACGGCGGACGGACGCGGCAACCAAAGCTCATGGATGAACGGTTCGGTGTTCAACGGCAGCGGTCCGGTGACGTCGGCGATCAAGCAGGGCACGACGTCGCTGACCACGGCGGCCGGCGCCTTCCACATCCAGCCGAACAATATCGCCGGTTGCGTCACGCAGCTGGGCAATAACCTGTGCCTGGGCACGGCCGGCAATGCGCAGGGCACGACCGGCGCCGGCAACATCCTCAAGTACAACAACGCGGCCAACGATGCGATCACCGTGTCGCCGGCGATCCAGCGCCAGAACATGTTCCTCAGCGGCCACTACGACCTGGACGACGTCACTACCGTCTACGGCGAGCTGGGCGTCTACCACGCCACCGCGCAGACCCTGACCACGCAGCCGACCAGCCTGGTGCCGGTCGGCGTGCCGGCGTCGAACTATTACAACCCGTTCGGCCCGGTCAAATTTGCCGACGGCACGACCAATCCGAACCGCCTGCCCAACCTGAGCAACGTGCCGGCCTCGGGCCTGCCGCTGACCTTCACCAATTACCGCTTCAACGACTTCGGCCCCGACCGCGTCGATGTCGAGAACTACCAGTACCGCTACCTGATCGCGCTGAAAGGCACCAAGGCCGGCTTCGACTACGACACCGGCCTGCTGTACTCGGTCGCCACCGCCACCGACATCTCGGACGGCGTCGATTCGAATGCGCTGTACAAGCAGCTGGCGCTGTCCACGCCGGACGCCTACAACCCCTTCAACGGCAGCTGCATCAACGGCGCCGGCGGCGGCGACTGCACGCCCAGCTCCAAGGCCGCGCTGGACGCCACCCGCATCCGGGTCAAGCGCGCCGACCGCACCGGCCTGCTGCTGGGGGATTTGAAACTGTCCCGCCGGGACCTGTTCAGCCTGCCGGCCGGCGATGTCGGCGTGGCCTTCGGCTTCGAAGCGCGGCGCGAAACACAGGAAGATAACCGCGATCCGCACGTCAACGGCTCGATCCCGTTCTTCGACGCCGTCACCGGCTTGACGCAGCCGTCCAGCGCGACCGGCGTCAACGTCACGCCGTCGTCCAAGGGCAGCCGCGTGGTGGGCGGCACGTTTGTCGAGTTCGCCGTGCCGGCGATCTCGCAGCAGATGCACGTGCCGCTGGTGCAGGCGCTCAATTTCCAGGTGGCCGGCCGCTATGAGCACTACAGCGATTTCGGCAGCGTCTCCAAGCCGAAGGTGGCGCTGTCGTGGGACGTCAACGACAGCGTGCGCTTCCGCGCTTCATACTCGCAAGGCTTCAAGGCGCCCAACCTGGAAACCACGGCCGACTACACCTACGGCCGCGCCAGCAGCGTGACCGACTACTTCAAGTGCGAGGCCGACATCCGCGCCGGCCGCCTGACCAACTTCAGCAACTGCTCACGGGTGCCGGGTGTGCGCTACTTCATCTCCGGCAATCCGAAACTGGGTCCGGAAACCTCGACCACGTCGAACGTCGGCCTGGTGTTGCAGCCGGCCTTTATTCCCGCCTCGCTGGGCCGCTTCACCATGACGGTGGACCGCTGGCGCATCGACCAGGTGGGCATCGTCGGCACGCTGGGCCTGAGCAATGTGTCGGCGGCCGATTACCTGAGCCGCGTCACCGGCGGCGCTGGCGATCCGCGCATCATCCGCGCCGCGCCGAACGCCGACGATGTGGCCGCCTTCGCCGGCACCGGCCTGACGCCGGTCGGCAACATCACCGACGTCAAGGACACCTTCCTGAACCTGCAGCCGCAGCACATCAGCGGCTACGACGTGACGCTGAACTGGCGCAAGCGCACGGCCACGCTGGGCAACTTCGACGGCAACCTGAACATCGGCTACACCGACAAGTTCACCAAGTCGCCGCTGAGCGGCATCAGCGACCTGATCGCCGCGCGCGCCGCCGGCCAGCTGAACGCGGCACTGCCTTTGAGCGACCTGGAGAACAACCAGCTGCGCAACTACGGCCATCCGGAAGTGAAGGTCGCCGCCAACCTGACGTGGAAGCTGCGCGAGTGGCAGGTCGGGCTGTCGGGCAATTACATCAGCGCCGTCTACGACACCAACTTCCTCACGCCGGCCGGCCAGGCTTGGCGCGAAGGCGGCGAAACGCTGTGGAACGGCTACGTGCAATACAAGCTGCCGATGGACAAATGGCTGCAGGAAGCCCGCGTCAAGCTGGGCGCGCGCAACCTGTTCGACAAGCTGCCGCCGCTGGCGCAGGGCGGCTATAACGGCGGTCTGTACAACCCGTACGGCCGCTACCTCTATCTCAACCTGAGTGCGACTTTCTGACATGAAGCCTATTTCCCTCCCCATCTGGCTAACCATCGTGCCGGCATTCCTCGCCGCCGGCACGGCACAGGCGCAGCATCCGCAAAGCTGTCCGCGCGAAATGCCGGCGCAGACGCGCTGCTATACCGGCCAGGACGCAAATGGGGCTTTTTATCTGACCGCCATTCCGCAGGCATGGAACGGCACGCTGGTGGTGCACAGCCACGGCGGACCCAGCCTGAAGCCGCCGTCGCCGTCGGAGCCGGTGTCGGACCTGCAGCGCTTTGCGGTGATGGTGCAGGAAGGATACGCATGGACCGGGTCCAGCTATCGCCACGCCGGCTACGGCGTGCGCGACGCGGCCGAGGATACCGACCATGCGCGGGCCTTGTTCTGGAAACAGTTCGGACGGCCGAAACGCACGCTGCTGCATGGGCAGTCGTGGGGCGGCAATGTGGCGGCCAAGACCGCCGAGCTGTTCGGCCGCGACGCCGACGGCAAGCCGGCCTACGATGGCGTGATCCTGACCAGCGGCCTGTTGTCCGGCGGTTCGCTGGCGTATGACTTCCGCGCGGATCTGCGGGCGCTGGTCCAGTACTATTGCCGCAACCTGCCGTTGCCGGACGAGCCTGCATATCCGCTGTGGCAGGGACTGGCTGCGCAGAATCCGTTGAGCAGCAAGGAAGTGGCGGCGCGGCTGGACAGTTGCACGGGCCTGTCGAAACCGGCGGCGCAGCGCACGCCGGAGCAGCAGCGCATCCTGCGCAACCTGCTGGCGGTGACGCGCATACCGGAGCGGACGCTGGGTGCGCATCTGAACTGGGCCACGGCCACGTTCCGCGACCTGACGCTGCGCCAGTTCAAGGGGCTGAACCCGTTCAGCAATATGGGCGTGGTGTATCGCGGTTCGGACGACGACGCGGCGCTCAACCGCGACGTGCCGCGCTTTGCCGCCTCGCCGGAAGGCGTGCGCGCGCTGGCCGAGGACAGCGACCTGACCGGCAAGCTGATCGTGCCGACGCTGACCATGCATGCGATCGACGATCCGACCGTGTTTGTCGAGGCGGAGACGGTGTTCCGGCAGGCGGTGGCGGCGGCCGGCGCGTCGCCGCTGCTGGTGCAGAGCTTCACGGACGAGCACGAGCACAGCAAGCTGGCCACGCCGCAGTACGCCGCATTGCTGCGTGCGATGATGGATTGGATCGAGCAGGGCAAGCGGCCCGATCCCGTGCAGTTGCTGGCGCGCTGCGAGGCGGCCAGGGCGGCCTATGGCGAAGGCTGCCATTTTGTGCCGTCCTATGTGCCGCCGCCGTTCGATACGCGCACTTATCCCCGTATCAAGCCTGCCGTGACGCAGTGATGTCGCGGTGGAGCTTGCGGGGCGGCGCGCGGATCGCGTCTGTGCTGCTGGCGCTGGCCGGCGCTGCTCCGGTTGCCACGGCGCAGTCCAACGGACCGCTGGCGCGATTGCCGCAAGGGCTGGCGGAAGGCGTGCGGCAGGGCGCGGTCGAGCGGTTTTCCGGTCTGCCATACGGCGCGGCGGAGCGCTGGACTGCACCGCTGGCCGCCGAGCCATGGCTGTTCCGGCTGGCGGCGCAGGCCTTGCCGCCGCGTTGTCCGCAGAGCGCGGTGGGGCTGGCGGCAGGCACGGAGCGCGAGGATTGCCTGTACTTGAACGTCTACCGCCCCGCTGCGGCGTCGAAGCGGCCACGTGCCGTGCTGGTCTACGTGCACGGCGGCGGCGCGACGGGCGGCTCGGCCAATGATCACGACGGTTCGGCGTTGGCGGAGCAGGGCGACATCGTCGTCGTCACCGTCAACTATCGCCTGGGCGCGCTGGGGTTCTTTAACGGCGGCAACTACGCCTTGCAGGATGTGCTGCTGGCGTTGCAGTGGGTGCGGCGCTCGATCGCGGGCCTGGGCGGCGATCCGCAGCGCGTCACGCTGGCCGGCGAATCGGCCGGCGGCACGGTGATCTGCCCGCTGCTGGCGGCGTCGCAGGCGCGGGGCCTGTTCCGCGCCGCCATCATTTCCAGCGACGATTGCCTGCACGATGTGGACACCGCCGCCGAGGCCAGGCAGCGTGCCGAAGCGTTGGCGCGTCGCCTCGGCTGCGATGGCATCGACATGGCTTGCATGCGCCGCGCTACGCCGCTGCAACTGGTGCAGGCCGGCGGCGGCGCGGCCCCCGCCATAGGTCGGCCGGGTTTGCTGCCGGACTACGCCGTCGCGCAAATCTCCCGCCACCATTGGGCGCGCGTGCCGCTGCTGCTCGGCGCGAATCGCGACGAGGGCCGCATGGCCGGTCCCGGTTTCTTCCGCTACGATGAACAGCGCTACCAAGACTGGCTCGCCACCTTGCTGCCACCGGCGCTGCGGGGCGCGGTCGGCAACGCCTACCGCGACGACCACGCCGGCGATCCGCTCGAATACGCGTACAAGATCAGCGCCATCCTGACCGACAGCGGCATGCGCGGTCTCGGCGGCTGCACCATGCTGCCGCTGGCGCAGGCCGCGGCGCGGGATGCGCCGGTTTATTTCTACCAGTTCGAGGATGGCCAGGCGCCATACGGCGAACCGGGCGCCTTCAAGTTCGGCGCCGCGCACGCCGCCGAGCTGCCCTACCTGTGGCCGGGCGGCGCCTTCGCTCACCACGCCGAAAGAATGAGCGAGGCGCAGCGCCGGCTGTCGGCGCAGATGATCGCGCATTGGGCCGCCTTTGTCCGCAACGGCACGCCGGACGTGGACGGCCAGCCCGCGTGGCCGTCGCTGCAACAGCAGCAGAGCTTCCGCGCCTTCCGCCAAGGCGCCAGCGTGCAGTTGCCGCTGGAAGAATATGCGGCTCAGCATCGTTGTAGTTTCTGGCGGCAACTCCCTGTTATCATGGACCGTGGCGACTCCCGGCCATGAGTTACTGGAGCCCCCGGAGTCATTTTTTTTACGCGAACATGGAAGCGATTCCAGAGCGTGCGCCGATGAGCAAGCCCGTGTTGTACTACCCGTCGATGCAGATCCTGTGCGCCATCGCCATCGGCATGACGCTGGGTTATTGCGCGCCCGAAGAAGCACAACTGCTGCGTCCGCTGGGCACGTGGTTTGTCGATGCGATCCGGCTGCTGCTGGGGCCGGTGATCTTTTGCACCGTGGCGGCCGGCATCGCCTCGCTACGCGATCTGCGCCAGCTTGGCCGCCTGGGCTTGCGGCTGCTGGTCTACTTTGAGGCCTGCACCTTGCTGGCGCTGATGGCCGGCATGGTGGGCGCATGGTTGCTGGAACCTGGCGTCGGCGTGCATCTGCCGGCCATGCATGCCGCTGCGGTCGCGCCGGCACTGTCGCATGGCGGCGCCATCATGGCCACGCTGCGCGATTGCATTGCGCAAAACAGCACCATGCAATTACTGCTGGGCGGGATCGTCTGCGGCAGCGTGCTGGCTTGGCAGGGCGAGCGCAGCGCGCGCATCGGGCGGGCATTGGAAACCGGTGGACGCTGGCTGTTCGCCGCCGTTAACCTGGTGCTGAAGGCGGCACCGCTGGCCGCTCTGGGCGCGGTCGCTTACGCGGTCGGCCATTACGGCCTGCTGTCGATGACGCCGCTGCTCAAGCTGATCGGCGCGATCTACCTGACCACCTTTGCTTTCGTCGTCATCGTGCTGGGTGCTGTGGCACGCTGGTGCGGTTTCAGCTTGTGGCGGTATCTGCTGTGGATAGGCGATGAGTTGATACTGGTGCTGGGCACGGCATCGTCGATGGCGGCGATGCCGAGGCTGATCACCCGGCTGGAGGAAGCCGGCTGCGCGCCGGCGGTGACGCGCGTTGCCGTGCCGGCCAGCTATTCCTTCAACCTGAACGGCAGCAGCATTTACCTGACGCTGGCGCTGGTGTTCCTGGCGCAGGCGGGGCAGGTGGAGCTGAGCCTGGCGCAGTATGGCACGGTGCTGCTGGTGGCGATGGTGACGTCGAAGGCGTCGAGCGGCATCGCCGGCTCGGCCTTCGTCACGCTGGGCGCGACGCTGGCCGCGGTGCCGGCGATTTCCGCCGAGGGCCTGGTGCTGATCGTCAGCATCGAACGCCTGCTGAAATGCCGCCCGATCGCCAACCTGATCGGCAACGGCATCGCCTGCCTCGCGGTGGCGACCTGGATGGGCGAGGTCGACGCCGCCAAGCTGCGCGACAGCCTAGTGGGCGGGCGCCACCATCTCAACGTAGTCGTATAGCTCGGCCAGGATCTGCTCGGCGCGCTCGTCGGCATCCTGTTGCAGGTGGTCGATCTCGCCGAAGAACTGGTCGATGCTGCGGGCGCCGCCGGCGCCGTCGTAGAAGCGGGCCGCGCGGTGCTGCTCCCAGTGCTCCATCTCGCCTTCCGACAAGGTCTCGGGGAAGTTGCGCGCGCGGTAGCGGAACAGCAATTCCAGCAGGCGCGGATCGCTGAACGACGGCGATGCCGTCGCCAGCTTGGCCGGGGTCTCCTTGCGCAGGGAATCGAGCAGCCGGCGGTCTTCCTTGCCGACGAAGCCGTTGTACAAATCCTCGTCCACGTCCAGCTCCTCACCCGCCGGGCGGTGGAACACCTGCTCCCACTCGACATCCATGTTGCGGCCGGCGGCGGCCAGCGCGGCGTAGGCCTTGCCTTGCTCCAGGTCGATGCCCCACTTGGCGGCCATGGCCGGCGACAGCGTCTTCAGGTTGGCGACCAGCATCGGCGACTTGTTCAGGTGGATGCTCTTGACCGGCAGGCGGGTCACGCCCTCGGGCAGCGCGTCGCTGCGGCTGAAGATGCGGGTGCGGATGGTGTCGGCGTCCAGCGTGAACAGCTCGCTCGGGTCGTAGGTGCAGTCCCAGACGATGATTTCGTTCTTGTTGGTCGGATGCGTGGCCAGCGGATACACCAGCGCGATGCAGCCGCGCTCGGCCGGGAACATGCCGGACACGTGCAGGAACGGCGCGCGCAGGTTGGGCGCCAGGTGCATGCCGATCTCGTCGGCCACGCGGTCTTTCTTGTGCAGCGCCAGGCAGAAATCAAACAGCTTCGGCTGCTTCTGCTTGATCAGCCGCGCCAGCGCGATGGTCGCCCGCACGTCGGACAGCGCATCGTGCGCCGCCTCGTGCAGCAGGCCGTTGGCCTTGGCCAGGTGCTCCAGCTTGAAGCTGGGCTTGCCGTCTTCGCGCAGCGGCCATTCGATGCCTTCCGGCCGCAGCGCGTAGGTCATGCGCACCACGTCCAGCAGATCCCAGCGGCCGCACTGGTTTTGCCATTCGCGCGCATACGGGTCGATCAGGTTGCGCCAGAACATGAAGCGGGTGATCTCGTCGTCGAAGCGGATGGTGTTGTAGCCGACGCCGATGGTACCCGGCTTGGAAAACGCCTGCTCGATGGTGGCGGCGAACTTGTGCTCGGGCACGCCCCATTCCAGGCATTGCTGCGGCGTGATGCCGGTGATCAGGCAGGATTGCGGATCCGGCAGGAAGTCATTGGCAGGCTTGCAATACAACATGATGGGATCGCCCACCTCGTTCAGGTCGGCGTCGGTGCGGATCGCGGCGAATTGCGCCGGGCGGTCGCGGCGCGCCTGGGCGCCAAAAGTCTCGTAGTCGTGCCAGAGGAAAGTCTGTGTTGTCATAGGGCGCAGTCAGGGGGGCTACAGTTATTCGTCAATCTGCCGATAATTCCAAGGTAATGCAACCAGGAGCAATATCATGGCGACACCAGTATCGGCAACATCGGGCAGCGCGGCAGGCACATCCTCCGCGCCGGTCCAGGCCAAGGACGACAGCAACATGTCGGTCGCCGCCAAGGCCAAGGCGCAGCTAAATGTGTCTATCGTACAAGCTTCCTTGACGGTATCGTTAAATTCTTCCAACGATCCGTTGTCGGTGGTGCTGAAAACGGCGCTGACCGGCATCAACGAAGCGCTTAAGGGCGACTACGGCGACAACGCCATCCAGAACGCCGTGTCGCAGGATAATACGCCGGAAGGCACCGCGAGCCGCATTGTATCGCTGTCGACGGCGTTTTATGAAGCGTACAAGCAGCAAAATCCCGGGCAGGACGAGGAAACGACGCTGAACAACTTCGTCAATACCTTGAAAAAGGGCGTGGACCAGGGTTTCAAGGAGGCGCGCGACGTGCTGCAGGGCTTGAAGGTATTGAACGGCGATATCGCCAGCAATATCGACAAGACCTACGACCTGGTGCAGCAGGGCTATTCGGACTTTATCGCAGCGCACACGGCCAAGCCGGCCGATACCGCCACCGCCGACGCCAAGCCCGCCTAAGCCGTTCCAGCCACGCGGTTGCGGCCCAGTTCCTTGGCGCGGTACAGCGCCGCGTCGGCCACCGCGATCAGCGCCTGCTCGTCCTGCTCCGGCTGCAGCGTGGCCACGCCGAACGATGCGGTGATGTGCGGCAGCGGCAGGCGCATGTCGGCAAAGATGATCGCCTGCTGCATGCGTTCGCACAACCGTTCGGCCACCGCCAGCGCGACCTTGTCGCTGGTGTCGGGCAGCAGCACCATCATTTCCTCGCCACCGTAGCGCACCGCGAAATCGGTGGGCCGCAACGCGCCGCTCAGCACCGACGCGGCCGCCCGCAAGGCCTGGTCGCCGGCCAGGTGGCCGTGGCTGTCGTTGAATTTCTTGAAGTGGTCGAGGTCGATCATGATCAGCGCCAGCGGCGCGTGCGAACCGTGGGCGGTGGCGATCATCGTCGGCAGCAGGTCGTTGAGCCAGGCGCGGTTGTACAGCCCGGTCAGGCCGTCGATCATCGACAGCTGGCGGTAGAACTCGCCCAGCTTCTGGCGCCGGCGCAGCTGCGCGTTGGCGGCACGGATGCGGAAGGACAGCAGCCGCAGCAGGTTGCGCGCCAGCACATTCGATTCATCGATCAGCTGCCACACCAGGTCGGCCTCGATCACCAGCACATCGCTTTGCTCCAGCGCCGTGATGCTCGACAGATTGGCTTCCTCATCCAGCACCGACTGCTCGCCCACGCTCTCGCCCGGCAGGATCTTGCTGACGGTGCCGTCGGCCATTCCGGTGCGGGTGTCGGTGGCGACCGACAGCGCGCCGCTGAGCACGATGTACAACCGCGCGTGCTTGGCCTCGGTCACCGCCTGGCCGGCCTCGAGCCGCATGACCGGGCAGTTTGCCAGCAGCTTGGCGATGGCGTTGTCGTCGTTCGAATTGCGCAACAGGTGCAAGTCGCCGATCTGGTGGCTGGAGTTGCCGAATGTGCAGATTTGTTTCAAAGTCGTCTTTCAGGATGCTGGTAAGCAAGCACAGTAATCATAGCTGAACTGTCCGGGACAAAGTGTAAATTTCACCCACGTAGTTGTTGCGTGATGTATCCGTCAATGCTTCAATACCGGCATTGCAATCACAGGGAACCACCATGGCTTATACCGACGCGCTCGGCACCGTGCATCACGCCGATCCGCAGGCGCGCATCGTTTCGCTGGTGCCGTCGATCACCGAATTGCTGTGCGATTTCGGGTTGGCCGCGCAGGTGGTCGGGCGCACCGGCTTCTGCATTCATCCGCATGACGTGGTGCAGGGCATCCCCAAGGTCGGCGGCACCAAGGATGTGAATATCGACAAGATCCGCAAGCTGGCGCCGACGCACCTGGTGGTGAACATCGATGAGAACGAGAAACCGACCGTCGACCTGCTGGCGGAATTCATTCCGCACATCGTGGTTACCCATCCGCTGCGCCCGCGCGACAACCTGGAACTGGCGCGGCTGATGGGCGGCGTGTTTTGCCGCGAGCGCCAGGCGGCCGAGTGGTGCGCTGCGTTCGAAGCGGAGTATGCGTTGTTGCAGGCAACGCCGAAGGGGCAGCCGCAGACCATGTTGTACTGCATCTGGCAGGATCCGTGGATGAGCATTTCCGAGGATACGTATATCGCGCGCATGCTGGAGGAAATCGGCTGGCGCGTGCCGCCGCTGGGTGAGGTGCGTTATCCGGAATTCCGCTGGTCGGCGGAGCTGATCGCCGGCATCGACGGCGTGCTGCTGTCGAGCGAACCGTACCGCTTTACCGAGGCGCATGCGGACGCGCTGGAAAAACAGATCGGCAAGCCGGTGCTGCTGGTCGATGGGGAAATGATGTCGTGGTATGGCAGCCGGTCGCTGCAGGGACTGAAGTATTTGCGGGAGCTGGCGCGGCGTTAGGCGCCGGCTCCCGCCCTTTCAAGCTTATGCGTCGTCGTCGGCCACCTCGGCCGGCACGGCGTCGTTGGCATGACGCTTGTCCTTGTCATGCAGACGGCCCAGCGCGCTGTCGATGGCGCGCTTGAGTTTGTCGGCGGAACCGCCGATGGCCTGGTGCAAGGTGGCGGCGTGATCGCTGACGGCGATCGGCTGGTATCCGGTAACGCGGGCTTCCATCAGGCAGCGATTGTCGCCGTCGGCCGATTTCTGGCCCAGGTTGTCGCTCAAATGGACTTCGACGCGGGTGATTTGCTCGCCGAAGCGGTGGAGGGCATTGCTCACGACAGTCTGTACATGTTCATCGAGACCGGCATGGCGGTCGATAGTCTTGTCGGCATTGATATTGATTTGCATACGCTTGCTCCTTGTTGTTTGAACTGCAGATCAATATTACTCCTTTTCGACTTAGGTTCCCGTTAAGTAGTTAACCATTGATGAGCGAGGCGGCAATATTGATCGACAGGCCGAGGATCGCCAGGTTGTAGAAGAAGCACAGCACCGACTGCCCCAGCACCGCCTGCCGCATGCCACGGCTGTGCACGCTGACGTCGGAGGTTTGCACCGCGACCGAGATCGTGAACGAGAAATACAGGAAGTCCCAGTAGTTCGGCGTCAGGTTGCGGTCGGGGAATTGCAGCGGCTTTTCGTCGCCTTCCTCCATGTAGTACAGGTGCGCGTAGTGCGAGCAGAACATGGTGCCGACCATGAACCACGAGCCGGTCAAGGTCAGCACCACGAAGCCGTAGTGGTAGACCATGTCGGCCGGCGGCAGCTCTTTCAGCGTCGACAGTTGCGAGATGATGGCGGCCAGGCTGATCATCACCGCCACCGACAGCGTGGCCAGGATCACCGGCCCCTTTTCGTCCTGGCGGCAGGCGGCGCGCTTGATGTCGTGGTGGTCGGCGCGTATCATCATCCAGCCCATCATCGCCAGATAGGACCAGACGCCGATGTTCCAGGCGGTCAGCAGGCGCGTCACCAGCGGCCAGTCGTGCGGCAGCAGCGGGCCCACCACGGCGCCCAGCGCGATCGCCAGGCTCAGGTGGGGGCGGCTGTGGATGATGCCGGGCAGCGGCAGGCTTAGCTTCATTTCTTTTCCTCGTGCGGGAAACGATCCATTCTCGACAGTACCGGAAACAGCACCGCCCAGGCGCCCGTGACCGCCAGGGTGGCGGCGCCGCCGAACAGCACGGCGCGCGTCAGGCCCATCCAGCCGGCGGTCAGGCCGGACTCGAATTCGCCCAGTTCGTTGGAGGCGCCGATGAACACCGAGTTGACGGCCGACACGCGGCCGCGGATGGCGTCCGGCGTTTCATACTGCACCAGCAGGTGCCGCACGTAGACGCTGATCATGTCGCCGGCGCCCATCAGGAACAAGGCCGTCAGCGCGACGAGGAAGCTGGTGGTGGCGCCCAGCACCAGCGTGCCGACGCCGAACACGGCCACGCCGCCCAGCATCCACAGGCCGACGCGGCGCGTGAGCGGGAAGAAGGCCAGCACGATCGAGCACAGCGCGGCGCCGGCGCCCGGCGCGGTGCGCAGCATGCCCAGGCCGGACGGGCCGATGTGCAGCACGTCGTGCGCCAGCGCCGGCAGCAGCGCGGTGGCGCCGCCGAACAGCACGGCGAACAGGTCCAGCGAAATGGCGCCCAGCACCACCGGCCGGGACCAGACGAAGCGCAGTCCTTCCAGCACCGTGTGCCAGGTGGCCGGCTCGCGGTTGCTCGGCTGCTTGACCGATTTGACCAGGCACATCAGCACCACCGACGCCACCAGCAAGGTCGAGGAAATCATATACACCGTTTTCGGCCCGGCCAGGTAGAACAGCCCGCCCAGGGTGGGGCCGAGGATCACGGCGACGTGGAAGCTCGACGAGCTCAGCGCTACGGCCTTGCTGAAGCTTTCCTGCGGCACCAGGTTGACCAGGATGGCTTGCGTGGCCGGCCCCATGAAGGCGCGCGCGCTGCCGAACAGCACCAGCACGGCAAACACCGGCCACACGGCGGTCAGCCCGGCGACGGTGAAGGCCAGCAGGGTCAGGCCGCACAGCAGCTGGGCGCCAAGCGCGATGGCGATCAGGTTGCGGCGGTCGTAGCGGTCGGCGGCGTGGCCGGCGATCAGGATCAGCAGCAGGAAGGGCGCGAACTGCGCCAGGCCGATCAGGCCGAGATCGAACAGGTTGTGCGTCATCGCATAGACCTGCCAGCCGATGGCGACGTTTTGCATCTGGACGGCGAGGGTGCCGAGGGTGCGGGCGGAAAGGTAGAAGGCGAAGTTACGGTGGCGCAGGACGCTGAAGCCGTTGGCGGGGGGAGCGGAGGCGATGCTGTCGGACATTTGAGCTTTCAGGGAGCAGAGCCTCGGGACTCTGCATCCCTGTCTGCTCCCGGTTGGGTGGATGCTTGCTGCTTTATTTGTTGATATCTGCTTCCGTGGTGAAGGCGTCCGCGTAGAACTCGTCTTCCGGCAGGCGGCACTGCGCGACGAAATCGCGCTTGGCCGATTCCACCACGATGGGCGCGCCGCAGGCATACACCTGGTGGCCCGACAGGTCCGGCAGGTCGGCCATGACGGCCGCGTGCACGAAGCCGGTGCGGCCGTTCCAGTTATCCTCCGGCAGCGCGGCCGAGATCACCGGCACGTACTTGAAGTTCGGCAGGATCGCTTCCCACTGGCGGCACAGGCCGTCCATGTACAGGTCCTGCGGACGGCGGCCGCCCCAGTACAGGGTCATCGGCCGCTGCGAGTCTTGCGCGCGCAGGTGCTCGACGATGGCCTTGATCGGCGCGAAGCCGGTGCCCGAGGCCAGCAGCACCATCGGCTTGTCGCTGTCCTCGCGCACGAAGAAGGTGCCCATCGGGCCTTCGAAGCGCAGGATGTCGCGTTCCTTCATGGTGCCGAACACCTGTTCGGTGAACAGGCCGCCCGGCATGTGGCGGATGTGCAGGCTCAGCGGCTGGTCCTGGTCCGGCGGCGAGGCCAGGCTGTAGCTGCGGCGCTTGCCGTCGCGCAGCATGAATTCGATGTACTGGCCGGCGCGGTATTTCAGCGTTTCGTTGGCGGGCAGCTGCAAGGTCATGATGATGACGTCCGGCGCCACTTTTTCCAGCGTCGCCACGCGCGACGGCATCTTGCGGATCGGATAGTCGTCGCTGCCGGCCACTTCGCGCGCTTCGATCACCAGGTCTTCGTGCGCGATGGCGCAGCAGAACAGCGAATAGCCGGCCGCCTCGTCTTCCTTGGTCAGCGCGCGCTCCTGGTGCGGCTTGTGCGTGACCGAACCGGACACCACCTTGCC
This sequence comes from Duganella hordei, assembly GCF_040369125.1. Taxonomy (NCBI): domain Bacteria; kingdom Pseudomonadati; phylum Pseudomonadota; class Betaproteobacteria; order Burkholderiales; family Oxalobacteraceae; genus Duganella; species Duganella hordei. Next base: position 700,810 of record NZ_BPWI01000002.1, read on the forward strand.
GCGGCAGGAGCTGCAGGCGCCGTTCTTGCAGCCGTAGGGCAGGCCGACGCCGGCGCGCATGGCCGCCGCCAGGACGGTTTCGTCTTCCTCGCAGCTGAATTGGTGGCCGCTAGGCTGTACAGTAATTTGAAACGTCATACAATCCTTCAAATGAAAAACCACAATCTTCGTAAATTCAAGCGGCCGCGCCTGCTGATCGTCGGCTGCGGCGACGTCGGCATGCGGCTGTTGCCGCTGCTGCGCCCGCACTTTCGCGTGTTTGCCACCACCAGCCAGCCATCGCGCTGCGCCGAACTGCGCGCGCTGGGCGCCGTGCCGATCGTGGCCGATCTCGACCAGCCGGCCAGCCTGCGCCGCCTGGCGGGGCTGGCCAGCCATGTGGTCCACCTGGCGCCGCCGCCCGCCGAGGGGCCGCTGGACCGCCGCACGCGTAATTTGTCCGCCATTTTACCTGAGCACGGCCGTCTGGTTTATGTCAGCACCACCGGAGTCTATGGCGATTGCGGCGGACTGTTGTTTGACGAGAGCCGTCCGGTGGCGCCGCGCAACCCGCGCGCGCTGCGCCGGGTGGACGCCGAACAGGTGCTGCGGCGCTGGGCGGTGCGCGCCGGCGCGCAATTGTCCATCCTGCGGGTGCCGGGCATCTACGCCGCCGACCGCCTGCCGCTGAAGCGCCTGCAGGCCGGCACGGCCGCGCTGATCGAGGCGGACGACGTCTACACCAACCACATCCATGCGGACGACCTGGCGGCCATCATCGCCCGCGCGCTGTTCCGCGCCTTGCCCAACCGTATATATCACGCGGTCGACGACAGCGACATGAAGATGGCGGCGTATTTCGATGCGGTGGCCGATGCGTTCCAGCTGCCGCGGCCGCCACGCCTGCCGCGGGCGGAATTGCAGAAGGTGGTGACGCCGGCGCTGCTGTCGTTCATGTCCGAGTCGCGCCGGCTGGCCAACGGCCGCATCAAGCGCGAGCTGGGCGTGCGGCTGCGCCATGCCACCGTGGCCGACGCCCTGAAGGGCCTTACTTCTTCTTCGCGCTGAGGCGCTGCTGCTGTTTCTTTTGGGTCTGGACCTTGTTCTGCTTGGCCTCGTACAGGGCGGTGGCGTCCAGCTTGGCCTGGGCCGGCGTGCGCATCTCCTCGACGTCGTCATGCTTGACGAAATAATCGGCGGCCTGGGCGTCGACCACCAGCTTGATCGCGGCGGCGTCGTCGAGATTGTAGATCTCGTGCAGGAGTGTTGTTACTTCATCAAGGAATTCTTCGTAAGTCATAGGCTTTAAGGGGCGCGATGTAAAAACAGGTAAAGGGGAGGGCGGAAGTTACAGTAATGCAAGCTCTGTGTCAGCTTTTTGTGACAAACTGGTAACAGGTTCGCTTGATTCAAATCAAGCAAGTCGTCACATGATACGATATTGTTAGTAATCTTATGAAGGAGCCACGCGGATGCCAGCCACTTTCCATCCTACCAAGGAACAGGTTCGGGCCTACATGCACCAGCGTGAATGCGACCGCCGCCCACCGCCGATGCCGGAAGAAATCCGCCGGCAACTAGGCTGGCATGGCCATAACGGCAATATTGACTTTCCCTCCACTTCCTCACTCCTCCTCCCCGGCACCATCGCGCAACTGGCCACCTTGCTGGCCGTCGAATGGTGCTTCCTCGCCGCCGGCATCAGCCGTTCCAACTAGTCTTTACCGGAATTTATACCTTTTCTTACAACAAAAAACTTCCTATCACAAGAAATAGGGGTAAAATCTATCTAAATCTCACATAAATGTGTGATGAGTTAGCCGTTCGTTAACGTAAGCGTGTATTATCTCGGTTAAGCACTAAAAACCGGCATAAATGTCTGTGTTTTGTAGTGCTTCATTGGTAAATGAGCTAAAAATTTTTCTTACCCATGTGTCGTTTTTTTCCAAAAAACGGCCGGAACCTACTTAAAAACATTATGTCTATCAAAGAAATCACCGCATCGCCGACCTACAACCCGAATCGCGTGTTGGACGCCATCATCGAGAAGCTGCAACTGAAGAACGATGCCGCCCTGTCGCGCGCCCTGGAAGTGGCTCCGCCAGTCATCAGCAAGATCCGCCACAACACGCTGCCTATCGGCGCGACCATCCTGATCCGCATGCATGAGATCAGCGATTTCAGCATTCGCGAATTGCGCGAACTGATGGCGGCCTGATGAAGCCCTCGGCTGCATAAAGAAAAACGGCGCGTACCTTGCGGTAACGCGCCGTTGTTTTATGCGGCTGTGTTGGTGGCGATGCTTCGGTCAGGCCGAGGTGCTGATCGTGGTGCCGATACGCTGGCCGCTGGTGTTGACCGTGGGCGCCGCGGCAACTTGCGGTGGTGCGGGCGGCGCTGGCGGGGCAGCGCGCTCGACCGGCTTGTCCGCCACCGTCTTGACCGGCTCAGGCTGGCGGGCGGGCGGCGTCGCCTGGACGGCGGCGGTGCTGGAGGCTACTGAATTGACAGCCATGATGAACTCCCATCGTCTGTAAATATCCCCTGAGTATGCCACTTTTCTGAGCATGCCGCGAGCGCGCTTCGCCTGCCTGTGGCGCGGACGCCGTAGTGCTGCGAACGGTGTCAGGCTGCGGGCGCCAGGCGCGGGCGGTCGGTGTAGAGGCCGGCCAGGCGCGCCTTGTCGATGGCCGCGCCCGCTTGTGCCGCACCCGTCACCGACTGGGCCAGCTGGCCCGGCGAAGCAGAGTAGGCGAACTTGACCGGCGACGCCGAGTAGGCGAACTTGGCCGGCGAGGCCGAATACGCGGTTTTCATGGCGGCCTGGGCCGGCGATGCCGAATATGCGGTGGCGCCTGGCGAGGCCGAGTAAGCGGTGCTGGCCGGCGAGGCCGAGTAGGCCGTCTGCAGGCCGGCGGTGTGGCGCAGGTAATCCTCGCCGAACGTCGCCTCGTACAATTCCTTCATGCGCAGGCCCATGCTTTCATGCGCCGCCAGGTCGTCCTCGCCGCGCAGGCCGATATACGGGAAGTGGTGCAGGAACTGGCCGAACACGGCGTCGCAGTCGGCCGCGTATTTCATCGTGTCGAGGATGTGGTAGTGCCAGAAGGTATCGACATCGACCAGCGGCGCCGCCTGTTCCGCCGGGAACATCTTCATCAGGAACAGAAAGCGGCGGTATTCGAATTCAATGGCATTGGCGCGTTCCAGCGACCAGCCTTCGCCGGATTCCTTGTGCATCAGCTTGACTTTGATTGGTTCGAGGTCCAGAGCATCGATAGCATTCATGGAGACTTCCTTTGAGTGGATGAAGCGGGTTGAAAAAAGCAGAGTACGCTTGATTTTTGCCCAGCCGAGGAAGCGCTTCCTTGATTTTTCTCAATGTTTGTCAGGAAATTCCTACTCGCTGTGCCAGATTAATCTGACGGTGACCTGATGACCGACGTCTCAGTTTGTCGCGTCGGCCGCCAGGCGGGCCGTGTCGTTGATGTCGTCGATCGAGGGCGGCGCCACGTAGTCGACCGGCACCGAGATGGTGACCGTGGTGCCGCCGTTCGGCGTGGCGGTGATGGCGCAGTGGCCGCCGAGCAGGCTGATGCGCTCTTCGATGCCGACCAGTCCGAACGAGCCGACCTTGTTGCGGTTGCTGTCGCGCATGCCGACGCCATTGTCGCTGATGGTCATGGTGAGCATGCCGCTGGTGTGGCGCAGTTCCACCCGCACCAGGCTGGCGCGCGCGTGCTGGATGATGTTGCTCAGCGATTCCTGCAGCACGCGGAAGAAGGCGGTGGCGCAGCGGTCGTCGATGCTGATGTCGCTCTGGTGTTCGATCAGCTCGCAGACCATGCCGGAGCGCTGGCGGAACTGGGCGATCTGCCATTCCACGGCCGCGCTCAGGCCCAGGTCCAGCACCGTCGGCCGCAGGTCGTTGATGATGTGGCGCACGCTCTTGATGGTGCTGTCGATCTGGCTCAGCGTGCTGCGCGCGCGCGCATGCAGGCGCGGGTGGCCCTGCCGCGTGCGGCTGGCCAGCATGTCGGCCTCGATCCGCAGCACCAGCAGGTTCTGGCCCAGGTCGTCGTGGATTTCGCGCGCGATGCGCTTGCGCTCCTGCTCCTTGATCTGGTCGGCATGGGCGGCCAGCCGGCGCAGCTTGAGGTGCGACTGCTGCAGCTTGGCCTGGCTGTCGCGCAGCTCCTTGGTCATCGCCTTGGCCATCTTGATGGCGCGCAGCCGCGACGACGACAAGGTGTGGAACAGCAGGTAAAACAGCAGCGAGCCGACAAAGCCGCACAGCATGGCCAGCCACGGCAGGAAGGCGTCGAAGTTGCTGTACCAGACCGACTTGGGCGAGCTGAAATGCGCGTTCCACTGGCGGCCGTTGAAGTCGAGCGGCAGCCTGATAGTGAACTGGTCGGCCGGACGCGCTGCGCGGTGCACCAGGCCCTGGTTGTCGTACAGCAGCGTGATCGGCGTCTTTTCATTGCCGCTGATGCCGCCGTCGTCGTACAGCATCAGGTGGACATCCTGCACCTGCATCTGCTCCAGCGCCGCCTGCACCAGGCGCGGCACGCTGAAGCCGATGCCGACCGAACCGGTGTAGGCGGCGCGGCGCTGGGCGACGTCGTACAGCGGCATGTCCTTGCGGTAGATCGGCAGGCGCAGCGCCAGCGCCCAGCCCTGGGCGTCCTTGGTGTTCTCGATCGGCATGCCGGAGGTGATCAGCGCGCCGGTGTCGCGCGCCTCGGCGATGGCGCGCGCCGCGCGCTCGCGGGCGGCGATGTCGATGCCGATGCGGTCGCGGAACGGCGCCACCGGTTCGATCATCGTCAGCACCGAGTAGGCGGGGCGGCGTCCGGGCGGCCTGATGGAGAAATCCGGATAGCCCAGCGCCAGGCCGTCGCCGCTGTGGGCGGCGCTGCGCTCGAAGGCGTCGCGCTCGGCGTCGGTGACGTAGCGGGTGTAGTTGATGTTGTTGAGCGCCGGGAACTGGCGTGCCAGGTTCAGGCCGCCGACATAGCGGTGGAAGGAGGCGCGGTCGACGCCGTCGCTGGCGTCGAAGAAACTGGCGGTGGCGCGCAGCACGTCGGTGTAGGCGTTGATGCGCGAGGTGATGTTGTACTGCGCGTTGCGCGACTGGTACAGGAAACGTTCCTCGGCGTCATGCTCGATGGTGCGGTAGACGCCGACATAAAACAGCGCGCCGATGCCGAGCGACAGCATGACGCCGGCCCACCAGACCGGCTTGGTCGGCGAGAACAGCTGTTTTTGAGCGAGGAAGGTTGCCATGTTACGTGCCTGAAGCAACTCCTGAAACCGGGGGATGAAGGCCGAATATAGGAAACTTTACCGATGCGAGTCAAGTAAATTTGCGTTTTTGGCATTCTATTAACATTTTGATACCGAATTCCCGGCGAGAAAAAACCGGCGCCTCCGTTGCGGGGGGGGCGCCGGCCTGCGGTAGTCTTATTACCCGAATCGCTTTTACTTGGCGACCCAGCTGTCCTTCAGGGTCACGATGCGGTTGAACACCGGCTTGCCCGGCGTCGAATCGACGCGGTCGGCGACGAAGTAGCCATGGCGCTCGAACTGGAAGCGCTGGTCCGGCTGGGCCGCGCTCATGCCCGGCTCCAGGAAGGCGGTGACCACTTCCTTGGCGTTCGGGTTCAGCAGCGAGATGAAGTCCTTGCCGCCGGCGTCAGGCTGGGCGTCGGTGAACAAACGGTCGTACAGGCGCACCTCGGCTTGCAGCGCGGTGGCGGCGGAAACCCAGTGGATGTTGCCCTTGACCTTGTAGTTGTCCGAGCCCGGCGTGCCCGATTTCGAGTCCGGGAAGTAGTTGACGTGCACCGCCACCACCTTGCCGTCCGCGTCCTTGTCGTAGCCGGTGCATTCGGTCACGTAGCCGTGGCGCAGGCGCACGCGGCTGCCCGGCTTGTCGTCGATCGGCGGGTAGTAGCGGAAATAGCCCTTGCTCGGCACTTCCATGAAATCCTCTTCCTCGATCCACAGCTCGCGCGTGATGGGGAAGGTGCGCACGCCCATTTCCGGGTGGTGCGGATGGACCGGCGACGTGCATTCCTCGCTCAGGCCTTCAGGGTAGTTGTCGATGATCAGCTTGAGCGGACGCAGCACGGCGGTGGCGCGCGGCGCCTTCGGATCGAGGTCCTCGCGCAGGCAGCCTTCGAGCGTGCTCATGTCGATCCAGCCGTCGGACTTGGTCACGCCGATGCGCTCGCAGAACAGCTGGATCGCTTCCGGCGTGTAGCCGCGGCGGCGCAGGCCGACGATGGTGGGCATGCGCGGGTCGTCCCAGCCGTCGACGATTTTCTCGTCGACCAGCTGGCGCAGCTTGCGCTTGCTGGTGATCACGTAGGTCAGGTTCAGGCGCGAGAATTCGTACTGGCGCGGCACCGGCAGCTTGAAGAAGCCGCCCGCCGACAGCGTTTCCAGCAGCCAGTCGTAGAACGGGCGGTGGTCCTGGAATTCCAGCGTGCAGATCGAGTGGGTGATGTTTTCCAGCGCGTCCGAGATCGGGTGCGTGTAGTCGTACATCGGGTAGATGCACCAGGCGTCGCCGGTGCGCACGTGGTGGGCGTGGCGGATGCGGTAGATGGCCGGGTCGCGCATGTTCATGTTCGGCGACGACATCGCGTCCTCGCTGATTTTCGCGCGCAGGATGTGCTCGCCGTCGGCGTATTTGCCGGCCTTCATGTCGCGGAAGATCTGCAGCGATTCGGCGGCCGGACGGTCGCGGAACGGCGAGTTCTTGCCCGGCGTGTTGAAATTGCCGCGGTTGGCCGCCATATCGTCTGCCGACTGGCTGTCGACGTAGGCGTAGCCTTTTTCGATCAGGTATTCGGCCATCGCGTACAACTGGTCGAAGTAGTCGGACGCGTAGTGCAGGTGGTGCTCGAAGCCGCCGTCGGCGGTCGGATAGTCGTAGTCGAAGCCCAGCCACTTGACGCTGTCGATGATGGTGTCGACGTATTCCTGCTCTTCCTTGGCCGGGTTGGTGTCGTCGAAGCGCAGGTTGCAGCGGCCCTGGTAGTCGCGCGCCAGGCCGAAGTTCAGGCAGATCGATTTGGCGTGGCCCACGTGCAGGTAGCCGTTCGGCTCGGGCGGGAAGCGGGTGATCACGCTCGGCATGCCCTCGCGGACGTGGGTGCCGGCCGCCAGGTCGGATTCGACGATGGCGCGCAGGAAGTTGGAGGTCAGGACGGGCGCTGGGCTGTTTTTGTCGTTGCTCATCTGAAAAGTTGGCTTTGCAAAAGTTCGAGTGAAGGGCATTTTACCGTATCCCTCCTGCTGGCTGAGGGGAAATGCTGCATTGCGGCGGCCCGCGGGCGGTTTGGACCTGCCGCACAGGTATAATTCGTCTTTAATTGTTCGGCATCACGGCCCGGAGTTTCCAAAATGGAAAATTACTACAACACACTGGGTATTGCGCCTAACGCCACCGACGACGAAATCAAGAAGGTCTATCGCTCGCTGGCGATGCGTTTCCACCCGGACCGCAATCAGGCGCCCGGCGCGGAGGCGCGCTTCAAGAGCATCACCAAGGCCTACGAAATCCTGTCCGACCCGGTCAAGCGCGAGGAATACAACCAGAGCGTGAACCACCGCATCATCATCGATGCGGAAGCGGAAGCGTACCAGTTGTGGCGTTCGGTGTTCAACCTGCATGGCACCGTGCTGCCACCGGCCTGAGCCGGCCTCACTAACAAGAAAGCAAGCAATGTCTAGAAAAGTACACCCCGAGTTCGCCTATCAATCGCGCGAGCTGGAAGGCCAGATCGAGGGCATCCTGGGCGATCCGCCGGACCGCAAGAACTACCAGCGCATGATCGACGCGCTGGTGTCCGAATACGCCAGCGGCGGCGGCATCGAGGACGTCAACATGCTGGCGTTCGCGCTGGTCGACCACCTCGAGTTCAACAACCCGAAAGGCCTGCTGGCCGAGGCCGAGGACTACGAGTTCGGCGACGCCGCGCGCGTGTTCGCGATGGCCTCGTGCAAGGGCGAGGAGGCGGCGCGCATGTACGCCGCGCTGGAAGACAATCTGCCGGACCTGGCGCGCCAGGCCATCATCACGGCGTTCCTGTACAAGAATCCGCGCAAGTGGGACGACGACGACCAGTCGCTGGAACAACTGTCGGCCAACGACGACGGCGACGATGTCGACGACGACGATCACCAGGCCACCGACGACTTCGCCCAAATGTTCGACCAGGATGGAGAGTAATCATGTCCGACGAAACTACAAAGTCCAGTAATCTGCCGGCGCTGAGCAAGCAAGTGACGGAACTGGTGCTGGCCGGTTCGCTGAGCCATGCCGAGCAAGCCTTCGCCGAAGCGGCCGACCAGTTCGGCGACCTGGCGGTGGTGGAGGTGCTCAACAACATTCCGCCGCAAGTGACGGCGCTGCACATGGCCGGCTTCGACGGCGGCAAGATGTCGCTGGCGACCCTGCTGGTGCCGCCCAAGGCCTGGGCCGACAGCCTGGCGTTCTTCGCCGCCACCTGGCCGGACGACCAGATCGAGGACGATCCGGAGCGCATCGCCGAATCGCTGTTCGCGCACATCCACGGCGTGGTGTTTTCCACCGACGACGAGGATCGCCGCGTCGAGTTGCTGCAGGCCGCCTCGGCGACCGACCACGGCGCGACCGCGTTCGCCATCCTGTTCTCGATGGCGCCGAAGGAAATCCTGGAGGTGGCCGGCGAGATCATCTCGAAAGGCCCGTACCTGACCGGCCAGACCTCGTCCGACAACGACGTGGTTCCGCTGGCGATCGCGCTGGCGCAGGCGTCGGAAGACGGCTGGGACCGCGCGCTGTTCGAGCTGTTCCCCGAGTTCCGCCACAGCGCCGACCTGGCCGACGCCGAGTTCAGCGACGACCCGGACGAGGAGCCGACCTTCCTGCAGCGCTCCACCAAGGAATTGCTGTACCGCTTGCGCAAGCAGGTACCGTCCACGCGCAGCGCCGCCAAGCCTGGTTCGCGCCGCAGCCTGGGCACCGGCATTTTCTCGTGATGGAATACTGATACATGCTGCCAGCAATCGTTGTAGAAAATTTGCCGCGCCTGACCCGCGCGATCCAGCAACTGGCGACCCATCCGGACGACGACGCGGCCTACGCGCTGGCCGATGAGCTGACCGGCATCACCGCCATGGTGGCCGAGAAGTTCACCAACGACCGCACCGCCGACGGCATCCAGAAGGCGCTGCAGCTGACGGTGGGCGGCGTGTCGCTGGGCCTGGACCACGCGCTGCTGCACGAGGGCGACCTCGCGGCGCTGGACTTCCTGGTCGAGCACGGCGCCGAGCACGCGTTCCAGATCGGCTTCCGCCTGATCAAGGAGCTGTCGGCGCTGCCGGAGGATGCGCTGGTCGGCGAGTACGATACCGATCCGGTGTACTCGGCGCGCCGGCTGCGGGACCTGTTCATCGACCTGTGCCAGACCGATCCGAACCAGAACTGGAACGGCATGGAGCGCTACGAGATCATGCTCAAACAGCGCAAGGAAGTGCAGGCCGTGGTGCGGCTGGCCGGCTGGCTGCGCCGCCACAACAGCGAAGGCCCGGTCAGCGATTCCGACCTGAACGCGGAAGGCGTGATCGCGCTGGCCATCATCTTCGCCATCGAGGGCGGCGGCCGTATCGTCGCGCGCACCGGGCAGAAGGAGTTCGAGCGCTTCGTCAAGGCGGTGCGCAAGGCCAAGCCGGACTACGAAGAGGGCTGGGCGGCGCTGGTGGCCAAGGTGCCGGTGCAGCATCACCCGGTGCTGCTGGAGCGCATCGACAGCTACCGCAAGAGCTGCACGGTGATCCAGAACATCAAGGGCCGCACGGCGATGAAAACGCTGTTCGCGGAACTGGAAAACTACGCCGGTTCCGAGCTGGACGCGGACTACTCCTAGGCTTCGGCAGCCTCGCGCGCCACGGCCACGAAGGCCGCCACCAGCGGGGCCGCTTCTTCCTTTCTTTGCGCCAGCAGCAGCGTGGTGTTGGCCTCCGGGTCCGCCAGCGGGCGGTAGCACACGCCGCCCATCCGGATGATGTCGAAGGAACTCGGCAGCACCGAAATCCCGCAGCCGGCCGCCACCAGGCCGATGATGGTCGACGCTTCGCCCGCTTCCATCGCCACCGTCGGCATGAAGCCGGCCGCGCGGCACAGCCGGAAAATCTGCGGGTAGATGCCAGTGCCGGCCGTCTTCGGATACATGACGAACGGTTGTCCCTCGAGGTCGCTGATGGCGACCGCCTGCTGCTTCGCCAGCGGATGCTCCAGCGGCAGCACCAGCACCAGCGGGTCGTGCCGCAGCACCGTCATGCCGACCGAATCGGGCACCGCCGCTTCCGGCGGCCGCACCAGTCCCAGGTCCAGCTCGCGGTTGGCGATGGCGTCGATCTGGCGCAGCGTCGACATTTCATGCAGGGTCAGCGTCACGCCCGGATAGCGCTGGCGGTAACGGTTGACCACGGTGGCGAACAGCGGCGTCAGCGGGGTGGAGAAGGTGAAGCCCACGCGCAGTTCGCCGGCCTCGCCGCGCTCGGCCCGGCGCGCCGTCTGCACCGCCTGTTCGGACAGCGACAGCACGCGGCGGGCGTCGTCGAGGAACAGCTTGCCCGCTTCCGTCAGCCGCACCCAGCGCTTGCTGCGTTCGAGAAGTTGAGCGCCCACTTCGGCTTCCAGCTGCTGGATCTGGTGGCTCAGCGGCGGCTGGCCGATGTGCAGGCGCTCGGCGGCGCGGGTAAAGCTGAGCTCCTCGGCGACGGCGACAAAGTAGCGCAGGTGGCGCAATTCCATGGTTGTTATCTTTTTAAAGTATGAGTAACGGCTTAAATATATATTGGACAGTGGTTATGTGCAATCCTATGATGAGGTCATCGTACCTCTGACCGGATCATTCCATGTCCCTAGCTTCCGCCATGTCGGCGCCCCGCATTGCCGTCGGCAGTCCCGAGTTCAAGCGCAGCAACCGGGCGCTGTTCTTCGGCGGCTTTTCCGCCTTCGCGCTGCTGTATTGCGTGCAGCCGCTGATGCCCTTGCTGTCGCACGAGTTCGCGCTGAGCGCGGCGCAGAGCAGCATGGTGCTGTCGGTATCGACCGCCGCGCTGGCGGTGTCGCTGGTGGCGTCGAGCGCGCTGTCGGAGCGGCTGGGCCGCAAGCCGCTGATGGTGGCGGCCATGGCCATCTCGGCGCTGCTGACGATACTGTGCGCGTTCGCCCACAGCTATCCGCAATTGCTGCTGATGCGCGCGGCGCTGGGCGTGGCGCTGGGCGGCATGCCGGCCATCGCGATGGCCTACCTGGGCGAGGAGATCGAGCCGACCTCGCTGGGGTTGTCGATGGGGCTGTACATCAGCGGCAGCGCGTTCGGCGGCATGGCGGGGCGAGTGATCACTTCGGTGCTGAGCGACCATTTCTCGTGGCGGCTGGCGCTGGCGGCGGTCGGCGTGGCCGGCGTGCTGGCGGCGTGGGAGTTCTGGCGTTCGCTGCCGGCGTCGCGCCATTTCGTGCCGGTCAGCGGCGGCTGGCGCTCGCTGCCGGCCGGCTTCAGGCTGCATTTGTCCGATCCCGGCCTGCCGTGGCTGTTCGCGCTGGCCTTCCTGCTGATGGGGGCGTTTGTCAGCCTGTACAACTACATCGCCTACCGGCTGCTGGGCGCGCCGTTCGGCTTGAGCCAGAGCCTGGTCGGGGCCGTGTCCTTCCTGTATTTGCTGGGCATCTACAGCTCGGTGTGGGCCGGGCGGCTGGCGGACCGCTACGGCCGCCGCCACGTGCTGTGGGTGATGCTGACCATCATGCTGGGCGGGCTGCTGCTGACCTTGTCAAACTGGCTGCCGTTGATCGTCGCCGGCGTGGCCATGTTCACCTACGGTTTCTTCGCCACGCACTCGGTGGCCAGCAGCTGGGTGGGGCGGCGCGCGACCACCAACAAGTCGCTGGCCTCGGCGCTGTACCTGTTCTTCTACTACCTCGGTTCCAGCGTGGTCGGCTCGGCCACCGGCGTCATGTGGGGCCGCGACGGCTGGCCGGGCGTGGTGATGGTGCTGGGCGCGGCGCTGGCGCTGGCAATGCTGGTGGCGCTGCGCCTGCGCCGCCTGGCGCCGCTGGGTGCGGCGGAGCGGTAACCGGTCAGCACAGGTAGTACTTTTTCTTCCCTTCGTCGATGCTGATGCAGTAGCTGCCTACGCCCGTGGTGATGCGGTAGATGCGCGCGCGGGCATCGGGCGACGTCAGTTCGGTGATGCGGGCAGCCTGGAACCATTTCGGGCCGACCGCGTCATGCGCGGCACTGATGCCGCGTTCCAGCATGGCCTGTTTGCTGTCCGGTGTTGGCGACGACGGGCGCGCGGGGAAGGTGGCGCGCAAATCCTTGTCGATTTTTCCCAAGTCCAGCTTGGCTTGCCTCAGGATGTCTACAGCTGTCGCCGGCCCTTGCGCTGCCGTGGCGGGCAGGGCGAACGGATCGTCTGGCGGCTGCGTTGCCGGCGTTGGGTTGTCGACGGTGACCGGTTGCTGGATCGATGGCGCGCGGGATTGCGACGGCATTGCGGTAACAGGCGGACGGCCGGCATGGGGCCGGATCGCAGGTCGCGACTTATCCAGCGGCCTGGGCGGCGTTGTCATCGGCAGCAGCCACTGGATCTCCGGGCCCGTTGTGCGCGGCACATCGGCCGCTTGCTGGCGCTGGATGAACGCATAGAGTATCGCCATGTGCAGCAGCGCAGTGGCGAGCAGTCCGGGAAGGTGGTGTTGTCGTCGCAAGGTCATGCCGGAAGAATAACTTGTAATTCAGGCAGTTATCAACTTTGTCACAGGTTATTACAATGCCAGCAGCAATCCCTTCCAGCGGGCGTCGTGCTCGCCACCCAATGTTGGCACTGCGTGGACCACGGCATAGTCGGCCAGCGCGCTGTCGTCGAGCAGAGGAGGCTCAATTGCCGTCAATATCGCGCCACCTTGTAAGGTTGCGGCTGGCGGCGCGACCAAGCTGCATCGCTTACCGTCTGGAGCCACCCGTGAAACACCTGATCCTGAGCCTGACCGCGGCCGCCGCGCTGAACATTCCGCCGGCGCTGGCCGCCGCCAGTTGTACGCTGCACAGTCCCGCCTACCGCATCGCCTTGCTGGAGTTGTACACGTCCGAGGGCTGCAGCAGCTGCCCGCCGGCCGACCAGTACGTCAGCGGCTTGCGCGGCGACGGCATCACGGCGCAGCAGGCGGTGCTGCTGTCCGAGCATGTCGATTACTGGAACTACATCGGCTGGAAAGATCCGTTTTCCAGCAAGACCTTCACCGACCGCCAGCGCTGGCTGAGCGACCTGGCCGGCTCCCGCACCATCTACACGCCGGAGATCTTCGTCGGCGGCAAGGAGCAGCGCGGCTGGCCGCGCGGCGTGGCCGACGCGGTCAGGCGCGTCAACGGGCTGGCGGCGCAGGCCGACATCAGCATCACGCTGGGCGCGGCCGGCGCCGGCGGCCTGCCGGTGGAAGTGAAGGCCGGTTCGGCGCGGGAAGGCAAGCTGTTCATCGCGCTGGTCGAGAACGGCGTTGCCAGCCAGGTCAGGGCGGGCGAAAACAGCGGCCGCTTGCTGCGGCATGATTTTGTCGTGCGCGAGTGGCTGGCGCCGGTGCCGCTGGCGGGCGGCGCGGCGTCGTTCAGGCAGGTGCTGGCGCTGCCGGCCGGCGCGGCGGCGGGCAGGCTGGGCGTCAGCGCCTTCGTGCAGACGCCGCAGGGCGAAGTGCTGCAGGCGCTGGCGTTGCCGGTGTGCGGCGGCTAGTGGGCTTCAGGAACGGGTTTCGATGCCGGCGGCGGGCTGTTCCCGCTGTTCCATGCTGTTGTGGATCAGGCGGTGATATTGAAACGCTTCGCGGATGCTTTCGCGCAGCGTCTGGTCGTCCCACGGCTTGGTGTAGAAGCGGTAGATCTCGCCGCGGTTGATGGCGTTCAGCACCGTCTCCAGCTCGGTGTAGCCGGACAGGATGATGCGTATCGTGCCCGGATACAGCTTCTTGACGCGGCTGAGGAATTCGGTGCCGTTCATGCCCGGCATGCGCTGGTCGCTCATGACCACCTGCACCTGGTGCAGCGCCAGCAAGTTGAACGCCTCTTCGGCCGTGTTGGCGCGCAGCACGCGGTAGCCGTCGAGCCGGAACACGCGGGTCAGCGCGGCCAGGATGCTGGGCTCGTCGTCCAGCAGCAGCAGGGTTTGCTGCTGGCGCGGCTCCTCGTTGTTCGGCAGCGCCAGGCTGCGTTCCTGCCGCAGCAGGTCGGCGAACGCGTCCGGCGCCAGCGGCCGGCTGAAATAATAGCCCTGTATCTCGTCGCACAGATAGCGCCGCAGATAGGCCAGCTGCGGCTCGGTCTCGACCCCTTCTGCGATGACCTTGAAGCCGAGGCTGTGGCCGAGCGCGATGACGGAGCGCACGATGGCCGCCACCTTCGGCTCGGTCAGCATTTCGCGCACGAAGGACTGGTCGATCTTCAGGTAGTCGATGGGGAACAGCTTGAGGTAGGCCAGGCTGGAATAGCCGGTGCCGAAATCGTCGATCGACAGCGCGATGTCGAGCCGCTTGAGTTGCGACACCACTGACACCGCCGCGCCGACGTTGTCCATCATCAGGCTCTCGGTCAACTCCAGCTCGAGGTATTGCGCATCGAGGCCGCTGTCGGTCAGCGCGGCCTGGATCTCGCTGGCCAGCGCCGGATCGCGGAACTGGCGCGCCGACAGGTTGACCGCCACCCGCAGCGGCGTCAGCCCGGCGGCCTGCCAGGCCATGTTCTGCGCGCAGGCGGTGCGCAGCACCCAGCGGCCGATGGCGACGATCAAGCCGGTCTCCTCGGCGACCGGGATGAAGCGCGCCGGCGACACCATGCCCAGCGTCGGATGGCGCCAGCGCACCAGCGCCTCCATGCCGATCACCGCGCCGCTGCGCAGGTCGACCTTGGGCTGGTATTCCAGGCTCAGCTCGTTGCGCGGCAACGCGTGCCGCAGCTCCGCCTCGATCAGCGTGCGCTCGGCGATGCGGATGTGCATGGCCGGCTCGTAGAACTGGACCTGGTTGCGGCCGCCCTCCTTGGCGCGGTACATGGCGATGTCCGCATGCTTGAGCAGCTGCTGCGCCTCGGTGCCGTCGACCGGATAGACGCTGACGCCGATGCTGCAGGTGACCGTAAACACTTGCTTGCCCAGCGCGATAGGCGCGGCCACGGCCTCCAGCACGCGCTGCAGCAGCGCGGCGATGGCGGTGGCATCGGCATCGGGCAGCAGCAGCAGGAATTCGTCGCCGCCCAGCCGCGCCACGGTGTCGCTGTCGCGAATGCAGGTGCGCAGGCGCGTGGCGACGCTGCACAGCAGCTCGTCGCCGGACAGGTGGCCCATGCTGTCGTTGACCAGCTTGAAGTTGTCGAGGTCGATGAACACCACGCCCAGGCCGTGGCCGTAGCGCTGGGCGTAGCTGATGGCCTGGGCCATGCGGTCGCCGAACAGCGCGCGGTTGGGCAGGCCGGTCAGCGCGTCATGGCTGGCCTGGTGCTCCAGCTGGGCCTGGTAATCGATGGTTTCGGTCATGTCGGTCAGCACGCAGACGTGATGGTCGATCTCGCCGCCGGTTGCCTGCACCGGCGCCACGTGCAGCTGGGTCCACAGCGCGGCGCCGTCGCGGTGGCTGGTGCGCAGCAGCAGCGTCACTTCCTGGCGCGAGCGCATGGCCGAGTGCAGCGCGTCGCGCTCGTCCTGCCGGCCCTGGCCGAACAGCATGTCCAGGCTGCGGCCCAGCACGCTCTCGCAAGGGTAGCCGAACAGGCGCGCGAAGGCGGGGTTGGCGTAGTCGATCAGGTCGCCGGTCGGACCGTTGACGGTGATGACGATGGCGTTGACGCTGGCGTCGAGCGCGCGGCCGCGCAGCTGCAGCGTCAGCTCGGCCTGCTTGCGTTCGCTGATGTCCTCGATCGTGCCCAGCACGCCGATGGTGTTGCCGAGGCGGTCGTGAAACGGCAGCTTGTTGATCAGGTACCAGTGCACGCTGCCGTCGGTCAGCGTCATGTGGTCCTGCAGGTTCAGCTGGGGCCGGCCGGTGGCGATGATGGCGCGGTCGTCGGCGCGGATGGCCTCGGCGTTGTGCGCCCACGGGAAGTCCTCGTCGCGCTTGCCGACCACGTCGCCGGTGCTGGACAGACCGGCGAAGCGGGCAAACACGGCGTTGCAGCCGTGGTAGGCGCCGTCGAGCCCCTTCCAGAAGATCTGGTGCGGGATGTGGTTGATGACCAGCTGCTTGAGTTCGCGCGAGGCGTGCAACTCCGCCTCCATGCGCAGCTGCTCGGTGATGTCGTGCGCCACCACGAAGCGGGCCAGATGGCCGGCGACGGTCACCGAGTGGGAGGAGATTTCCACATCGATCAGGCTGCCGTCGCGGCGCCGATGGATCCAGCTGCCGGCCCGTTCCGTGCCCTTGGCGGGGGCGACGGCCAGGTTGCGCTCGAGGCGCTCGATCTGCTCCGGTGGACGGATGTCCTTGATCGTCATCTGCAGGAATTCCGCCTCCGTATAGCCGTAGTGGGTGACGGCGGCGGCGTTCACCACCAGGAAGCGCAACGTTTCCAAATCGTACACCCACATCGGCTGCGGATGCTCTTCGAACAGATGCTTGAAGCGCAGCTTGGATTCGAATACGTCGTAGTCGTTCAGCGGGTAGGCCAGGCAAAGCAGGGACGCTTGCTGGCCGCTGGTGGCTGCGCGCCATTCCAATGTTTGCGTCACCATGTGGCCGATGCCGTCGACGTCCAGCAGTTCCAGCTCGCCGCGCCAGTAGCCGCGCGCGCGCACGGCGGGCAGCGCTTCGCCGCGCAGCATCGCCAGCGCCCATGTCGTATACAACGTGGCGACGGCAGCGCCGGCCTGGGTCGGCCCCAGGGTCGCGATGGAATAACGGTTGACGGCCAGCAGCTGCTCGTTTTCGTCCATGACAAAGGCGAAGTAGGGGCTGTCGGCGAAAAAATGTTCGAAGTCCGCGTGGCAATCCAACGCTTCCAGTTGGCGCCCGGGGTCGCGACCATGAGGGGGATATTCTTGCTGATCCATATCCATTCGGCTGGGCGGAAACGATGTGGATCAATACTAACAGAACACAAGATGCGATGGCCACACGACTAGCTTGCGCGCAACAAGTGATGGAGTTTGATCACGGTCTGATCTGTGTCAAACAGGCGGGCGGGGGCTTGAAACTGCGGAAGGAGCGGATGGTCGAATCTGCACCGGCACGCCTGTGCCCGATCCATCGAGGAGGAGTTCATCATGCTGCAAGCGAACGACATCCAGCACCGTTTCCATCTGGTTCAGCAAGCGATAGGGCAGGCCGCGCAAGCCTGTTCCGGCGAGCCCAATCTGCCCAGCGAACTGCGCGACAGCATCCAGCGCCTGGACCGGCATTCCGACACCGCGCAGGAGGTGGTGTTTTCCAGGGACGAGCTGCGGCTGCACAAGCTGGTCCGGGAAATGGACCGGCTGGCCGAGCGGGCCAGGCAGGTATGCCTCAACATTCCGCGACTGTCGCCGCAGCTGCGCGGCGCGGTGAGCTATATGCACAGCCAGATCATGGAGCTGAAGCGGGATATGCGCATCAGCCCGTAACGGACGGGGGCCGGCCGCTTACTTCGGCATGACGTGCCTGAACGTCGGCTCGATGTTTTTCGCGTGCAGGTGCTGGATGATGTCTTCCAGCGTGGCGTCCTTCAGCAGCAGGCCGCTTGGGGCGGCCTGCGGTGCCGCCGCCGGCTCGGCCGGCTTGTGCGGGCGCTCCTTGCCGTGCGGCGGGTGCATGGTGCTGATGGCGTGCGTGAACTGCTTGTCCGTCATGCCTTGCAGGCCTTCCAGGAACGCGGCCTGCGCGGCGTATGGCGGCATCATTTCCAGTCCGGATTCGTCGGCGAACGAGGCGCCCATGCCGGGATTGATGAACGCCGCCCAGTTGCCGCTGGCCATGTGCAGGCACGGCGGCAGTTCGGCGGTGGTGCTGGTCACGGTGTCGGGACGCAGGCCGATCTCTTCGTTCGGTATGTCGGGGAAATAGGTCTTGCGCAGCAGGTGCAGAAACTGCTGCGCCTGATTGAGCGGCACCGGCGTCGCCAGCGACATCCACAGCGAGTAGCCGCCGGCGCCGCTGATGCTGACGGCCGGCGCGGGCAGGCCGAGCTGGTCCTGCAGCGCGTTGGCCACGCCGCACAGGCGGTCCCAATGCTGCAGCGCCGGCGCGTCGCCCATGCGGTTGAAATCGACGATCAGCGCGCGCACCAGGCCGTTGTCCGAGACCAGGTTGAGCGACGTGGTTTTCTCGCCGCTCAAGTGCTGCTCCAGCATCCGCGCCGTCAGTTCGCCGGCGGGGAAGCACTCCTGGTCGTCGAGCAGGTACAGCCGTTTTAATTCGGCGATCAGCTTTTCCATTACAGCACTCCCTGCTCGCGCAGCGCGGCGATGTCGTCGTCGCTTTGGCCCAGCAGGTTGCGCAGGACCTCGTCGGTGTGCTGGCCCAGCAGCGGCGGCGCGAGCGCGTTGTCGGCCGGCGTGGCCGACATCTTCATCGGGCTGCGCACCAGCTTCATGCTGCCGGCCGTCGGATGCGGCACCTCCATCACCAGCTCGCGCGCCAGCACTTGCGGATTCTTGTAGACGTCGTCGAGGTTGTTGATCGGGCCGCAGGGCACGCCGACTTCCTCCAGCTTGCCGATCCAGAAATCGCGCGGCTGCGCCAGCACCATGGCCGCCAGCAGCGGCACCAGCTCGTCGCGGTTCTGCACGCGCAGCGGATTGGTGGCGTAGCGCTCGTGCAAGGCCAGGTCGGCGCGGCCGCCCACCTCGACAAACTTCTGATACTGGCCGTCGTTGCCGGTGGCGACGATGATGTAGCCGTCGGCGCACTGGAAGGTCTGGTACGGCACGATGTTCGGGTGCGCATTGCCCCAGCGCTTGGGCGGCTTGCCGCTGTTGAGGTAGTTGCTGCCCATATTGGCCAGCATCGCCACCTGCACGTCCAGCAAGGCCATGTCGATGTACTGGCCTTCGCCGCTGCGGTCGCGGTGCGTCAGCGCGGCCAGGATGGCGATGGTGGCGTACATGCCGGTCATCAGGTCGGTCAGCGCCACGCCGGCCTTTTGCGGGCCGCCGCCGGGCAGGTCGTCGCGCTCGCCGGTGACCGACATCAGGCCGCCCATGCCCTGGATCAGGAAGTCGTAGCCGGCGCGGTGCGCGTACGGGCCGTCCTGGCCGAACCCGGTCACCGAGCAGTAGACCAGGTCGGGTTTGATGGCTTTCAGCGATTCATAGTCCAGGCCGTAGCGTTTCAGCTGGCCGACCTTGAAGTTTTCCAGCACCACGTCGCAGTGGCTGGCCAGCTCGCGTATCAGCGCCTGGCCGTCGGCGCTGGCGATGTCGATCGTGACCGAGCGCTTGCCGCGGTTGGCGGCCAGGTAGTAGGCCGCCTCGGTGGTGTTGTTGCCGGCGGCGTCCTTGGCGTACGGCGGGCCCCAGGCGCGGGTGTCGTCGCCGCTGCCGGGGCGTTCGATCTTGATGACGTCGGCGCCGAGGTCGGCCAGATTCTGCGAGCACCACGGTCCGGCCAGCACGCGGCTCAGGTCGAGGACGCGGATATGGCCTAGCGCTTTTGGAGCTGTCATGATGTGTGTAACCTTTTGAGTAATGCTATCAGGCCGCTAGTGTAGTGGCTCAGTCGGGCGCTTGCACATAATTTTTTTGCAATGTGCCGGCCAGTTCACGCGCGGCCTGCCAGCGCTGCAGCGGCGACGGATAGTCCGGCTTGCTGCGCCGCGGACGGTCGCTGGCGCGCGCCACCTTCTTGAAATAGGTCGCCAGCCGCGCCGCCGGCCAGCCCGCGCGCCAGGCCAACAGCAGGCCTTCGCGGTCGGCTTCCTGTTCCTGACTGTAATTGGTGGCGGCCAGCAGGTCGATCAGGTCGGTGTCGTGGTCGACCGCGTGTTCCAGTTCCAGGTAGGGCCGCTGCGCCCAGCGCGGATCGAGCAGCAGCGCCTGCTGGTATTCCTTCAGGTTGTGATGCAGGGCGGCGTGCTCGATTTCATGGGCCAGCAGCATGGCCAGTTCGGCGTCGCTCAGCTCCAGCCGGCCGACGTAGTCGGCGCTGACCAGGATCTTGCCGCCGGCCATGCAGTCGGCGTTCTGCTCCGGGTCGCCGGTGGTATGGATTTCCCAGGCCCAGTGCGCGGTGTCCGGGTAGTC
The DNA here is from genome assembly GCF_040369125.1 of Duganella hordei. Classification (NCBI taxonomy): domain Bacteria; kingdom Pseudomonadati; phylum Pseudomonadota; class Betaproteobacteria; order Burkholderiales; family Oxalobacteraceae; genus Duganella; species Duganella hordei. The sequence goes on from NZ_BPWI01000002.1 coordinate 721,048, forward strand.
GCGGCCGGCCTGGGCGATCAGCGGCAGGGCGATGTTGCGCACGCGCTCGCTGAAGCGCGGGTCGGCGTCCAGCGTCAGTTTGTCGAGCCGGCCGGCGTACAGGATGGCGGCGCGGGAGACCACCAGTTCCTGGGTCAGCGCTTCGGCACCGGCGAGAGCTGACCACAGCAGCAGCACGGCTGGCGCCATTCGTGATAGTGTTGATATGATTGTCATGACAACCTTTCCGAGGCATAGCCATGTGGCCCTACCCAAAAATTGTTGCACACCGCGGCGGCGGGACGCTGGCGCCGGAAAACACGGTGGCCGGACTGCGCGCCGGGCTGGCCTATGGCTTCCGCGCCGTCGAGTTCGACGTGATGCTGTCGCGCGACGGCATCGGCATGGTGATGCACGACCCCGACTTCGGCCGCACGGTGGCGGGGCAGGGCAGCGTGCCGGGCACCGACGCCGTCGAGCTGGCCGCGATGGACGCCGGCAGCTGGTTCGGCCCGCAATTCCGCGATGAACCGGTACCATTCTTCACCCAATTCATCGATTATTGCAAGGCGCAACGCATCTGGATGAACGTGGAAATCAAGCCGGCCGACGGTTTCGAGCGCGAAACCGGCGCCTGGGTTGCAAAAGTGACACGCGACAGCTATGCCGCCGAACTCGCCGCCGGCGACCCTGCCGCCATCCCGCTGCTGTCGTCATTCAGCTTCGACGCGCTGGCGGCCGCCCGCGACGCCGCGCCCGAGCTGCCGCGCGGCTATCTGCTGGACAAGATCCCCGCCGACTGGCAGGAGCAGGCGCGCGCACTGGGCGCCGTGGCCATCCACACCAACCAGAAGCACCTGACGCGCGAGCTGGCGGCGCAGGTCAAGGCGGCCGGCTACGGCCTGTTTTGCTATACCGTCAACGATCCGCAGCGGGGCCGGGAGATCCTGTCCTGGGGCGTGGACGGGTTCTGCACCGACCGCATCGATTTGATCGGCCCCACCTTCGCCTGAGACCCTGCCTGCGGCGTGGTCATATATAATCAACCCTTTGCATTTGCCAGCTACCTCTGCTTACGACATGAAATCATCTGAAATCCGCGACAAATTCCTCAAGTTTTTTGAATCCAAGGGTCATTCGATTGTCCGTTCCAGCTCCCTGGTACCTGGCAACGACCCGACCCTGCTACTGACCAACAGCGGCATGGTGCAGTTCAAGGACGTGTTCACCGGTACCGACAGCCGTCCGTACACCCGCGCCACCTCCGTGCAGCGCTGCGTGCGCGCCGGCGGCAAGCACAACGACCTGGAAAACGTCGGCTACACCGCGCGCCACCACACCTTCTTCGAAATGCTGGGCAACTTCAGCTTCGGCGACTACTTCAAGCGCGACGCCATCAACTACGCCTGGGAACTGCTGACCAAGGTCTACGCGCTGCCGGTCGACAAGCTGACCGTCACCGTCTACCAGGAAGACGACGAGGCCTACGACATCTGGGCCAATGAGATCGGCGTGCCAAAAGAGCGCATCATCCGCATCGGCGACAACAAGGGGGCGCGCTACGCGTCGGACAACTTCTGGCAGATGGCCGACACCGGCCCATGCGGTCCGTGCACCGAGATATTCTACGACCACGGCGCCGACATTCCAGGCGGCCCGCCAGGCTCGCCGGACGAAGACGGCGACCGCTTCATCGAAATCTGGAACCTGGTGTTCATGCAGTTCAACCGCGACGAAGCGGGCGTGATGCACAAGCTGCCGAAGCCGTGCGTCGACACCGGCATGGGCATGGAGCGCCTGGCCGCCGTGCTGCAGCACGTGCACTCGAACTACGAGATCGACCTGTTCCAGCACCTGATCAAGGCCGCCGCGCGCGAAACCGGCGCCACCGACCTGGAAAACAAATCGCTGCGCGTGATCGCCGACCACATCCGCGCCGCCGCGTTCATGATCGTCGACGGCGTGATTCCCGGCAGCGAAGGCCGTGCCTACGTGCTGCGCCGCATCATCCGCCGCGCGCTGCGCCATGGCCACAAGCTGGGCCAGACCAAGCCGTTCTTCTACAAGCTGGTGGCCGACCTGGCGATCGAGATGGGCGCCGCCTATCCGGAGCTGGAAGAGGCCAAGGACCGCGTGGCACAGATGCTCAAGGCCGAGGAAGAGCGCTTCGGCGAGACGCTGGAAACCGGCATGAAAGTGCTGGAGACGCAGCTGGCCAAGGACGGCAAGGGCATCGACGGCGCCACCGCCTTCACCTTGTACGAGACCTACGGCTTCCCGCCGGACCTGACGGCCGACATCTGCCGCGAGCGCAATATCGAGTTCGACCAGGCCGGCTACGACGCCGCGCTGAAGGAAAGCCAGGAACTGTCGCGCAAGGGCGGCAAGACCACCAAGGACAGCAAGGTCGAGTATTCGGGCGAGAAAAACAAATTCGTCGGCTATGACAACCTGACGCACAGCAGCAAGGTCGTCGCGCTGTACGCGGCCGGCACGCCGGTGCAGGAACTGAAGGCTGGCCAGGCCGGCATCGTGGTGCTCGACACCACGCCGTTCTACGCCGAATCCGGCGGCCAGGTGGGCGACCAGGGCGTCATCAGCTCGGGCGCGGCGCAGTTCAGCGTCAGCGACACGCTGAAGATCCAGGCCGACGTGTTCGGCCACCACGGCGTGCTGGAGTCGGGCGCGCTGAAAGTGGGCGATGCGGTCAGCGCCAACGTCGATCAAGCCAAGCGCGCGCGCACCATCCGCAACCACTCGGCCACCCACCTGATGCACAAGGCCCTGCGCGAAGTGCTGGGTTCGCACGTGGCGCAGAAAGGCTCGCTGGTCGATCCGGACAAGACCCGCTTCGACTTCAGCCACAACGCGCCGCTGACGGCCGAGCAGATCGCCGAAGTGGAAACCAAGGTCAACAAGGAGATCCTGGAAAACCACGCGACCAAGGCGCAGCACATGTCCTTCGACGACGCGGTCAAGCACGGCGCGATGGCGCTGTTCGGCGAGAAGTACGGCGACGAAGTGCGCGTGCTGGACATCGGCACCTCGAAAGAGCTGTGCGGCGGCGTGCACGTGCAGCGCACCGGCGACATCGGCCTGTTCAAGATCATCGCTGAAGGCGGCGTGGCCGCCGGCATCCGCCGCGTCGAAGCCGTCACCGGCGAAGGCGCGCTGGCGCTGGTGCAATCGATGAACCGCCGCCTGCTGGAAGCGTCGGCCGCGCTGAAGTCGAATCCCGAGGAACTGACCGCGCGTATCGGCCAGGTGCAGGACCACGTCAAGGCGCTGGAAAAGGAACTGGCCGCGCTGAAATCGAAACTGGCTTCGGGCCAGGGCGACGAGCTGGTCGCGCAAGCGGTCGACGTCAACGGCATCAAGGTGCTGGCGGCCACGCTGGACGGCGCCGACGTGGCCCGCCTGCGCGAGACCATGGACAAGCTGAAGGACAAGCTGAAGACCGCCGCCATCGTGCTGGCCAGCGTTGCCGACGGCAAGGTGAGCCTGATCGCCGGCGTGACGGCGGACGCCACGTCCAAGGTCAAGGCGGGCGAGCTGGTGAACTTCGTTGCACAACAAGTGGGCGGAAAAGGTGGCGGACGCCCTGATATGGCGCAGGCCGGCGGTACCGATCCAAGCGGTCTGCCGGCGGCTCTGGCGGGTGTTGCCGCATGGGTGGGCGAGCGCGCCTAAGTTGCTCAGAAGCCAGTAAAAAGCCCGTAAATAAGCGGCCCGCGTGTCAAGCGCGGGCCGTTGTCGTCTGGGGATTCCTGTTGTATACTCGTCAGCTCGCGTTGCAAACTTGCAACGCGCAATGAACTATTTTGGTGCAGCGCGTCATGCGGCCCGTTTTGGAGTAGTATGACGACAGTCCTAAACAAAACGAGCGGGTTCTTGATGAGCGACACGATACTTGAAAACGAAATCATGGAATTCCATAAGGAACTCGATGCGCGCGGTTTGAACTGTCCGCTGCCGATCCTGAAGGCCAAGAAAGCCTTGTCTGAGTTGCAGAGCGGCGAAGTGCTGCGGATTATGGCGACCGACCCGGGTTCCGTGCGGGATTTCCAGGCTTTCGCCAAGCAAACCGGCAATGCGCTGTTGTCGCATGTCCAGACTGGCCGCGAATTTGTCTTTTTGATGCAGCGCAAATAAGCGCCGCGTCTTCCCTTAGCTACTTTTTCTACAGAAATATCGTCTAAAGCATTTATTTTTTAGACGATTTCTACTAGCCAAAAAACGCACGATCGTGCTTAAATTTCTTGTGCAGGCTGGATTTCTCATATAATCTAGCCCACATTATTTGTCCCGAATTCTTTAATTTTTCCAAAGGCACAGCTATGAAAGTCTTGGTACCCGTCAAACGCGTGGTCGACTACAACGTCAAGGTGCGCGTCAAGTCCGACGGCAGCGGCGTCGATATCGCCAACGTCAAAATGTCGATGAATCCATTCGATGAGATCGCGCTGGAAGAAGCGATGCGCCTCAAAGAAGCCGGCAAGGTGACCGAAGTGGTGGCCGTATCGTGCGGCGTGACCCAATGCCAGGAAACCCTGCGCACCGGCATGGCCATCGGCGCCGACCGCGGCATCCTGGTGGAAACCGCCGTCGAGCTGGAGCCGCTGGCGGTGGCCAAGCTGCTCAAGGCGCTGGCGGACAAGGAACAGCCACAACTGATCATCCTGGGCAAGCAGGCGATCGACGACGATTCCAACCAGACCGGCCAGATGCTGGCTGCGCTGCTGGGCTGGCCGCAAGCGACGTTCGCGTCGAAAGTGGTGCTGGAAGACGGCAAGGTCACCGTGACCCGCGAAGTGGACGGCGGCCTGGAAACGCTGGCGCTGACCTTGCCGGCCATCGTCACCACCGACCTGCGCCTGAACGAGCCGCGCTATGTGACGCTGCCGAACATCATGAAGGCCAAGAAAAAACCGCTGGATGTGACCAAGCCAGAAGACCTGGGCGTCGATGTGACCCCGCGTCTGAAAACCCTGAAAGTCGTCGAGCCGGCAAAACGCTCGGCCGGCATCAAGGTACCGGACGTCGCCACCCTGGTCGCAAAACTGCGCACCGAAGCCAAAGTCATCTAAAGGAACAACCATGGTCGCATTAGTTATCGCCGAACACGACAACGCTAGCCTGAAAGGCAGCACCCTCCACACCGTGACCGCTGCCGCCCAGTGCGGTGGCGACGTGCACGTCCTGGTTGCCGGCTCGAACGCCGGTGCCGCAGCCGAAGCAGCCGCGCAAATCGCCGGCGTGTCGAAAGTCATAGTGGCCGACGCCGCTTACTTCGCCGACGGCCTGGCCGAGAACATCGCCGAGCAAGTGCTGGCGCTGGCCGGTTCGTACAGCCACATCCTGGCCCCGGCCACCGCCTACGGCAAGAACATCCTGCCGCGCGTGGCCGCCAAGCTGGACGTGGCACAGATTTCCGAAATCACCAAAGTGGACTCGCCGGACACCTTCGAGCGTCCTATCTACGCCGGCAACGCGATCGCCTACGTGCAATCGTCGGACAAGATCAAGGTCATCACCGTGCGTTCGACCGGCTTCGACGCCGCTGCCGCCACCGGCGGTTCGGCCGCGACCGAAACCGTCGCCGCAGTTGCCGACATCGGCAAATCGGCCTTCGTCGGCCGCGAGCTGGCCAAGTCGGACCGTCCTGAGCTGACCGCCGCCAAGATCATCGTTTCCGGCGGCCGCGGCATGGGCTCGGGCGAAGCGTTCAAGATCCTGGAACCGCTGGCGGACAAGCTGAACGCCGCCATGGGCGCCTCGCGCGCCGCCGTCGACGCCGGCTACGTGCCGAACGACTGGCAAGTGGGCCAGACCGGCAAGATCGTCGCGCCGACGCTGTACATCGCCGTCGGCATCTCGGGCGCGATCCAGCACCTGGCCGGCATGAAGGATTCGAAGACCATCGTGGCGATCAACAAAGATCCTGAAGCGCCGATCTTCTCCGTTGCCGACTACGGCATCGTCGGCGACCTGTTCGACATCGTGCCGCAACTGGTTGCTGAACTGGGCTAAGCCCGCGCACCGCACATCAGGCCACGCTGATCCGGAACGCCGGATTGCCGTGGCCTTTTTCTTGGAGACATAAGATGCCATATCAAGCACCCCTGAAAGACATGCTGTTCGTGATGAACGAACTGGCCGACCTGGCCGGCGTCAACGCGCTGCCGGGCAACGAAGACGCGACCCCGGACACCGCCGAAGCCGTGCTGGAAGAGAACGCGAAATTCGTCAGCGGCGTGGTCGCGCCGTTGAACAACCCAAGCGACAAGGAACCGAGCTGGTGGCACGACGGCCAGGTCACCACCTCCAAGGGCTTCAAGGAAGCCTTCAAGGCATTTGCCGAGGCTGGCTGGCAGGGCGTGCAGCACCCGGTGGAATTCGGCGGCCAGGGCCTGCCGAAGCTGCTGGCGACCCCATGCATTGAAATGCTCAACTCCGGCAGCATCTCGTTCGCGCTGTGCGCGCTGCTGTCGGACGGCGCGATCGAAGCGCTGCTGACCGCCGGCAGCGACGAGCAGAAAGCCATCTATTTGGAAAACCTGGTGTCGGGCAAGTGGACCGGCACCATGAACCTGACCGAGCCGCAAGCCGGCTCCGACCTGGCCGCCGTGCGCACCCGCGCCGTGCCGCAGGGCGACGGCACCTACAAGGTGTTCGGCACCAAGATATTCATCACCTACGGCGAGCATGACTTCGCCGAGAACATCGTCCACCTGGTGCTGGCGCGCACGCCGGACGCGCCGCCGGGCGTGAAGGGCATCTCGCTGTTCATCGTGCCCAAGTTCCTGGTCAACGCCGACGGTTCGGTCGGCGCCCGCAACGATGCGCATTGCGTGTCGATCGAGCACAAGCTGGGCATCAAGGCCAGCCCGACCGCCGTGCTGCAATTCGGCGACCACGGCGGCGCCATCGGCACGCTGGTGGGCGAGGAGAACCGCGGCCTGGAATACATGTTCATCATGATGAACGCGGCCCGCTTCGGCGTCGGCCTGCAGGGCATCGGCCTGGCCGAGCGGGCCTACCAGAAGGCCGTGGCCTTCGCCAAGGACCGCGTGCAGTCGCGCGACCTGGCCGGTTCGGCCGGCCCGGTATCGATTATTCATCACCCGGACGTGCGCCGCATGCTGATGTCGATGCGTTCGCAGACCGAGGCGGCGCGCGCGCTGGCCTACGTCGGCGCCGGCATCAGCGACGTGGCGCACAGCCACGCCGACGCGGAAGTGCGCAAGGCCAACCTGGCGGTGTACGAATACCTGGTGCCCGTGATCAAGGGCTGGTCGACCGAGATGTCGCAGGACGTTACCCGCGACGGCGTGCAGGTGCACGGCGGCATGGGCTTCATCGAGGAAACCGGCGCGGCCCAGCACTACCGCGATGCGAAGATCCTGACGATCTACGAAGGCACGACGGCGATCCAGGCCAACGACCTGGTCGGCCGCAAGACCGTGCGCGACGGCGGCGCCGTGGCCAAGGGCATCATCGCCCAGGTGCGGGCGACCGAGGCGCAACTGGCGGCGTCGGACAACGCGGACTTCAAGGCCATCCTGGCGCAGCTGTCGTCCGGCAGCAAGGACCTGGAAGCGGTGGTCGATTACGTGGTGGCCAACATGAAGAGCGACATCAAGGGCGTGTTTTCGGGCAGCGTGCTGTACCTGAAGCTGGCCGGCATCGTGCTGGGCGGCTGGCAGATGGCGCGCGCCGCCGTGATCGCTCAGCAGAAGCTGGACGCCAACGATGGCGACGCCGGTTTCTATAAAGCCAAGATCGCCACCGCGCGCTTCTTCGCCGACCACATCCTGTCGCAAGCCTCGGGCTTGCGCATCGCCATCATCGACGGCAGCGCCGGCGTGCTGGCGCTGAGCGAAGACCAGTTCTAAGCCGGTCTCGCCGCTTCACGAAAAGCAGCCTTCGGGCTGCTTTTTTTACGCCTATCGCGCTACACTGTGAAGTGGAACCACCCGGGAGGCCCTATGCGCATCGCGATTCTGTCTGACATACACGGCAACTTGCCGGCGCTGGAAGCCGTGGTGGGCCATATGCACCGGCGCGGCGTGGATCTGGTGGTCAATCTGGGCGACAGCGCCTCCGGGCCACTGCTGCCGCGCGAGACGGTGCGCTTCCTGATGGCGCAGGATTGGATACACTTGGCCGGCAATCACGAGCGGCAAGTGCTGGAGCTGGATCCCGATGCGCCGGACAATATGCAGCGCCGGCCGTCCGACGCTTATGCGCGGGCGCAGCTGGGCGTGCGTGAACTGGCCTGGATGGCGTCGCTCAAATCCTGCCAACGGCTGAACGACCAGGTTCTGCTGTGCCACGGCACGCCGCGCAGCGATCTCGAATACTTCCTGGAATCGGTGGATCCCGGCCAGCCCCATGTGCGGCTCGCCGCGCCGGAGGAGGTGGCGCAGCGGCTGGGCGATGTGAAGGCCGAGCTGGTGATATGCGGCCACACCCATGTGCCGCGTGCCGTGCGCGCGCCGAACGGCACGCTGATCGTCAACCCCGGCAGCGTCGGATTGCAGGCTTACGACGACGAACATCCAACTTTTCACATGGTCCAGAACGGCTCGCCCGATGCGCGCTACGCCATTGTTGAGCGGATAGACGGCGCATGGACCAGCGGCCTGATCGCGGTGCCGTACGACAGCCGTCCAATGGCCGAGCTGGCGCAGCGCAACGGCCGCCCGGACTGGGCGCGCGCGCTGCTGACCGGCTATATGTAGCAGACATTATCAAAGGACAATTGTCGCAGAGTGGATGTCGCTGCCTGACTTGACGGGGCGTCCTGTGCTCGCGCTGGGCCTCAAAAAAGTTGAATCCATTGCCGCGCGGATTGCGTACAAGGAGGATGCCAACCACGAGGTCCCTATGAAATCGATCATCCTGTCCGCAGTCAGCGTCAACGCCGACCGCAAGGCGTATGCGATCCATCGCATGAATATCGCTGCCCAGCGCCTGTTGCATGCCGAGACCGCCTCGGACGAAATCCAGGCCGGCCACTGGGTGCTGGCCTGGGCCGTCGCCGCCGGCGCCCGGCAGTCGGCCCGCGCGCTGCGCAACGCCGAAGCCAGCATGATGTCCCTGGTCGAGTTGCGCTTGCACTAGCGGATCAAGGCAGCACCTGCGCCCACGGATGGCGCTGGAAATGCCGTTGCTCGAACGCGGCGATGGCGTCCAGCTGGCACATCGTTGCGCCGACCATGTCGAGGCCCTCGGTGATCATGCGCTTGTGGCGCGCGCTCAGCGTGAATGGAAACGCCAGGCCGCCGGCGCCGCGCACGGTCATGCTGTCGAGGTCGACCGTCAGCCGGGGGGCGCCGCTGCCAGCCTCAGCCGCCAGCGCGTCGACTTGCGGCGGCTCCAGCACGATCAGCAGCAGCCGGTTGTTCAAGGCGTTGCCGAAAAATATCTCGCCGAAGCTGGAGGCGATCACCACTTCGATGCCCAATTGCTGCAAGCCCCAGACGGCGTGCTCGCGGCTGGAACCGCAGCCGAAGTTGGCGCCGCCGATCAGGATGTTGGCCCCCTGGTACGCCGCGCGGTTCAGGATGAATTCCGGCTTGGGCGCGCCGTCGGGCTCGAAGCGCAGGTCGTACAGCACGCCCTGGTCCAAACCTTCCTTGGTGATGATGCGCAGGAATTGCTTGGGCATGATCTGGTCGGTGTCGAGGTTGTCGATCAGCAGCGGCGCGGCGATGCCTTCTAACTTATGCATGGTGTACTCCCAGTTTGCGGACGTCGGCGATGTAGCCGGTGATGGCGGCGGCCGCAGCCATGGCCGGGCTCATCAGGTGCGTGCGGCCCGCGCGGCCCTGGCGGCCCTCGAAATTGCGGTTGGTGGTGGAGGCGCAGCGCTCGCCCGGCTCCAGCACGTCGTCGTTCATGGCCAGGCACATCGAGCAGCCCGGCTGGCGCCATTCGAAACCGGCGTCGATGAAGACCTGTGCCAGGCCTTCCTGTTCGGCCTGGCGGCGCACGCTGCCCGAACCGGGCACGACCATCGCGCGCACGGCGGACGCGACGCTGCGTCCGCGCACGATGGCGGCCGCCAGCCGCAAATCCTCGATGCGGCCGTTGGTGCAGGAACCGATGAAGACGCGGTCGACCGGCGTGCGTTCGATCGGCGCCGCGGCGCGCAGTCCCATGTAGTCCAGTGCGCGGGCGATGGCGTCCTGCGCGTGGGTGTCGCCGCAGGCGGCCGGATCGGGCATCAGGCCGCTGATGGGCATGGCCTGGTCGGGACTGGTGCCCCAGGTGACGTAAGGCTCCACCTCGGCCGCGTCGAAGGCGTGCTCGACGTCGAATCGCGCACCCGGGTCGGAATACAATTCCCGCCAGCTGGCCATGGCCTGTTCCCATGGCGCGCCGCGCAGGTCCCTGGCATGGCCGGCGATATAGTCGAAGGTGATCTGGTCGGGCTGGATCAGCGCGGCGCGGGCGCCGGCCTCCACCGCCATATTGCACATCGTCATGCGCGCTTCGGCCGACAGCGTGGCGATGGTGGTGCCGCAGAATTCCACCGCGTAGCCGCGCGCGCCCTGGGCGCCTATCTTGCCGATGATGAGCAGGATCAGGTCCTTGACCGAGGTGCCCAGCGGCAGCGCGCCGTCGATGCGGATGCGCATGTCGCCGGCCAGCCGGTAGACCAGCGTCTGCGTCGCCAGGATGTGCTCGACCTCCGAGGTACCCACGCCGAAGCCCAGCGCACCCAGCGCGCCGTAGGTGGTGGTGTGGCTGTCGCCGCACATGACCACCATGCCGGGGCGGATCAGGCCGTGTTCGGGCGCGACGATGTGCTCGATGCCCTGGTCGGCGTCGGTGGTGTCGAGCAGCCTGATGCCGAACTCGTCGCAATTGCGCTTCAGGTTGCGCGCCTGCAGCGACGAGGCCGGGTCCATGATGGTGCGCTGCGCGTTGCCGACCGGGTGCGTGGGAATGATGTGCGACACCACGGCCAGTTGCTGCCGGGGCCGCAGCACGCGGCGCTGCTGCGCGCGCAGCGCGGTGAAGGCTTGCGGGCTGGTGTATTCGTTCATGATGTGCAGGTCGGCGTACAGCAGCACGTGCTGCGCGTCGATGCGGCTGACGGTGTGCGAGGCGACCAGTTTCTGGTACAGGGTGGATGGCATGGCGCGGCTTTCTATGGCGTCTGGGTGGAGAGGAAAGGCAGTACTTCGTCGAGCAGCGCCTGCGGCGCTTCTTCCGGGATGTAGTGGCCGCAGTCGAGCGCCTTGCCGCGCACGTCGCTGGCCAGTGCCCGCCATTCGGCCAGCGGATCGAAGCACTGGCCGACCGCGCCGTGCGCGCCCCACAGGGCCAGCATCGGGCAGGCGATCTTGCGGCCGGCGGCCAGGTCGGCGCGTTCGTGTTCCAGGTCGATCGTGGCGCTGGCGCGGTAGTCCTCGCAGATGCCGTGCACGGTGGCCGGGTCCTGCAGGCAGCGCAGGTATTCGGCGTAGGTTTCGTCGGTGAACGGCGCCAGGCCGGCGCTGCGGCCGCCGATGGTGTGCTTCAGGTAGTCGCCCGGATGGGAGTTGATCAGCGTCTCCGGGAACGGCGCTGGACGGATCAGGAAGAACCAGTGGTAGTAGGCGGTGGCGAAGGCCATCGAGGTCTTCTCGTACATGGCCAGCGTCGGCGCGATGTCCAGCGTGACCAGGCGGCTGACGGCTGCCGGATGGTCGAGCGCCATGCGGTAGGCGACGCGGGCGCCGCGGTCGTGCGCCAGCACCAGGAAGCGCTCGTGGCCGAAATGGCGCATCAGGCGCAGCTGGTCGGCGGCCATCGCGCGCTTGGAATAGTTGCTGTGGTCGGGCAGGCCGGCCGGCTTGCCGCTGTCGCCGTAGCCGCGCAGGTCGGCGGCGATGACGGTGTAGCGCTCGGCCAGTTGCGGCGCCACCTTGTGCCAGATCGCGTGGGTTTGCGGATGGCCGTGCAGCAGCAGTAGGGCGGGGCCGTTGCCGCCCTTGACGCAGTGAATGGGGACGTCGCCGACGTCGATGGTGTGCCGTTCAAAGTGAGGGAACATGATATCTCCTGGTTGCAGAGCATTGTATAACCGCAGATCAGGCATATAATTCGTGAGAATTAAATCTATTCTTTCTTCAGGATTAATAATGGATGCGGTCTCGGACCTGGCGTTTTTTGCCTTGCTGATCAAGCAGGGCAGTCTGGCGGCGGTGGCGCGCGAGCTGGGCGTGACGCCGCCGGTGGTCACCAAGCGGCTGGCCGCGCTGGAGCAGCGGCTGGGCGTGCGCCTGCTGAACCGCACCACGCGGCGCATGAGCGTGACGCACGAGGGCGAGGTCTACCTGAGCAACGGCGCGCGCATCCTGGCCGATATCGAGGAACTGGAGATGAAGGTGGTCAGCAGCCGCGCCGAGCCGAAGGGGCTGCTGCGGGTCAACGCCAGCTTCGGCTTCGGGCGGCGGCATATCGCGCCGGCGGTGGCGGCGTTCGCGCGGCGCTATCCGGAAGTGGAGGTGCAGTTGCAGATGACGGAGCGGCCGATGAACCTGGTCGATGCGGCCTACGATGTCGGCATCCGCATCGGCGAGCTGCCGGACGCGCGCATCACGGCGCGCAAGATCGCGTCCAACCGGCGGCTGCTGTGCGCCTCGCCGCTGTATCTGGACAAGGTCGCGGCGCCGCTCACGCCCAACGATTTGCAGCGCCGCGACTGCATCGTGATCCGCGAGGATGAGGCGGCTTACGGCGTCTGGCAGCTGAACAATGGCCGGCGGCAGGAGACGGTCAAGGTGCGCGGCACGCTCAGCACCAACGACGGCGAGACGGCGCTGGCATGGGCGCTGGAAGGCTACGGCATTCTCATGCGCTCGCAATGGGATGCGGCGCCGTATCTGCGTTCCGGCCGGCTGCTGCCGGTGCTGGAGGAATGGTCGTTGCCGGCCGCCGACATCTTTGCGGTCTACCCGCAGCGCCTGAACCTGTCGGCCAAGGTCGGCGCCTTCGTCGACTTCCTGACGCAGCGCTTCGCGCCGCACATGGGCGGCGGCTGGTAATTCAAGCCGGCCGGCCCATCACGTCGACGATGGCCTGGTACACGCGCACCGGTTCCTCGGCGATGCGGTTTAGTACGTAGAGGAAGTGTTCGTCGCCGAACACCGCGTATTCACGGGTGGGGAAGCCGCGCGCCCTCAGGTCGACGATCTGCTCGGTGCCGAGGCCGATCAGCGATTCGAATTCATACCAGCGCGGATCGATGCGCTCTTGCAGTATCAGCGCGCCGAGGTCTTGCTGGATGCCGCGGTCGTGCGTGGCGATCGAGCACTTGTGGCCGCTCAGCAGCAACTCCTGCGCGTAGCGGCGGTAGGCGGCCGCCAGCTCGGGGCTGTTGCGGTGATATGAGACCTCCTCCGACTCCAGGAACGCGCCTTTCACCAGCCGGATGCGGCCCGGGATCTTCATCAGCGACGGCAGGTCGCGCGCCGTGCGGTGGCGCTTGGCCGGCACCGTGATGCCGACATTGTGCAAGCCGTCTTCCCGGTGCAGCCGCGCGTAAAGCTGGTAGATGTCGTCGGCGCGGTCGATGGCTTCCATCGAGATCATCGCCTCGCGGTTGATCTCGGCGGCTGCCAGCGCGATGCGGCGGGCGTTGCGGTAGCCCAGTTCCTTGTCCACCGTCAGGCCCACGTGCGACAGGTCGAACGAGATCGAGCAGTTCAGGTTGCGCTGGCCGACAGCCTTGACCAGCTCCATGAACACCTCCGTCTCGGCCATCGCGAACGCTTCGTCGCGCACGCTTTCGCCCATGTACTCCACCGACGCCGCATGGCCTTGCGCGATGATGTGCTCGACGCGCTGCAGCGCTTCGGCCACCGTCCGGCCGGCAACATAGCGCTGCGACACCTTGTGCATATAGGGCCGCAGCAGCGGATCGTTGCAGAATTTTTCCTTGGCGGCCTCATCGAGCGCCAGCGTGCGCAGGGCGGTGGCGGCCTGGTCTACCAGCGCTTGCCATTGGGCGGGGAAGGTCGGTACTTGCACGATGTCTCCTGTAGTGGTCGAATCAGCAAGATATTGTGGCACAGGCGAAAAAAAACAGCCCGGAGGCTGTTTGTTTGACGCTAGTTGCGGACCAGGTTGCCGTTGTCGTTGCGGACGCGGTCGCCGCTCAGCATGCGCGGGTCGTGGTCGAAGTTGAAGCTGGCCTGCTTGCCGTCGTCGTATTGCACGTGCACGGTCCACTGCTTGGTGGATTTGGCCTTCTCTTCGATCTTCTTGCCGGCATAGGCGCCGCCGGCCGCGCCGGCCACCGTCGCCAGCTGGCGGCCATGGCCGCTGCCGACCTGGTTGCCCAGCAGGGCGCCGGCAACGCCGCCGGCGATGACGCCCAGCGCGCTGCCTTCGCCGGCCTTGTCGCTGACGACGATCGAGGTCACCTTGCCGCATTCCATGCAGCTGCCCGGCTTGGCCGGGCTGGCCTTGTACTGGGCCTTGGCCATGGTCATGGCCTTGTCGTATTCGGACTTGGCGTCGCGCGTGCACTGCATGCGGGTCGACGAGTTGCTTTCTTCGGCGCACAGCTTCTTGTCATCCGCGTAGCGGGTGGCGATGCGCTTGGTTTCGGCGTTGAATTGCTCTTTCGGGCTTTGGGCCTGGGCGGTGGAGCTCAGGCCGGCGATGGCCAGTGCCACCAGCATGGAACGGTTCATGTCTTGTTCTCCTTGTTAACCGTAGGAACCACCAGTGTACAACAAGTCAAATAAGCGGGAAATCGTGGCGATCAGGCTGCCGGCGCCCACCATCATGGCCGCCACCAGCACCACGGCCAGCGGCCAGTTGGTGTCCGATTGCTTGCCGGAGCCGGGGTTGAAGCGGGCGTCCCACTTTTCATCGGACATCAAGCCCAGCACCAGCGCCTCGAGGAAGCCGACCAGGCCGGACACCATCAGCGGCAGCAGCTTGTAGAAGCCGTCGGCATCCGGCGCCGCCAGCGAGACCAGCGCGCAGGCCGGCAGGGCGGCCAGGTGCGCCCACAGCCACGGGTCGCGCAGGCCGCGCAAATACAGGCGCTGCAGGCCCAGACCGCCGAACAGGAAGGCCAGCAGCGCGGCCAACGTCTTGTTTTTGTGGGATGTGTGGTGCAAAACAGTCATGGTTGTCGCTTAAATAGCCGGAAAACATGCAGTATCGGTCATAATACGGCCCCCGGCAGACCTTTTTTATGGTCAGGGCTATTGCCCCGCACGCCGGTTCGGGGGATAATCTTCGATTACCCCAACATTGCCCGATTATTTCATTAACGCTTGCTGCTTCGCGGCAAAGCGCGCTATAATTTGCGGCTTTTTCCGTCCTAGCACACTTTTTGGAAATATTATGGTCGTTATTCGTTTAGCTCGTGGAGGCGCCAAGAAGCGTCCGTTCTTCAACATCGTTGCAACCGACTCGCGCAATCGTCGCGATGGCCGTTTCATCGAGCGCATCGGTTTCTACAACCCGATGGCATCCGGTGGCGAAGTGCCACTGCGCATTACCGCTGACCGTCTGGCTCACTGGCAATCCGTTGGCGCCCAACTGTCGCCGACCGTTGCTCGCCTGGTAGCTTCGAACAAAGCTGCTTAAGTCTGGTTGCTGGTTTGACCGATAAGAATGCATCCGGGGTGCAAGTCCCCGACGATCTGGCACAGGTAGGCTTTGTCTTCGGTGCTTACGGCGTTGCTGGCTGGGTCAGGATTCGTCCTTTCTCGGAAGATGCGGATGCACTCCTGCAGGTGAAAACCTGGTGGATCGACAAGCCGAACCTGCACGATGTCGATGTCAAGCAGTGCAAGCTGCATGGTGGCGACGTGGTCGCGCAACTGGTGGGAGTGACCGACCGGAATGTCGCGGAAGCGCTGAAGGGCGCAGCCGTGTCGATACCGAAGAGTCGTTTCCCGGTGTTGTCCGACGACGAGTTTTACTGGACCGAGTTGATCGGTCTGGAAGTAGAGAATTTGCAAGGTGAGCACCTCGGTACGGTGACTGACATGATGAGCAACGGTCCGCAGTCGATCTTGCGCATTACGCCAGCCGCAACGCCCGAAGCTGATCCAGAGGCAGCGGCGCAGGAGCGCCTGATTCCATTTGTGGACGCGTTTGTCATCAAGGTGGACAAGGCCGCAAAGAAGATCACCGTCGACTGGGGCCTTGATTACTAGTTTTATTAGCGCAACATTGAGGGCGGCCCGCCATGCAATTTGATGTCGTGACCCTGTTCCCGGAAATGTTCGCCGCACTGACGCAGTCGGGCGTGACCCGGCGCGCGTTTGAACAGAATAAATGTGGCTTGTCGTTGTGGAATCCGCGTGATTTCACCACCGACAATCACCGCACCGTGGATGACCGCCCGTACGGCGGCGGTCCCGGCATGGTGATGCTGGCCAAACCCCTGGAAGCGACGCTCAACGCGGCGAAGCAGCGCCAGACCGATGCCGGTCTGCCCGCGCCCCGCGTGGTGTTCATGTCGCCCCAGGGCAAGCAGTTGACGCACGAGCGCGTGATGCAGCTGAAGCAGGAACCCGGTCTGGTGATCCTGTGCGGCCGCTACGAGGCGGTGGACCAGCGTTTGCTGGACCGCTGCATCGACGAGGAAATCAGCCTCGGCGATTTCGTGCTGTCCGGCGGCGAGCTGCCGGCGATGGCCTTGATGGATGCCGTGATCCGCCAGATTCCCGGCGTGCTGAACACGGATGCCTCGGCGATCGAAGACAGCTTCGTCAACGGCCTGCTGGATTCGCCGCACTACACGCGGCCGGAAACGTATGAAGGTGTGGGCGTGCCGCCGGTGCTGATGGGCGGCAACCACGCAGAGATCGAGAAATGGCGCCGCCAGCGCATGCTGGAAGCGACCGCGCGCAAGCGCCCCGATTTGCTTGTCAAAGCGCGTGAGGCAGGACTGCTCACCAAGCTCGACGAGCGATTTTTGGCAGGCTTATAAACCTGCTTGTTTAACCCCCATCCTCTACTGGGCGAGTTTTTTTAAAACTCATTGCGCGCCAGCATGATGGTTTATGGAGTCATAAAAATGAATCTGATTCAACAACTCGAGCAAGAAGAAATCGCTCGCCTGGGCAAGAGCATCCCTGACTTTGCCCCTGGCGATACCGTGATCGTCAACGTTAACGTAGTCGAAGGCACCCGCAAGCGCGCCCAGGCATACGAAGGCGTCGTCATCTCCCGTCGCAACCGTGGCCTGAACTCGAACTTCATCGTTCGCAAGATCTCGTCCGGCGAAGGCGTTGAGCGTACCTTCCAGCTGTACTCCCCGCTGATCGCTTCGATCGAAGTGAAACGCCGCGGTGACGTACGTCGCGCTAAACTGTACTACCTGCGTGATCGTTCCGGTAAATCGGCACGTATCAAGGAAAAACTGCCAAACCGTCGCCCAGCGGCGAAAGCAACCGCAGCTTAATAGCCGCGTTTGTGTTTGGATGGAAGAGGCGCCGCTGGCGCCTTTTCTTTTATCTGGAGGTAGCAAGTTGGCCAAGCTTATGTTCGACCCACAACAATTGCCGATCGAGTCGATCGCCGGCGAAGCCGCCGTCGCGCCGGAGCGCCTGACGCCCGCGTGGCTGCGCGGCCGTTTCGCCGAGCATCCGCTGTGGACTCCGGAAACGGGCGAGCAGGCGTTGCCGGGCAGGGCGGAGCGCCCGCCGACCGCCGCCTCGGTGCTGATCCCGCTGGTGCCGCGCGAGGGCGGCCTGACCCTTCTGCTGACCCAGCGCACCGCGCACCTGACCGATCATGCCGGCCAGATCAGCTTTCCCGGCGGCCGCGCCGAGGACTACGACAGCAGCGCCATCGACACCGCGCTGCGCGAATCGGAAGAGGAGATCGGCCTGGCGCGCCGCCACGTCGACATCCTCGGCACCTTGCCCAAGTATCTGACCGGCACCGGTTATTGCGTCACGCCAGTGGTCGGCCTGGTCACGCCGCCGTTCGAGCTGGCGGCCGACCCGTCCGAGGTGGCGGAAATCTTCGAGGTGCCGCTGGCCTTCCTGATGGACGGCCTGAATCACCAGCGCCTGACGGTGGACTTGCCGGGCGGGCGCCGCACCTTCTACGCCATGCCGTACAACGACTATTACATCTGGGGCGCCACCGCCGGCATGCTGCGCAATCTGTTCCATTTCTTGCGTGCATAGTCACACTAAGCTATCGTAGCGGGCATCAAGGCACTGCCGACTTAAAGGACCATCAATGACTTTTCTTTCCATTCTATGCGCGCTGCTGATCGAGCAAATGAAACCGCTGCGTGCGGACAATCCGATCTACGCTGAAATCAAGCGGCTGGCGTTGCGGATGGAAACCTGGTTCAACGCCGGCCACCCGACCCACGGCCGCATGGGCTGGTTCCTGATGATGGCGATCCTGATGGTGCCGACCGCGCTGATTTACTGGGTCCTGAAGCATTACAACTGGTTCCTGGCGGCCTTTGCCTGGAACGTGCTGATCGTCTACCTGACGCTCGGCTTCCGTCATTACAGCCACTATTTCACCTCGATCCAGCTGGCGCTGAACGCCGGCGACGACGCCACCGCGCGCGCCCTGCTGGCCGAGTGGACCAGGCAGGATACGGTCGGCATGGAAACGTCCGAGATCGCCCGCATCGCCGTGGAAAAATCGCTGATCACCACCCACCGCAACGTGTTCGGCGTGTTCTTCTGGTTCCTGATGCCGCTGGGCCCGGCCTGCGCCGTCATGTACCGCGTGTCGGAACACCTGGCGCGCGCCTGGAACGAGCCTGAACACATGCGCAACGAGGCGTTCGGCCAGTTCGCCGCCCGCGCGTTCTATTGGATCGACTGGTTGCCGGTGCGCCTGACCGCCGTGGCGTTCGCCGTGGTCGGCAACTTCGAAGACGCTATCTACGCCTGGCGCAATTTCGCCCACCGCTGGTCCGACGAGGCGATCGGCATCATCCTGTCGGCGGGCGGCGGCGCAATGGGCGTGCGCCTGGGCACGCCGGCGGAAAATGCCGCCAAGGTGCTGCCGGTGGATGCCGCCACCGTCGATGCCGGCGACGAGGAGCCGGAGGTGCTGCCGGGCGAGGAGCCCAATGTCCGTGCGCTGCAAAGCACGGTCGGCCTGGTGTGGCGCGCGCTGCTGCTGTGGATGATGTTGTTATTGCTGTTGTCGGGCGCCGTGTGGCTCGGAGCGACCCCCTAAGCGAGTACAATAGCGGCATTGCTGTGGTGCGGTAAGATGATTTTTCTGCACCAAAGTGGCGTAGTGCGCAGGAAAATGGATTGAAATCAATGGCTTACGTATTCAGGTCTTCTATAAGATATAATACGTAAGATTCTTACAGAATGATATCCGCCCGAGGCAACCCGTCGGGGTCTTCCACGCATTCTTGTTACCAACAAGTATCTACTCATAAGCAGCCGCCTATGGCAGAGTCAGTTCAAAAACCGGTAGAACAGCAGGACTCGTTCTTCATCCTTGGCCAAACCAGCGATGGCAGGCAGTTCCGTCCCAGTGACTGGGCTGAGCGCCTGTGCGGCGTGATGGCCTGCTTCAAGCCGGAAGGCTATGGCGGCGGCCGCGACTCCCACCTGCAGTTCTCTCCTTACGTCACGCCGACGGTCGTCAACGGCGTCAAGTCGGTGGTGGTCAACGGCAAGCTGCGCGCGCTGGAACCGCTGGCTTACCACTTCGTCATTTCCTTCGCCAAGGACAACGACCTGCAGATGGTCGACGCCTGCATCCTGCCCGAAAAAAACTGAAATTAAAATTTGCTTAAGCGTCTACCCACGATGGCGGGGTAGGGCGTATGCTGCCTGTTCTTCAGTTTTTTTCGCGAGGGACCATGAACAACAGCCGTCTGAAACAAGCCGCCGCCGCCAGCCTGATGCTGTGCGGCCTGTCCTTCATCGCCACCGGCAGCGCCTGGGCGCAGGCCTTGCCGGCCGGCGTGGTCAAGGGACCTTCCGTCGAAGGCATCACCGAATACCGGCTGCCGAACGGATTGAAGGTGCTGCTGTTTCCGGATGCGTCCAAGCCGACGGTGACGGTCAACGTCACCTACCTGGTCGGCTCGCGGCACGAGAACTACGGCGAGACCGGCATGGCCCACCTGCTGGAGCACATGATGTTCAAGGGCGCGCCCAAGAACCGCAGCATCCCTCAGGAATTCTCCAACCGCGGCATGGAATTCAACGGCACCACGTCCTACGACCGCACCAACTACTACGAAGTGTTCCAGGCCAGCCAGGACAACCTGAAATGGGCGCTGGACATGGAGGCGGACCGCATGGTCCATTCCTTCATCGCGCGCAAGGACCTCGATTCCGAGATGACCGTGGTGCGCAACGAATACGAGAGCGGCGAGAACGATCCCTTCTCGGTGCTGATGAAGCGCATGCAGAGCGTGGCCTACGACTGGCATGCGTACGGCCGCTCCACCATCGGCAACCGCAGCGACATCGAGAACGTGCGCATCGAGAACCTGCAGGCCTTCTACCGCACCTACTACCAGCCGGACAACGCGGTGCTGCTGGTGGCCGGCAAATTCGACCCGGCGCAGACGCTGACATGGATCTCCAAATCGTTCGGTGTGATCCCGAAACCCAAGCGCAGCCTGCCGCCGTTCTGGACGGTCGAGCCGACGCAGGACGGCGAACGCAGCTTCGTGGTGCGCCGCAAGGGCGACATGCAGCTGATCGCGCTGGGCTACAAGATTCCGTCGGCGCTGCAGCAGGACAGCGATGCGCTGAGCTTCATGTCCGAGATCCTGGGCGATACGCCGACCGGCCGCCTGCACAAGGCGCTGGTGGAAACCGGCAAGGCGGCGCAGGTGTTCAGCTTTGGCCAGACCGGCTATGCGCCCGGCCTGCAGTTCATCGGCGCGGTGGTGAAGGCGGGCGAGCCGCTGGAGCCGGTGCGCGATGCGCTGATCGCGACGGTCGAAGGCTTCGCGCAGACGCCGCCGACCGCCGAAGAGATGGAGCGGGCGCGCCGCAACTTCGCCAACGGCATCGAGAAGTCGCTGAACGATCCGCAGAAGGTCGGCGTGAGCCTGTCCGAAGAGATCGCGCTGGGCGACTGGCGCCTGCTGTTCGAGGGCCGCGACAAGCTGCCGAGCATCACGCCGGAGCAGGTGGCCGCCGCGGCCGGGCGCTATCTGAAGCGCGACAACCGCGTGGTTGGCAGCTTCGTGCCGGAAGACGCGCCGCTGCGCGCCGAGATTCCGCCGGCGCCGACGGTGGCCGAGGTGATGAAGGACTTCAAGGGCAAGGACAGCGTGCTGACGTCGGAAGTGTTCGACCCGAGCCAGGCCAACATCAACGCCCGCACCGAGGTCAAGACCATCGGCGGCCTGAAGGTGGCGCTGCTGACCAAGAAGAATCGCGGCGAGGCCGTGTCGGTGGACATGCAGCTGCACTGGGGCGACGAGAAGAACCTGTTCAACACGACCATCGTCTCGACGGCCGCCAATGAGATGCTGATGCGCGGCACCAGCAAGTACAGCCGCGAGCAGCTGGCCGACGCCTTCGCCAAGCTGAAGATATCCGGCAGCCTGTATCGCTTCGACACCACCGGGCCGAACCTGGACGCCGCGTTGCGGCTGGTGGCGCATGTGCTGAAGGACGCCAGCTTCCCGGCGGCGGAATTCGAACAGCTGCGCCAGCAATGGCTGGTGGGCATAGAAGCGTCGCGCAACGAGCCGCAGTCGCTGGCGCGCACCGAGGTCGACCTGTACTTCAACCATTATCCGAAGGGCGACGTGCGCGCGCCGATGACGGTGGACGAGCAGCTGGCCGCCGTCAAGGCGCTGAAGCTGGAAGACGTGATCGCCTTCCATCGTAATTACTACGGCGCCAATCACGGCGAGCTGGCCATCGTCGGCGATTTCGACAAGGCCGCGATCAGCAAGACCATAGAGGAAAGCTTCGCCGGCTGGGACAGCAAGGTGGCTTACGCGCCGGTGAAGAGCACCAATGAGGACAAGGCGCCGCTGCACAAGAGCATCAACGCGCCGGACAAGGAAAACGGCTTCTACACGGCGCGTCTGAACCTCGACCTGAACATCGACGATCCGGACTATCCGCTGCTGGACCTGGCCAACTTCATCTTCGGTGACGGTGGCTTGAAATCGCGCCTGATGGACCGTATCCGCCAGAAGGATGGCTTGTCATACGGCGGCGGCACCGGCCTGCAGCCGGGCGAGATCGACCGCGCCGGCAGCTTCGGCATCGACGCCATCGCCGCGCCGCAGAACCTGCAGAAACTGGAAGCGGCGATCAGGCAGGAACTGGAGCGCGCGGTGAAGGACGGCTTCACCGCCGCCGAACTGGCGGGCGCCAAGTCCGGCCTGCTGCAGCAGCGCGTGCAGAACCGCTCGAAGGACAACGTGCTGGCCGCCGGCTGGACGCGCAACCTGTATCTGGGCCGCACCTACAGCTGGAGCAAGGACTACGAGGACAAGCTGAAGGCGGCGACGCTGGCGCAAGTCAACGCGGCCTTCCGCAAGGCCGTCGATCCGGCCAAGCTGAGCGTGGTGGTGGCGGGCGACGAAGCCAAGGCCAGGGCTGGCGCCGCGACGGCGCCGGCGAAGAAGCCGTAAAGGCTGTGGAGGTATCGTGATCCGACTGCTGATTGAAGGACGGGTGCAAGGCGTCGGCTACCGCGCCGCCTTCGCCAAGAAGGCGGCCGCGCTGGGCCTGGGCGGCTGGGTGCGCAATCGCCGGGATGGCTCGGTGGAGGCGGGCGTGGACGGCGATGCGCAGGCGGTCGATGCCCTCGTCGGTTGGGCCAGGCGCGGTCCGCCCGCCGCCTTCGTATCGAATGTCGTGGTCGAAGATGTCGCGGGCCAGGCGTCGGCGGACGGCGCCTTCAAGATCCTGCCGACGCTGTAAACTCCCCAGCCCCGGGAACGCAAGCAGCCCGAGCGATCAGAGTCGTGGCGGTAATGCCACACTTTGCAAGTTTGCTTCCGGGGCACTCCCATTCTTCCACCCGAGTCCGGCTCCTGTGCAGCCGCGACGATAGCGTTATTTTTCCGTCATCAAGTGGATACCTTATTGGTAGCAAATGGTAGCGTATAACAATTGAAATATATTTTTGATTGACAATGACTTTTTAACCCTCTTACACTGAATTGATCGCGGCGCCTTTAGAAGGCAGCAGGCGAAAAAAAACAATAAACCGCAGTAATGCGCCGGAGGAGACAAGCATGTTGGACAGTCAAAAAACAACCAAGACTAGCGCCTTGAAAACGTTAGTCATTTTTAATTTCACATTAAAATGGTTGCGCAATCATTTGCATTAGGCCCTGTCGCGCCGGGTTCCCAACCCTCCCCAGCCCCAATCACCCCTTTCGTCCAACCGTTTTCCGGGTTTTGCACAGTTCCCCGGCGGTCAGTTCGACCTTTTATGAAAACGTTTTCATATTCGGCCGTAAAGAGTTTTTTGTAGTGCCACAAGACACTGTTGCAAGACGCGTAACGGTGTTGATTATTCAAACGAGGAAAGAGAAGAGACATGCGACATCATCACAAAGCTAACAAGTTCCATCCCAACACCAAGCAGCGCTTAATGAGCCTGGCAGTTGCCAGCGCCTGCGCCGGCCTGGTTGCTCCGGTATATGCCCAGGAAGCAGCCACCTCGGCCGCAACCCCGGCAGACAGTTCAACCACCGTCGTCGTCACCGGCCTGCGCGCCAGCATGCAGTCCACGCTGAACCTGAAGCGCAACGCCGACGGCATCGTCGACGGCATCGTCGCTTCGGACATCGGCAAATTCCCGGACACCAACCTGGCCGAGTCGCTGCAGCGCATTTCCGGCGTGTCGATCGACCGCAGCAACGGCGAAGGACAGAAGGTCACCGTGCGCGGCCTCGGTCCCGATTTCAACCTGGTGCTGTTGAACGGCCGCCAGATGCCGACCACCGACCTGAGCGACCTGTCCGGCCGCTCGTTCGACTTCTCCAACCTGGCGTCGGAAGCGATTTCCCAGCTGCAGGTCTACAAGACCGGCCGTGCCGACAGCCCGACCGGCGGCATCGGCGCGACCATCAACGTGATGACCGCGCGTCCGTTCGACAACCCTGGCATGCACTCGAGCATCGGCATCAAGGGCGTCGCCGATACCTCCAACAAGCACCTGCCGGGTTCGCTGCAGGGCTCCAGCGTGACGCCTGAAATCTCGGGCATCTACACCAACACCAGCGAAGACGGCCGTTTCGGCGTGGCGCTGAGCGGCAGCTACCAGGTGCGCGATTCGGGCTTCAACCGCGCCGGCCTGGCCAACGGCTACCAGGGGCCGTACCTGGGTTCGGACACCACCGCCGGCTCGACCCTGCCGCAGCCAGGCCAGCCGGGTTCGCAGAACATCACCAACCGTCCCGGTCCTACCGACCTGTATTCGATCCCGCAGAACTTCGGCTACGGCGTCAACGGCATCGAGCGCCAGCGCACCAATGGCCAGCTGGCCTTGCAGTTCCGTCCAGTCAAGGAGCTGACCACCACGCTGGACCTGACCTATTCGGAAAACAAGGTCCAGACCAAGCGTAACGAGTTGAGCGTCTGGTTCGGCCAAACGCCAACCTCGACCAGCACCTGGCCGGGCGGCCACGTGCAGTCGCCGCTGGTGTATTCGGAAGTCTATTCGACCCCGCAGGACATCTCGGTCATCGGCGGCGACTATGCCACCAAGACCAAGAACCAGTCGATCGGCTTCAACACCGTATGGAAGTACTCGCCGAAAGTGCGTCTGGAGTTCGATGCGCACCACTCGACCGCCGAATCCGGCGCGGACAGCCCGTTCGGTTCCGAGAACGACCTGGCCAACGCCAGCTTCAGCCGCGGCACCACCACCATCGATTTCACCCACAAGCTGCCGGTGCTGAGCATGCCTGCCGCCAACCTGACGGCGCAGCCGATCCAGGCGGCCGGCTCGTGGTTCCACAACAGCTATGAAAAATCGACGATCAACCAGGTGCAGGCGAGCGGCGCCATCCAGGTGTTCGAGGCATCGAGCGTCAACTTCGGCCTGGGCTTGACCGATTCGCAGAACCGTTCCACGTTCTCGAACGTGCAGAACAATACCTGGAGCGGCGCGACCAAGGCGTCGGACTATCCGGGCTCGCTGTTCCAGGCCAACAACCTGAGCGATTACTTCAACAAGATCCCGGGCGGCAATACGGCTGGCGCGTACAACACGCTGTACACCTTCGACTTCGCCGCCGTGCGCGCGGCCACGGCCAACGCCGTCGGCAACCAGGCAGCCTACCTGCCGAACTTCGCCACCGCCGACACCGATCGCCTGCTCAAGGAAAAATCGACGTCCGCCTACACCTCCTTCAACACCGATTGGGATACGGCCATCCCGTTCCATTCGTCGTTCGGCGTTCGCCTGGAGAAAACGGAAGTGACCTCGGTGGCGCAGGTGATGCCGGCGACGGCGCTGGTGTGGGTATCGCAGAATGAACTGCCGGTCACCTTTGCCGGCACCTCGATGTCGACCACGACCGCGTCGTACACCAACGTCCTGCCGAGCATCAACCTGGACTTCGATATCCGCAGCGACATGAAACTGCGCGCCAGCGCGGGCGAAACCATCGGCCGTCCACGCTACGACCAGCTGCAGGGCGGCCTGACCCTGGGTACCATCGCCAACACCTACAACGGCACCGCGTCGACCGGCAACCCTGCGTTGAAACCGGTCAAGTCGAAAAACCTGGACCTGTCCTGGGAATGGTACTACGACAAGGAAAGCCTGATGTCGCTGGGCCTGTTCCGCAAGGGGCTGGACAACTACGCCGGCCAGACTGTCGTCCCGCAACCGCTGTACAACCTGCACACCCCGGTCGGCGGCGCCTACTACAACGCGGCGCTGTCGCATGGCTGCACCGTGGCGGATACCAGCTGCATCCGCAACTACATCTTCAACAACTTCAACGGCCAGCCTGGCGTGCAGAAGACCGGCGTGAATGCCGACGGCAATATCGCCGGCAACATCACCGGCTTGCCGACCGATCCGCTGGAGAGCTTCCTTACCACCACGTACTCGAATCAGAAGTCGGCCAGCGTGAACGGCGCGGAA
The DNA here is from genome assembly GCF_040369125.1 of Duganella hordei. Lineage (NCBI taxonomy): Bacteria > Pseudomonadati > Pseudomonadota > Betaproteobacteria > Burkholderiales > Oxalobacteraceae > Duganella > Duganella hordei. The sequence goes on from NZ_BPWI01000002.1 coordinate 747,097, forward strand.
CTGAACGTACAGCATATGTTCGGCCGCAGCGGTTTTGGCGTGCAGGCGAACTACACCTATGTGCACTCGCCGCTGAAGTACGACAACGCCAACGTCAACGACCAGTTCGCCATCCTGGGCCTGAGCAATTCCGCCAACCTGGTGGGTATCTACGAGGACAAGCAGTGGTCGGTGCGCCTGGCGTACAACTGGCGCGGCGAGTTCCTGGCGTCGACGGTCGACGGCGGCGGTCGCGCCGCTCCGGTCTATACCGACAAGTATGGCCAGGTGGACGTCAGCATCGGCTATACCCTCAACGAGAACTTGAGCTTCCAGCTTGAAGCGATCAACCTGGGCGACTCCATCCAGCGTCAGCATGGCCGTACCGAAATGTCGACCTTGAATGTCACGCAGGCAGGCCCACGCTACATGGTGGGTGCGCGCTACAAGTTCTAATCGGGTTATAACCTAGCGAAACAGGCCGTCTGCCCGGCAACGGGCGTAAGATGGCCTGTTTCATATCAAGCACTGTGAATTCCCATGCCCAAGGCTGTTTTACTGAACAATATAGATCACCAGGACCGAAAGAACCGCCTGAATGCCGCCCGCCATTAAACGCATCCGTGAAATCGAGGGCGTCGGTCCGCAGCAGCTGACGGACGAGATACTGACCTCGACCCAGCCCGTTGTCCTGCGCGGCCTGGCCGCTTCCTGGCCGATGGTCGGCGCGGCGCGGACTTCGGCACAGGCGGCCGACACTTACCTGCGCCGCTTCTACCGCGACGCCACCGTCAACGCCATGCACGGCGGCCCGGAGATAGAAGGGCGCTTTTTCTACAACGACGACGTCAGCGGATTCAATTTCAACACGGCGCGGGTGCGCTTCGACACGGTGCTCGACGCGCTGCGCGACCACCTGAACGACGACAAGCCTCCCGCGCTGTATGTCGGCTCGACCACGGTCGACACCTGCCTGCCGGGCTTCCGTGCGGAAAACGATATCGGCTTCGGCGCGCGCGATCCGCTGGCCAGCATCTGGGTCGGCAACCGCACGCGCATCCCGGCGCACTACGACTTGCCGGACAACCTGGCCTGCGTGGCCGCCGGCCGCCGCCGCTTCACGCTGTTCCCGCCCGCGCAGCTGGACAATCTGTATATCGGGCCGCTCGACTTTACGCCGGCGGGGCAGGCGATCAGCATGGTCGACTTTGCACGTCCCGATTTCGCGGCGTTTCCGCGATTCGCCACCGCGCTGGAGCATGCGCAGGTGGCCGAGCTGGAAGCCGGCGACGCGGTCTTCATTCCCAGCATGTGGTGGCACCATATCGAGGCGCTGGACAGTTTCAATGTGCTGGTCAACTACTGGTGGCGGCAGTCGCCGGGCTTCATGGACACGCCGATGAACGCACTGCTGCTGGCGCTGATGACGGTGCGCGATTTGCCGCCGGAGCAGAGGCAGGCCTGGAAGGAACTGTTTCGCCACTACGTGTTCGACAGCGATGGCGGCGAGGCCGGACATATTCCGCCGGCCGCGCGCGGGGTGCTGGCCCCGTTCGACCAGGACGCGGCGCGCAAGCTGCGCGCGCAACTGCTGAACATGATGCGACGATAGTGCCGCGTGCACGCTTTCCGATTATGTACTATCATTAGTTACATGAGACGAGACAGCAAACTATCTTCCATCCTGCACGTGCTGCTGCACATGGCGCACGCCGGGCGACCGTTCACTTCCGACGAGCTGGCGGGCTTCCTCGGCACCAACCCGGTGCTGGTGCGGCGCGTGCTGGCTGGGCTGCGCGAGCGCGGCTACGTCGGCTCCGGCAAGGGGCACGGCGGCGGCTGGAGCATCACCTGCGACCTGCGCAAGGTGACGCTGCGCGATATCTACGAGGCGGTCGGTTCGCCCACGGTGTTCGCGATGGGCAACCGCGATGAGAACCCTCAATGCCTGGTGGAGCGCGCCGTCAACGACGCGCTGGCCAGCGCCTTCGACGAAGCCGAGGCCTTGCTGATCGAACGTTTCAAGGACGTGACGCTTGCCGACCTGTCGGCCCGCTTCAACGACGGATACGCACATCACAAAGGAGCTTCCCATGCACATCCCCCATCCGACGACTGAGTTCGACGTCATCGTCATCGGCGGCAGCTACGCCGGCCTGTCCGCCGCCATGCCGCTGGCGCGCGCCCGCCGCCGCGTGCTGGTGATCGACGCTGGCCAGCGCCGCAACAGGTACGCCCGGCATTCGCATGGCTTTCTTGGCCAGGACGGCCGCGAAGCGGCGGCCATCGTCGCCGACGGCCGCGCGCAGCTGATGAAGTATCCGACCGTGCGCTGGCTGGAGGGCGCGGCGGAGCAGGCGGCGCGAACGGAGCACGGCTTTCGCGTCACGCTGAGCGACGGCAGCACGTTCCAGTCACTGAGGCTGGTGCTGGCCACCGGCGTGGTCGACGAGTTGCCACCTGTCGCCGGCCTGGCCGAGCGCTGGGGCAGCAGCGCCTTCCACTGCCCGTACTGCCATGGCTATGAATTGATGGAGGGCGCGATCGGCGTGCTGGCCACCGGTCCGATGTCGATCCATCACGCGCTGATGCTGCCGGACTGGGGGCGGGTGACGTTCTTCCTCAACGGCGCGTTCGAGCCGGACGAGGCGCAGCTGGCATCGCTGAAGGAGCGTGGTGTCGCGATAGAGCGCACGCAGGTCAAGGCCATCGGCGGCCATGCCGCCGTCGAACTCGAGGACGGTCGCACGCTGGAGATGGCGGGGCTGTTCGTGCTGACGCGCATCCACAGCGCCAGTCCGCTGGCCGAGCAGCTGGGCTGCGCGCTGGAGCAAGGCGCGATCGGATCGCACGTGCGCACCGATGCGATGAAGGCGGCCAGCGTGCCAGGCGTGTTTGTCTGCGGCGACGCGGCCCGCATGTTCGGCAATGTAGGAATGGCCGTGGCCGACGGCGGTATGGCCGGCGCGGCCGCGCACCAGTCGCTGATCTTCGGCCTGGACAAAGCCGCCTAGATGCGTTGTGTCAGGGGCGGCGCGGTGGGCGGGCGTTTTGCAGCACGCCCTGCTTGTGCTCCGCAATGTGGGCGCCCGGGTCTTGCTCCGGATCGAACACATAGTGCCGGAAGATCGCGCCCCATGCGGCGCGCACTTCCGGCGGCTGGTGCTTCATGGACTTCAGCGTGGCGACCAGCGCGTCGAACGTGGTGCCGGCGTCCGCTGCCGGCTGTTCGTTCTTCCACCAGTAGTTCACCATCATGTTCAGGACGCCGTTCGATTGCACGTGGTGCCACCACAGCGTCGGGATGTACAGCGCGTCGCCGGGCAGCAGGTCGGCCACCAGCGCGGCGTCCAGTGCCTGCCTGAAGCGCGGGTGCCTTGCGTAATCCGGATCGCGGAAATCGACCATGCTGATGGGCGTCGGCGTCGGCGCGAAATCCAGCGGGCCGATATACAGGTTGTCCACCTGCTCGGGTGGGAACAGCGTGAAGCGGCGCTCGCCGCTGACCACGCAAGCGAGGTTGTAGGATTCGTCGAAGTGCGCGGGCGTGGTGATGGTATTGCCCAGCCAGATGCGCGGACGCACCGACGGCGGCAGGGCGGGGGCGACATTCTCCAGCGCGAAGCGCGGCAGGCAGTCGTCGATCAGCGCGCTCTGCACCGCCACCGACGGTGGCGCGTCGAACTGCGAGTAGCGCGCCAGCTGTTCGATCACTTTCGATACCGGCACCTTGTTGCGGACGAAGTTGAAGCCTTCCATGTCCGGCTTGTAGAACAGGCGCCCGCGCTCGGACGGGGGCGTCATCACCGCGTCGACTTCGTGGCCGCTGTCGAAATCCATCAGATATTGGCACAGCGCTTCCGGCGACTGCCGCGCCTTGTGCACGGCCGGCCAGTGCTTGACGAAGCCGCGCAGGACGGCCGGGCGGTAGCTGCCGGCGACGTCGCTGAAGAAGCGGGCCGGATCCAGGTCGCGGTATTCGATAGGCTGGTTCATGAAACGTATGATCGCATAAAAAAACCCGCCAGGGCCGGGAGAGCCGTGGCGGGAACAGACTACACAATGAAACGGTTACGTTTTAGTACTTGATATGCAGACCAGCGTAGTACTGGGCGCCGTTGGCATAGAAGCGTGCCGGCTGGTCCTTGTTGAAGATGTAGTTCTTCAGGATCGGGTTGTTCATGTTCTGGCCACTGATCGTCAGCTGGATGTTCTTGCTGATGTTGTAGTTGAACGATGCGGACAACTGACCCGACGCATCCTGGTACAGCGGAGTGCCGCGGTCCTGGGCTGCCAGGAACGAGGAACGCCATGCGTAGCCGATACGTGCGTTGAACTTGTCGTTTTCGAAGTACACGCCGGCGTTGGCGGTGGTCTTCGAAGCGCCCAGCATGTCGCATGGATCGCCCGAGGTCGACGTCTGGATCGCAGGGCAGGCACCGAAGTCCAGGTGCGAATCAGCCAGCGTGCCGTTCACGTCAAAGCCGAAGCCCATGCCCAGCGGTACCTGTGCCGCCAGTTCCAGACCCTTGACCTTGGCGCCGACGTTGATCGGCGAGGTGATGGTGTAGTTGGCGAACACTGGCTTCTTCTGTTCCTGCGAAGCGCGGGTGTCGATGAAGTTGCCGGTGCTGGTGCCGTAGCCGACGTAGTCGTGGAGGTCCATGTAGAAGATACCTGCGGACAGCAGCGCGCGTGGTGCGAAGTACCATTGCAGGCTAGCGTCCAGGTTGTTCGACTTGACCGGTTTCAGTGCCGAGTTGCCGCCGTTGCCGGTGTGGGTTTCGTCGGTCAGGATCACCGCGCCGCCCAATGCGCCGTAGTCGGGACGGGTCATGGTGCGCGACAGGCCCAGACGAGCGACCACGTCGGAACGCAGGTCGAACTTCAGGTTCAGGCTAGGCAGCGGGATCGTGGTGTTGTTGTCGATCGCGGTCTTCTTGACGAAACCACCCCATGGATACGCTGGCAGCGTTTCGCCGGCTGGCTGGTTCGGCAGGATCTGGTAGCCGTTCGAGGTGCCTTCGGTGCGCACGACACGCACGCCGACGTTGCCGCTCCAGCCTTCGCCTTCCATTTCACCCTGGACGTAGAACGCCTTGGTGTTTTCCGTCAGGTCGAACATGTCCTGGTAGTAGGTGCGGCTGACATCGCGGTTCGAGTGCAGGTTGCCCCATGCGTTCAGGATCGCGGGATCGAGGATCCAGACGTTTTTAGGGAAGTCGCCGCCCAGGTCCTGGCCGAAATTGCCTGGATAGGTGGTGCCGTTCCAGGCCGGGTTGGTGCTGGTGCCGCCGACATCGGTGTTGGCCCAGTTAGGACCTTGCGCCACTTCGAAGTTGGAACGGGTGTGGTGGGTGCCACGGATACCGAACTTGACTTCGCGGAACACGCCGCTGTCCAGCTGGAAGGCCGCGTCGATCTGGCCATAGCTTTCCTTGTCGTCGGTGGTCGCAGGCGATACGCCGAAGACCCAGTCCAGCGGCGTGCCGGTGAACTTGGTCACGTCGATGCTCGGGAACTTGACGGTCGCCGGGCTGCCCAGGCCGTTCAGCGTGTAGCTGGCGCCGGAGTTGTTGACGTCACCTTCGAACACGCCCTGGCTCGGGGTTACGCCCTTGCCCTTGGTGGCGCCGGCCTTGGCGGTCAGTACCAGCTTGTCGGTAACGCGCCATTTGCCGTCCAGGTCGAGGAACTCGGTCTGTGCGTAAGCGCCTTCGCGGACGATGTCGTCGACGATACCGTAGCGCAGTGGTGCGGCGGCGGTGCCCTTGTTGGCGAACGATGCCGACACCAGCGTGCCGTTGCGGACCACGTAGCCTGGATCAGGCGCGACGCCCGAACCCAGCATGCCCGAACCGTTCATGTCGGTCATGTAGTTGGTGTTGTAGTTCGATGCGTCCATCTTCGAGCGGAAGTAGGTCGCTTCCAGGCTGAAGTCGCGGCTAGGCTTGAATTGCACGTCGAGCAGGCCGCCCTTGCGCTTGCGCTCCTGCTGGAACAGCGAGGAACCGATCAGGCGCGGGAACCAGACGTTGGCCAGGTCAGGATTGGTCTTGACGGCGGCGTTGGTCGGCGACACCTGGGTCCACTGCAGCAGTTCCTGGCCGTCGCGGCGCAGGCTGCGCTTCTCGGAGAAGCCCTGTGCCATGAAGCCGATGGTGCCTGCTTCGTTTTTCCAGTTGATCAACGCGCTTACTTGCGGATCGGTTTTTTCAGCCAGCGTCGAATAGACCGCCTGCACGTTGGCTTCCATCGACAGCGGGGCCTTGAAGTCCAGCGGGTGGCGGGTGCGGATGTCGATCGAGCCGCTCGAGCCGCCTTCGATCTGGTCGGCGGTCGGTGCTTTGTAAACCACGACCTGGCCGACGATTTCCGACGGCAGCAGCGAGTACGAAGCCGAACGGCCGACGGCGCCGCCCACCTGGTCCAGCACGAACCAGTCGCCCGACGATACGGCGTGGCCGTTGATCAGGGTCTGGGTCAGCGAAGGTGCGGTGCCGCGCATGGAGACGCGGTCGTTTTCGTCGAAGCCGCCCGAGCCAGCGCCCGAGGTGGAGATGTTCACGCCTGGGACGCGCTGCAGCGAGTCAGCGACGTTCTTGTCCGGCATCTTGCCGACGTCTTCGGCGGTGATCACGTCGACGTTGCTCGACGCATTGCGCTTGACCGACAGCGATTGCTGCAGCGAGCCGCGGATGCCGCTCACGATCACCACTTCCGGCTCTTTCTCGGTTGCGGCTTGTTGTGCCTGAGCGGTCATCGAAACGCTCAGCGCCAGGATGGCAGCCGCGGTCGCGATAGGCGTCAGTTTGGACATTTTCGTGTTGTTAGTATTGTGATACATGTTCCCTCCCGTTGATGAAGGCTCCGCCGAGCCCACTGATTGTTGATGTGTAATTCTTTTCACTTCTTTTCAAAACCACCTACAAAACCAATCCAACGCCAATATACCCGTGTTTTAATACCAGATCACTACCACTTTAAAATTCTTTTTTGTTTGTTGTATAAGGCATACACACTCCATGCTGTAGAGCAATGTAATACCGGCTGGGTGGTGGTATGGTGCGCGTCTGTGACGATATACAACAGGCAAGAACCCTGTAGCTATAAGGGTTCCTGCCAAACTGCGCAAAATATTTGCAAGATGGGCTGGCAATGCTGGATGACTTGTGGTCTTTTTTTGGTATTATCGTCCGACAACTACGGAGAGGATGTCTTCATCGTTATGGAACGCGATCATATGGCCCCACTGGTACACATCCGGCAGCACCTCAATGAGACCAGTAACCTACCCCTCTACCAGCGCCTGCAGCGGGCCCTGCGCTCGGCCATCGAACAGCATCTGCTCAAGCCGGAGGACGCCTTGCCGGCCGAACGCCAGCTGGCGGCCGACCTGGAGATCTCCCGCATCACGGTGCGCAAGGCGATCGACGGCCTGGTCGGCGAGGGCGTGCTGGTGCGGCGGCCCGGCTCCGGCAATTTCATCAACACGCGCATCGAGAAGAACTTCGCCAAGCTGACGTCGTTTTCCGAGGACATGCGGGCGCGTGGGCGAACCCCGCGCAGCGTGTGGCTGAAGCGTTCCGAGGGCACCGTCACGCCGGACGAGGCGATGCGGCTGCGGCTCAGTCCCGGCGCGGCGGTCTACCGTTTCAACCGCATGCGCTATGCGGACGACGTGCCGATGTGCCTGGAGTACGCGACCATCGTGGCGTCCTGCCTGCCGTCGCTGGACGCGGTGGACGTGTCCATGTACGACGCGCTGGAAAAGGCCGGCAACCGTCCGGTGCGTGCCTTGCAGCGCCTCTCCGCGTTGCTGCTCAATGCCGAGCAGGCCATGCTGCTGCAGGCGAAGGAGGGCGATGCCGGCCTTTCCGTCGAGCGGCTGGGTTTTTTGCGCGATGGCCGCGCGGTGGAGTTTTGCCGCTCCTACTTCCGCGGCGATATGTATGACTTTGTGGCTGAACTGAACGCCACCTGACCTTAGGGAATTATGAATACTCGTTTAACTCGATGGGCCCTGGTGTCGGCGCTTGCCTGCGCCTTCAGCCTGCCCGCCGCCGCAGCAGGAGCAGCGCCTGAAGTGGTTGGCTACTATCCCGGCTGGAAATCTGCCGATTTCCCCGTCACCGCCGCCAACGTCGATGCCGGCAAGCTGACGATGGCGCTGTACGCCTTCGTCGACGTCTGCTGGAACGGCAAGCATGGCAACCCGGAACCTTCGGTGAATTACGTCGCGCCGTGCCAGGGAGCCAATGGCACGCTGGCGTTCCGCGATGATGCGGCCGACGGCGCCAACCTGCGCGCGCTGGTGGCGCTGAAGAAGCGCAACCCGAAATTCAAGGTGGTGGTGTCGGTGGGCGGTTGGGATTGGTCGAACCAGTTTTCCAACATGGCCGATTCGGCAGCGGCGCGGGCCAGCTTCGTGGCGTCGTCGGTGCGGCTGATGCGCCGCTTCGGGCTCGATGGCGTGGACATCGACTGGGAGTATCCGACCGAGGCTGGCGTGCCTTGCGTGGCGGGCGCGGTGTGCGCGCGGCCGGCCGACAAGCAGAACTTCATCGTGTTGGCGCGCGAGCTGCGCGCGGCGTTCGACAGCGCCGGCAAGAAGGACCGCAAGCATTACAGCGTCACCATCGCCGCCGGCGGCAACGCCAACTACATCAATGAAAACGGCGGCGGCAGCGCGTGGATCAAGGAGCTGTCGCGGAGCCTGGACTGGATCAACATCATGACCTACGACTTTCACATGCCGTGGGAGAAAAACAGCGGCCATCATGCGGCGTTGTCGGCCGACGCCAGGGATCCGGTGACGGCCAGCGGATTCTATTCCGCCGCTTCGGTGCAGCGCTACCTGCAGGCCGGCGTGGCGGCGGACAAGCTGGTGCTGGGCGTGCCGTTCTATGGCTACGGCTGGAAGGGTTGCGCAGCGGGCGCCGATGGCGACGGCCAGTACCAGACTTGCGACGGCGGCGCGACGGGCGGCACCAACGGCGGCAACTCGTATGGCTTCAGCCATCTGCTGAAGCAAGGCGTGATTACGCTGGCGGCGGATGGCTCCACGGCGGGCGGCAAGGGCTACCAGCGATACTGGAATGCGTCGGCCAAGGTGCCGTACCTGTACAACCCGGCGGAGCAGGTCTGGATCACGTACGAAGATCCGGCGTCGCTGAAGGAGAAGGCCGGCTACATCAAGGCGCAGGGGCTGCGGGGGGCGATGTTCTGGGAGCTCAGTGGCGACGGCGGGCACCAGATGCTGGATGCCCTGTCGGCCGCGATGCGGCCCTGATGTAAAAAGCCGGCTTGCGCCGGCTTTGTTTTTACTTGGCTGCTTCAGGCGCTTCAGCGACTGGCGGCTTGTTCTGGTACATGATCCAGTAACGCGCCAGGTCGCCACGACCGTCGGGGGCGTTGATGGTTTCCAGGATCTTGATCGATTCGTCCTTCTTGCCGGCCATGGCCAGGGCGTAGCCCAGGCGCAGCTTGGCGTCTTCAGGATTCTTGGCTACGCCCTTGGCGATGCCTTGCTTCATCAGGTCGATACCCTTGTCGAACTGGCCCAGGGTGATGTAGTTGTAGCCCAGGTTGACCAGGCCGACGCCGTCTTTCGACTTCTGCGCAGCTTCAACACCCTTGTCGATGTTTTTCGCATCGTCGGCGGCGCCCTTGTTGGCGCTGTCGCGGATTTTCTGCAGTGCGGCCTTGTTCTTGCCGGCAGGGATACCGTCAGGATAGCCCTTGTCCATCGCGATCTTGCCTTCGGTGAAGAAGCCACCCAGCACGGCCAGCTCGGCCTGTTCGGCGTAGTCTTCCGGCTCCATCTTGGTCGGCGTGGCGACCGCTTTCAGGCGGGCGATATCCAGGTCCAGGCGCGGCGCATAGGACTTCTTGCCGCGGGTGCGGTTCAGCAGGTCGAACCAGTAGTCCGGGGTAGGGTAGTAGCGGGCCAGTTCTTCAACGGCTTGCAGGTACAACTCGGTGTCCTTGGTCTTGATGCCGACGTTGCCCAGCAGGTTCAGCTCATCCTTCGGCGGCGCGACGCCGGCTTTCTTGGCCGCTTCGATATCCTTCAGCACTTCGGTTTTCGCGGTGGCGAAATCGTTCTTCAGGAAGTAGGAACGGACGATGTACTGGCGCTGCTTGTTCACGTCGCCGGATTCGGTGCCGTAGCGGTTGAACCAGACGATGGCGTTGTCGTAGTCCTTCAGGTTGCTGTAGTAGATGCCGGCGACGGCGTCGATGAAGCGCAGCTTGTCTTCAGGCTTCAGGCGGCCCGAATCGATCATCTCGCTGAGCGCCTTGATGGTGCCTGGATTGTCGCCGCTGGCCTGGCCCACTTGCACGCGCATCTGGTTCAGCACGAAGGCTTCGTATGGGGTGATGTTCGGCATCGCCGCGGCGGTGTTGATGCGGTTCTGGAATTCGGTGTAGTTCTTGGCTGCCAGCAGTTCTTTGGTCTGGGCCGGGTCGATCAGCTTGTAGATTTCCGGACGCACGGCGTCTTTCGGCGGTTCGGCCGGCTTGGCGGCTTCGGCGGCATAGACCGGGGACATGCCCAGCATGGCTGGTGCGGCGTTCAGGCCGATGGCGGCCAGGATCAGGCTAATGCGAGCGAGACGAATGTGGGACATGGTTATCCTTCAATCAAACAAATTAGACGGGCGGCGGATGCGCCAGACCGTCGCGGTAGAGTAAACCTGCGTATTGTTACATAAAACCGCTCGAAACTCCGAATTTCAAACGTGTGCCTGCGCCCGCGCAAGGGCTCGGCCCCCGGCGTTAAATAACAGGCAACGGGAGGGCGGCAGGTGCACGCGCGCGCGGCTGCCGGCATGCAGCGGAGCCGCCTCGGCGGTCTGTTTGACGGCGATCATCTCGGGCACTCCGGCCAGCGTGGCGTAGACGATGGACAGGTCGCCCAGGTACTCGACGTGGCCGACGCCTACGTCGATGACGTTGTCGGCCTGCCCTTCGACGGCGATGGACAAATGCTCGGCGCGCACGCCCAGCGTGACCTTGTCGCCGCACTGCGGGCCGGCGGCGGCATCGATATCGACATCGACGATGGAGCCGCCAGGCAGCAGCACGCCGGCACGCTGCTGCGATCCATGCCGCGATACCGAGACGATCTCGCCGGGGATGAAGTTCATCTTCGGCGTGCCGAGGAAACCGGCCACGAACAAATTGGCCGGATGGTTATACAGTTCGTGCGGCGTGCCGACCTGCTCGATACGGCCGCCGTTGAAGACGACGATGCGCTGGCCCAGCGTCATCGCCTCGACCTGGTCGTGGGTGACGTAGATCATCGTGGTCTTCAGCTCCTGGTGCAGGCGGCTGATTTCCACGCGCATCTGCACGCGCAGGCTGGCGTCCAGGTTGGACAACGGTTCGTCGAACAGGAAAACCTCCGGCTTGCGCACGATGGCGCGGCCGATGGCGACGCGCTGGCGCTGGCCGCCGGACAGCTCCTTCGGCCGGCGCTTGAGCAGCGGCGCGATCTGCAGGATGGCGGCGGCGCGTTCGACGGCGGCCTGCACCTCGGCCGGCTTGTGGCCGGCCAGCTTGAGCGCGAAGGCCATGTTTTCATACACCGTCATGTGCGGGTACAGCGCGTACGACTGGAACACCATCGCCAGCTTGCGCTGAGCGGGCGCGATGTTGTTGGCCAGCGTGCCGCCGATGTGCAGCGTGCCGCCGCTGATCGATTCCAGTCCGGCGATCATGCGCAGCAGCGTGGACTTGCCGCAGCCGGACGGGCCGACGAAGACCATGAATTCGCCGTCGGCGATATCGAGGTCGACGCCGTGGATGACCGGGGTCTTGTCGTAGCTCTTGACGATCTGTTTGAGGCTGACGCTGGCCATGGGATTAACCTGCGTGGGCCGCTTGCGGCGCCGGCTGCTCTTGTTCCGGCTGCGGGCGCGCCGTCATCGGAATGATCTGCGACAGCACCGCCACCGGAATCGCGCACAGCATGACCCAGATGAAGAAGTGCTGGTAGCCCAGCGAGATCTGGATGTCGCCGCTGAACAGCTTGAACAGCACGAAGCCCAGCTGCATGATGCCGGTGGAGAAGGCGTAGTGCGCTGTCTGGTATTTGCCCGGAGCGACCACCTGCATCATGTACAGGATCAGGCCGACGAAGCCGAAGCCGTAGCCGAACATCTCGACGCTGAGCGCGGCGCCGATCACCGACAGGTCGGTTGGCTGGAAGTAGGACAGCAGGTAGAACGCCAGGTTGGGCAGGTTGACCGCGAGGATCAGCCACAGGATGGCGCGCTTGAGGCTGAGCCACGAGGTGAAGTAGCCGCCGGCGATGCTGCCGACCACGAAGGCCACGGTGCCGACGGTGCCGTACACGGCGCCCACTTCGGCGGTGGTCAGGCCCAGGCCGCCGAGGTTGCGCGCCTCGCGCAGGAACAGCGGGCCGATCGACTGCACCTGCGCTTCGCCGGCGCGGAACAGGATGATGAACACGATCGAGACCCAGATGCCGGGCTTCTTGAAGAATTCGACGATCACTTCCCACAAGGTGCGGGCGATGGCGGCGGCGTTGGTGTCGGCGGTGACTTCGTTCTTCGCCAGCGGCAGGGCCCAGCTGTTGTACAGGCCCAGGCCGATCATGATCGCGCCCAGGATGCAGAAGCAGATGGTCCATGCAGGCACCACGCCCATGGTCTTCTCGAAGTGGCCTGCCAGCAGCAGCAGGCCGCCGGTGGTGAAGAACTTGCCGGCGTTGAAGAAGGTGCCGGTCCAGCCGGCGTACTGCGCCTGGCCTTTTTCATCGAGGCTGGTGATGTACAGGCCGTCGCACGCGATGTCATGGGTGGCGGCGGAGATGCCGACCAGGGCCAGCATCGCCATGCAGGCGGCGAACCAGAACGGCGCGTGCAGCGCCAGCGCGACGCCGCCGAGACACAGGCCGCCGAGGATCTGGAAGCCGACCACCACCAGCTTCTTGCTGCTGGCCAGTTCCAGGAAGGGGCTCCACAGTGGCTTGAACACCCACGCGAAGCCGATCAATCCGGTCCAGTGATTCAGCTCGTCGTTGGGCACGCCCATGCTCTTCAACATCTGGTTGGCGACGATCGCCACCGCGAAGAACGGCAGGCCTTGCGCCAGGTACAGGCTGGGTACCCAGAACTTCGGATTGCGTATGTTTTGTTTGTTGTCCATGCTGTGTCCTCCCCGTGTATTTTTATGCGAAGCCTGGCACCGGCGCGTGGCCGGTGGCTTCCAGTTCGCCGGACAGCCAGCCGTTGACGGCGTCCAGCGCCGGCCTGGCGAAGCCGTAGGTCATCAGCGAGGGCGCCTGGATGTCGAGCGCCTGGTACGGGTTCCATAACGCCAGGTGCAGGTCGGGACGCCAGGTGTCGCGTGCGTGCTGGCCGTAGCGCAGGCGCGAGGTCGATGCCAGGATGGTGAAGCGGCCGTCTTTCGGCAGCGCGCTCCAGTCGAAGGTGTCGGCGTTGGCGAAAGTCACCAGTTCGACATCGTATAGTCGGCGCAGCGATGCGGCCACTTCCTCGGCCGGCACGCCGGCTTCGGAAACGCCGTCGCTGACGACGTCCTGGCGCACCACCAGACGCACATTGGCGCCCTTGGCCGGACGGCGCGGTGCACCATAGGCGGTCAGGCTGCGGCGCCAGCCTTCGGCCATCACTTCGCGGTCGGCGGCGTCTTCCTTGTAGGAGCGCGGTTTGCATGGATAGGCCAGGGCCAGTGAGGCCAGCCGGTCCAGGCGGGCCTTGACTTCGTCCATCGTCAGCTCGCCCGATGCGATGGCCGCTGCGATGGAGTCCAGGGTTTCGTTCTGCGTTTCGGTGGTGCCGAGGGCCATGACCATGTCGGCGCCGGCGGTCAGCGCACGCACGGCGGCGTTGCCCACGCCGTAGCGGCCGGCGATGGCGTGCATGTCCATGCCGTCGGTGATGACGATGCCCTTGTACTTCCATTCCTCGCGCAGCAGGCCGGTGAGGATGCGGCGCGACATCGTGGCCGGATTGTCCGGGTCCAGCGTCGGGTAGACGATGTGGGCGGTCATCATGGCCGGCGCGGCGCCGGAGGCCATGCGGAACGGCGCCAGTTCCAGGCGGTCCAGCTCTTCGACCGGCTTGTTCACGGTCGGCAGGTCGCGGTGCGAATCGACGTTGGTGTCGCCGTGGCCGGGGAAATGCTTGACGCAGCAGGCCACGCCTTCCGCATGGCTGCCTGCCATCCACGACATCGCCAGTTCGGCGGCGCGTTTCGGCTCGGCGCCGAAGGAGCGCTCGGCGATCACCGGATTGTGCGGGTTGTTGTTCAGGTCCAGCACCGGCGCGAAATTCCAGTTGAAGCCGAGCGCCTTGACGGCGCGCGCGACGGCGGCGCCGGTGCGGTAGGCCAGGTCGGTGTCGTTGGCGGCGCCCAGGCCCATCGCGGCCGGCGGCGCGGGCACCCAGGTCGAACGCACCACGGCGCCGCCTTCCTGGTCGATGCCGATCAGCGATTCGGGGCCCATCACCGCGCGCAGGTCGGCGGTCAGCTTGGCCAGCTGTTCGGAGTCGGTCATGTTCCCGCGGAACAGGCAGACGGCACGGATGCTGTTCGCTTTCAGGAAGTCGGCGGTGGCCGCGTCCAGCACGGTGCCGGGGAAGCGGATCATGATGAGTTGGCCGGCGATTTTTCTCAGTTCGTTTTGTGTAGTCATTTCACTGCTCCGTCCATGCCGCGCATGAAGAATCGTTGAGTAAATAAGAAGGCTGCCAGCGTGGGCAGGATGGTCAGCACTGTCCCGGCAGCGATCACGCGCGTGCTGCTGCCGAAGGTGCCGCGCAAATACAGCACGCCCACCGACAGCGGGAATTCGTCCGGCTTGCTCATGACGATCGAGGGCCAGATGTATTCGTTCCATGCTTCGACCGCCGTCAGGATGCCGACCGTGGCCAGCCACGGCGCGATCAGCGGCAGCATGATCTTGCTGAAGATGGTCCATTCGGAGGCGCCGTCGACGCGCGCTGCGTCGATCAGGTCTTGCGGCACTTCCTCGAAGGCCTGCTTGAGCAGCAGGATGGCGACCGCCGTCACCACGTTGGGCAGGATCACGCCGGTGTAGGTGTCGACCAGGCTCAGTTTCGTCACCGTGATGAAGTTGACCAGGAAGTTGACTTCCGACGGCAGCACCAGCGTGGCGAGGATCAGGCCGAACACCAGCTTGCGTCCCTTGAACTGCATGCGCGCCAGCGGGTAGGCGGCGGCCGAGCACAGCGCCAGCTTCCAGAACACCGTGCAGGCGGCGATGAAGACCGAGTTGCGGAAGAAGGACCACATCGGAATGGCATTGAACACTTCGATGAAGTTGTCCAGCGACGGCTGGTTCGGCCAGAAGGTAGGCGGGAAGGCGAAGATGTTGCCTTCGGTGGAGACGGCCGTGACCAGCGTCCACCAGAACGGGAACACGCAGACGACCGCGATCGCGCAGAGCAGCAGATAGTGGAGGGCGGTCTTCATCATCTGTGTTTCGGCTTGATGTAGCGCAGGCAGAGCAAGGCGATGCCGATGCAGAAGATCGACATCACGAAGCTGGCGGCCAGCGCACGCGGCAGCTTCAGGTGCTTGAGGCCCTGGTCATAGGCGTAATACAGGCCGGTGAAGGTGGAGTTCATCGGGCCGCCCTGCGTCAGCACGTCGACTTCCTGGTAGGCCTTCAGCGCGGCCAGTACGGACAGGATGGAGCACACCATGATGGTCGGGCGCAGCATCGGTACCGTGATCTTCCAGAAACGCTGCCAGCGGTTGGCGCCGTCGAGGATGGCGGCTTCCTGCATGTCGGCGGGGACGGCTTGCAGCGCGGCGAGGTACATCACCATGTACCAGCCCAGGCCGCGCCACAGCGTGACGAACATGATGGCGAACAAGGCGAGACTGTCGTTGGACAGCCAGCCGACCGGCGCACCGACTAATTGGAGCGTCATCAGCACGTAGTTGAGCGCACCCTGCTCGTGGAACATGAAGCCCCACATGATGCCGACCACCGACACCGTCGTGACCACGGGGACGTAGAAGGCGGCGCGGAAGTAGCGGATACCGGGCAGCTTGTTGTTGACCAGGACCGCGAGGCTCAGCGCGCCGATCTGCACGAAGGGCACCATCAGCAGGAAGATCAGCGAGTTTTTCAGACCGGTGACGAACATCTCGTTGTCGAAGATGTAGCGGAAGTTGTCCAGGCCGACCCAGTGGGTTTCGCGTATCAGGCTGTAGTCGGTGAAGGCCAGCAGCGAACCGAAGGCCACGGGCCAGAACGAGAACACCGCCAGCAGCGCCAGCGCGGGGGCGAGGAACAGCCAGGCGGTGAGGTTGCGCGTCATCTCAGTGGCTCCGCTGCGAAACGAGTTTCCTGTTCCAGATCGCGACGGCCTGGTCCAGCGCTTGCTTCACGTCCTGCTTGCCGGTGACGCCGGCTTCCACAGCCTTGACCAGGTAGCGGCGCAGTTCGTCGTAGTCGGTGATGCCGGCCACGTACAGCGTATGCGAATGCGGCATCGACACCGCGCCCGCCGATACGGCCTTTTCCGCCGCGCCGGCGCCCGGCGGCACCGTCATGAAGAAGGGATCGTTGGCCGCCTGCGCCATCGCAGGATAGACGCTGGCCTGCTTGGCGAAGGCCAGCTGGTTGGCGTCGTTGGTCAGGTAGCGGGCGAACTTGCCGATGGCGGGCAGCAGCTTCGCATCGACGTTCTTCGGCACTGCAAAGTGAATCAGCCAGCCGCCGTCGGCGATGCCGGTGGGGCCCAGCGGTGCTGGCGCGACGTCGGTGATGGCGTAGATGTCCTTGGCGTCGCTCTGGATGCGCTTGACCGCGGTGGGCGGCGCCAGCAGCATGCCGAGGCGGCCTCCCTTGTAGGCGTCGATCGCGGCGGGGAAGTTATCTTCGGCGAACAGCGCATCCTTCAGCAGGCCACCCGCCTTGTAGGTATCGGCCAGCTTTTTGATCAGCGCGATGTGCGCGGGCGAGTTGAAGACGGCCTTGCCGTCCCTGATGACGGCCAGCCCTTGCTGCATCATCAGCCCGTCGATCTTGGACAGCGCTGGGCACAGGCCGGCCTTGCCGGTGCGCGCGGCGATCTGCCGGGCGAACAGCAGCTGCTCGTCCAGGTCGCGCGGCGCGTGGGGGATGCTGGCTGCCTTGAAGATCTGCGTGTTGTAGGCGATGACGGCGACGTTGCTGTACATGGGGAAGCCGTAGGTCTTGCCGCCGAAGGTCAGGTCCTCCAGCGTGCTGGCGAGGTAGCGCGGGCGGGCGTCGGCCAGCAGGGCGTCGACCGGCGTCAGCAGACCGTCGCGGGCGAATTCATCGGCCCATGGCACGTTCAGGTTGACCAGCGCCGGCGGCGTGCCGGCGACGATGCGGGTGACCAGCTTGGTCTGGATGACGTCCCACGGGAAGTCCACCCACTCCACCTTCACGCCCGGATTGCCGGCTTCGTAGTTCTTCACCAGCGTCTCGAAGTAGGGCGTGAATTTGGGCTTCATGCTGAAGGTCCAGAACTCGATCTTCTCCGAGGCGACCGCCAGGGTCTGCACCATCAATGCCGCAAGCAATAAGCGTTTCTTCATTGATGGTGCGAGGCCGCTTAGTTGGTCTTGGTGACTTTGCTCAGGTGGCGCGGAGCGTCCGGATCCATGCCGCGTGCCGCCGACAGTTGCGCCGCCATCACGTAGAAGGCCTGGATCGCCACGATGGGATCGAGATCCGGCGTTGCCGCGACAGGCAAGGTCAGGTCGCGTTCGGCCACGTCGGCCGGAGCGGCCAGCAGCACGCGCGCGCCGCGGCCGCGCATTTCGGTCGCCAGCTGCAGCAGGCTTGCCTGCGTCGGGCCACGGGTGGCGAAGATCACCAGCGGATAGCCTTCTTCGATCAGCGCCATCGGGCCGTGCTTGATTTCCGCGCCGCTGAAGGCTTCCGCCTGCAATGCCGAGGTTTCCTTGAACTTCAGCGAGGCTTCCAGCGCCACAGGGAAGCTGATGCCGCGACCGACCACCATGATGTTGCGGGCAGGGGCCAGCACTTCCAGCGCCGAGGTCCAGTCTTCCTTGGCGGCTGCACGCAGCGAGTCGGGCAAGGCTTCCAGTCCGGCCAACAGCTCCGGATCGTTCTGCCATTGCGCGACCAGGCGGGCACCGGCCACCAGGCTGGTGATGAAGCTCTTGGTCGCGGCCACGCTCTGCTCTTTGCCGGCGCGCAGCGGCATCGCGAATTCGGCGGCATGGGCCAGCGGCGAATCGATGTCGTTGACCAGCGCGATGGTGGTGGCGCCGCCGTCGCGGAAGTATTTGATCGGCTCGACCACATCCGGGCTCTGGCCCGATTGCGAGATCGAGATGGCCAGCGTGTCGCGGGTGATCAGCGGCGATTTGTTCAGCGTGACCAGCGACATCGGCAGCGACGCCACCACGCGGCCCAGGCGCGCCATGATCAGGTAGGCGGCGTAGGCGCAGGCATGGTCCGAACTGCCGCGCGCGATGGTCAGCGCGGTCGAGAAGGAAGTGCTCCTCAATTTGCGGCCCAGTTCCGCGTAACGATCGCCGTCGCTGGCCAGTTGCAGGGCTACGCAATCAGCTGCGGACAGGGCTTCTTTCAACATCATTGAGGTCACAACAATTCTCCTTCGATATAGACGGCTTTAAGGTTCAGGTCACGGTCGAGCACCACGAAGTCGGCGTAGGCGCCGGGGGCCAGACGACCCCGCTCTTGCAGGCCGAGATAATCGGCCGCATACGTTGAGACCCGTGCCGAGGCATCCGCCAGATCGAGGCCGAGTCCGACCAGGTTGCGCAGCGCCTGGTCCATAGTGAGTGTGCTGCCGGCCAGCGTGCCGTCGGGCAGGCGTACGCCGCCCATGCATTTCATGACGACCTGGCGGCCCAGCATGTACTCGCCGTCCGGCATGCCGGTGGCGGAGGTCGAATCGGTGACGCAGTACAGGTTGGGTATGCAGCGCAGCGCGGTCTTGATGGCGCCCGGGTGCACGTGCAGCAGGTCGGGAATGAATTCGGCGTACTGGGCGTGGGCCAGCGCGGCGCCGACCATGCCCGGCTCGCGGTGGTGCAGGCCGGTCATGGCGTTGAACAGATGGGTGAAGCCGTGCGCGCCCTGCTTCAGCGCGGCGACGCCGTCTTCATAGGTGCCCAGCGTATGGCCGATCTGCACGCGCATGCCGGCGTCGGACAGTTCCTTGACCAGTTCCAGATGGCCGCCGATTTCCGGTGCCACGGTGATCAGCTTGAGCGGCGCCATGGTTTCCAGGCGCTCGACGTCGGCCAGCTTGGCCGAACGCGCGAACGGCGGCTGCGCTCCGAGCTTGCCGGAGTTGATGTACGGGCCTTCGAGGTGGGCGCCGAGCACGCGCGCCTCGCCCTTGCCGCGACTGACGGCGGCGGCGCCGATGCCTTTCAGCGCCAGGTCGATATCGTCCGGCGGCGCCGTCATCGTGGTGGCCAGCATGCTGGTGGTGCCGTGCTTTGCATGGATGGCGGCGATGGTGTGGACGGCGTCGCCGCCTTCCATCACGTCCTTGCCGCCGCCGCCGTGCACGTGCAGGTCGATAAACCCCGGCAGGATATAGACGTCTTCGTTTTGCGAAGGGTCGACGCTGCTGCCTTGGATGGCCGCGATGCGTACACCGAACGTGATCTCACCGCGGACCCAGCCCGCCGATGTCAGGATATTGCCTTTGATTGCATCGCTCATCTGCGCGACTCCGCTACGAATTCATAATAATCACTGCGGCAATACGAGTGGGTCAGTTCCACCGCTGCGCCGTTGTCGAGATAACTGACGCGGGTGATATGCAGCATCGCAGCACCCGCAGGAATATTGGCCAGGCGCGCCTGCTCGGCGCTGGCGTTGACGGCGCGGATATGCTGCAGCGCGCGCATCGGGATGGTGCCGTTGGCTTCCAGGTAGCCGTACAGCGAATCGGTGACGCTGTGCGGGTTCGGCATGTACTGGGCCGGGATGGTGGTCGTCTCGATCGCCATCACCACGTCGTCGGCGGTGCGCAGGCGCTTCAGGCGCGCCACCGGCATGTTCGGCGACAGGCCCAGCGACAGCAGCTCGACCGGCGAGGCGATGCCGATGTCGCGCTGCAGCCAGCGCGAGCCGGCGGTGAAGCCGCGTTCGCGCAGCTCCTCGGAAAAGCTGGTCAGGCGCGACAAGGGCTGCTCCAGTTTCGGCGTGATGTAGGTGCCGGAACCGCGCTTGCGGGTCAGCATGCCACGGTCGCACAGCATGTCGATCGCCTTGCGGGCGGTGACGCGGGAGATGTTGAGCATCTCCGACAGCACGCGCTCGGACGGCAAAGCCTCGTTGGCGCGCCAGCCGCCGTCGGCGATCCCGTCGGACAGCTTGTTCGCAAGCTGCATGTATAACGGGGTATCGCTGTCTGCATCCGGCTTGAAATCGCTCAACTGGGCTAGCACTGGTTCACTCCTTCAGGCGTTGTTGGATCAGCCGCAGGGCACCTGCCGCGGAATCGCCTTGCGGCAGGACGATCCGCTTCAACATCGATACCGGCATGTACGGGCGCAGCGGCGCGGCCAGTCCGCCGCACAGGGCGATCGGCAGCGTGCCGGTGGTGTCCAGCGCGTTGGCCATGATTTCCACTTCGCGTCCCGCTTCGAGCAGGATCAGACGCGCCGCCTCGTTCGATTCGCCGTGCTGCAGCACGATGCGCGCCAGTTGCGCGTAATTGGTCTGCGTCGCCTTGGCGAGCCAGTTCTGGATTGCGTTGCGCTCGCCTCCGCAGGCGTTGGCCACGTCGTCGGCGAAGGCACTGCCGGGCAGGCGGCCGTCAAGCACTTGCTGTATATGGTTGACCGCGCGCAGGCCCATCCAGGCGCCGCTGGCTTCGTCGCCGGCGGGGAAGCCCCAGCCGCCGACTTCGACGTGGCTGCCGTCGGCGCGCTTGATCTCGCCGACGCTGCCGGTGCCGAGCGCGATGATGGCGCCGGGTTGGCCGCGATGCGCGCCCAGCACCGTGGTATGGCCGTCGGTCTCCAGCGCCACGCGGGCATAGCCGGGATTGGCGGCGACGAATTCAGCCGCCCACTGCTTGTTGTGCACGCCGGCCAGGCCGAGGCCGATGGCGATCTTGTCCTTGGCCGGGAATTCCAGTTCGGCGGCGCGGAAGGCCATGCCGGCGGCATCCTCGACAGACGCCCAGGCGTTGGCGATGCCGTGCAGCAGGCCGGACGGTCCGCTGATGCCTTCCGCCAATTCAACGCCGTCGGTGCGGGCCAGGCGTACCCGGGTGCCGCTGCCGCCGCCATCAACGCCGATTAAAAATTCGATCATGGTTATCTGAGAAAACTGTCGCTGGGATATCCGGTAATCCGGAGAGTTGAGGGCACTATATGGTTGGCAAACCAGCTTGTCAACAGGTATTTAACTGGTATTATAAAATATTGAAGTGGACTGGCGTTGTCGTCTTTGAATGTATTTGTAAGTTATTGTTTTTATTGGCTATTGAATAAAAACGCAGCAAGTGGTCAGGTGTCGCATTTGCATGCCACTTTGGTCTGGTTTTGGTAGGCGGAGGGGCCGAGGGAGTACACTAGCGGTTTAGTGCAATTTTGAGAGTAGAAGATGAGTGATTACTGGGACGACTGGCAGCGCGAAGCGTTGGCGGCCGGCGTGAAGGCGCCGTTGGCCAAGCTGGGAATGGAAGTGCTGAAGACCCACCGCAAGAACCGCTGGCCCAAGCATTTCCTGGGCCGCATGGAGGATGGTCCGATGATGATTACGATGTGTCTGGAAGAGCCGGACGAGACGGAACTGCTGTTTATCGAAAACCTGCATCCATACGACGCGAAACTGATCGCCGCCACCAAGAAGCGCCTCTGCTTCGATTAAAAAAGCGGGGTCAGTTCCTAATGCCGTTAAGTTAAGGCGATATCGCTCATCGTCATTCCCGCGAAAGCGGGAATCCATGCAGCGAGTCCGGGGCAAACTCAGTATGGGTTCCCGCTTTCGCGGGAACGACGCGCCTTAACTTAACGGCATTAGGGTCAGTTCCGGCAACCTGCCACGCGTGGCAGGTTGCCGGAACTGACCCCGCTTTAGTTTAGTTGGTGTGCTGGCGGTTGCGCTCGTAGGTGGTGGTCTTGTCGTTGACGTTGACGACGGCGTTGCCGGGGCCGCGTACCGTGACGTCGGCTTGCTTGGTCCACAACTGGCGGGCGTTCAGGTTGCCGGAGCCGCTCAGCTGCGCGGTCAGGCTGGCGGTCTTGCCGTCCAGCTTGACCTCGCCGGGGCCGTGCATGTTCAGCCGCACGTCCTTGCAGTCGGTGGTGGCGCTCAGGTCGCCCGAGCCGCTGACTTCCGCTTCCAGCGCGTCGCTGACCTTGGCCAGGTAGATGTTGCCCGGGCCGCGGCTGCGCGTGACCGCGCGCGCCACCTGCAGGCTCTTGGCGTCGAGGTCGCCCGAGCCGCTCACTTCCGCGCTCAGCATCCCCACGCTGCCCGACAGGTTCATATTGCCCGGACCGCTGAGCAGGGCGCGCACCGTCGGCGCCTGCAGGCCGCGCACCGTCAGGTCGCCCGAGCCGTGCACCTCGGCGTCGAATTTCTTGATGTTGCCGGCCAGGCAGGCTTCGCCGGGGCCGTGCAGCATGGCGCTGGCGGCGTCGGCCGACAGCGAGCATGCTTCGAGATCGCCGGAACCGGCCACTTCGGCGCGGATTTCCTTGGCCGTGCCGCGCAGCGTGACCGATCCCGGCCCGTGCATGGCGGCGTTGATTTTGCCGGCGTGCATGTCGCCGATGTCGAGGTCGCCCGAGCCGCTGACCACCAGGTTGACATCCTGCGTGATGCCGTTGGCGTTGACGTCGCCGGGACCGTTCATGGTGATGTTCAGGCTGCCCGCTTTCAGGGTGCGCAGGTCGATGTCGCCGCTGCCCGAGGCGTTCACCGTCAGGTCGCGCACGCTGCCGCTGGCGTGGATGTCGCCCGGGCCTTCGGAGGTCAACGCCAGCTGCTGGCCCTGGAATTGCTGCAGGTCGACGTCGCCGCTGCCGGAGTTGCGCAGGCTCTTCAGGTTGGCCGCACTGATGCGTATCGTCATCGGCGGCTTGCTGTCCTTGCCCCAGCTGAAGTTGAAGTTCCAGCCTTTTTTCTGGCGCGGCTGGCGCACCGTCAACGTGTCGCCGCTGACCGAGGTTTCGATGTCGGCGAACTGGCGGCGCAGACCGGACAGTTCGATGCCGTTGCCGGCCTGGGCGGTGACGATCACGCGGAACGGGCCGCTGAGCGCGATGCTGGTGAACGGCGCCACGGTGCGCGTTTCGGTGCCGATGGTGTTGTCTTCCTTGCCATCCTTGTTTTCAGCCTGGACGGCGACGGCAGCCATCAGCAGGGCGGCGGCCAGCGCGGTGTATTGGATCGTCTGCTTCATTTTTTATCTCGATTATGGGAAGTGGCGAGGATTGAACAATATGACAAAACCACCACGGCGGCGCGCGGAATGGGACGGATGCGCATAACGATGGGATCAACTGCAAAAAACCGGCACTGAGCTGCAATTCAACTTCGCTGTGTGGCGGCCGTTACCAACAGGGAGGGCGCACTGCTGCGAAACAGTATGTGTTTTTACCCCGGAATGTCATAATGAGGAATCATGACGTGTTGCCGGGGAAACACCTGCGCAGGAAATAAGGAGCGCATATGATTCGATACATGGGAACTAAAAACACCGACGACGGCTCTGTGTTGTATATCTTTTTGATTAACGGTTTGCAGAAGGAAATTCGGGAAAGCGCCTTGAAACAATACCCTGGCTGTTACGAAGCCCTTCCGGCCACGGCCAAGGCACGCATCAGCGCCAACCGGTCCTGGCTGTCAAAGTTATAATGCCGCCGCTCTCGCGCATGCCGCGCGGCGCCCTGTGCGCCGTGCTGATGGCGGCCTGCTGCGCCGCCGGCGCGCAATCGGTGCCGACCACGTTCGGCACCATCATCGGCAACGGCCTGCTGTGCCGCGACCAGACCGACAACCTCTATTTCTACGAGTACCTGCGCAAGGCCTTCGGCCAGCCTTACAAGCACGACGGCGGCGCCTACTGGTTCAAGACCGACGGCGCCAGCCTGTGGGGCACGGCGATTTCCGAAGTCATGGTCAGCGACGACACCAGCACCTATATTTTCGTCGGCGCCGTGGCCGAGGCGACCCCTGAGGTGCTGGAGCAATCCATCATCACCCAGGTCGGCGTGCATTATGCGAGAATCGACAGCTCGGCGTTCCCGGTGCGCGAGGCCAAGCCGGCCAGCCGCATCGTGTATTTCGATACCAAATCCAAGATTTACTGCGCCAAGTTCAAGCCCTTGCCTCCCGTGCAACCACCGCCGGTGCGGCAGCGCTTGAAATAGCGCGTTGCCAGGGCCTTCATGTACACGCATTTCTTTAATCTGAAGCAATCGCCGTTTTCCATCGCGCCCGATCCGCGCTACCTGTTCATGAGCGAGCGCCATCGGGAGGCGCTGGCGCATCTGCTGTACGGCATCGGCAGCGGCGGCGGCTTCGTGCTGTTGACCGGGGAGATAGGCGCCGGCAAGACCACCGTCTGCCGCTGCTTCATGGAACAGATCCCCGAGAACTGCAAGCTGGGCTATATCTTCAATCCCAAGCTGTCGGTGGAGGAGTTGCTGCTGTCGATCTGCGACGAGTTCGGCATCGAGCTGGCGCCGCAGGGCGCGGGCGCGGTCAGCGTCAAGGGCTATGTGGATGCGATCAATGCCTATCTGCTGGCCAGCCACGCGCAGGGCCGCAACAACGTGTTGATCATCGATGAGGCGCAGAACCTGTCGGCCGAGGTGCTGGAGCAGTTGCGCCTGCTGACCAACCTGGAGACCAGCGAGCGCAAGCTGCTGCAGATTATCCTGATCGGCCAGCCGGAGCTGCGCACGATGCTGGCCCGTCCGGAGCTGGAGCAATTGGCGCAGCGGGTGATCGCGCGCTATCACCTGGGTTCGCTGTCGGAGGCGGAAACAGGGGCGTATATCGAGCATCGCCTGGCGGTGGCCGGGGCCGGCGCGATCGCGCCGTTTCCGCGCCGGCTGATGGGGCTGGTGCACGGCCTGGCCAAGGGCGTGCCGCGACGTATCAATCTGCTGTGCGACCGGGCTTTGCTGGGCGCGTACGTGGAGAACCAGCCGCAGGTGACGCGCAATATCCTGCGCAAGGCGGCGGCCGAGGTGTTTGCCGGACAGGATGCGGCGGCCGGCGGGCAGGGCGGCTGGCTGTCCGGTGCGCGCTGGCCTCTGGTGGCGGCGGGCGTGCTGGGCGGCGTGGCGATCAGTGTCGCGGTGTGGCAATTGGCGGCGCATGATGTCAAGCCGGTGGTGCGGTCCGCGCAGGCGGCTGTGGCACCGGTGGCGGCGACGCCTGCGCCGGTGCCGGCCGCATCAGCTGTTCCGGCGGCCGCGCCTGCTGCCGGCGGCGGCGCCGCGGCCTTGCGCCAACTGGCGGCGATCTGGGGCCTGGCCTTGCCGGAGGGCGAGCCTTGCCCGACGGCGGCGCGGCTGAACCTGCGCTGCCTGCAAACCCGGGGCGGCATCGACGACCTGCGCCTGCTCGACCGCCCTGCCATGCTGACGCTGCGCGACGATCCGACCGCGCCCAATTACGTGCTGCTGACCGCGCTGGACGAACACGGCGCGACCATCGTGGCGGCCGACGGCAAGCCGCAGACCATCGCCGTCGATGCGCTGGCGGCGCGCTTCGATGGCGAGTTCACCACGTTCTGGCGCGCGCCGCGCAGCTGGCGCGACGAGATCTCGACCGGCGACCACGGTCCCGACGTCGACTGGCTGGCCAAGCGCCTGGCGCAAATCTACGGATTGAAGAAGCCGCAGGAAAACCAGCCGCTGGACGCCGGCCTACGCAAGCATCTGGTGGATTTCCAGACGGAGCAGCATCTCAAGGCGGACGGCGTGGCCGGTCCGAAAACTTTCATCCGCTTGTATCAGCTGGGCGGCGTGCAGGAGCCGCGCTTGCTGGCCAGCGCCGCCGGGGCAGGGAAATAATATGTCTTATATCTTGGAAGCGCTGAAGAAGGCGCAGGCGGAACGTCAACTGGGCACGGCGCCGACCTTGCACGCGCCGACGCTGCAGACGGCCGAACAGGCTGCCGGCGCCAATCGCAGGAAGCCGATGATGCTGGCGCTGCTGGGCATGGGCGTGGTGATCCTGGTCCTGGTGCTGCTGGCGATCGTGCTGCGGCCCGGGCAGCAAGGCCAGCCGGAGGTTGCGCAGCAGGCCGCCGCGCCTGCGGCAAAGCTGCCGCCCAAGGCGCCCCGGCCGGACCTGGTGCTGAAGGCGACCCCGGCCGAAGCGCCGGCGGCCGTCCCGCTGCCGCCGCCGGTGGCGACGATTACGCCGCAGCCGCGTCCTCAGCCGGCCGCCGCTGTCCAGCTGCCGTCCAAGGCCGCGCCGGAAGAGCCGGTGATGAACTTGCGCGACCTGCCCGAGCCGATACAGCGTTCGATTCCGCAGATCGCCGTCGGCGGCTATATCTATTCGAAAAATGCCGCGGACCGCCTGCTGTTGATCGACAAGGTCTTGCGCCACGAGGGGGAGGAGGTGGCGCCCGGGCTGACGCTGGAGAAATTGCAGCCGAAGGAAGCGGTGTTCAATTTCAAGGGCTATCGCTACCGCGTTCCGTATTGAACGTGTCACAAGGTCGTCACGTAAAAATGATATTTTTCCATCATTGAACTCAATGCAAGGGATGTATCATGAAACACTTGAAATTGTTGCCGCTGCTGATAGCGGCCGCCTTCGTCCTGCCGCGTGCCCATGCGGCGGAACAGCATGAAGCGCCGCAGCGGGAAATCGGTTCCGGCGCGGCGCTGGCCTGCATCGGCTTGCTGCTGCTGGGCGCCGGTGGTGCCCGCAGAGAAAGTTTCAAACCCCTGAAGGAAGAATAAGCCGCAGCTCTCCGGTTGCCGACTGCTGCGTATAATGGCGGCAAGATCGTGCTGTGGGGTACTGTGAATGCAGAAAGAGCAGGGAAAGAAGCGCCAGGTCCTGGCGGTCATCGGGACGTCGGGCAGCGGCAAGACCACCTTGCTGGAGTTTCTCATCGCCGAGCTGGCGGCCGAAGGCTTGAAGGTCAATGTCATCAAGCACAGCCACCACGACCTGGAACTGGAGCCACCGCGCAAGGACAGCGCGCGCTTGCGCATGGCGGGCGCGGCCGAGGTGATGGTGGCATCGCCGTTCCGCGTCTCCATCATCCGCGAGCTGCGCGGCGCGCCCGAGCCATCGCTGGAAGAACAGCTCGGCCGCCTGGCGCCAGCCGACCTGACCTTGCTCGAAGGCTTCAAGTCCTATCCGATCGACAAGCTGGAAGTCTACCGCGCCGCCTCCGGCAAACCGCCGCTGTATCCGCACGATCCGCATGTGATCGCGGTGGCTTCGGACCAGCCGGCGCCGGCCGACTTGCCGGCCGGTATGGCGTGGCTGGAGTTGAACCAGCCGCCGCTGGTGCTGGCCTGGCTGCGCGACCATCTGAAAAAAAGTCCGCCAAACGCCTAAAGTTACGCCCGAAACGTCCGTAAATTAAGGATACGCCTTAATGGAGAATCACATGGACGTTTCAGGTATTGCTCAAGCCGCAACGACTATTGCAGACACTGGTACCAAACAGGCTGTCGGCGTTGCCGTGTTGAAGAAAGCCCAGGACATCCAGGCATCCAGTGCTGCGGCCCTGATCGAGGCGATTCCTCCGGTGCCATCGGCGCCGAATCTGCCTTCGCATCTCGGCAACACCATCAATACGACCGCCTGAGCGGCAACTCACCGCGTTCCATCCCGGCGCGCGGTGCGCTGGCGTGTTCCTGCGCCGCGCTTTCTCCCCGTTTTGAATCCAGTCAACAGTTTGATGCGTACAAGCGTTATTGCTGGTACGCTGCGTCTGTTTTCGGGTTGAGATTCCCTTTTTTGAAAAAAAACCTAAAAAATCCTGTAAGGCTGGACCATCGCCTGCCGACTATCGTACAGTTGCAGACGATTACGTTGCACATTCAACCTTTTCTTCCACTTAGGAGACTTACCATGAACAAACGTCAAGCCCTGATCGCCGCCGCCCTGGTTACCGTATGCGCCGCAAGCGCCGGCTCCGCCGCCGCCGCCGATGACAAGGAAAAGTGCTACGGCATCGCCAAGGCTGGCCAGAACGATTGCGCCGCTGCCAACGGTGCGCATTCCTGCGCCGGCCAGTCGAAAACCGACAACGGCGCCGCCGAGTGGAAATATGTGGCCAAGGGCACCTGCGAAAAGGCCGGCGGCAAAACCACCGCGCCAGCCAAGTAATCCGTCAGCCTGTCGCGGAGCCATGACGTCGCCACGTCTACCGGAGCGGATGCCGGGTGTGGGCGTGGGGCTGCGGGCTCCGCATTATCGGCAGTTTATCGAGCAGCGGCCGCGCGCCGCCTGGCTCGAAGTTCATACAGAAAACTATCTCGATCAAGCCGGCTGGGACTGGCATGTGCTGCAGCAATTGCGGCGCGATTATCCGATCAGCCTGCATGGCGTCGGCCTGGGACTGGGCTCGGCGCGCGGCTTCTCCGAACAGCATCTGCAACGGGTGCGCGACCTGGTGCGGCGCGTGGAGCCGGTGCTGGTATCCGAGCACTTATGCTGGGGCGCCGTCGGCGACCGCCAGCTCAATGATTTGTTGCCGCTGACCCTGGACCGCGCCGCGCTGGACTTGCTGAGCGCCCGCGTCGGCCGGGTCCAGGACACGCTGAAGCGCCAGCTGCTGCTGGAAAACGTGTCGACCTATGTGCGCTTCCACCAGGACTCGATGAGCGAGGCCGAGTTCATGGCGGCGCTGGCGGCGCGCACCGGCTGTGGCCTGCTGCTGGACATCAACAACCTGTACGTCAACCAATGCAACCACGGCGAGGATGCGCTGGCCGCGCTTGCCTCGATCCAACCCGGCATGGTGGGCGAGATGCATCTGGCCGGCCATCTGGTGACGCCGCAGGCGGTGATCGACCATCACGGCGACACGGTGGCGGAGCCGGTGTGGCGCCTGTACGAGGCGGCGCTGCAACGGTTTGGCGCGGTGCCGACCTTGATCGAATGGGATACCGATATACCGGCGCTGGAAGTGGTGCTGGGCGAGGCGGAAAAGGCGAGGGTGCTGCATCGGCGCCACGCCGCCGGCAACGGCATCGGCCCGGCGGCGGTGCCGGCGGTACCGGCGGATGCGGCGGTGGAGGAAGACGCCCCGGCGCTGGCGGCCAGCCAGCAGCTGTTTGCCGGCGCGCTGTTCGACGCCCGGCAGACGCCGCAGGTGCTGGCGCAGTTCAAGGGCCAGCAGAACGAGCATCGCTTCGCGCTGTATCGCGGCAACCTGACCGCCACCTGGGACAAGACGCTGGCCGCCGTCTATCCGGTGATCCGGCAACTGGTGGGCGAGGAATTCTTTGGCGGGCTGGCGCAGGCCTATGGCCGCGCACATCCGTCCGACAGCGGCGACCTGAACCGGTTCGGCGCGCACTTCGCCACCTTCCTGCGCCACTTCCCGCACGTGGCCGACTATCCCTACTTGCCCGACATGGCCACGCTGGAATGGGCGCTGCACCGCGCGCACTATGCGCCGTCGGCGGAAGCGGCGACGCCGCAACAGATGGCGGCATTGTCGCCGGAACAAATCGAAACGGCGCGGATGCAGCTGCACCCGGCGTGCACGCTGCTGGCGTCGGACTGGGCCACGATCGCGCTGTGGCAGGCGCACCAGCCGGACAGCGGCGTCGAGTTTCCCGCCGAGCTGGCGCTGCCTTGCCACGGGCTGGTCACGCGGCCGCAGTGGAAGACGCAGGTGCTGCCGCTCGACGCGGCCAGCCACGCGGCGTTGTCGGCGCTGGCGGCCGGCGGCGAGTTCGGCGCGGCGCTGGACGCGGCGTTCGAGCTTGACGAGGCCTACGACGTGGCGGGCAATCTGCGGCTGTGGATGGATTGCGCTTTGATTGTCAGGATAGCCGCATAACGGCGACTAACCAATTTTGAAAGCAGAATCATGAGAGCTATCCTCGGCATTCATCAACAACTGTCCCGCTACGACGCCGCGCTGACGGAGTGGGGCGGTTCACTGATCAGCCTGGCGCTGCGCTGGTATGTGGGCTGGCAATTCATCAAAGCCGGCATGGTCAAGGTCGGCGACTGGAGCGCCACGCTGGCGCTGTTCCATGACGAATACAAGGTGCCGCTGCTGCCGCCGGATGTGGCGGCGTATGCCGGAGCCACCGGCGAGCTGCTGCTGCCGCTGCTGCTGTTTGTCGGACTGGTGTCGCGCCCGGCGGCGCTGGCGCTGTTTTTCGTCAATGCGATGGCGGTGATTTCCTACCCGCAGCTGTTCAGCTTTGAATGCCCGGCCGCCATCAACGACCATTTTTACTGGGGCGCGCTGCTGCTGGTGCTGGTGGCGTTTGGTCCGGGGAAGGTGTCGCTGGATGCGTGGCTGGCGCGGCGTCGCTGATCAGGTCGGTTTGAAGGCGCGCAGGATTTTCGCCTCGCCGGTCAGGTCCCGGTGCAGGCGGTTGGCGGCGGCGGTCAGCTCGATCATGCGGTCGAGCTGGATGTCTTCGAAGCGCGCCAGTTCTTCGGTGGCGGTCTGCAGCGCCTGCGCCAGCTTGGCGCGGGCGGTCTGGTACAGCGAGCCATTGTACTGGTCTGTATTCTTCAGCAACTCTTCGGCGTTTTCGATCACTTGCCGCAGGTCGTCCAGCAGACGCTCCTGGGTGGGCAAGTTGTGTTCAGGATCGTCCATGACGTTCCCCTGCTCATAAATAAACTGGTTGAAAAAGCCGCACGACAAGCTATCCCAATATAGCGACGGGCCGGTCCGCCGGTTTGCGCGCCGTCAAACGCGCCACCCCTTACCTTCAGCTTAGCGCGTTGTTGCTCAAATGCAAGATGAAATTACACGGCGTCGACGCTGATGCGGATGTCGCCGACGGTCACTTGCTGGCCGGCGCGGATCTTGGCGGTCTTGCGCAGCTCCTGCTTGCCGTCGACCTTGACGGTGCCGCTGGCCACCATCATCTTGCCGGCGCCGCCGCTGTCGCACAGGCCGACCAGCTTCAATAACTGATTCAGCTCAACAAATTCACCGCTCAATTCAAAACTTACTTTCTGCATTTTATCCTCTGTTGCTATGATGTGAAATCGGCGCCGCTCCGCCTTTCCGGTAGTGTAGCGGCATTCCGACAGGCCCGCAGTTTACTCCCCGACGGCGTTCCGGTTGAGGTTGCCGTCGAGAAAAAAACAGGCTATGCTGAATTAACTGCTGAATATTTGTGCAGCACGGTTGTCCCTCAGCGAGTTGCATCATGAATAAGTCTTGTCGGTTTGTCGCCTGGATGTTGTTACCGCTCCCAGCAGTGGTGGGCGCAGCCGCATCGGACCCTTTCCCTTCTTCCAGCCTGCCGCCCGCGTTTGAAAAACGGGCCAGTTCGTCCTTGCTGTTCGATACGGCCGACCGGCAGTCGGCGCTCAGCGAGCAGGTGCAGGCGCGCAATGACGGCCAGTCGCGCATCTTCAGCGGAGGCCCCCGGCTGCATTTCGGCGCCTTGCCGGACAACCTGGCGCTGCTCGATCCGCTGGGACCGATGCTCAACGAGCACAGCAGGCGCTTCCTCAGCAGTGCGGAGTTCGAAAAGAAAATCGGCCGCGCGGTCGGCATCGTGACCATCGGCATCCTGCGCGAAAACGGCACCGCGCTGGGCACGCAGCAGACGCCCACGCTGTCCTCGTATGTGCGCCCCACCACCACCTTCACGTCGGCATCGCTGGGCTATGCGCTGAGCGCGCGCAGCTCGCTGATGGCGATGGCGTCCTACGGCCGGACCGAGGGCATCGGCACGCCGGACAGCCTGATCGCGCAGGTGTCGTCGGTGCGGACGGTGGCGTTCAGCGTCGGCGTGGCCACGCGCGAGCTGTTCAACAACCACGACCGCTTCGCGGTGACGTTCTCGATCCCGGCCAAGGTGCGCAGCGGCACGCTGCAATTCAGCGGGCCGGCGCAGCAGGGCGGCGATGCCGGCGCCCCGGTCTACGGCGCGCCGACCTTGAACCTGCGGCCGACGGCCACCGAGCGCGACCTGGAATTCGGCTACACCACCATGTTCGGCAAGGATGGCCGGCTGGGCAAGGTGACCGGCGCCGTCATGTGGCGCGTCAATCCCGGCCACGACGCGAACGCCCGGCCGGACTGGCTGACCGGCGTGCGCTACTCCTACGGCTTCTAGCTTTCCACCTAGCCTTTGGCGCCCGGACGTGTCATGTCCAGCGGCACGATCCACTGCTCGAACTGCTCGGCGCTGACGTAGCCCAGCTCCAGCGCGGCCTGTTTCAAGGTCGTGCCTTCGTGCTGGGCCTTCTTGGCGATTTCCGCCGCCTTGTCGTAGCCGATGTGCGGCGCCAGCGCCGTCACCAGCATCAGCGAGCGTTCCATCAGTTCGGCGATGCGGGCCCGGTTCGGCTCGATGCCGTGCACGCAATGTTCATCGAAACTGCGCATGCCGTCGGCCAGCAGCCGCGCGCTTTGCAGGAAGTTGTGCGCGATCATCGGCTTGTAGACGTTCAGCTCGAAGTTGCCCGAGGCGCCGCCCATGGTGATGGCGACGTCGTTGCCGAACACCTGGCAGCACAGCATGGTGACCGCTTCGCATTGGGTCGGGTTGACCTTGCCCGGCATGATGGAGCTGCCCGGCTCGTTCTCGGGAATGGTGATCTCGCCCAGGCCGGAGCGCGGGCCGGACGCCATCCAGCGCACGTCGTTGGCGATCTTCATCAGCGCGGCGGCCAAGGTCTTGAGCGCGCCGTGGGCGGACAGCAGCGCGTCATGGCCGGCCAGCGCGGCGAACTTGTTGTCGGCGCTGCGGAAGGGCAGCGCCAGGTTGTGCTCGAGTTCGGCGGCGATGCGGTGCGCGTATTCCGGGTGCGCGTTGAGGCCGGTGCCGACCGCCGTGCCGCCGGCCGCCAGCTGCAGCACGCCGGGCAGCGCGGTGCTGATGGCGCGCTCGGCAAAGTCCAGGTGGGCGACGTAGCCGGAGAATTCCTGGCCCAGGGTCAGCGGCGTGGCGTCCTGCA
Organism: Duganella hordei; assembly: GCF_040369125.1. Classification (NCBI taxonomy): domain Bacteria; kingdom Pseudomonadati; phylum Pseudomonadota; class Betaproteobacteria; order Burkholderiales; family Oxalobacteraceae; genus Duganella; species Duganella hordei. The sequence goes on from NZ_BPWI01000002.1 coordinate 780,215, forward strand.
GGTGGGTGCGGCCGATCTTGACGATGTCGGCGAACGCTTCGGCCTTGGCGTGCAGGCTGTCGCGCAGCTGGCGCAGCGACGGCAGCACGTGGTTGGCCAGCGCCTGCGCGGCGGCGACGTGGATGGCGGTGGGAAAGATGTCGTTCGAGGACTGGCCCTTGTTGACGTCGTCGTTCGGGTGCAGCATGCGGCGCTCGCCGCGCACGCCGCCCATCAGCTCGGAGCCGCGGTTGGCCAGCACTTCGTTCATGTTCATGTTGGACTGGGTGCCGGAGCCGGTCTGCCAGACCGCCAGCGGGAACTCGGTCGGGTGGCGGTTGGCCAGCACTTCGTCGGCGGCCTGGGTGATGGCGACCGCTTTCGGCCCTTCCAGCAGGCCCAGTTCGAGGTTGACGTGGGCGGCGGCGCGCTTGACGCTGGCCAGCGCGTGGATCAGTTCCAGCGGCAGGCGCTCGCTGGAGATGCGGAAATGTTCCAGCGAGCGCTGGGTTTGCGCGCCCCACAGCTGCTCGTCGGGCACGGCTATCGGTCCAAAACTGTCACGTTCGCTTCGGGTACTCATGGTTTTTCCTTTGCGCTGGGGTGCAATGATGTGAGTTTGACAAGGACGATATAGTGTAGCGCAGTCTGCAAAAATTAACCGGGGGCTACAAAACGGGGAAAATCAGCCGTTATAGCTGATATACACTTTTAACATTCGCGTCACAGCGACTCCGACATGCAGCAGCGCACACCTTTTCTGACCTCGATCCTTGCCGGCGCGACCGCGCTGCTGCTGGCGGCTGCCCAGGCGCGGGCGGCCGAACTGGGCGATGTCACCGTGCGGTCCTTCATCGGCCAGCCGCTGGCGGCCGATATCGAGCTGGTGCAGCTGGCGCCGGACGAGGTGTCGGCCTTGCAGGTCAAGCTGGCGCAGCCGGATGTGTTTCGCGGCGCGAACATCACGATGAATCCGGCGCTGGGCTCGGTGCACATGTCGATCTACCGGCGCGACGGCAGGCAGTTCCTGCATGTGACCACCACCCGCAATATCGATGCGGAGTACGTCCATTTGTTCCTGGAGTTGAGCGCGGCCGGCCGGCAGGATGTGCGGGCGGCCACGGTATGGCTGCAGGTGGATCCGAATCCGGCGCCGCCGCCTCCGCCGGTGCAGGTGGCCTTGCCGGCGGCCAGGGCGGCGGAGCCGGTTGTTGCCGCGCCAGCCGCGCCGGTGGCCGCTGTGCCGGCTGTACCGGCTGCGCCGCAGCGGGCGCGACCGGCGCCTTTGCCTTCCGCGCACGAGTCGGAGGTGGGCAAGCCGGGGGATTTGAAGGCCGCCGCCGGGCCGGCGCCTGCTTCGCGGCGGGTATCGCCGCCTGCGCCGGTTGCCAAACCGGCCGTCAGCGCGGAACCGGCGCGTGCGGAGGGCATGGTGCCGTTGACGGTGGCGCAGGCTTTGTTGCCGTTGCCGCCTTTGCCGTTGCCGAAGGGCGTCAAGCGGCCGGCGGATCCGGCGGCGTGCGCGCCGTCGGGCATGACGGCGAAGGAGTGCGTGGCGCTGGACGGGCACAGCGCGGCGTTGTCCAGCAAGCTGGTGGAGCTGGAGGGCAAGGTGAAGATGCTGCAGGGCGCGCTGGGGGCGGCCACGTCGCCGGCGCGGAAGGCCGTGGCGTCGCCGGCATCGCCAGCTGCGGCCTCGGCTTCGGCCTCGCAGACGCCGGCGCCGGTGGCGCGAGCCGCCTCGGCGAAGGCGGCATCGGCCGCGACAGCTGCTTCGGCTGCTTCGGTGGCGTCAGGCGGCGCGTCGGCCGAGGCGGCTGCTTCGGTCAAGAAGGTGCGCGTGTTGCCCAAGCTGAAATACAAGAAGGAAAAGGACAAGCCGGCGGAAAGCGGCTTCGGCACCACGACGATGATCGCCGCCGGCGCCGGCCTGCTGTTGTTGCTGGGGGCGGGCGGCTATGTGTTGCTGCGCAAAAAACGGGGCAGCGGGCCGTTGAAAATCTGGCAAGGATTCCGCAAGAAGAAGCCTGTCGGCGAGGGCGGCGCGCCGCAGGAAGCCCAGCCGCTGCACGAAGTGACGCCGGAATCCATGTTGCAACCGTAATAAGCATATAGCTGCAAGCTCTTATTCAGGCTCGACGATCTGGGTTATAGTATTCGACGTCCCCCCGTCTACCCACTATTGAAAGAGTCTTATGACCGCAGCAGATCTGCCATCTCAGCATCAAGAGCAATACCAAGCTTTCAAACAACTCGGCCTGAAACTGGACATGTCCCGCGGCAAGCCAGCGCCCGAGCAACTGGATTTGTCCCATGCCCTGATGGATGCGCTGGACGGCTACAAGGCCGCCGACGGTACCGATGGCCGCAACTACGGCGGCACCATCGGCCTGGCGGAAGCGCGCGAACTGTTCGGCAAGCTGCTGGACGTGCCGGCCGCGCAGGTGGTGGTCGACAGCAGCGCCAGCCTGTCGCTGATGCATGACGTCATCATCTACAGCCTGCTCAACGGCACGCCCGGCCATGCGCCGTGGGTGCGCGAGCCGGTGACCTTCCTGTGCCCGGTGCCGGGCTACGACCGCCACTTCGCCATCTGCGAGGCGCGCGGCATCAAGATGATCAATATCCCGATGAGCGAAGCCGGTCCGGACATGGACCTGGTCGAGAAACTGGTGGCCGAGGATGCCAGCATCAAGGGCATGTGGATCGTGCCGAAGTACAGCAATCCGGGCGGCGTGGTGTATTCGGACGAGGTGGTCGCGCGCCTGGCGGCGATGAAGACCGCGGCGCCGGACTTCCGCCTGATGTGGGACGACGCCTACCGCTTCCATCACCTGGGGGAGCAGAAGCTGGCCGTGGCCAATATCCTGGACGCTTGCGCCAAGGCCGGCAATCCGGACCGCGCGATCGTGTTCGCGTCGTCGTCGAAGGTGACCTGGGCCGGTTCGGGCATTGCCGCGCTGGCGGCGTCGCCGGCCAATATCGCCTGGTGGACCAAGCACGCGGGCATCCGCAGCATCGGCCCGGACAAGATCAACCAGCTGCGCCACGTGCGCCTGCTGAAGGATGTGGCGACGGTCGAGGCGCTGATGGAACAGCACCGTTTGCTGCTGAAGCCGAAGTTCGACGCGGTGCTGGCGCAGTTCGAGCACTACCTGGGCGACGTGCCGGGCGTGTCGTGGACCCGTCCGCAGGGCGGCTACTTCATCGACCTGGTGACGCCGGAAGGTTCGGCCAAGCGCACCGTGGCGCTGGCCAAGGAGGCGGGCATCACGCTGACGCCGGCCGGCGCGGCTTTCCCTTATGGCAACGATCCGAAGGACAGCCATATCCGCATCGCGCCGAGCTTCCCGTCGCTGGACGAGATCACCAAGGCGGCGCAGGGCATCGCGCTGTCGCTGCGGGTGGCGCTGGCCGGCTGATTGCTGTCGTACGGACGTAAAAAAAGCGCCTTGAAGGCGCTTTTTTTACGTTCGGAGCATTTTATTGCATGCCCGGCACTTTGTTCATCCATGGATCGGTCACGTCGCGGATTTCGCGGTCGTTGGCCAGGATTTGTTTCAGCAGGTCGATCTTGCGCAGGCGCGGGGCGCCGCTCAGGGCCGGCACGCCGGTGGCGACTGCGCGGCTTTCGCTGGCGCACTGGCCTTCCAGGTCGCTCAGGCCGTCCCAGTCGCCGATGCGCGCGGCGGCGACCATCTGGTTGCTCAAACCGGCAATGTTTTCGTACATCGAGAGGACTTCGCTGGCGGTCATGTTCGCACCTTGGGCTCGTTTAAGCGGTAAGATGGATTACCGCATGTCCAGATTAACGTCGCCTTAAACCGGAACTTTAGGGTCTTTTTTAAATATTTTTGAAAAAGGTGAAAAAAAAGCCGCCGGGTCTGAAAACCGGCGGCTTTTGCTTGTGTATTGCTTAATCTGGCTTATTTGACCAGCTCTTCCAGGCCGGCGCTCAGTTCGTCCGGCGACGGCATCTCGTCGGTCAGCGCGTCGTCGTCCAGGCCCAGTTCCTCGGCCAGGTCGGCCGGGTAGCAGGCGGCGATTTCATCGTCGCTCAGTCCGGCCTGCTCGACGCGGGCGCGCCAGGCGGCCAGCGAAACCACGGCGGCCAGGCGGTTCAGCTCGCCGTTGTGGTGCGGCTCGGGGAAGGCCAGGATGGTTTCCGAGAAGGTTTGCGGGAACTTCCAGCGCTTGGCCAGTTCCGCGCCGACGTCGGCGAAGGTGTAGCCGAACGAGGCTTGCTCGGCGTCCAGGCGGCGCGAGTCCATCGGGCCGGCCACCTTGTCGAGCGCCATCGCCTGCTCGGCCATGGCCGAGTGGATCACCAGCTGGCCGATGGCGTGCATCATGCCGATGGTGAAGGCGAGGTCGGTGTTTTCCTTGGTTTTCTTGGCGATCCATTTGGCGCACACCGCGGTGTGCAGGCTGTAGCGCCAGAATTGCTTGAGGTCGAGGCCGGGCACGGTCTTGAAGCCGCTGACCAGGCCGGAGCTGATGACCAGGGTGCGCACGGTGACGAAGCCCAGCATCAGCACCGCGTCTTCGACCGTGCCGATGCTGCGCGACACGTGGTAGTAGGCGGAGTTGGCCAGGCGCAGCAGCTTGGCGCTGAGCACCGGATCGGTCGATAATTTTTTCGCGATCTCTTCGGTCGAGACGCTGGCTTTGTCGAAACTGCTGATCAGTTCTTCGACGACCTTGGGCGCCGTGGGCAACGCAGTGGGATTCTGGAACAGGGCTTCAAGCTTCATAATTATCTCCGTGGTGATTAGCGCGTTGCTATAGGCTAACTATATAGCGATTCCCCGGACGAATGAAAGAATTTTGCTATGGCGGCGTCTCTTTTATGTCGTGATATATTCGCTGGAATTGACAATCCCGGGACAAATCATGCACCTCTCCGCTTCAGCGCGCCGCCTTGCCATCAGTATAGTTTTAGTAGCCGCCTTGCCGGCCGCATGGGCCGCGCCGGCCGCGGTTCTGCCGGGCGACGATTTTTTTGATTACGTCAACGGCGAGTGGCTCAATAGCGTGGAGATCCCGGCCGACCGCAGCAGCTGGGGCGTGGGCGCGGCACTGGTCGAAGACACCAATCTGCGCATCGTCAAGTTGATCGAGGGACTGGCGGCCGACCCGTCGTCGGCCGAGGCGAAGAAAATCGCCGACTACTACGCCAGCTTCATGGACGAGGCGGGCATCGAGGCCAAGGGGCTGGCGCCGCTGCAGCCGGCGCTGGCGCAGATCGCCGCCATCGGCGACAAGCGGGCGCTGACCAAGGCGCTGGGCGCCAGCCTGCAGGCCGACGTCGATCCGCTCAACGCCACCAATTTCTTCACCGAAAACCTGTTCGGCCTGTGGATCGCGCAAGGCCTGAAGGACAGCGCGCATTACACGCCGTATCTGCTGCAGGGCGGACTGGGCATGCCGGACCGGGCCTACTACCTGGACGACACGCCGTCGATGAAGGAGCTGCGCGGCAAGTACCTGGCGCACATCGCCGCCACCTTCAGGCTGGCCGGCATCGACGGTGCCGAGGCGCGCGCGGCGCGCGTGTTCGAGCTTGAAACCAAGATCGCCGCCACCCACGCCAACCGCGAGGATTCGGCCGACGTGCTGAAGGCGAACAACAACTGGAGCGCGGCCGATTTCGCGCGCAAGGCGCCGGGCGTGGACTGGGCCGCGTTCTTCGCAAGCGCCGGGTTGGGCGGGCAGAAGAAGTTCATCGTATGGCATCCGACCGCGATCGCCGGCGCGGCCAGGCTGGTCAACTCGGTGCCGCTGGAAACGTGGAAGGATTTCCTGACCTTCCACAGCATCAACCAGGTCAGCGCCGCGTTGCCGAAGGCGCTGGCCGACCAGCATTTCGATTTCTACGGCCGCGCGCTGAACGGCACGCCGCAGCAATCGCTGCGCTGGAAGCGCAGCCTGGCCGCAGTCAACGCGGCGATGCCCGATGCGCTGGGCAAGATTTATGTGGCCAAGTATTTCCCGCCCGAGTCCAAGCAGCGCCTGCAGCAGATGGTCAGCAATATCGTCGACGCCTTCCATCTGCGCATCGACAAGCTGGACTGGATGGCGCCGGCCACCAAGAAGGAGGCGCACGCCAAGCTGAAGACCTTGTATGTGGGCATAGGCTATCCAGAGAAGTGGGCCAGCTATGAGCAGTTGCAGGTGGTGCCGGACGACGCGCTGGGCAACCTGTTGCGCGCCGAACGCCTGCACACGCAGCAGCAACTGGCCAAGCTGCACCAGCCGGTGGACCGCGCCGAGTGGTGCATGCCGGCGCAGCTGGTCAACGCGGTCAACATGCCGATGCAGAACGCGATCAATTTCCCGGCCGCGATCCTGCAGCCGCCGTACTTCGACCCGAATGCCGGCGACGCCGTCAACTATGGCGGCATCGGCGCGACCATCGGCCACGAGATCAGCCACAGCTTCGACGACCAGGGCGCGCAGTTCGATTCCAAGGGGCGCCTGCGCGACTGGTGGACGGCTGCCGACGGCAAGCATTTCAAGCAGGCGTCGGCGGTGCTGGCGGCGCAGTATTCGGCGTACAAGCCGTTCCCGGACCTGGCCATCAACGGCCAGCAGACGTTGAGCGAGAACCTGGCGGATCTGGCCGGGCTGTCGGCGTCGTACGACGCTTACCATGCGACGCTGGCCAACAAGCGCGTGACGCCGGAGGCGGACCAGCAATTCTTCATCGGCTATGCGGCGAGCTGGCGAGAGAAGGAGCGCGACGAGGCGCTGCGCCGCGCCATCCTGACCGACGGCCACGCGCCGGACAAATGGCGCACCGCCACCGTGCGCAATCTTGATGCGTGGTACAACGCCTTCAACGTGCAGCCGGGGCAGACGCTGTATCTGGCGCCGAAGGACCGGGTGCGGGTCTGGTAAAGCGCGGCGACGATCAGTGATCGTCGCTGAGTTCGTCGTATTCGCGGCGGTGCTTAGGCAGGCGGCGTTCCATTAATGTTTTCGATTGATGGTCGATGTGTTCGATCAATAGCAGGGCGGCGTGCAACGCGTCGCCCATGGTTTTAGTTGCGGTGGTCAGCGCTTGCCGCTGCGACGCAGAAAATCTTTCAGTCGGGCACAGGCAGCGGGTGGTGGCAAACAAGCCTCTCGTGCATTCATGCTCTTTCTCCTTGCTCTTTTTGACGGTTTTTGCTTCTTCCTGTCTCTGTTGGACGAGGTCCGCCGCCTGAAGTTCATTTGAAGCGAAAAGAGCAAAAAAGAGCTATACAAAAGAGCATGTTTGTACGAGAGAGTGGAGTGCGGGTACCCCGGTATGTATACTAGCGGCATGAATTCCGACGACATCGAACAAATCACGCAGACCACGCTGCAGCACTACGAGCGCAACGCGGAGCAGTTTTTCGCCGGCACCATCGACCATGACGTCAGCCAGAACATCGCCGCCTTGCTCGATGCGATCGACGCGCCGGCGCCTTACCGCTTGCTGGACCTGGGCTGCGGGCCGGGGCGCGACCTGAAAACGTTCAAGGACATGGGGCACGAGGCGATCGGCGTCGACGGCTCGGCGCGATTCGTCGAGATGGCGCGCGCCTACAGCGGTTGCCAGGCCTGGCAGCAGGACTTCGTCAAGCTCGACCTGCCGGCCGGGTTTTTTGACGGCATCTACGCCAACGCCTCCCTGTTCCACGTGCCCAGCGCGGCGTTGCCGAAAGTGCTGTGCGACTTGCACGCGGCCTTGAAGACGGGCGGCGTCCTGTTCAGCTCCAATCCGCGCGGCGACAACCGCGAAGGCTGGAACGGCCCGCGCTACGGCAGCTACTACGACTACGACACATGGGAACATTACCTGACCGCAGCAGGTTTTATCGCTGTCCAACATTACTATCGCCCGGCAGGGTTGCCGCGCGATCAGCAGCCGTGGCTCGCTAGTGTCTGGCGGAAATCTTGATCGATGGACTGCGTTCGCGAGCGCACAGAAGCGGTGCGCGCAGCGGCCTATAGTGGAACGCATGCACACAGCACAACGCTGCGTGTCCCTGTAGCTTCATCACCCATTAAGGAGTTCACCATGAACAAGGATCAAGTCAAAGGTACGGCCAAGGACATCGGCGGCAAAATCCAGCAGGAAGCCGGCAAGCTGGTCGGCAGCTCGGAACAGCAAGCCAAGGGCCTGAACAAGCAAGCTGAAGGCAAGCTGCAAAAAGGCCTGGGCGACGCGAAAGAAGCCGTCAAGGACATCACCAAAGGCAACCGCAACTAATTGCCGCAGCCCATAAAAAAACAGCCGCCTCGGTGAACGAGGCGGCTGTTTTTGGTTTACCCGCGTTCGAATTACTTCGCCGCTTCCGGCATCAGGTTTTTCTTGAAGAAGGCTTCGATGTTGCCGTACACGTGACGCTGCGGACCGCGTCCCGAGATGACGTGCTTGGCGCCCGGATAGGTCATCAGCTCGAAGTGCACGTTGCGCTTGACCAGCGCGTCGATCATGCGCGTGGTGTTGGTGAACAGCACGTTGTCGTCGGCCATGCCGTGCATCAGCAGCAGCGGCGATTTCAAGCCGTCCAGGTGCGAGTACACGCCGCTGTAGTCATAGCCGGCCGCGTTCTCTTTCGGCATGCCCATGAACTGCTCGGTGTAGTGGGTGTCGTACAGCGACCAGTCGGTCACCGGCGCCACCGACACGCCCATGGCGATCTTGTCCGACGCCTCGGCCAGCAGACGCAAGGTCATGAAGCCGCCGTAGCTCCAGCCGAACACGCCCACGCGCTTGGCGTCGACGTAGCTTTGCTTGCCCAGCCATTCGATGCCGGTGACCTGGTCTTCGACCTCGACCTTGCCCAGCTGATGGTAGTTGGCGTCGGTGAAGGCGCGCTCGCGGCGCGACGCGCCACGGTTGTCCAGGCGCCAGACGATGAAGCCCTGCTGCGCCATGTACTGGTCGAAGAAGTTGCCCCACTTGCGCGCCACGTGCTGCGAGTGCGGGCCGCCGTAGGTCGACAGGAACACCGGGTATTTCTTCGACGCGTCGAAGCCGCTCGGCTTGATCATCGAGTAGTACAAGGTCTGGCCGTCCTTGGCCTTGAGCGTGCCGTATTCGGTCTTCAGGTGGGCGTCCATGTACTTGCCGTACGGGTGGGACGCGTTCAGTTCGTTGTGCTCCAGCCAGCTGATCATGGCGCCGTCCGGACGGCGGATGCTGACCTGCGGCGGCGTGCTCGGGTCGGAGTACGTGTCGACGAACACTTCGCCGTTGCGCGCGAACGACGAGTCATGCCAGCCGTCGCCCTGGGTGATGCGGACCGGCTTGTCGGCCGTGCTGCCGTCGAGCTTGAGCGCGTAGGTCTGGCTGTCGATGACGGCGTCGCGGTTCGACTGCACGAACACGCGGCCGCCTTTTTCGTCCACCGCCAGCACGCGGTCTATGCCCCATTCGCCCCGCGAGATCGGGTGCAGCAGCTTGCCGCTCATGTCGTACAGGTACAGGTGCTTGCGGCCGCTGCGCTCGGACGACCAGATGAAGCCCTTGTCGTTGCCGAGGAAGCGCAGGTCGTCGAAGATGCTGACCCAGGTCGGCGACGTTTCGGTGACCAGCACCTTTTGCGCCAAGGTGGCGGCGTCGACCGACACCAGTTCCAGCTTCTTCTGGTCGCGGCTCTGGCGCTGGAACAGCAGCGCCTTGGCGCTGGCGCTCCAGTCGGCGCGCACCAGGTAGATGTCCTGGTTGGCGCCGAGGTCGACGTCGCGGGTCGCGCCGGTCGCGGTCGAGACGATCTTCAGCTGCACCAGCACGTTCGGATCGCCGGCGGCCGGGTAGCGCTGCTCGACCACGTCGGTGCGGTCGGCGAAGATTTCAAAGCGGCGCACCACCGGCACCGGCGCCTCGTCGTAGCGCTTGTAGGCGATGGCCGAGTCGTCCGGCGCCCAGTAGTAGCCGGTGGTCTGCGCCATCTCTTCCTGCGCGACGAATTCGGCCTCGCCGTTGTGGATGGTGCCGGCGCCGTCGCTGGTCAGCTGCTTTTCCTTGCCGCTGGCCAGGTCGAGGATGTACAGGTTCTGGTCGCGCACGAAGGATACGTAGCGGCCTTTGGGCGAGATCTTCGGATCGAGCACGTTGCCCGAGGCGACCATGCGCGCCGCGTCGGGCTTGCTGACGTCGATCAGGTACAGGTTGCCGGCGATCGGCACCAAGAGCTGCTTGCCGTCCGGCGACCAGCTGTAGCTGAGGATGCCCTTGAGGCTGGCGGTGCGCTCGCGCTCGCGGCGGGCCTTCTCGGCGGCCGACAGGTTCTCGTCCGGCACCAGCGTCTTGGAGTCGACCAGGCGGTGGGTGGACTTGTCGTGCAGATTGTATTCCCACAGGTCCATCTGGAACTGGTTGTCTTCGCGGCCGCGCAGGAAGGTCACGCGGGCGCCGTCCGGCGACACCTTCAGGCTGCGCACGCCGGGGCCGCTCAGCGACGGGTCGGCCTGCAGCCGGTCCAACGTCAGTTTTTCGGCGGAGGCTTGGGCGCCGGCCAGCAGCGCAAGGAAGCAGAGAATAAATCGCATGGAGTGAGTGTCTCTCGGTTATCGGAACCCAAGACGATACCAGACCGGCCCGGTTGTGGCGAGATGGCAATATTCTGAATGCGCTATGGAAAACCGTTTTTCCTTCGGCGTAATGTATCGCTATGTTTCTAGCCCGCCGCCACGCGCTGGCGCGCCAGCCGCTGCAAGGCCCAGCTCAGCAGCACGGCCGCCACCGTCAGGCCGATCACCAGCCCGATCCAGAAGCCGGCCGCCGCCATCGGCGCGGCCGGCGTCCACGGCAGCCATTGCGGCGCCAGCCCCAGCCAGCAGCCCAGCGGCAGCGCGAAGCCCCAGAACGCCAGCAGCTGGATCTGCATCGGCTGGCGCGTGACCTTGTAGCCGCGGATCGCGCACGAGGTCGCCACCTGGGTGGCGTCCGACAGCTGGAACAGCGCGGCAAACAGCAGCAGCCGCACGCACACGGCCTGCACCGCCGCGTCCGACGTGTAGGCGGCGGCGATCTGCTGGCGGAACACGACGATGAACAGCGCCGACAGCACGCCGAACGCCAGCGACATCCACACGCCGACCCAGGCCACGAAGCGCGCCTTGCGCGGATCGCCTTCGCCCACCGACTGGCCGACGCGGGTGATCAGCGCGATGCCAAAGCTCAGCGGCACCATGAACACCAGCGAGGTGAAGTTCAGCGCGATCTGGTGCGCGGCGATCTGCACCACGCCGTAGCGCGCCACCAGCAGGCTGACCGCGCCGAACGCGCTGACCTCGGCGAAATAGGTGACGCCGATCGGCAGGCCCAGCTTGAGCATGGCGCGGATCTCCGGCCAGTGCGGCCATTCCCAGTGGGTGAACGGCCACGTGGCGCGGTAGGCCGGCGCCAGGCGCATCCACACCAGCATGGCGCCCAGCATCAGCCACATGCACAGGCCGGTCGCCACCGCGCAGCCGACGCCGCCCAGCGCCGGCAGGCCCCAGTGGCCGAAGATCAGCAGCCAGTTGACGACGATGTTGAAGCCCAGGCCCAGCAGCGCGATGACCATCATCGGCTTGGTCTGGTTGATGCTGGTGCTGTAGCCGTACAGCGTGCGGCAGGCGGCGTACGGCGGCAGGCCGATGCTGATCACGTGCACGAACAGCGAGGCTTGCCGGTGCACGTACGGCGTCAGGTACAGGTGGTCGAACAGCAGGGTGGCCAGGTTGGCCAAGAGCATGGCCACCACGCCCACGCCCAGCGCCTTCCACAGCGACTGGCGCACCACGTGCGGCACGCGCGCCAGCGCGCCGGCGCCGACGTCGTGCGCGACCACGCTGTTAATCGCCATCATGGTGCCGCTGACGGTGACCAGGATGATGGACCAGATCGACGCCCCCAGCGACACCGCGCCCAGCTCGTCGGCGCTGGCGTGGCCGGTCATGGCCACGTCGGCCACGCCCATGCCGACGGTGGCCAGCTGGCCGACCAGCATCGGCCACGCCAGGCGCCACAGGGCGGCGGCTTCGAGGCGGATGTTGGCGGGTTTGAAGGTATGCGGCATAAGGATGGCGAACGATGGCGGTGGCGTCGGGCCGGCGATTTTACCGCGCCGAGGCCGCCGCCGCATCGTGTTCGATTTCGCGCTCGATTACAATTGCTTGCAATTTAGTAAAATTCGGCCGTCGTCGCAACGGCCGGCCCGCACGTTATGGCTGAACAACAACTAACATCGGTATTCCAAATGAAAACCTTTCTGCACCGCCTGACTTCCGCCGCCCTGATGCTGGCCGCCCCGCTGCTGTTTGCCGCCGGCGCCCAGGCGGGCGAGATCACCCTGTACACCCACGCCAACTTCGGCGGCGCCTCGGTCACCTTGCGCAACACCACGCCGGACCTGGTGCCGCTGGGCTTCAACGACCGCACCTCCAGCGTGGTGGTGCGCTCCGGCGCCTGGGAACTGTGCGAGCACGCCGATTTCCGCGGCCGCTGCGTGGTCCTCGAGCGCGGCGAGTACCCGGTGCTGGAAGGCTTCAACGACCAGGTGTCGTCGGCGCGCGAGGTTGCCGGCCGCGGCCGCGATTACCGGGACGGCCGCGACGACCGTGACAACCGCGGCGATAACCGTGACTACCGCGGCGGCGAGCGCGACGGGCGCCATGGCTGGCGCGACGACGACCGTGGCTACGGCCGCCGGGGCGAACCCATCATCCTGTACTCGCACGCCGGCTTCAGCGGCGCCAAGGTCGAGCTGCACACCGACGTCGTGCGCACGCTGACCGACTACGATTTCAACGACCAGACCGGCTCCATCATCGTCAACGAAGGCCGCTGGCAGCTGTGCGAGCATGCCGATTTCGGCGGCCGCTGCATCGTGCTCGAGCCGGGCCGCTACGAGCAGCTGGACAATATGAACGACCGCATCTCGTCGCTGCGCCGCCTGCGCTGACGCGCATGCGTTATCATTCGGGCCACACCCCCGCCGCGGAGACGACCGTCATGAAGACCCTGCTGTGCACCATCCTGCTGAGCGCCGCCGCCGTCCCGGCGGCGCAGGCCGGCGACATCACGCTGTACACGCGCGACCACTTCGGCGGCCCGGCGCTGCAGCTGCACGGCTCGGAGCCGGACCTGGACAAGCTGGGCTTCAACGACCGCACCTCCAGCGTGGTGGTGCACAGCGGCACCTGGGAAGTGTGCGAAAGCAAGCATTACAAGGGCAAGTGCCTGGTGCTGGAGAAGGGCGAATACGCCGAGCTGAAGAACTTCAACGACATGATGTCGTCGGTGCGCGAGCTGGAGCCGAACCGCGACGCCAAGCAGGCCGACAAGGACAAGCCCGGCCGCAAGTGAGCTGGCGCACGACGGTGCGCCGCGTTTTTCGGTAGACTGTGCTGGACGAACTACGGGAGCGCGCGACGTGGAATACAAGGATTACTACCAGACCCTGGGCGTGCCGAAGACGGCCACCGAGGAAGAGATCAAGAAAGCCTACCGCAAGCTGGTCCGGAAATACCATCCGGACGTCAGCAAGGAAGCGGATGCGCAAAAGAAAACCCAGGAGCTGAACGAGGCCTACGGCGTGCTGGGCGACGCCGAAAAGCGCGCCGCCTACGACGAGCTCGGGCGCGGCCACCAGTACCGCGCCGGCCAGGAATTCCGCCCGCCGCCGGACTGGGGCCGCGGCTTCGGCAATGGCGGCGCCGGCGCCGGCCCGGGCGGCTTCGGCGGCGATGCCATGGGCAGCGACTTCTTCGCCGACCTGTTCGCCAACCTGGGCGGCGGCGGCCGCCGGCGCCAGCAGGCGCCGCGGCGCGGCGAGGACAGCCACGCCAGCATCGCCATCGACCTGGGCGACAGCTACACCGGCGCCACCCGCACCATCAGCCTGATGGTGGCCGAACGCGACGCCCACGACCGCATCGTCACGCGCGAGCGCAACCTCAGTGTCAACATTCCCAAGGGCGTGACGGCCGGCCAGCAGCTGCGCCTGAGCGGCCAGGGCCAGCCGGGCGCGGCCGGGCCGGGCGACTTGTACCTGGAAATCCAGTTCCGCCCCAACGCGCGCTACCGCATCGACGGGCGCGACGTCTACGAAACGGTGCCGGTGGCGCCGTGGGAGCTGGCGCTGGGCGGCGAGATCGAGGTCGGCACGCCGTCGGGCAAGGTCACCGTGACGGTGCCGGCCGGCTCGCAGAGCGGGCGCAAGCTGCGCCTGCGCGGGCGCGGCATTCCCGGCAAGGAGGCCGGCGACCTGTACCTGCTGCTGGAAGTGGTGCTGCCGCCGGCCAACACCGAACAGGCCCGCGAAGTGTATCGAACGATGGCGCGCGAGCTGGCGTTCAACCCGCGCGCGGCAGGATGAACGATGGAGGACAAGTCATGGAGGACGAGCGATGGGACAGGCAATAGTAACCGCGGTGCTGGTCGACGAGGCCGCGCTGACGCTCGATGAACTGGCGCAAGCCTGCGCCGTCGAGCCGGACTGGGTGGTGCAGCGGGTGCGCACCGGCATCCTGCTGGACGACGCGCCCGACAGCACGGCCGGCTGGCGCTTCACCAGCGCCGACCTGGTGCGCGCGCGCCGGCTGTGCCAGATCGAGCGCGACTTCGAGGCCAACGACGATGTCGCCGCGCTGGTGGTCGACTTGTCGGAAGAAATCCGCCGCCTGCGCGGCAAGCTCAGCGCCGCCGGAGTGAAATAGGCGACGGCGCGCTGGCGCCGGCCTGCGGCTCGGCCATCGGCGGCCGTGGCCGCGCCGCCTTGCCCGGCTTATCCGCCTTGCCCGACGGCGCGCCGGCCGGCTTGTGCCCGCCGGGCGGGTGGTAGGCGACGCTGGGCGCGCCGGGCACCGGCTGCGGGCGGGCGTCGTGATTGGGCAGCGCCACGCCAGGCTGCTCCAGCTCGAGGAATTGCTGCATCAGCCAGCGCGTGGCCGGCCCCGGCTCCTCGTCGCCGCGCCGTATCACGTACAGCGGGAAGCTGAACGAATTGCCCTCGGCGATGTCGAGCTGCACCAGGCGGCCGGCGTCCAGGTCCCATTGCACGAACTCCAGCGGCATATTGCCCCAGCCGATGCCGCTGCGCAGCAGCGCGTGCTTGGAGCTCAGGTCGCCCAGGCGCCAGTCGCGCAGGGCCAGCACGCCGAAGTCCTGGCCCTTGGTCAGCGTGCTGCGGTCGGTCAGCACCAGCTGGATGTGCTCGCGCAGGATGTCGGTCGGCACCCGGCCCTCGATCTGCGCCAGCGGATGCTCGGGCGAGACCACCGGCACCATCGTGACGAAGCCGCAGCTCTGGCGCTCGACGACGTCCTGGCTGCCGGGCATCCAGCCGCTGATGCCGATATGGCACTCGCGCTCCATCACCAGCTGCGTCACCGCGCCCAGCGCCTCGGTGCGCAGCCGCATCGACACGGTCGGGAATTCCTTCTGGAACGCGTGCAGGATGCGCACCAGCTTGCAGGTCGAGAACATCACGTCGACCACCACCGACACCTCCGCCTCCAGCCCCGACGACAGCGCCTTGGCGCGGGCGCGCATGCCGTCGACCTTCAGCGACACGGCGCGGGCGTCGGCCAGCAGCGCCTTGCCGGCCTCGGTCAGCACCGGCTTGCGCTTGCTGCGGTCGAGCAGCTCGATGTTGAGCTGCTCTTCCAGGTTGGCGATGGTGTAGCTGATGACCGACTGCGTGCGGTGCAGCGCGCGCGCCGCGTGGGCGAAGCCGCCGTGGTCGATGACCGCGATGAACACGCGTAACTGGTCGAGGGAGGGGAGGCCGGGATCGCGCATGATGGGGTTATCTTGAAAGTTTGATATCGATATTATCGATAAGTAGCATTTAAATTTACACCGTTTCATCGATATTAAACTCGATCTATGATGCATGCAACCAATCTCTTTGAAAGGAAGCACATCATGGCAACCGTACTCCACATCAACAGCAGTGTTCGTCAAAATGGCTCGCTGTCGCGTCAGCTGGGCGCCGAGTTCGTCGCAAAATGGCAGGAAGCCAACCCGTCGGGCACCGTCATCACCCGCGACCTGGCCGCCAACCCCGTGCCGCACCTGACCGAGCAGATGATGGGCGCCTACTTCACCCCGGCCGAGCAGCGCAACGCCGACCAGGCCCACACCATCAAGACCTCCGACGCGCTGGTCGACGAGCTGCTGGCCGCCGACACCATCGTCATCGGCGCGCCGATGTACAACTTCTCCGTCACCTCCGGCCTGAAGGCCTGGATCGACCACGTGGCCCGCGCCGGCCGCACCTTCAAGTATGGCGCCAACGGCCCTGAAGGCCTGGTCAGCGGCAAGAAGGTCTATGTGTTCGTCGCCAGCGGCGGCGCCTACAGCGAAGGCCCTGCCGCCGCCTACGACCACGTGACCACCTACCTGCGCTCGGTGCTGGGCTTCCTCGGCATGACCGACGTCACCTTCATCGTCGCCGAAGGCGTGGCCATGGGCGAAGAAGCGGTGGCCGCCGCCATCGCCAAGAGCCGCACCTCGATCGCCGCGATCGCCGTGTGACGCCTAGCGCCTGTAAGCAACAGTATTTGTCGTAATTAAAGCCCCGCTTGCGGGGCTTTTTGATGGTTACGGTATCATGAAGGCATACATCGTCATGGAGCCTTACATGAAACGGAATCTGCATTTGCTGGTCATCGACCCGCAAAACGATTTTTGCGATTTGCCGGCCAGCCACCGCGCGTCCCATGTGCCGGCGCTGCCGGTGCCCGGCGCGCACCAGGACATGCTGCGGCTGGCCGGCCTGATCAACCGCGGCCGCGCCGGCATCAGCGCCATCAGCATCACGCTGGACTCGCACCACCGCTTCGACATCGCCCACCCGACCTTCTGGATCGCCGCCGACGGCGCGCCGGTGCAGCCCTACACCACCATCAGCGCGGCCGACGTGCGCGCGCAAAAATACCTGCCGCGCCATCCGGCCGCCCTGCCGCTGGCGCTGAACTACCTCGACAAGCTGGAAGCGGCGGGGCGCTACCAGTTGATGGTGTGGCCGGTGCACTGCGAGATCGGCACCTGGGGCAACAACGTGCACGACGACGTGCGCGCCGCCTACGGCGCCTGGGAGGAAGCCTCGCTGGGCATCGTCGCCAAGCTGGCCAAGGGCTCCAACCCGTGGACCGAGCACTATTCCGCCGTGATGGCCGAGGTGCCGGACGCCGACGATCCCGACACCCAGCTCAACACCAAATTCATCGCCACCCTGGCCGGGGCCGACCGCATCTACATCGCCGGCGAGGCCGGCAGCCACTGCGTCAAGGCCACGGTCGAGCACATCGCCGACAACTTCGGCGGCCAGCCGCTGTCCAAGCTGGTGCTGGTGACCGACTGCATGAGCCCGGTCGCCGGCTTCGAGCCGCAGTACCAGGCCTTCCTGCGCGCGATGCAGGCGCGCGGCGTGCAGCTGATGCAGGCCGCCGACGTGCTGCCCGAACTGCTGGCCAACGCCCAGGAAGCGCAATGACCGAGCCCATCGTCCGCAGCCTGCTGGAGACGGACCTGTACAAGTTCACCATGTGGCAGGCGCTGCTGCACGGCCATCCGAACTCGCACACCGAGTACGAATTCGTCTGCCGCAACACGCCGGCCTGGCCGCTGGCCGAGCTGCTGGCCGACGTCGAGCGCGAACTCGACCACCTGTGCTCGATGAGCTTCACCGACGAGGAGTTGAGCTACCTGCGCTCGCTGCGCTACATCAAGAGCGACTTCGTCGACTTCCTGACCGTGTTCCGCTTCCAGCGCAAGTTCATCACCGTGCGCGCCGACGGCGACACCCTGGCGATCCACGCCAGCGGCCCCCAGGTGCACGTGATGGGCTTTGAAATCTACGTGCTGTACATCGTCAACGAGCTGTACTTCCGCCGCTTCGACGCGGCCGCCGCGCTGGCCGAGGGACGCGCGCGGCTGGGCGCCAAGATCGCCGCGCTGAAGGCCTTCGGCGCCGAGCCGGCCTGCCGCAACCCGTTCGAGTTTTCCGACTTCGGCACCCGCCGCCGCTATTCCGGCGCCTGGCACGACGAGGTGGTGCAGCGGCTGGCGCGCGAAGTGCCCGAGTATTTCAAGGGCACCTCCAACGTCTACCTGGCGATGAAGTTCGGCCTGGTGCCGATCGGCACCATGGCGCACGAATACATGCAATCGTTCCAGGCCTTCGGCGTGCGGCTGCGCGATTTCCAGAAGGCCTCGCTCGAGGCCTGGGTGCAGGAATACCGGGGCGACCTGGGCGTCGCGCTGACCGACGTGGTCGGCATGGACGCCTTCCTCGACGACTTCGACCTGTACTTCGCCAAGCTGTTCGACGGCCTGCGCCACGATTCGGGCGACCCCGTGGTGTGGGGTGAAAAGGCGCTGGCGCACTACGCCGCGTTGCGCATCGACGCCAAGACCAAGCGCCTGGTGTTCTCCGACGGCCTCGACCTGCAGACCGCGTTCCGCCTGTACCGCCACTTCGCCGACCGCATCATGACCGGCTTCGGCATCGGCACCCACCTGACCAACGATGTCGGCCTGATGCCGCTGAACATCGTCATGAAGCTGGTGTGCTGCAACGGCCAGTCGGTGGCCAAGCTGTCGGACTCGCCCGGCAAGACGGTGTGCAAGGACGAGACCTTCCTGGCCTACCTGCGCCAGGTGTTCCACCATCCGGCACAAGCGGCCGGCGGCCAGACATGACTTATCTGTACCTGATCAACTTCGGCATGTTCGTCATCATCGGCGTGGCGCTGCTGCAGGTGTGGCGGCGCCATCCGGCCCAGCGCTTCACCTGCGACCTGGGCTGGTCGACCTTGTTCGCCTCGCTGCTGTCGGCCGGCTACCTGATCCGCATTTCGGCGCCGGCGCCGTTCAACGCCGTCGGCCTGCCGCTGATGGTGGCCGGCGCCATACCCAACGTGCTGTTCCTCAGTTCCGGCGTGCTGCACCTGACCGGCCGCCGGCTGACGCGCGGCGCCGCCATCGCCATCGGCCTGGGCGCCGCCGTCGCTCTGCTGGCGCCCGGCTACCGCATGCTGACCTGGCCGCTGTTCAACATGGCGCTGCTGGCCGGCCTCGGCCTGCTGGCCACGCGCTGGCTGTGGCGCAACCAGCCGCTGGAGCGGCTGGTCGGGCCGATGCTGTTGCTGCTGAGCCTGGGCCAGCTGCCGGTGGTGCTGTACGGCGAGCAGGGCATCGCCGCCAACATCCTGGTCGCCACCTTGCTGCGCGCGGCCATCGGCGTGATGTTCGGCCTGTCCGCGCTGGAAGGCGCGGTGCGCGACGCCGGCAAGGTGGCGGCCCGCTTCCAGCTGTTGACCGAACATTCGGTGCAGGGCGTGGTGGTGACCGACGGCAAGCGCATCCTGTACGCCAATCCCGCCGTGCGCGGCATCTACGGCATGCCGCTGGGACTGGGCAACTACGTGGTGTTTGCCGACCTGCCGCCGGAGAGCTTCAGCGACGACACGCTGCAGCACTACCACGGCCTGTTGCAGACGCAGCAGCTCGACATCGCCAGTTGGGAAGGCCGGCGCGAAGTGGCGGGCGGCCGCGAGCTGGAGCTGCGCTTCGAGGCGTGGCGGGTCGAATGGGACGGCGTGGCCGCCACGCAGATCCTGATCACCGACGACACCGAGCGCAACGCCAGCGCCCGCGCGCTGGTGCACCAGGCCACGCACGACAAGCTGACCGGCCTGCCCAACCGCACGGTGCTGATGCAGCGGCTCAAGGAATACTGCTACCTGGCCGACGGCACGCTGCAGTGCACGCTGGTGGTGGTCAACATCGACCGCTTCAAGCTGTTCAACCAGAGCCAGGGCCAGCTGGCCGGCGACCAGGTGCTCAAGGCCTTCGCCGCCGCCGTCAAGCAGGCGCTGGGCGCGCGCGCCGAGCTGATGCGCCTGGGCGGCGACGAGTTCGCCATCGTCGACCCCGACGCCAGCAACGCGCGCGACATCGCCGGCCGCCTGCTGAGCGCGTGCGAGCAGGCGCTCAAGGTGGGCGGCAGCGAATACTACATCGACGCCTCGATGGGCATGGCGGTGTTCCCCGACCACGCCGGCAACGCCGACGGCCTGCTGCGCGCCGCCAACGCCGCCATGTACCAGGCCAAGCGCACGCCGGGCACCTCGCTGGCGATGGCCGAGCAGCGCTTCGAGCTGATGTCGAGCAAGGCGCTGGAAAACGAGCAGGCGCTGCGCAAGGGCATCAAGAACCAGGAAATCTACCTCGACTACCAGCCCAAGATCGACGCCGTCAGCGGCAGGCTGCTGGGCTTCGAGGCGCTGGCGCGCTGGATGCGGCCGGACGTGGGCATGGTCAGCCCGGTCGAGTTCATCGCCATCGCCGAGCGCACCGGCCTGATCGGCGAGCTGGGCGCGATGCTGCTGGAGCGCGCCTGCCGCCAGATCGCCGCCTGGCACGCCGAGATCGGCCACTGCGTGCCGGTGGCGGTCAACGTGTCGCCGGTGCAGCTGCTCAACCGCGGCTTTTTGCAGCTGGTCGAGCGCACGCTGCAGGAAACCGGCATCCCGCCGCATTGCCTGACCTTGGAGATCACGGAAAGCGCGGCGATCGACAACCTGGACGACACGCAGCAGCAGCTGCAGCACCTGAGCGGGCTGGGCATCGACGTGGCGATGGACGATTTCGGCACCGGCTTCTCGTCGCTGAGCATGCTGCGCAAGCTGCCGTTGAGCACCCTGAAAATCGACCGCGGCCTGATCGATCCGCTGCCGGCGCCGGACGCGGTGGCGGTGGTGACGGCGATCTGCCAGCTGGCCGCCGCGCTGAACCTGCAGGTGGTGGCCGAAGGCATCGAAACGCTGGAGCAGGCGATCGCCGCGCGCGACGCCGGCTGCCACTAGCTGCAGGGCTTCTTCTACGCCCGTCCGCTGACGGTGGCCGACGCCGGCGACTGGATGCGGCGCGAGCGGGCGTCGGCCGGCGACGACGAACCGACCGCGCTGGCGGGGTGACGGGGCTGGCCGGGCGGCTTAGGCCGGATGGGCGCCGAAGCCGCTCATGATGGCGTCGGCCTTTTCGCGGTCGTCGTCATCGTAGATATCGACGGTCAGCATGGCGCCGCTGCGCATGCGCGCGTGGGCGGCGGCGGCCGGGCCGCCAGGCGTCAGCGAGTCGAGGATGTTGCCGACGGTGCTGGTGGCCACGTTGGGCGGCAGCGGCGTGTGCTTGGTCAGCTTGACGCTGGCGATGGGAAAGCCGTTCGACAGCAGGGCGCTGCGGGCGCTTTCGGCGTCCGTCACCTGCTCGAAGTTACGGTGGATGGTGCGGGTCATGATAGCCTCCGGAGTGAGACTGCGCTGTCGATGGCAGGCTCAGAAGCCGGCCACCACGGTTTCAAAATGTTCGACTTTCGGCGGCAGGGCGAAGTGGTTGCCGACCAGGCCGCGCCAGGTCTGGAACCCCGGGCTGCCGCGAAAATCGACCATGTGGTTGTCCACTGTCTGCCAGCCGACCACCAAGTGATACGTATCCGGCACCTCGATGTCGCGGTCCAGGCGCATCGACAGGCAGCCGGTGGCGGCCTTGAACACCGGCACCGCCTCGGCGACCGCGGCCTGGAAGGCGGCGTGGGATTCGGGCTTGATGTACAGCTCGGCGATTTCATAAATCATGGGCATTCCTTAATTTCTGCGGATGCCCCTATTGTGCCTCAAGCGCGGCCGGCGTGCGCAGGATGAACAGCATGGCCTGTTGCGCCAATTCCTTGACGTCGGCGCCGTTGCCGGGTTTATACCACTGCACGGTCCAGTTCAGCGCGCCGAAGATCAGCAGGCGGTCGAACTGCGACGGCATGGCCCAGTCGCCCGAATGATGCAGCGCAGCGATCGCGCGGTCCCAGACCGCCTCGTAGCGGTCCTTGAGCGCGGTGAGGCGCTCGCGCGCCGGCTCGTCGAGCGAGCGCCACTCGTACAGCAGCACGGCGATGAAATGGTGGTCGGGCGCAAGCAGGGTGTGCAGGTGGACCTCGACCAGCCGGCGCAGCATCTCGCGCGGCGGCAGCGTCTGGCTGGCGATGGCTTCGATCTCGGCCAGCGAGCGCTCCATGCCCTGTTCCATGATGGCGGCCAGGATGTCCTGCTTGGTCTTGAAGTGGTAGAACCAGCTGCCGGCCTGGATGCCGGCGGCGGCCGCGATGTCGCGCACGGTGGTGTTGTCATAGCCCTTGGTGCGGAACAGCTGGGCCGATTTCTCGATCAATTCCGCGCGCAGGCCGCCGCTTTCCCCTTTCTGGGGCCGCCCGCGTTTCTTCGGGCTGGGAGCGGTATCAGAGGCGGCGTCGGGCATGATCGAGGACCGGTGCGGGGGAGGTGATGACTATCATTTTAATGCAGTGTCTGTGGCAAATTCAAAATTCTCAGCCATTTAGCGCATTTTGTGCTGCGATGCAACAAATTGTCTCAAAAGAGCGATTGATACGCATCAGCAGATGGTCCGGTCGAAAGCGTAATGTGTGTGGATGAACTCGACCAATACAGCGTTGGCTCAGCTTGACACGGGCAATGGTGCCGCCGAGGATGGGGATATGGACGCTGAACTAACTCTGATGAGACAGGAAATGGGCGCCGGCTTCAAGGAGGTCAACGCCCGTATCGACGAAGTGCGCCGGGAGGTGACCGCCCGGATAGACGAGTTGCGCAAGGAGACTGCAGAGAACTTCAAGCTGACCGAGGTCAAAATTGAACAGTCCCGTCGCGAGGCGGTCGAGTATTCGCGGCTGATTGAGGCCAAGCTGGAAGAAGCCAGAAAGCAGACGGCAGAAAGCATGCAGGAGCTTAGAAAGCAGACCGCAGATGGTCTGAGGCTGATCGAGGGCAAGTTGGCGGAGGCAAGGCGGCAAACCTGGGACAATTACACACTCCTCGATGCCAAGCTCGACGAGGCGAGGCAGCAAACCTGGGACAACTACCGATTCCTGGATATGAAGCTGGACGAATTCAGGAAAGAGGCCTCAAGACACAGCGAAGTCCAGTTCCGTTGGCTGATGGGCTTGCTGGTCACATTGCTTCTCGGCATCGGCGGATTGTACGCCCGCCTGGTGTGAGTGACAGAGAATTTGGTGCCGGTATATTTCCCGACCGCCGGCGCCGGTAGTAGCCGCCTGTACGAGGCGCTAAATGGTCGTTCCATGTGAGAACTGAAGCCATCATAACGGCCAAATATGACGGGCGTTTGACGTGGTGGGCAAGGGAATGTACTGCATGGCCCGAAATGCGGTAAAATGAAGTTCTGTGGGGACGACCTGGCTTCGACGTGGGTTGCAAAGCAGAGCAGGGCATACCGAGGGCTGGTTACCTCGTAAATACACCCAGAAAAAACTTAACTGCAAACGATAACTCGTACGCACTGGCAGCTTAATTGCTGTTAGCTCCACAACACCTCGTCCCTGGGGTGGGCCGTTAAAAGCTGTGGAGTCATTTACAGGGACTCGCGCTGTGAGGGGTCACTTCAATCCGCGCTAAATCTAAGGTGAATCGCTAGTCCAAAACGTGCACGTCCGTGTTGTACTGGTTAAATTAAATGATAGTGCTAAGTATGTAGAACTGTCTGTGGAGTGCTTGCGGACGCGGGTTCGATTCCCGCCGTCTCCACCACTGGATTAAAAACAAAGCCCCGCCAGGCGAAAGCCTGGCGGGGCTTTGTTTTTAATCCTATTGCTGGCGCTGGCCGGGAATCGAAACCGCGGGACGCGGGGCGGAGCAGGGAATTCGCCCCGCATGCGGGGCGCCTGCGGAGCGGTCTTGCGCTTGCAAGCGCAAGGCCTCTCCGATTCGTCCGACTAGAAACCGCCGGAGGCGGTTTTTTTGCTTTACATCATCTAATTCCGCACGGAAGCTTGAGCAAGTTCGCAGGTGGATTCGCGTTATAGCCTTATTTTTGTAAGGCTATATGTGGCCTATAATTCCGTGAACTCTATCGTTTGGAAATCTCAAGCCGTGCGCCAACTTCGCAAGATTGCGGAAAAGGCGAAGCGTGATGCGATCTATGACGCAGTCCAGGCTTTGGCGCTGTGGCTGAGCTGTGTCGGGGATATCAAGCGCTTGCAAGGAGTAGCTGGTTACCGTTTGCGCGTGGGGGACTACAGAGTGATTTTTGAAATCGACCAAGGCGGCAACCCGGTCATCATCACCATCTCACAAGTGAGAAAGCGAAATGAACGCACTTACTAACATTCAGTTCTTGAACGGACCGGATGGCCAGCCCGCGTTCGCTGTCATTCCCTACAATGATTACCTGGTGCTGACCAAGCAAGTGCCAGCACGCAACGTTCCTAACGCCGTGGTCGGCAAGATCATCAAGGACGGTGTTACGCCGATCCGCGCGTGGCGTGAATATCTTGGGCTGACCCAAGCGGAAGTTGCCGGCAGGTTTGGGATTTCGCAGCCGTCCTACGCCGTCCAGGAGAATAGCGAAAAGCTCCGTAAATCGACCCGTGAAAAGATCGCGTTGGCGCTGGGCATCTTGCCGGAACAACTGAACTTGTAGACGTCTTTAGGCTGCCAACGCAAGGCCATACCACGCATCATTGGCACATGCGCCAACGCGGATCCGCAACTGCGGGGTTTCGTGCACGGACATCGGCTGTTCGTCAGCAAGCAGCGTCACCATCGCCGGTACGTCCCGGCCGTTGATCGCGGCCTGGAAGCGAAGCACCAGTTCGCGGCACAGCTTTTCGTCCGACGAGGCCTCATCCCTCTCCTCACGCAGCCGCCGGCGCGCACGCGCAAGGTATTGCCGCGCATTGACCGTCTTCGTGCCGAGTGCCGCCGCAATGTCGGCATGTTCGCATTCGAAGACTTCATGCAGCACCAGCGCCAGGCGCTCGGACGGCGTCAGGCATGCCAGCAAGCGGGCCAGCGCCTCACCCAGCTCCGCGCGCCGCACCAGCTCATCCTCCGGCAATGCAGGCGGCACATCGGGCACCAGCTCCATCGCGATGCGCGCCGCCACCGCATCCCGGCCGCGTCTGCGCAGGCGGTCGATCGACTGGTGCTGCACGACAGTAGTCAGCCACGCCGCTGGCGTTGTCAGCGTCCCCTGTTCGGCGCCCTGCCACTTGAGAAAACAGTCCTGCACGATATCCTCGGCTTCCGCCTCGCTGCCGACGATGCGGCGGCTGATCGCCTTCAGGCGCGGGCGCAGTTGCTCGAACATGGCGCAGTCGGTATCGGTGGTGCGTGGCATCTTGAATCTCCTGTTGCGGTGGTGGTACCACTTGACGCTTGGTGGTGCCCGGATGTGACACGCCAACTATATATATTTTTCGCGTCACACGGCACCCGGCCGCGGACGTCAAGCGGGCAGTGAGTCAACTCCGTGATTCAACTCCACCGCCAAAGGACGATCATGACTTCGAATTCTCCCATGGGACTGGGTCTGGTACCCACCGTCATCGAACAAACCGCACGCGGCGAGCGCGCCTTCGACATTTACTCCTGCCTGCTGAAGGAGCGCGTGATCTTCCTGGTGGGCGAGGTGACCGAGCAATCGGCCAACCTGATCGTCGCGCAGTTGCTGTTCCTGGAATCGGACAATCCCAACAAGGATATTTCACTGTACATCAATTCGCCGGGCGGCTCGGTGTATGCCGGCATGGCGGTCTACGACACGATGCAGTTCATCAGGCCCGACGTATCGACCCTGTGCACCGGCTTCGCCGCCAGCATGGGTTCCTTCCTGCTCGCCGCCGGCGCGAAAGGCAAGCGCTATGCCTTGCCCAACGCCCGCATCATGATCCACCAGCCGCACGGCGGGTCGCAGGGCGTGGCGTCCGATATCGAAATCCAGGCGCGCGAAGTGCTGTACCAGCGTCATCGCCTCAACACCATCATGGCCGAGCGCACCGGGCAAACGCTGGCGCAGATCGAAAAGGATTCGGACCGCGACAACTACATGTCGGCCCGCCAGGGCGTGGAATATGGCCTGATCGACCAGGTACTGGAGACGCGCGACGCCGGCCGAAACCTTTGATTGAATGGCAGCTGGGTACGGTTTCGTACAGACGGGCAGGGGACAGGCGCGCAAGCTGCACGCACTGGCCTTCTTATCGGCCATCCCCACCTCAAGGAAAATCCCCATGCCGTTCCAACACGCAGTCGTCTGGCTCGACCAGACCGAAGCTCATGTCATCCATT
The DNA here is from genome assembly GCF_040369125.1 of Duganella hordei. Classification (NCBI taxonomy): domain Bacteria; kingdom Pseudomonadati; phylum Pseudomonadota; class Betaproteobacteria; order Burkholderiales; family Oxalobacteraceae; genus Duganella; species Duganella hordei. The sequence goes on from NZ_BPWI01000002.1 coordinate 806,330, forward strand.
TCACGCGTGATGACGCCATGACGGAAGTCATTAAAACCACCTCGCAGCATCAGAAAGCCGGCGTTACCGGCAACAACCGCGCCGAGCCTGACCATACCTACATGGACGAAGTGATCGCCGCCGTCACCGACGCCAAGCAGATCCTGGTGGTCGGCCCCGGTGTGGAAAAGCTTGTGCTCATGCGCCACATGGCCAAGAGCTATGGCGAAACAGCGGAAAAAGTGATCAGTGTCGAAACCGTCGATCATCCGAACGACGGCCAGCTGCTGACCTATGCACGCAAGTACTTCGTCAAATCAGACCTGACGAATTAAGGTGCTGCGAAGCGGGCATTCGCTGGCGCTGCTAGAATCGGTCTTCCCAGTTCTGCCGCGCAGGCCACACCATGCTCAAATTCGCCCAGCCTCAACTCGATGAAGACACCATCCAGGCAGTAGCCGCCGTGCTGCGCTCCAACTGGATCGCGACCGGCCCAAAGGTGGCCGAACTTGAGCGGGCGTTATCGGAGAGCTTTGGTTCGCGGCCTACACGCGTCGTCACGTCGGCAACCGGCGCGATGGAGATTGCGCTGCAGGTCTGCGGCATCGGTCCCGGCGATGAAGTCATCACCTCGGCGCAAAGCTTCTTCTCGGCGATGAACATGATCGTCAAGGTCGGCGCCGCGCCGGTGTTCGTCGATTGCGACCTGCATACCCGTGCCATTGATCTGGCCCAGGTGGAGGCCGCAATCACGCCGCGCACCAAAGCCATCATGCCGACGCACTTCCCAGGCGCCCTGGGCGACATCGACGCGCTCTACGCACTGGCCAAACGCCACCAGCTGCGCGTGATCGAAGACGCTGCGCTGGTGCAGGGCTCGTACTGGAAGGACCAGCCGATCGGCGGCTTCGGCGACATCGCCACGTTCAGCTTCCATCCGAATAAAAACATGACCACCATCGAAGGCGGCGCCATCGTCGTCGCCAGCGAGGACGAGGCCAAACTGGTCGACGTGCTGCGCTTCCACGGCATCCAGCGTCTACCGGACGACACGCGCGATGTCGCCATCGCCGCCGGAAAATTCAATATGTCCGACGTATCGGCGGTGATCGGCATCCATCAGCTGAAGCAGTTGCCGCGCTTCCTGGCACAGCGCGCGGCGCTGGCCGGGCGTTACTTCGAGCGTTTTCCGCAACTGCCCGGCGTGGTGCTGCCGCCGCAAGGACAGCCGCGCCAAAGCTGGAACATGTTCAATGTGCTGATTCCATACGAGCAGTTCGGCCACACGCGCAAGAGCTTCCGCGCCGCGTTGCAGGAGCAGGGTATCGGCACCGGCATGTCCTACGAAGCCTGCCACCTGACCACCGTTGGCCGGCAATACGGCTACACCGACGGCCAGTTCCCGAACGCCGAGCGCATCGCGCGCGAAACCGTCACCTTGCCGCTACATGCGGACATGTCGATGGACGACGTCGACCGCGTTTGCGAGATCGTCGGCAAGGTGCTCGCCGCAGCCTGAGACCCGGACGCTGGCACTTCCGCTCAAATGCTATACACTACCTGTAGTGATGACTGATTTGAGGTATGTCATGGAGCAACTTGCCGTGGAATTGGATGATCGCGAGATGGCGGTGCTGCATTCCGCTGCACGTGCCCGTAGCATCGATCCGACACATATGACCAAGCTGCAGCTGCTAAACCTGCTGACCGCGCAAAAGCCCAGCGCCGCTCGCGCCAAACGCTTGGCCGCCATTATGAGTGTGCATGGCATATGGAAGGATGACCCGACCAAGCCGAAAGATGGGGGCGACTATCAACGCGAGATGCGTGCCGAATGGCGATAGCACTTTTTGATAGCAGCATCCTGATAGACAACCTGAACGGCCATGCCGCTGCAGCGTTGGAGATTCTGAGCTACGACGACGCGATCATCAGCTCAATCACCTGGATGGAAGTGGCATGCGTGATGGACGAGCCCGCCAAGGTTCAGTTTCAAGCCTTCCTTGACGACGCTGGTATTCGCATTGTGCATCCGAACAACGACATCATGCGCCGTGCAACGACGATCCGAGGCAACAGTATCGCTCACCCGCCTAAATTCAGGCTCCCAGATTGTATTATCCGAGCGACTGCGGAAGCATCCGGGCGGATCATTATTACCCGTAATCCCGGCGACTTTGGGGGCGAAGGACCGTTAGTGCGTGTGCCCTATGAGATCGTCGCGGGTGTGGCCGTTAAAGTCAGGCCTCCGCTGCTTTAGCGGGATTAGCTTCAGTTCGTAGGTGCAGTACTCGTTCTGATGTCGTGAATACGGGCCGCCCGGGCGGCCCGTATTTTTTAGAAGCCTGGCGCCGGCACTTCCGGGATCTGGTTGCGCAGGCTGGCGTTGATGGTGTTCCAACCCTTGATCACGGCGATGGCGTAGCTCATTTCGGCGATTTCGTTGTCGCTGAAATGCTCTTTCAGCAGCGCGAAATCGGCGTCGGTCGGATGTTGGTGCGGAATCGCGTTGACCGCTTCGGCCCAGTTCAGCGCGGCGCGTTCGCGGTCGCTGAAGAACGGCGCTTCGCGCCAGCCGGCGATGGCGTTCACGTGGCGTGGATTGGCTTCCTGCTTGATCAGGTCGCGCCAATGCATGTCGACGCACACGCCGCAGCCGTTGATTTGCGAGACGCGCAGATTGATCAGCTCCACCAGGCGCGCGCCCAGCGAGCTTTTCTTGACGGTGCCGGACAGCGCGATCATGGCCTGCAGGTTGGCAGGAGCGAGTTGGAAGAAGTTGAGACGGGCAGCGTGGTTCATGATGAGGCCTTTCTGTCAGGTTGAGGGCACACCATTGCGCCCTCCATACCTGTAAGACGGGCCGGTTTGCCGTCTTGTGACAGCCCACGCAAAAAAACTCAAATAAATTGCGGCACGCCGGTCAGCTTGTCCGGATTGCGCACGATGAAGATCGAAACGATGCGTCCGTCCTCCACCAGGAAAGACTGCGCCGACTCCAGCTTGCCGTTCACATAGCGCACCAGCCCGGGCTCGCCGTTGACGCGCGCCTGGCGGTAGGCGACCTGCGTCGGATTCTGGTGTTCCAGCGACCAGTACACGCCGGCCACCCGCCCCGCGCCGTGCAGGATGTGCAGGAAGGAGTTGACCTTGCCGCCGCCGTCGGCCACCAGTTGTACATCGTCCGCCATCATCGCCTTCATCGCGGAACGGTCGCCCAGTTTGGCCGCCTCCATGAACTTACCCAGCAGGTCGTGATGCTGCTCCTTCGGCACGTCGAAGCGCGGCTTCTGCTGCTGCACGCGCTCCTGCGCGCGATGCACCATCTGGCGGCAGGCCGATTCGCTCTTGCCCAGCATGTTGGCGATATCGGCGTAATCGTGATCGAACACCTGCCGCATCAGGAACGCCGCGCGCTCCTCCGGCGACAGACGCTCCAGCACCCACAGGAACGCCATCGACACTTCGCTGGCCATTTCGGCGCTGCTCTCGGGCGTGCGCTCGTCCATCTCGACGATCGGTTCCGGCAGCCACCAGCCCACATACGATTCGCGCTCGGCCATGCGCGAGCGCAGGCGGTCTATCGCCAGCCGGGTGGTGATGGTCACCAGCCACGCCTCGGCCGATTGCACCGCCTCCTTCTCGCTGCCGTGCCAGCGCAGCCAGGCATCCTGCACCACGTCCTCGGCGTCGGCGCGGGTGCCGAGCATGCGGTAGGCGATTGAAAACAGCCGCGGACGCAGCGCGGCAAATGTGGCCAGTTCGGCGGGGGAGGTGTGCTCGGTCATGGCGCGAAAAAATAGTGGACTTGATCCGTGGTGAACTGTAACGCTTAAACGTTACAGTCCACTAGACGACGCGGCATGCCGTTTTGTGACAGCGTCGAAACGCTATCTTACGTCAGCCCTTGGCCGGCTTGTCCGGCACGCGGGTGACGAGCACCTCGCCGTCGACGATGGTGCAGTCGATGATGTGGGTGCGCGACACGCCCGCGTGGGCCGAGAACAGGTCTTCGTACTTGCCTGGATTGTCCAGCCTCAGGTCGATGCGGAAGTGCTCCAGGTGGTTGGCCGCCTGCACCTCGCGCAGGCGCTGCCTGCGCACTTCCGCTTCCTTGTCGCTGCGGCCGCGCATCTGAGGGCCTTCGAAGTAGCGTATCAGCGCGCATTCGATGACGTCGATGCGGTCCTTCAGCAGGATGTCCGCCGCTATCGGGTTCTGGTTCTCCGGCAGCTCGCCCGGATCGCCGTCGTCGGAAATCACCTCGATGTTCATGCGCTGTATCAGCAGCAGCATGTCGTTGAACTCTTCATTGTCGCGGTGGATCTTCTGCACCGGCGCCAGGCGCGCGCGCGCCAGCCGGCCCATCGGATCCTTGGTCTGGCCGACGTACTGCACCTTGCTCTGGAAGGTCAGCGTGTTCTCATAGTTCTGCAGGATGTCGTGGATCGACAGCGCCTCGATCAAGCCGCCCCAGTTCAGCGTGATGAAGCGGTCGGTGACGATGACGCTGGGCTTTTTCAGCGTGGCGGCAAACGGCACTTCGAGTTCGATGGTGAGGCTGTCGCGTTTTTCCTCGGCGCCGAGCAGGATGGGGATCGTCAGCTTGAGCGAGAAGAAGCCCCAGCTGGTGCTGCGCGTGGTGTCGAAGCGCACGCGCGGACGGTTGACGACGAAATAAATCAGCCGCTTTTCGGTGGTCGCCTCAAGGTCGAACTGCATGCGGCGCAGGTGGCGGCCGACCGGATCGCGGATGTCGGGAATCTCGGGGAAGCCGGCCACCAGGTCGTACCAGTGGAACTTGGCGTCGGCCACGGTGACGGTCCAGGTTTGCGGCGACGCGGTGCGCCGCGGCGCCAGCGGCAGCAGGTCGTCGTGGTCCACCGGCGGCGCCAGCAGGTCGTGGAAGGGTTCCTGCACTTCGGCGAACAGCGCCCCCACGCCCAGCTCATCCGGCGAAGGGTCGGGATAGTCGTCAGCGATCGAGTCGGGCAAATCGCTCGTCATGGGGCGGGCTCCAGAGTGTCTCGTATGTATTCCCCCAGTATAGTACGTCCACGTGAATATTTCCACATGGCAATCTGGGGAATCTGGTAATTCTACACACAATGTAACACTGGCAAGGCCGGCGCGCATCCGCGCCGGCCTCCGGAGCTTTAATTTTTTGCGCCCTTGGCGGGCGCCGGCAACGGCAGCGGCGCGACCATGGCGGCGCCGTCGGCGATGTAGCAACTCAGCAGGTGGCGCTTGGCGGCGGCCACGTGCTCGGAGCCCAGGTAGCGGTAGTGGCTGGCCTGGTCGAGCTGCAGGTCGATGGTCAGCTGCGCCAGGCTGCTGTTGGCCTGGGCGTCCTGCAGCCGGGCGGCGCGCAGCGTGCGCTCTTCCTGGTTGCGCACGCGGCTGGCGGCGCTGCCTTCGAAGTAGCGGATCAGCGCCGCCTCGATGACGTCCATGCGCTCGCCCTGCAGCGCGTCGGCCGCGACCGGATGCGCGTTGTGCGGGGCGTCGGCCGGATCGCCGTCGGCGCAGGTCACCTGCACATCCATCTGCTGCACCAGCAGCAGCATGTCGAGCTCGCCGGCCGCTTGCGCGTGCAGCTTCTGCAGCGCCGGCAGGCGGCCCTTGGACAGGCGGGCCTCGGCGTCGCGGGTCTGGCCGACGTAGACCACCTTGCTCGGCACCTTCAGCGTGTGGGCGTAGGTTTGCAGGATGTCGTGGATCGAAAACGCTTCGACCAGGCCGCCCCAGTTCAGCGTGATGAAGTTCGGCGTCAGCGTCACGGCCGGCTTCTTCAGGGTGGCGGCGAACGGCACCTTGAGTTCGATGGAAATGGTTTCCTTGGTTTCGGCCAGACCCATCAGCAGCGGCAGCGTCAGCTTCAGCGAGAAGAAACCCCACTGGATCGCGCCGCCGACGTCGAAGCGCACGCGCGGACGGGTGACGGCGAAGAACAGGTGGCGTTTTTCCGCCAGCGCTTCGAGCTCGAACTGCATGCGGCGCTGATAGCGGCCGATCGGATCGCGGATGTCAGGGGTTTCGGGGAAGCCGGCCACCAGGTCGTACCAGTGGTATTTGGCGTCGGCCACGCTGGCCATCCAGCTTTGCGGGGCGCCTGGCTCGTCCAGGTTGGCGGCTAAGACAGCGAACTGCTCGGAGTAAGGCTGCGAGGTCGTGGCAGCCATCTCAGGAAAATTCATGATGCTCCTGATTGGAAAGTTGAGATAGTTGGTGACTGTCTCCCTTTCCGTTCAGCGAGTTTGTGGCCTTGAGGAAATAAGTAATACTACGCAGTCAGGCGCCGATTATACGTAGTTAAGTTTCCTGAACAACCGTTTAGTGCCTGGCTTCAAATGACACCGTTACCATTGATACGTCTATACAACGGTTAGCGGTATCAAATGCTAAGTCGCTAAGTTTACGCGGCCAGTTCGGTATTGCCCGTCAACGAGTGTTGCATCAGCGCCAACAATTCCAAAGGACTATCAAACAGATAGTCGGCCTGCCAGCCCTGCGGCTCGACCGGTCCGCAATAGCCCCAGCCGCAGGCGATGGTCTTCATCGCGGCGGCCTTGCCGGCCTGGATGTCGCGCAGGTCGTCGCCGACGTACCAGCATTGCTCCGGCGCCAGGCCGAGGCGGCCGGCCGCTTCCAGCAGCGGCGCCGGGTGCGGCTTGGCGTGCGCCGTGGTGTCGCCGGACACCACGCAGGCCGCGTGTGCCAGGCCGATCAGCGGCAGCAGCGGATCGGTGAAGCGCGACGGCTTGTTGGTGACGATGCCCCATTGCAGCCCGGCCTGCTCGATGCCGGCCAGCAGCTCGACGATGCCGGGGAACAGCGTGCTGTGCACCGCCATCGCCGCCTGGTAGTTGTGGAAGAAGCCGTCGCGCAGCTCGACGAAGCCTTCGTCCTCCGGCTTCAGCCCGAAGGCGGCGCCTATCATGCCGCGCGCGCCGGCCGAGGCGGTCGGGCGCAGCAGTTCATAGGCGGTGGGCACCAGGCCGCGCTCGGCGCGCAGCAGGTTGACGGCGGCGGCCAGGTCGGGCGCGGTATCGGCCAGCGTGCCGTCGAGGTCGAACAGGATGGCGCGCGGAGGAGTAGGTAGGGTCATGGATGAGTTCTTACAGCGGACGGGTGGTGGCGACCAGGTAATTGACGCTGGTGTCGTCGTTCAGGGAATAGATCTTGGTCAGCGGATTGTAGCCCATGCCCTTGAAGCCTTGCAGTTCCAGGCCGGCGCTGCGGATGAATTGCGACAGTTCGGACGGCGTGATGAACTTGTCGTAGTCGTGGGTGCCCTTGGGCAGCATGCGCAGCAGGTACTCGGCGCCGAGGATGGCGAACAGGTAGGCCTTGGGGTTGCGGTTCAGCGTGGAGAAGAACACCTGGCCGCCTGGCTTGACCAGCGTGGCGGCGGCGCGCACGATGGCGGCCGGATCCGGCACGTGCTCGAGCATTTCCATGCAGGTCACCACGTCGAAACGGCCCGCTTCCTGCGCCGCCATCTCTTCGGCGGCGATGAGCTTGTAGCGCACCTGCACGCCCGATTCCAGCGAATGCAGGTCGGCCACCTTCAGCGCCTTCTCGGACAGGTCGATGCCGGTCACCGTGGCGCCCTTGCGCGCCATCGATTCGCTGAGGATGCCGCCGCCGCAGCCGATGTCGATGACGTTCTTGCCGGCCAGCGGTGCGCGCGCGTTGATCCATTCCAGGCGCAGCGGATTGATTTCGTGCAGCGGGCGGAACTCGGAGGTCGGGTCCCACCAGCGGTGCGCGAGGTCGGAGAATTTTTGCAGTTCTAATGGATCGGCGTTCATGGGCTCTGGTAAGGACTAAATAAATGCTACGGGACTCATCCCGCTATTCTAAAGCAGCGGGCGTAAAAAAACCCCGCCGGGGCGGGGTTCCGTGTGGCGCAGCTGAAATTACTTGCTGGTGCCGACGACTTCGATTTCTACGCGACGGTTCTTGGCGCGGCCTTCTGCAGTCTTGTTGTCTGCAACCGGCTGTTTCTCGCCCTTGCCTTCGGTGTACACGCGGTTGGCTTCAACGCCTTTGGAGATGATGTAGGCCTTGACAGCTTCAGCGCGGCGTACCGACAGCTTCTGGTTGTATTCATCGGTACCAACGGAGTCGGTGTGGCCGACGGCGATGATCACTTCCAGGTTGATCGAACCCAGTTTCGAGGTCACGTCGTCCAGCTTCGCTTTGCCTTCTGGTTTCAGAACGGCTTTGTCGAAGTCGAAGAACGCATCCGCTGCGAAGCTGACTTTTTGTGCGGTAGGCACTGGGACTGGCGCAGGTGCTGGAGCCGGTGCCGGAGCAGGGGCTGGAGCGGCTGGCGGTGGTGGCGGCGGTGCTACGCACTTGCCGTTTTCCAGCTTTTCTGGCTCGACGCAGATTGGCAGGTCGCAACCTGGAACGGCATCAGCCGGGGTCCAGTAGCCGGTACGCCAGCACAGGCCGAACGGATCACGGGCGATGACGCCGCGTGCATCCTGCACGTATGCGCTCTTAGGGGTTGCTGCCTTGATGTCCTGGGTCACAGGAGCATACGGAGGAGCGGTAGGCGCGGTTTGTGCAATAGCCGAGGTAGCGAAGGCAGCCGACACGGCCAGCATCGAAATCAGTTTTTTCATATTTTTCTTCCTTTCGGGGGTGATATCCGCAGAAAAACTGCGCGACGTGTAATACGTGGGGCGAATTCTACCACGCACGGGCGTCGCGCCCGTCTCCCGATTGCGAAACAAGCAATTAACTTCTAATCCATTTTGCCACAAGCGATCTTCGGCCGTAAAAAGGGTGCAACACGCGCCCTTTTCGATTTCGACCAAAATGTTGTTTTGTTGCAACGTGATTATCGATAATAATTGAGTAATGTGTCATGAATATTACAAGGGGTTACAAGCTTGTGAATCGTGCGCGGGGCCGAGGATGCCGGGGCAGGCGCGGGATTTGCGCTGATCGTCCTGCCCGCATGCTAAAATCGCACGCTTGCCTGTCCAATTTGGGAGGGCAGGGTAGAAGTGCAGTACGTGCGGCCTACATTGCATAAAAGATAAACCACAGTCAAAGATCAGTCGACCCGCCAATGGATCAATTCGCAAAAGAAACAATCCCTATTTCCCTCGAAGAAGAGATGCGCAAGAGCTACCTCGATTACGCCATGAGCGTGATCGTAGGCCGCGCCTTGCCGGACGTGCGAGACGGCCTCAAGCCGGTGCACCGCCGGGTCCTCTTCGCGATGCACGAAATGAACAACGTGTGGAACCGCCCTTACGTCAAATGCGCCCGTGTGGTGGGCGAGACGATGGGTAAGTACCACCCGCACGGCGATGCGTCGATTTACGACACGCTGGTCCGTATGGCGCAGGACTTCTCGCTGCGCTACATGCTGGTCGACGGCCAGGGCAACTTCGGCTCCGTCGACGGCGACGGCGCGGCGGCGATGCGATACACCGAGTGCCGCCTGGACAAGATTTCCGCTGAACTGCTGGCCGACATCGACAAGGAAACCGTCGACTTCCAGCCCAACTACGACGGCAAGGAAAAAGAGCCGACCGTCCTGCCGACCCGCATTCCCAACCTGCTGATCAACGGCTCGTCGGGTATCGCGGTCGGCATGGCGACCAATATTCCGCCGCACAACCTGCATGAAGTGATCGCCGGCGCGCTGCACGTGCTGCGCAACCCGACCTGCTCGATCGACGAGCTGATCGAACTGATCCCGGCGCCGGACTTCCCGACCGGCGGCACGATCTACGGCGTCTCCGGCGTGCGCGACGGCTACCGCACCGGCCGCGGCCGCGTGGTGATGCGCGCCAAGACCCACTACGAAGAGTACGGCAAGGACGGCGGCCGCACGGCCATCATCGTTGACGAGCTGCCGTACCAGGTCAACAAGAAATCGCTGCTGGAACGCATCGCCGAAAACGTGCGCGACAAGAAGCTCGAAGGCATTTCCGACATCCGCGACGAGTCCGACAAGTCGGGCATGCGCGTGGTCATCGAGCTCAAGCGCGGCGAAGTGCCGGAAGTGGTGCTCAACAACCTGTACAAGCAGACGCAATTGCAGGACACCTTCGGCATGAACATGGTGGCGCTGGTCGACGGCCAGCCGCGCCTGCTGAACCTGAAGGAAATGCTGCAGTGCTTCCTGTCGCACCGCCGCGAAGTGGTCACCCGCCGCACCGTGTTCGAGCTGCGCAAGGCGCGCGAACGCGGCCACGTGCTCGAGGGCCTGGCCGTGGCGCTGGCCAACATCGACGACTTCATCGCCATCATCAAGGCGGCGCCGACGCCGCCGGTCGCGAAAACCGGCCTGATGGAACGTTCGTGGGATTCGTCGCTGGTGCGCGAGATGCTGGCCCGTACCGGCGAAGGCGGCACCATAGGCGGCATCGACGCCTTCCGTCCGGAGCACCTGCCGAAGCACTACGGCATGCAGACCGACGGCATGTACAAGCTGTCCGACGACCAGGCGCAAGAGATCCTGCAGATGCGCCTGCAACGCCTGACCGGCCTGGAACAGGACAAGATCGTCAACGAGTACAAGGACGTGATGGCCGAAATCGCCGACCTGCTGGACATCCTGTCCAAGCCGGAACGCGTGACCACCATCATCACCGACGAGATGACCCACGTGGTCAACGAATTCGGCGACCCGCAGAAGGATCCGCGCCGCTCGAACATCGAGCACAACGCGACCGACCTGGGCACCGAAGACCTGATCACGCCGCAGGACATGGTGGTGACGCTGTCGCACACCGGCTACATGAAGGCGCAGCCGATCAGCGAGTACCGCGCGCAGAAGCGCGGCGGGCGCGGCAAGCAGGCCATGGCGACCAAAGAGGAAGACTGGATCGACCAGCTGTTCATCGCCAACACGCACGACTACATCCTGTGCTTCTCCAACCGCGGCCGCATGTACTGGCTCAAGGTATGGGAAGTGCCGCAAGGCTCGCGCAACTCGCGCGGCAAGCCTATCGTCAACATGTTCCCGCTGGCGGACAACGAGAAGATCACGGTCATCCTGCCGCTGTCCGGCGCCAACCGCACCTTCCCGGAAGACCACTACGTGTTCATGTCGACCAGCCTGGGCACCGTGAAGAAGACGCCGCTGAAGGACTTCAGCAATCCACGCAAGGCCGGCATCATCGCGGTCGACCTGGACGAGGGCGACTTCCTGATCGGCGCCGCGCTGACCGACGGCGAGCACGACGTGATGCTGTTCTCCGACGCCGGCAAGGCGGTGCGCTTCGACGAGAACGACGTGCGTCCGATGGGCCGCAACGCCCGCGGCGTGCGCGGCATGAACCTGGACGAGGGCCAGCGCGTGATCGCGCTGCTGGTGGCGGAAAACGAGCAGCAGTCGGTGCTGACGGCGACCGAGAACGGCTTCGGCAAGCGTACGCCGATCACCGAGTACACCCGCCACGGCCGCGGCACCAAGGGCATGATCGCGATCCAGACCTCCGAGCGTAACGGCAAGGTGGTGGCGGCGACGCTGGTCGATTCGACCGACGAGATCATGCTGATCACCACCGGCGGTGTGCTGATCCGCACCCGCGTGTCCGAGATCCGCGAAATGGGCCGCGCCACGCAAGGCGTGACCCTGATCGCGGTCGAAGACGGCACCAAGCTGTCCGGCCTGCAGCGCGTGGTTGAAACCGACATCGACGAAGTCGAGCTGGAACCGGGCCCCGATGCCAAGCCAGACGAAGCTCAACCCGAGTAAGTCATAGCAAACACGCCCCCGGACTGCGGTCCGGGGTCAGCGGGGTCAGGTTTATTTCGCGGATAAATGCGACAATAAGACTGGCCCCGTTTTTTTGTTTTTAATTTTTAGGCGAACATATGAAGAAGATAGCAGCCATTGTCAGCACCGCGATCACCGCGTTCGCCCTCGTCGGCGCCGCCCCGGCGTTCGCCCAGGCCGACGCCGCCTCCACCGCCGCCGCGCGCGAGCTGTTCGATGCGATGAACTATCGCACCATGATGACCGGCGTGATGCAGCAGATGTCGCAGAGCATCGGCCAGTCCATGCGCGCCGGCGCCGAAGCCGGCATCAAGAACAACCCGAATACCACGCCGGAGCAAAAGAAAGAGGCGCTGGCCAAGATGGAAGCGGAATTGCCGGCCGCCGTCGCCGTGCTGCAAGGCGCGATGAACGACCCGGCCATGATCGACGACATCCTCACCGAAACCGTACCGCTGTACGCGCGCACTTACAGCGCGGGCGAGTTGAAGCAGATCACCGCCTTCTACCGCACGCCGATCGGCGCCAAGATGCTGTCGACCATGCCCAAGCTGATGGCCGAAGCCATGCAGATCGGCCAGCAGGTCGCCGCGCGCCGCATCACCCCGCTGATGCAGAAGCTGCAGGAAAAACAATCCACCAAATAAGGACCGCAACGTGACTCACATCTATAACTTCTCCGCCGGCCCCGCCGTATTGCCGAAGGAAGTACTGGCGCAAGCCGCTGCCGAAATGCTGGACTGGCATGGCAGCGGCATGTCCGTCATGGAGATGAGCCACCGCGGACCGGAGTTTATGTCGATCTACAAGGCGGCCGAGCGCGACCTGCGCGAGCTGCTGGCAGTACCGGACAACTACAAGATCTTGTTCATGCAGGGCGGCGGTTTGTCGCAGAACGCCCTGATCCCGCTGAACCTCGTCGGCCACAAGCCGCAGCCAGCGACCATCGATTTCATTCATACCGGCTCGTGGTCGGGCAAGTCCATCAAGGAAGCCGCCAAGTACGCCAACGTCAATATCGCCGCGTCGTCGATGACGTCGGTGCCGCCGCAATCGGAGTGGAAGCTCACGCCGGGCGCCGCCTACCTGCACATGTGCACCAACGAGACCATCGACGGCGTCGAGTACGACTTCGACGCCGGCGTGCCGGCGCCGCAGGACGGCGTGCTGCTGGTGGCCGACATGTCCTCGCACATCCTGTCGCGCCCCGTCGACGTGTCGAAGTACGGGCTGATTTTCGCCGGCGCGCAGAAGAACATCGGCCCTGCCGGCGTGACCATCGTCATCGTCCGCGACGACCTGCTGGGCAAGGCGCTGCCGGTGTGCCCGTCGGCGTTCGACTTCAAGCTGGTGGCCGACAACGAATCGATGTACAACACGCCGCCCACCTACGGCATCTACATCGCCGGCCTGGTGTTCCAGTGGCTGAAAAAGCAGGGCGGCGTGGCCGAGATGGAAAAGCGCGCCAAGGCCAAGGCCGAGCTGCTGTACGCGGCGCTGGACGTGGACGACTTTTACCAGAACCGCGTGGCGAAAACCAGCCGCTCGCGCATGAACGTGCCCTTCTACCTGAAGGACGAGAGCAGGAACGAGGCATTCCTGGCCGGCGCCAAGGCGCGCGGGCTGCTGCAACTGAAGGGCCACAAGTCCGTCGGCGGCATGCGCGCATCGATCTACAACGCGATGCCTATCGAGGGCGTGCAAGCGCTCGTGGACTACTTGAACGAATTCGCCGGCCGCGCCGGTAAATAGACTCTCATGAACGATAAACTCAAACCCCTGCGCGAACAGATCGACGCCATCGATGCGCAGATCCTCGACCTGTTGAACCGCCGCGCCAAGGTGGCGCAGGAAGTCGGCCACGTCAAGGCCGAGACCAACGCTCCCGTGTTCCGCCCCGAACGCGAGGCGCAGGTGCTGCGCGGCGTGGCCGAGCGCAATCCCGGCCCGATGGGCAATACCGAGCTGCAGACCATCTGGCGCGAGATCATGTCCGCCTGCCGTTCGCTGGAAAAGCGCGTCACCATCGCCTTCCTCGGTCCGGCAGGCACCTACAGCGAGCAGGCGGTGTACCAGCAGTTCGGCACCGCCGTCGACGTGCTGCCTTGCTCGTCCATCGACGAGGTGTTCCGCGCCACCGAGGCCGGCACCGCCGAATTCGGCGTGGTGCCGGTCGAGAACTCGACCGAGGGCGCCATCGGCCGCACGCTGGACCTGCTGCTGCATACGCCGCTGACCATCAGCGGCGAAGTGTCGATCGCGGTTCGCCACAGCCTGCTGACCGCCACCGGCAACATGGACGGCATCACCGCCATCTGCGCCCACGCGCAGGCGCTGGCGCAGTGCCAGATCTGGCTGAACAACAACTACCCGGACATCGAGCGCCGCGCCGTGTCGTCGAACGCCGAGGCGGCCCGCATGGCGCGCGACGATCACGCGATCGCCGCCATCGCCGGCGAACGCGCCGGCGTGCGCTACGGCCTGGGCACGGTCAAGGCCAACATCCAGGACGATCCGCACAACCGCACCCGCTTCGCCGTGATCGGCCACCTGCAGGCCGGCCCGTCGGGCGAGGACCGCACGTCGCTGGCGCTGGCCGCACCGCACAAGGCCGGCTCCATCTACCGCCTGCTTGGTTCGCTGGCCCAGCACAATGTGTCGATGACGCGCTTCGAGTCGCGTCCGGCGCGCACGGGAACCTGGGAGTATTACTTCTATGTCGACGTCGAAGGCCATGTGCAGGACGAGGCCGTGGCCAAGGCGCTGGATGAACTGCAGGGCAATGCAGCCTTCTTCAAGGTGCTGGGATCCTATCCCGTGAGTTTGACCTAACCAACCAGAATCAGAGAGAGACTATGTCCAAGAATTACGGCCCGGAGTACGTCCGCGCCATCGCTCCATACCAGGCCGGCAAACCGATCGCGGAAGTCGCGCGTGAATTCGGCCTCGACGAAGAGGCCATCGTCAAGCTGGCGTCCAACGAGAATCCGTTCGGCGTGCCGGAATCGGCCGTGCAGGCGATGACCGCCGCCGCCGCCGACCTGGGCCGCTACCCGGACGCCAACGGCTTCGAACTGAAAGCCGCGCTGTCCAAGCGCTACGACGTGCCGGCCGAGTGGATCACGCTGGGCAACGGCAGCAACGACATCCTGGAAATCGCCGCCCACGCGTTCGTCGAGCGCGGCCAGTCGATCGTGTATTCGCAGTATTCGTTCGCCGTGTACGCGCTGGCGACGCAGGGCGTGGGCGCCAACCACATCGTGGTGCCGGCCAAGGCCTACGGTCACGACCTGCCGGCGATGCTGGCGGCGATCAAGGACGATACGCGCCTGGTGTTCATCGCCAACCCGAACAACCCGACCGGCACCTTCATCCCGGCCGCCGACATCCAGGCCTTCCTGGACCAGGTGCCGGCCAATGTGGTGGTGGTGCTGGACGAGGCCTACAACGAATTCCTGGCCGAGGAAAACCAGTTCGAATCGGCCGAGTGGGTCAAGAAGTATCCCAACCTGCTGGTGTCGCGCACCTTCTCCAAGGCGTACGGCCTGGCCGGTTTGCGCGTGGGCTTCGGCATCGCCCAGCCGGCGCTGACGGACCTGATGAACCGCATCCGCCAGCCGTTCAACGTCAATTCGCTGGCGCAGGCGGCGGCCATCGCGGCGCTCAACGACAAGGAATTCCTCAAGCGCAGCGCGGCCAACAACGCCGCCGGCTACCAGCAGTTCACCGAGGCGTTCGACAAGCTGGGCCTGGAGTATGTGCCGTCGTACGGCAACTTCGTGCTGGTCAAGGTCGGCAAGGACCTGGCGGCCGGCGCCCGCGTCAACCTGTCGCTGCTGAAGCAGGGCGTGATCGTGCGCCCGGTGGGCAACTACGGTCTGCCGGAATGGCTGCGCATCTCCATCGGCCTGCCGCAGGAGAACGCCGTGCTGATCGCCGCGCTGACCAAGGCGCTGGCAGAGTAAAAATGATGCTGAACAAAGTCGTCATCTTTGGCGTTGGCCTGATCGGCGGATCGTTCGCGCGGTCGCTGAAGAAGGCCGGCGCCGTCGGCAGCGTGGTCGGCATGGGGCGCTCGGCCGCCTCGCTGCAGCGCGCGCGGGAGCTGGGCATCATCGATGTCATCGGGAGCGATATGAGCGAGGCGCTGGCCGGCGCCGACCTGGTGCTGCTGGCCGCGCCGGTGGCGCAGACCGAGGCCATCCTGGCCGCGATCGCGCCGCACCTGCGGCCGGGCACCGTGGTCACCGACGCGGGCAGCACCAAGTCCGACGTGGTGGCGTCGGCGCGCCGCGCGCTGGGCGGCAAGATCGGCCAGTTCGTGCCGGGCCATCCGATCGCCGGGCGCGAGACCAACGGTCCCGAGGCGGCCATCGACGATCTGTACGTCGGCAAGAAGGTGGTGCTGACGGCCTTGGATGAAAACGCGGCCGATGATGTCGAGCGCGTGGCGGCAGCGTGGCGGGCCTGCGACGCGGTCATCCATCGTTTGACGCCGCAGGAGCATGACAAGGTGTTTGCCGCCGTCAGCCATCTGCCGCACTTGCTGGCGTATGCGCTGGTGGACGACATCGCCAACAAGCCGCATGCGGATTTACTGTTCCAGTATGCGGCCAGCGGTTTTCGCGATTTCACAAGGATCGCCGGATCGTCGCCCGAGATGTGGCGCGACATCAGCCTGGCCAACCAGTCGGCGTTGTTGACGGAGCTGGATGCGTATCTGGCACAATTGACGGGCTTGAGGGCCCGCCTGGCCGCTGGCGACGGGGCAGGGCTGGAGCGCGTGTACAGCAACGCCCAGCATGCCCGCCACCAGTGGATCACAGCGATCGAGGCGGCCGAGGCGCCGCCGTCGCAAGCGAAAGAAGTTTAACCGCGCTGACTAATTCAGGAACCAGCATGACTACCGAATACATCGACCTGCAAACGGTCGCCCACGTGCAGGGCGCCGTGCGCCTGCCGGGCTCGAAATCCATCTCCAACCGCATCCTGCTGCTGTCGGCGCTGTCGCGGGGCGACGTCGCCATCGTCGACCTGCTGGCCTCGGACGACACCGCCGTCATGCTGGCCGCCCTGCGTGCGCTGGGCGTGCAGTGGACCGAAGAGAAAACCGCCAGCGGCACCATCCACCACGTCAAGGGCGTGGCCGGCGTGCTGCCGAACAAATCGGCCGACCTGTTCATGGGCAACGCCGGCACCGCGATCCGTCCGCTGACCGCCGCGCTGGCCGTGATCGGCGGCGACTACACGCTGCACGGCGTGCCGCGCATGCACGAGCGCCCGATCGGCGACCTGGTCGACGCGCTCAACGCCGCCGGCACCGACGTCGAATACACCGGCAACCCGGGCTTCCCGCCGCTGCACATCAAGCAGGGCAAGATCCACGCGCGGCGCCTGTCGGTGCGCGGCGACGTCTCCAGCCAGTTTTTGACCGCGCTGCTGATGGTGGCGCCGCTGATGGCGCGCGAGCACGCGATAGCCATCGACGTGGTCGGCGAACTGATCTCCAAGCCCTACATCGAAATCACGCTGAACCTGATCCGCCGCTTCGGCGTCAAGGTCGAGCAGAGCGGCTGGGAGTCGTTCACCATCGAGCCGGGCCAGCTCTACCAGTCGCCGGGCACCATCCACGTCGAGGGCGACGCTTCGTCGGCGTCCTACTTCCTGGCGGCCGGCGCGATCGCCGGCGGTCCGGTGCGGGTCGAGGGCGTGGGCAAGGATTCGATCCAGGGCGACGTGCGCTTCGCCGCCGCGCTGGAGCAGATGGGCGTGCGGATCACCATGGGCGACAACTGGATCGAGGCGCGCTCGAACGGCGTGCTGAAGGCCATCGACGCCGACTTCAACCACATTCCCGACGCGGCCATGACCATCGCCGTGGCCGCGCTGTACGCCGACGGCACCAGCACGCTGCGCAACATCGCCAGCTGGCGCGTCAAGGAAACCGACCGCATCGCCGCCATGGCGACCGAGCTGCGCAAGGTCGGCGCCATCGTCGAGGAGGGCCCGGACTACATCAAGGTCACCCCGCCGGCGGTCATCACGCCTGCTACCATCGATACCTACGACGATCACCGCATGGCGATGTGCTTCTCGCTGGTGTCGCTGGACGGCGCCGCGCGCAAGGGCAACGTCATGCGCATCAACGATCCCAAGTGCGTCGGCAAGACCTTCCCGGAGTACTTCGCGGCGTTCGCGGCGATCGCAAAATAAGAAGTGCAAAATAAGTAAAGTGAATTAAATGGTAACTTCCCCAATTCCAGTCATCACCATCGACGGCCCGACCGCATCCGGCAAGGGCACGGTCGCGCATCGCGTTGCCGATAAGCTCGGCTTCCATTACCTGGATTCGGGCGCGTTGTACCGGCTGACGGCGCTGTCGGCGCTGCGCCGCGGCACCGACCTGGCCGACGAGCACGCCGTGGCCAAGCTGGCCGAGCACCTGCAGTGCAGCTTCCAGGGCGGCGATATCATCTTGTCGCACGAAAACGTCAGCGACGCCATCCGGGCGGAAGAGGTGGGCAATACCGCTTCAAAAATTGCAACATTTCCCGCCGTGCGCCACGCGCTGGTGGGGCTGCAGCTGGGTTTCCGCAAGGCGCCGGGGGTGGTGGCGGACGGGCGCGACATGGGCTCGGTGATCTTCCCGCACGCGGTGTTGAAGGTGTTTTTGACCGCCTCCGTGGCGGCGCGGGCCGAGCGTCGATATAAGCAATTGATTGACAAGGGGTTTTCTGCTAATATGGAAGACCTACTGATGGATTTGCAGGCGCGCGACGACCGGGATACGAATCGGGCCATCGCACCGCTGGTCCCCGCAGAGGGGGCGCATGTGCTTGATACCTCGAACATGACCGCTGAGGCAGCGGTCGATCAGGTGTTGCAGTGGTATGCGGCCGTCGGTAAATAGTACGTGCCTGGGCAAGCTCTGAGTGCCCCGGTTTTTTCAACCCTAACCCAACTGAAGTCGCATATCGCGAGCCTTGTTGGTAACCTGGAAGTTACAATGTCTAATATGGAAAGTTTTGCAGCCCTCTTCGAAGAATCCCTGTCGCGTCAAGACATGCGTTCGGGCGAAGTGATCTCGGCTGAAGTCGTTCGTCTGGATCACAACTTCGTGATCGTCAACGCCGGCCTGAAATCGGAAGCATTCATCCCTGTTGAAGAATTCAAGAACGACCACGGCGAACTGGAAGTCAAAGTAGGCGACTTCGTTTCCGTGGCGATCGAATCGCTGGAAAACGGTTTCGGCGATACCATCCTGTCGCGCGACAAGGCCAAGCGTCTGGCGTCGTGGCTGGCACTGGAAAAAGCCATGGAATCGGGCGAGATCGTCGTCGGTACCGTCAATGGCAAAGTCAAGGGCGGCCTGACCGTTCTGACCAACGGCATCCGCGCTTTCCTGCCGGGTTCGCTGGTCGACACCCGTCCGGTCAAGGACACCACCCCGTTCGAAGGCAAGACCCTCGAATTCAAAGTGATCAAGCTGGATCGCAAGCGTAACAACGTGGTTCTGTCCCGCCGCGCCGTCATCGAAGCTTCGATGGGCGAAGAGCGTCAGAAACTGATGGAAACGCTGAAAGAAGGCACGGTCGTGACCGGCGTCGTCAAGAACATCACCGACTACGGCGCGTTCGTGGATCTGGGCGGTATCGACGGCCTGCTGCACATCACCGACCTGGCATGGCGTCGTGTGCGTCACCCATCGGAAGTGCTGACCGTCGGCCAGGAAATCACCGCCAAGGTCCTGAAGTACGATCAAGAGAAGAACCGTGTCTCGCTGGGCGTGAAGCAGCTGGGCGACGATCCTTGGACCGGTCTGTCCCGTCGTTACCCACAAGGCACCCGTCTGTTCGGTAAAGTCACCAACCTGACCGACTACGGCGCGTTCGTGGAAGTCGAGCAAGGCATCGAAGGCCTGGTGCACGTTTCCGAAATGGACTGGACCAACAAAAACGTCGCGCCAAACAAAGTTGTCCAGCTGGGCGACGAAGTTGAAGTGATGGTACTGGAAATCGACGAAGAGCGTCGCCGTATTTCGCTGGGCATGAAGCAGTGCAAAGCGAATCCATGGGATGACTTCGGCGTGACCCACAAGAAGGGCGATAAAGTCCGCGGCGCGATCAAGTCGATCACCGACTTCGGCGTGTTCATCGGCCTGGCCGGCAACATCGACGGCCTGGTGCACCTGTCCGACCTGTCCTGGACCGAAACCGGCGAAGAAGCCGTGCGTCGCTTCAAGAAAGGTGACGAACTGGAAGCCATCGTTCTGGCCATCGACGTTGAGCGCGAGCGCGTTTCCCTGGGCGTCAAGCAACTGGAAGGCGACCCGTTCAACAACTTCGCCGCCATGAACGACAAGGGCGCGCTGGTGACCGGCACCGTGAAATCGGTGGAGCCTAAAGGCGCCGTGATCCAACTGTCCGAAGAAGTCGAAGGCTATCTGCGTGCATCCGAAATCTCCCGCGACCGCGTGGAAGATGCCGGTACCCACCTGAAGGTTGGCGATTCCGTCGAAGCCCTGGTCATCAACATCGACCGCAAAGCTCGCAGCATCCAGCTGTCGATCAAAGCGAAAGATAGCGCTGAAACCGCGGAAGCCATGCAGAAGATCGCTGGCGACAGCAACGCAGCTTCGGGCACCACCAGCCTGGGCGCGCTGCTGAAAGCTAAGCTCGACAACAAGAACTAAGAACTAGTCGATGACTAAGTCCGAGTTGATCAACCGCCTGGCTGAGCGTTATTCTCAGCTGGTGGCCAAAGATGCGGAGTATGCCGTCAAGACCATACTGGATGCGATGACCAACGCCCTGGCGACCGGTCAGCGCATCGAGATCCGCGGTTTTGGCAGCTTTGCCCTCAACAGCCGGCCACCGCGTATCGGACGTAATCCGAAGTCGGGCGACAAAGTGATGGTGCCCGAAAAACGGGTGCCTCACTTCAAGCCGGGCAAGCAATTGCGCGAGCGGGTTGACGCGATGGTCGGGCAACCGATCATCGAGGACTGAAGCGTCTGATGAGTTAAAATAAAAGCGGCGTCTACGGATGCCGCTTTTTTTTAGAAATACTGAACAGGAAACCTGGCCAATGAAATTCATCTCCACGATTATTGGATTCGTTCTTTTCGTCCTGTTTTTTGGCTTTGCCCTGAAAAATACGCAGGAAGTCGACCTGCACTTTTTCCTCCACTATGACCTGCACGGGCCGCTGGTGCTGATGCTGCTCGGCTTCTTCGTGGCCGGCGCCTTCCTCGGCGTGCTGGCGCTGACGCCGACGGTGTTCCGCCACCGCCGCGAAACGAACAAACACAAGACCACGATCTCGACGCTGCAAAGCTCGGCGCTGCAGCCCAATGTCCAGCCGCAGCCGGACAGCATCAACACACAATAAAAAACACAAAGCATGGAATTCGAACTCTGGTGGTTATTGGGTATCCCGGTCTTCTTCGGACTGGGCTGGGTCGCCGCGCGCGTCGACATTCGTCAACTGGTGTCCGAATCGCGCACGCTGCCGCGCGGCTACTTCAAGGGCCTGAACTTCCTGCTCAACGAGCAGCCCGACAAGGCCATCGACGCCTTCATCGAGATCGTGCGGCTGGACCCGGAAACGGCCGACATGCACTTCGCGCTGGGCAACCTGTTCCGCCGCCGCGGCGAGACCGAGCGGGCCATCCGCGTGCACCAGAACCTGCTGTCGCGTCCCGACCTGCCGCAGGAGCAGAAGGAGCACGCGCAGTACGAGCTGGGCATGGACTACCTGAAGGCCGGCCTGCTGGACCGCGCCGAGGAAACCTTCACCTCGATGGTCAGCGGCCAGTACGCGGTGCAGGCGCGCCGCGCGCTGCTGGAGATCTTCCAGCGCGAGAAGGAATGGCCGCGCGCGATCGAGGCGGCCATCGGCCTGCAGGAATCGGGCGCCGGCTCGCGCCAGAAGGAAATCGCGCAGTTCTACTGCGAGCTGGCGCAGGACGCGCTGGTGCACATGCATCCGGAGGACGCCTTGCCGCTGCTGGAGAAGTCGCTGCAGGCCGACCGCGTCAACGTGCGCGCCACGATGCTGACCGGCGACGCCCAGCTGGCGCAGGGCGATGTCGAGGGCGCGCTGATGACCTGGCGCCGCGTCGAGCAGATCAGCGTGCCGCACACGGCGCTGGTGGCGCAGCGCATGATGGACGCCTACCGCAAGGTGGGCCGCCCGCAGGAAGGCGTCAGCCTGCTCAAGTCCTACCTGGAGCAGGCCTCGTCGATCGACCTGATCGAGGTGGTGTACAAGGCGGTGCTGGAGCTGGACGGCGTCGACGCGGCCAAGCAGCTGGTCAGCAACGAGCTGCGCCGCACGCCGACCCTGCTGGGACTGGACAAGCTGCTGGAGGCGCGCCTGATGGACGCGCCGGCCAACCTGGTGCCGGAACTGTCGATGGTGAAGAACCTGGTACACGGCTATACGCAGAAGCTGGCGCGCTACCAGTGCAGCCACTGCGGTTTCAAGGCGCGCCAGTTCTACTGGCAGTGCCCGGGATGCAGCCGCTGGGAGACCTACCCGCCGCGCCGCACCGAAGAACTGAATGTCATGAATTAAATACGGCGCCGCCGCAGTCGTTCCCGCGCAGGCGGGAACCCATACTCAGCATGGATTCCCGCTTGCGCGGGAATGACGGCGGGGCGGCAGCGCTGCTAACAAGAAGGCGGAATACACATGAAAATTACAATTATCGGCACCGGCTATGTAGGCCTCGTCACCGGCGCCTGCCTCGCCGAACTGGGCAACGACGTGTTCTGCCTCGACGTCGACCAGAAGAAAATCGACCTGCTCAACAACGGCGGCATCCCGATCCACGAGCCGGGCCTGGAGGAAGTGGTGGCGCGCAACCGCGCCGCCGGCCGCCTGCAGTTCTCGACCGACGTCGCCGCCTCGGTGGCGCACGGCTGCCTGCAGTTCATCGCCGTCGGCACGCCGCCGGACGAAGACGGCTCGGCCGACCTGCAGTACGTGCTGGCCGCCGCCAAGAACATCGGCCGCCACATGACCGAGTTCAAGGTCATCGTCGACAAGTCGACCGTCCCGGTGGGCACGGCGGACCGCGTCAAGGCGGCGGTGCAGGCCGAGCTGGCCGCGCGCGGCGACGGGTCGACCTTCTCGGTGGTGTCCAATCCGGAGTTCCTCAAAGAGGGCGCGGCGGTGGAAGACTTCATGCGGCCGGACCGCATCGTCATCGGCTGCGACAGCACGGCCGAAGGCGAGAAGGCGCACGGCCTGATGAAGAAGCTGTACACGCCGTTCAACCGCAACCACGAGCGCACCTTCTGGATGGACGTGCGCTCGGCCGAATTCACCAAGTACGCCGCCAACGCCATGCTGGCCACCCGCATCTCGTTCATGAACGAGCTGGCCAACCTGGCCGACCAGGTGGGCGCCGACATCGAGGCGGTGCGCCACGGCATCGGCTCCGATCCGCGCATCGGCCACAGCTTCCTGTACGCCGGCGCCGGCTACGGCGGCTCCTGCTTCCCGAAAGACGTGCAGGCACTGGAACGCACGGCGCGCCAGTACAACCAGGACCTGCTGATCCTGCGCGCGGTGGAGGCGGTCAACGACAAGCAGAAGCTGGTGCTGGGGCAGAAGGTGGTCAAGCGCTTCGGCGACGATTTGCGCGGCAAGCATTTCGCCGTGTGGGGCCTGGCCTTCAAGCCGAACACCGACGACATGCGCGAAGCGCCGGCGCGCGTGCTGCTCAAGCAGCTGCTCGACGGCGGCGCCACCGTGGCGGTCTACGATCCGGTGGCGATGGCCGAGGCCAAGCGCGTGCTGGAGCTGGACCTGAACGCCGAGGAGATGGCGCGCGTGCGTTTCGCCGCCAGCCCGATGGACACGCTGACCGGCGCCGAGGCGCTGGTGATTGTCACCGAATGGAAGGCCTTCCGCAGCCCGGACTTCGACCGCATCAAGGCCGCGCTGAAGCAGGCCATCATCTTTGACGGCCGCAACCTGTTCGAACCGGAAGTGATGGCCGAAGCGGGCTTCGAATACCACGGCATCGGCCGTTCCATCCTGACCCGCACTTGAAGAGGTTGCCGTGAGCACTGCCGTGACGACGTATCAAACCCGCGCGCTGGACCAGGTGCGCATCCTGGTGGTCGGCGACGTCATGCTGGACCGCTACTGGTTCGGCGACGTCAGCCGCATCTCGCCGGAGGCGCCGGTGCCCATCGTGCGCATCGAGAAGCGCGAGGCGCGCCTGGGCGGCGCCGCCAACGTGGCGCGCAACGCGGCCGCGCTGGGCGCGCATGCCGGCCTGCTGGGCGTGGTCGGCGCCGACGAGGCGGGGACCGAGGTGGAGCAGTTGCTGCAGGGCGGCGGCATCCACAGCTACCTCAAGCGCGACGACGCCATCTCCACCATCATCAAGCTGCGCGTCATCGGGCGCCAGCAGCAGATGGTGCGCATCGATTTCGAGGAGGCGCCCACCGACACGGTGCTGCGCGACAAGCTGGTGCAGTTCAAGGCGCTGCTGGCCGATTACGACGTGATCGTGCTGTCGGACTACGCCAAGGGTTCGCTGGTCAACGTGGCCGACATGATCGCCTCGGCGCGCGCGGCCGGCAAGGTGGTGATGGTCGATCCCAAGGGCGACGATTTTTCCCGCTACGCCGGCGCCACCGTGCTGACGCCGAACAAGTCGGAAATGAAGCGCATCGTCGGCAGCTGGAACAGCGAGGAACAGCTGACGGCCAAGGCGCAGCAGCTGCGCGCGGAGCTGAAGCTGGACGCGCTGCTGCTGACCCGCTCGGAAGAGGGCATGACCTTGTACACCGACGGCGCGCAGTTCCACATGCCGGCGCAGGCGCGCGAGGTGTTCGACGTCTCGGGCGCCGGCGACACCGTCATCGCGACCATGGCTTGCATGCTGGGAGCGGGCGCCGGTTGGAACGAGGCGGTGCAGACGGCCAACCGCGCCGGCGGCATCGTGGTCGGCAAGTTGGGCACGGCGACGGTCACGCGCGAGGAGCTGTTCAGCGCTTGATCCATGTCAAAGGCCGCGTTGTCAACCGCGGCCGAGGTTGGCCGTTAAGGGAACTCAAGGCGCGATTGTCGCCCTTGCTTTTCACCCACAACGGAGATAGAGACATGTTCAAGAAACTATTGCTGGCAGTTGCAACCCTGATTGCAACCATGAGCTTCGCTTTCGCGCAAGTCGACGTCAACAAGGCCGACGCGGCCGCGCTCGATTCGATCAAGGGCATCGGCCCGGCCAAATCGAAGGCCATCCTGGAAGAGCGCAAGAAAGGCGATTTCAAGGACTGGCCGGATCTGGAGAAGCGCGTCAAGGGCATCGGCGAGAAAAGCGCGGTCAAGCTGTCGCAGGCTGGCCTGACCGTGAACGGCAAGCCGCTCGATGGCGCGCCGATGGCAGCGCCGGCCGACAAGCCTGCGGCCAAAGCGGACAAGGCGGCCGCCAAGGCTGACAAAACCGCCGCCAAGGCCGACAAGGCCGCCGCCCCCGCCAAGTAAGTCTCATGCTGGCCGGCAAACCGCAGCGTCATCGCTGCGGTGCTAACATGGCGGGATGACGCTTAAAATCTCTCGCATCCTGCACGCCGGCTATGTCTTCGAATGCGACGGCACGCTGATCGCATTCGATCCGATCTTCGAGAACCCGTTCAGCAGGAACTGCCACGCCTTCCCGGACGTGCGCTTCGATCATGCGCGGATACGCGGCATGAAGCCCGATGCGGTGTTCATCTCCCACTTCCACGACGACCACTGCTCGATGGAGAGCCTCGACCTGCTCGATCGCGCCACGCCGGTTTATCTGTACTGCCTGTTCGACGAGCTGTTCGCGATGGTACGGCAACTGGGTTTCACCAATGTGCAGGCGCTGGCGGTCGACGCGCCGGTGCGGGTGGGGGCGTTCGAGGTCATTCCGCGCAAGGCGCTGGACTCGGACGTGGATTCGATGTTCCACATCCGCGCCGCCGGCCTGAATGTGCTGAACGTGGTCGATTCGTGGATGGACCCGGAAACGCTGGAGCAGCTGAAGGCCTACGCGCCGTGGGACATGGTGCTGTGGCCATTCCAGACCATGCGCGAGATCGACGTCATCGCGCCGTCGCGCGCGGGAGCGCCGGATCCCCGCGCGGCCAGCGTGCTGCCCGAGGAATGGCCGGAGCAGCTGCGCGCGCTGGCGCCGCGCTACGTCGTCCCCAGTTCCTGCCAGTTCGTGCAGGAGCCGTGGTCCTGGTACAACCACGCTCTGTTCCCGATCACCTACCGCCAGTTCGCCGGCGAGGTGGAGGCATGGCTGCCCGGCGCCGTCGTCGTGCGGCTCAATCCTTCGGTCTCCTTCGAACTGACGCCGCATGCGTTGACGCCGGCCGCGCCGCTGCCTTGGGTGCTGCCCGTTGGCGAGCAGGATGTCGACTACGACTACCGTCCAGATATCGCTCCGCCGCCGACCTCGGAGATCGCCAGCCATTTCGCCGCGCTCGGCGACCAGCAGACCGCGCAGGTGCTGGACTACTGCCGCACCGGCCTGGCTGAAAAATACGCGGACATGGAACTGCCGGCGGACAGCTACTTCGCCACGCCGTGCATCTGGCAGTTGTCGGTGTATGGCCATGCGGGCACGGTCCACCAGTTCCGCTACCGCATCCACGGCGATGCCATCGCCGCGACCGGCGACGGGGAGGCGCCGACCTGGCATACCGAAATCCCGATGGCCAAGCTGTATGCCGGCCTGGCGCTGGGCGAGTCGCTGACGTCGATGTACATGCGCATCAGCGGCGCGCCGGCCGATGCCGACATCGTCGACGACCCGTTGATACGCTGCCTGTTCAACGACGCCTTCGGCGCCTATCAGGCGGCGCAGCTGCGCCGTCTCGGGCGGGCATGATGATGCCTTAGTGGATATCGTCCATCTGGTCGATCTCGCGGCGATAGCGGGGCAGGCGGCGTTCCAGCGTGTTTTGCGCCTGGTGATTGGCGTGTTCCACCAGCGTCAGCGCGGTGCTCAGTGCGACGCTCATCGACTTGGCGGCGGCCGCCATCGCATCGGCCGGCGACAGCGGCGGCGTGGCGGCCTGCTTGCTTTGCCGGGTGCGCAGACTGGCGGCGTTGACCCAGGTCTTTTCGCCGGGGAAGCGTATCCACAGCTCGCGCCAGGCATTGCGGCCACCTCCCGTCACTTGTTGCACCATCTGGTTGGGCGAAACGGCGCGGCCTTCGTAGATCAAGTCGTCGCCGCTGACTTCGGCGATATGCCATTCATTGTTCATGTGCACGCGGAGACGCGTCGCATCGGGCAGGAATAGTTGTTTCCACTGATAGCCGCGCATCGGCGTCGCGTCGTCACGGTCCCTGGCTATCCAGAGTTTGATGGCGTGGGAGATCGCCTCGGCGGGAGACAACGTGCTGCCGCTCTGGCGCAGGTAGTCCTGCAGTTCAGCGAGCGCGGCAGGAGGAATGGCCGATGTGGGCTGCGGTTTCGAATGCGTGAGAGGGTTCATGCTCTTTCTCCTTCAGGATTTTGTCGTTTTTCTTCTCTTACTGTTTGTTAGACAGTCGAACGAAGTCGAAGTTCAAAACTGATAAGAAGAGACAAAAAGAGAACGCCAAAAGAGAACGATCCCCCTCATGGAGGGGAATCGGGCATGCCTGTCCTAGTTGTAGACCTTATCCGCAGGCAAGTTCGCCAGGAACTGGTGGATCTGCGACACCACCGCCGCGCCTTCGCCGACCGCCGCCGCCACCCGCTTGGTGGACGTGGCGCGCACGTCGCCGATGGCGAACACGCCCGGCACGCTGGTCTCCAGCGCCGCCCGCGACGGCAATTCCTTCGGATACACTCCGTGCGCGAAGTTGGCCTTGCACTGCGCCTTGGTCACGTCGAAGCCGGTGCGGATGAAGCCGTGGCTGTCGACGTCCACGCCGCAATCGCTGAGCCACGCCGTGTTGGGATCGGCGCCGATGAACAGGAACACGCGGCAGACGTCGTAGTCGCATTCCTGCTCGCTCTGCGAATTGCGGATGCGCACCTGCTTCAGGCCGTCCTCGTCGCCTTCAAGCGCGACGATTTCCGAGTGCGTGTGCAGCTCGATATTGGGCGTCGCCTGGATGCGTTCGATCAGGTAGCTGGACATGGTGGAAGCCAGGCTGTCCTTGCGGATCAGCATGTGCACCTTGGACGCGTGGCCCGACAGGAACACCGCCGCCTGGCCGGCCGAGTTGCCGCCGCCGACCAGCACGATTTCCTCGGTCTTGCACAGCTGCGCCTCGATCGGCGAGGCCCAGTAGTACACGCCCTTGCCCTCGAACTGCTTGAGGTTGGCCAGCGACGGCCGGCGATAGCGGGCGCCGCACGACAGCACCACGGTCTTGGCCTTCAGCCGCTGCAGGCTGCCGCACATTTCCACTTGCAGCGGATAGGTGTCGCAGACCAGGCGGCCGGCCGGTGCCGGGATCGCCACCTCGACGCCGAATTTCTGCGCCTGCACGTAGGCGCGGCCGGCCAGCGCGCGTCCGGAGACGCCGGTGGGGAAGCCCAGGTAGTTCTCGATGCGCGCGCTGGCGGCCGCCTGGCCGCCATAGGCGCGCGTTTCCAGCGCCAGCACCGACAAGCCTTCGGATGCGGCGTACACGGCCGTCGCCAGGCCGGCCGGGCCGGCGCCGACGACGATCACGTCCCAGATCTTTTCGCTGTCGATGTCGGGCAGCATGCCGAGGCAGCGGCCGATGTCGACCACGGTCGGGTTTTTCTTGACGATGCCGTCCGGGCAGACCACCAGCGGCAGCTCTTCCGGCTTGGGCTGGTAGTGCGCCATCAGCTGCGCGGCCTGCTGGTCCAGCTCGGGATCGAGCACAACGTGCGGATGACCGTTGGCGGCCAGGAAGCTTTGCAGCGTGTGGATGCGGCCGTGGCCGCGCGGGCCGACGATCACCGGGCCGCCGGAATTCTGTTCGATCAGGCCGACGCGGCGCAGGATCAGCGCGCGCACGATGCGCTCGCCCAGGTCGGCGTGCGCCACCAGCAGCGCGCGCAGCGATTCGGACGGCACCACCAGCACCTCGACGTCGCCCTCGGCCACGCCGTTGCCCAGCGAAGGGCGGCCCGACAGCTGCGCCACTTCGCCGCTGAACTGGCCGCGCGTGTGGGTGGTGATGTAGGAGGTGTTGCCCAGTCCGTCGTAGCGGCTGACGACGATGCCGCCCTTGAGCACCAGCATCAGGCCGAAGCTGGTCTTGCCCGCTTCGAAAATCATGTCGCCATCGCTGAAGTGGCGCACATGGCCGAAGCGCATCATGTGCTTGACGTCGACCGCGCTCAGCGTGGGGAAAATCTGGTGGCGGCGTTGCTCCACGTCGATCAGGGGACGCGGCGTGGGCTCGTCCGGTGTTTCTTCGGGGAGCAGTTCCGTGGAGGTGGTGGCCATGA
Organism: Duganella hordei; assembly: GCF_040369125.1. Classification (NCBI taxonomy): domain Bacteria; kingdom Pseudomonadati; phylum Pseudomonadota; class Betaproteobacteria; order Burkholderiales; family Oxalobacteraceae; genus Duganella; species Duganella hordei. The sequence goes on from NZ_BPWI01000002.1 coordinate 835,492, forward strand.
CGATTCCGGAAAATGAAAGGGGTTGCAGAAATGGTGCAAGTCTATCGCATGCGGCCCTCGCAGTCCAAAACTTCCACCCCGTTTCCCCCATACGGAGGAGCCGCGGCGGGGCTTGCAATACGCGCAAGTCCAACTCGGATTAAAATGCCTGTTTTGGCGCAATTCACTGAAGATAGAACACGATGGCTTACAAGACTCTGGAAGACACGATCGGCAACACACCGCTGGTGCAGCTGACCCGGTTGCCCGGCGCCGATGCGCTGGCCCGCAACAATATTATTCTCGGCAAGCTCGAAGGCAATAATCCGGCCGGCTCGGTCAAGGACCGCGCCGCCATGTCGATGCTCAAGCGCGCGGAAGAGCGCGGCGACATCAAGCCCGGCGATACGCTGATCGAGGCCACCAGCGGCAACACCGGCATCGCGCTGGCGATGGCGGCCGCATTGCGCGGCTACAAGATGCTGCTGCTGATGCCGGAGAACCTGAGCATCGAGCGGCGCCAGAGCATGGCCGCCTACGGCGCGCAGATCATGTTGACGCCCAAGACCGGCGGCATGGAGTACGCGCGCGACATGGCCGAGCAGCTGCAGAAGGACGGCAAGGGCCGCATCCTCGACCAGTTCGGCAACTTCGACAACGCCCGCGCCCACTACGAGGGCACCGGTCCGGAAATCTGGCGCGACACCGAAGGCCGCGTCACCCACTTCGTCAGCGCCATGGGCACCACCGGCACCATCATGGGCGTGTCGCGCTACCTGAAGGAGCAGAACCCGCAGGTGCAGGTGATCGGCGCCGAGCCGGAGGAGGGCTCGTCGATCCCCGGCATCCGCAAATGGCCGGAAGCCTACCTGCCGAAAATCTACGAGCGTTCGCGGGTGGACCAGGTGGAATCGGTGTCGCAGGCGGCGGCCGAACGCATGGCGCGCCGGCTGGCGGCCGAGGAAGGCATCTTCTGCGGGATTTCGGCGGCGGGCGCCTGTGAGATTGCGCTGCGCATTTCGCAGACGGTGGAGAACGCGACCATCGTGTTCATCGTCTGCGACCGCGGCGACCGCTACCTGTCGACCGGGGTATTTCCGGCTTAAGGCGCGGCTAAGGCGTGGCGTAAAGCATTACTTCCCTCGCCCCCCGAGTAAGGGGGAGGGAGTGCAAGCAGGACAACGGCTCGATCAGCCTTGGCCGCCGCCTGGTTCGCCTTCTTTAGGCTTGAACTGCTTGTCGCTGATGCGGAACTTGTTGCGGCGGTCGCCCATCAAGTAACGCAGGTCGCGGATGCTCAGATCGCTCACCTCGTGCATGCGGATCAGCAGCGAGGCGCCGACCGGCAGGCGGTGGTGGCGGATCTTGCTGATCACCGGCGGCGCCACTTCCAACGCGCGCGACAGGGCCGCGTCGTTTTTCAGGCGCAGGTTCTCGATCAGGGTATCGAGCAGGCGGTTGGGATTGTATTGCAGCAGATCATCGCCATCCGCATCGTTGTTCATATCTATGCCGACTTGGTTTGTCATGATTTCGTCTTTTCCTTCTGATAAAGTTGTCCTGCAAAGTACAACACTCGGAGCTCGCTTTGCTGCGTTAATGTTCATCCTTACCAAGGAACGAATTCAAACACGGACACGGATTCCGGGATAACAAGTTTCATAATATATACACAATTCTACAACAACACGCCATCTAATACTCATAAGCAATAAAAAAACCTGATTGCCCATAGGGTATTGTTGTCCGGTTGCAACATTGTGTGAGAATTATACACCCACTCATATGATATGCTGAGAGTGCACACTTTTGATTAACTGATAAAGTTAATTATAAGATAATTTTGTTGTAAGCGCGCTGACTTTTGCCGGCAATTATCACAAGTGTGGACAAATAATTTCCGAGTGTCAACTAAACAATACAAGCAGCAAAGCCGCGCAACAAGGCACTTTACGCTTCCTTACAATCCGCCCCGGGCCAGACGCACCGCGCGGCCCAGCTCCACCACCGACATCGCGTAGAAATAGCTGCGGTTGTATTGAGTGATCGCAAAGAAATTGTTGTTGGCCAACCAGTATTCCGTCGGCTCGGCGCCGTTTTGCAAGTCCACCAGGCCATAGGTCTGTTGCTCCGGCACCGGGATGGCGGTGGTCACGCCGGCCGCCGCCAGCTCCTGCGCCGGGTATTTGGCGCTCAGGCCCTGGTTGATCATGCGTTCCCAGGCGCGGTTCGGCGACACGCTGGCCGAGTACACCAGCGGGCCGCCCTTGTCGCGCTCCCAGCCGTGGCCGGCCAGGAAGGCCGCCACGCTGCCGATGGCGTCGGTGCTCGAGCCGAGCAGGTCGACCTGGCCGCTGCCGTCGAAATCCACCGCATACTTCATCACGCTGCTGGGCATGAACTGCGGCATGCCGATGGCGCCGGCAAACGAGCCGCGCAGCGACAGCGGATCGATGCCGTTCTGGCGCGCGAACAGCAGGGTCGCTTCCAGCTCGCTGCGGAAGAAGGCCATGCGCTCGCTGCGCTGCGGCGCTTCCGGATAGGAGAACGCCAGCGTGGTCAGCGCGTCGATGACGCGGAAGCGGCCCGTGTTGCGGCCGTACACGGTTTCCACGCCGATGATGCCGACCAGGATTTCCGCCGGGATGCCGTACAGCGACTCGGCCCGCTCCAGCGCCTCGCGGTTGTCGTTCCAGAACTTGACGCCGCCGTCGATGCGCGCCGGATCGATGATCAGCCGGCTGTAGGCTTGCCAGTTCTTCGGCTTGCCCGGCGGCGCCGGCTTGACCAGCTGCACCGCCGAATCGACGTAGCGCACCTGGCCCATCAGCGTGTTCAGCGCGGCGCGGTCGAAGCCGTCGCGGCCGGCCACGTCGTCGAGGAAGGCGCGCACGTCCTTCCACTCGCCGAAGTTGACGAACTCGCCGACGTAGTCGATCGGCGGCGGGCCTTTCTTCTTGACCACGGCCGGCTTCTTCTTTGGCTGCATGCTCGGCGGCAGCTTGTAGCCGTAGGGATCGACGGCGGCGGCCTGGCCCAGGGTGGCGGCGCCCAGCAGCAGGGCGGTAATCAGAGTCTTCATCGGCATAGAGGTAGCAGTGTTTTCAGCGTCGTTAGCGACGATGATCGTGGTTCGGCCCCTGCCGCGCTGTACTTCAGCGTACCGTACAGGGATAAAAATTGTTCCATGGCCGCGTGTTTCTCCCCGCTGGCCGGCATCGCGCGCAGCCGCGCCGCGTAAGCGTGCGGCCCTTCGTCCGCGCGGCGCGCATAACCGTGGCGCGCCTGCTGCCGGCAAAAGGCGTCGTACAGCCCGTCGAGCGGATCGGCCGGGCGCCGCTGCCGCCGCCAGCGTAGCCCGTACAGCAGGGCGCACACCAGCGCCGCGCCCAGTGCGCTGCGCCAGTTGGCGAAGGCCGCGCCTAGTTCTTCAAGGAAACTTCGCTGCCTATCTGGATTGTAATCCAGGACCCATTGATTCCAAGAATTATTCAACGCGGCATAGTTAAATCTGAGTTGCGCCAGCCACGAATTGGGATCGTTTTGCAAGTCGATCAAGGTGCCGAGGCCGAAGGCGGAGGTCTGCGGCAGCGCGCGCGCCAGGTTTTGGGCGATGCGCTCGGGGGCGACGGCGCCCGTCGGGTCGACGCGGCGCCAGCCCCGGCCGGGACTCCAGTACTCGGCCCAGGCGTGGGCGTCGGACTGGCGCACGGTGACGTAGCCGTCGACGGGATTCAGTTCGCCGCCCTGGTAGCCGGTCACCACCCGCGCCGGGATGCCCATGGCGCGCATCAGCACCACGAAGGCGCCGGCGTAGTGCTCGCAGAAGCCGGCCTTGCTATTGAACAGGAACTCGTCGACGGCGTCGCGGCCCAGCAGCGGCGGCTGCAGCGTGTAGCTGTAGCCGCCGTCGTGGAAGCGCTGCAGCAGCTGCTGCGCGAGGGCGGCCGAATCGGCGGCCGGCAGCGGCGGCAGGGGCGTGCCGGACGCCGGATCGGCATGACGCAGCTGGCGCGCCAGCGCCAAGGTGCGCGGATTGAAGCCGGCCGGCAGTTCGGTCCAGCGCGCCATGCGCCGCGGGTCGTCGTCGGCCTGGATGGTGAAATCGGTCCAGGCGGTGGTCTCGTAGCGTACGCGCTGGGTGAGCGGATCGGTGGTGAAGAATTCCAGCTCGTCGGAATCGCGCACGCGGTAGCCGGCCAGCTTCAGTTCCGGGCCGCTGAGCTCCAGCGCCGCCAGCCAGCGCGTGTTGCCCGGCTCCAGCGTGACCTGCAGCCGCAGCGGCTTGCCGCGCATGGCGATGGCGATCTCCTGCCGCAGCTGGCCGCGCCGGCGCGGCACGCGGGTCCAGGTGCGGCCGTCGTAGTCGCCCAGCACGATGCTGCGCCAGTACAGCAAATGCTTGGGCGGCGGCAGGTCGTCGAGGAAGCGCGCGCGGAAGGCCACCGCCTCCGATTGCGCCAGCGACGACAGCGTGCCCGGCGCCATGCTGTCGGAAATGCCGGTGTGGCCGGTGTGGGCGTCGCCCGGCAGGCCCCACAGCGGACCCTGGATGCGCGGGAAGCCGAAGAACATCAGCACCGCCAGCGGCGCGGCCAGCACCGCGATCCTGGCCGCCATGCGCAGGCGCGCGGCCAGCGGCGGCACGGCGCCGGTGTACTGGAACGACATCTGCGCCGTCAGCAGCACGATCAGCGTGGCGCCCATGCACAGCGCGGTCAGCATCGTCTGCGAATAGAAGAAGTTGGTCAGCAGGACGAAGAAGCTGAGGAACACCACCACGAACAGGTCGCGTTTGGCGCGCATCTCCAGCAGCTTGAACGCCAGCAGCAGCGCCAGCATGGCCACGCCGGCGTCGCGCCCCAGCAGCGTGTGGTAGCTGCGCCAGACGCCGGCCATGGCCGCCATCGACACCGGCAGCAGCAGCCACAAGGGCGGCATGCGCTTGCCGCGCCAGGTCAGCGCGGCGCGCCACAGCAGCGTGCCGCAGACGGTGGCGGTGATCCACGCCGGCAGGTGCTCGAAGTGCGGCGCCAGCACCATCAGCGCGGCCGCCAGCAGCAACAGCGTGTCGGACTTGTCGCGCGGCAGATGGCGCAACCAGGACATCATGATGCGTGCCCGAACAGCGCCAGCGCGCGCAGGCAGGCCGCCTGGTGGGCGTCGCCCAGCGCCGGGCCGTATTCGTGCTGCGCCAGGCGGAAGGTGTAGGGCAGGGCGCGCTGCTCGGCCTCCAGCACCCAGCGCGTCATGCGCGACAGCTTTTGTTCCAGCTCCATCTGCAGCGGCAGCTCGGCGAAATCGAGGCACAGCTCGGCCACCGCGCCGCCGTCGAAATGCTTGGTCACCAGCTGCCCGCCCAGCGCCGGATCGTGGCGCGCGATCTGGCGCCAGGCCAGGTGCCGCATCGGATCGCCCGGCTGGTAGCTGCGGATGCCGGCGAAGTTATCCAGGCCCACGGTGCCGTGGCCGTCCTCGCTGGCCGCGCCGCTCGACGGCAGCGGCTGCGCCGGCGTCTCCGGCGCCGGATACACCAGCACCTTCAGGTCGGGCCGCCAGTAGCTCCACGCGCGGAACAGGCCCAGCGGAAAGCGGGTGACCAGGCGCACGCGCGGCGCCGCCAGCCAGCCGCGCTCCGCGCTGGCGGCCGACAGCCGCACCGCGCTGCTGCCGCCGGCGAGTACGTCGGTGGCCTGGCGCGGCTCGCCGTCGGCCTGGAAGCCCAGCCAGACGGCGTAGCGATCGCGCTTGCCGCGGTTGTTCAGGTGCAGCTCGAACTGCGCCTCCTCGCCGGCGAACACCGGCTGCGCGCGGCCCGGCGCCAGCTGCAGCATGGCCAGGTTCTTCGCGGTCAGGTACATGTCGGCCACCGCGCAGGCGCCGGCAAAGAAGGTCAGCGCGAAGCCGAGGCCGAGGTTGTAGTTGAGCGCGCCGATCAGCATCACCAGCAGCAGGCCGCAGAAGGCCAGGCCGGGGCGGGTCGGCACGATGAAGACGCGGCGCATCGTCAGCGTCACCACGCCCGGCTCGCTGTCCCGCAGCTGGAACAGCCACTTGTCGCGGGCCTTGCGGTAGAGACTTTGCAGCGGCGCGGCCATGGCTGCCTAGACGGGCACCGATTTTTGCAGCTGCAGCACCAGATCGCGGCTGGCCAGCGCCACGCCGTGGGCCGACTTCAGCGGCCGCAAACGGTGGGCGCACACCGGCACCAGCACCGCCTGCACGTCCTCCGGCAGCACGTGGTCGCGGCCCTCCAGCGCGGCCCAGGCGCGCGCCGCCTGCAGCAGCGCGATGGCCGCGCGCGGGCTCATGCCCTCGGCGAACAGGCCGTTCTGGCGCGACGCGGCGGCCAGCGCCTGCACGTAGTCGATCAGCGCCGGCGACGCGTGGATGCGGCGCAGCTCCTGCTGGGCGGCGGCCAGCTCGGCCGGCGTCATCGCCGGCTTCAGCGACTTGAGCAGCACGCGGCGGTCCTCGCCCATCAGCAGCGCGCGCTCGGCGGCGGCGTCCGGGTAGCCCAGTGAAAGGCACATCAGGAAGCGGTCCAGCTGCGATTCCGGCAGCGGAAAGGTGCCGATCTGGTGGGTCGGGTTTTGCGTGGCGATGACGAAGAACGGCTCCGGCAGCGCGCGCGTGACGCCGTCGGCGCTGACCTGGCGCTCCTCCATCGCCTCCAGCAGGCCGGATTGGGTCTTCGGCGTGGCGCGGTTGATTTCATCGGCCAGCAGCACCTGGGTGAAGATCGGGCCCGGATGGAACACGAAGCCGTTCTTTTCGCGCTCGTAGATGGAGATGCCGTTGACGTCGGCCGGCAGCAGGTCGCTGGTGAACTGCACGCGGTTGAAGCGCAGCCCCAGCGACAGCGACAGCGCGTGGGCCAGCGTGGTCTTGCCCACGCCCGGCACGTCCTCCACCAGCAGGTGGCCGCCGGCCAGCAGGCAAGTGAGCGCCTGGCGGATCTGCAGGTCCTTGCCGACGATGATGTGGCCCACCTGCCGTGCGACGGCGTGCAATTTTGTGTACATGGTATGTGTGGTAGATTAGCGCTTACCGGATTCTATGCGAGAAACTGCGCAGAGGATACAGATTGATCCGCAGTACAAAATACCATGACCACAGCCATCTACAGCCATCCCGATTGCGCCCGCCACGACATGGGCGACTGGCACCCCGAATCGCCGGCGCGCCTGCAGGCGATTGCCGACCAGCTGATCGGATCGCACATCAGCGACCTGCTCGAGCACCGCGAGGCGCCGCTGGTGCGGATCGAGGACCTCGAGCGCAACCATAGCCAGAACGCCATCGCCATCGTGCGCGACAACGTGCCGGCGCCGGGCGACACCTATCCGATCGACGGCGACACCTCGCTCAACCACTACAGCTGGCTGGCCGCGCAGCGCGCCGCCGGCGCCGCCGTGGCCGCGACCGACGCCGTCATCGACGGCGAGATCCAGAACGCCTTCTGCTCGGTGCGCCCGCCCGGCCACCACGCGCGGCCGGTCGAGCCGATGGGCTTTTGCCTGTTCAACAACGTCGCCGTCGCCGCCAAGCACGCGCTCGACGCGCGCGGGCTGGCGCGGGTGGCCGTGGTCGACTTCGACGTCCATCACGGCAACGGCACCGAGGAAGCGCTGATCGCCGAGCCGCGCGCGCTGATGGTCAGCTTCTACCAGCACCCGTTCTATCCCTACTGCGAGCCGGAGCCGATCACCGAGCGCCTGGTCAACGTGCCGGTGCCGGCGCACAGCAAGGGCGACGTGGTGCGCCGCGTCGTCACCGAGCAGTGGCTGCCGGCGCTGCATGCCTTCAAGCCGGAGATGATCTTCATCTCGGCCGGCTTCGACGCCCACCGCGAGGACGACATCGGCGGCATGGGCCTGGTGGAGGCCGACTACGCGTGGATGACCGAGCAGGTGATGGAGGTGGCGCGCCTGTACGCCAAGGGCCGCATCGTCAGCTGCCTCGAAGGCGGCTACAACCTGTCGGCCCTGGGCCGCAGCGTGGTCGCGCACCTGAAGGCGCTGGCGGAACTCTGACGTAAAAAAAGCCGCCCGGCGGAACGGGCGGCTTCTGTGCTTGGCGGATGCGGATCAGGCGTTGACGGCGCGGCCGTTGTTGGCCGACCAGCGGTACAGGCCCCAGACCACGGCGACGCCGACGACCAGCGCGATGATCATCGTGTGCGCCTCGCTCAGCGAGTTGGCGATGGCCAGCGGCTCGCCCTTGCCCGACACCACGATCAGGCCGGCCAGCGCGACGTTGAACAGGCTCTCGCCGACGATGAAGCCGGACATCACCAGCACGCCCAGGCGCTTGGCGGTGTCGCCGCCGACCTTGTGCTCCATCGCGCGGTCGAACAGGTAGCCGGTCACGGCGCCGATGCAGACCGGCGTGATCACCGCGCTCGGCAGGTAGATCGCCAGGCCCACGCCCAGCGGCGGCAGGCTGTACTTGCCGTTGCTGGATTTCTTCAGGCCGTAGTTGATCAGCACCAGCAGCAGGCCGACCAGCGCGCCGTAGCCCAGCAGGTCCCAGCGCAGCTGGCCGCCGATGACGCCTTTGGCCAGGGTAGAGATCAGCAGCGCCTGCGGCGCGGCCAGCGGCTGGTCCGAGATCGAATTGAGGTTGGGCGCGCCGACGAAGCCGTTGGCGTGATTGAGCAGCTCCAGCACCGGCGGCACCACGCACGACCCGGCGACCACGCCGATCAGCAGGCCGACCTGCTGCTTCCATGGCGTGGCGTCGACCAGCTGGCCGGTCTTCAGGTCCTGCAGGTTGTCGTTGCCGATCACGGCGACGGCCAGCACCACGGTGGTGACGAACAGCGCGTAGGCGATCAGCGCCTGCGCCACTTCCGGGCCCATGACGCTGCGGCCGACCATGCCCACGCTCAGCGCGGCGCCGAGGATGGTCAGGATGGCGATGCCGGACACCGGCGAATTGGAGGAACCGATCAGGCCCGCCATGTAGCCGCAGACGGCGGCGGCGAACATGCCGGCGATCAGGATGTAGCCGATGCCGACGGCCACCAGCGGGAACGCCAGCGACGCCAGCGGGCCGCCTTGCAGGAAGCTCGCCAGCAGCCAGCCGGCCGGCACCATCGACAGCAGCGTGACCAGGCCGACCACGAAGATCGGCAGATCCTGTTCGGTGCGATCGAGCACGCCGCCGTTGGCCTTGGCCTTGCGCGACGACTCCATCGCCGACTTCAGGCCGCCGAGGATGGGCTTGGCCAGGCCGGCCAGCGTGATGATCGCCGCCATGCCGATCACGCCGGCGCCCATCATGCGCACTTCCTTGGACCAGATGCCCAAGGCGTGGCCGGCGGCGTCGACGCCTGCGGCGGCCGGCGTCAGGGACGTCATCAGCGGCACCATGATGCCCCAGGCGATGACCAGGCCGGCCAGCATCGCGACGCCGACGGTGATGCCCATCAGGTGGCCGGCGCCGATCAGCGCCAGCGAGCTCGATGCGCCGATGCCGGTGGCGCCCGCGCCGGTGCGGAAGTAGATCGACACTTCGCCGGCCATCAGCTTGACGGCGGCGCCGGCGGCGAAGACGGCCGAGGCCACGCTGCCCCAGATCACGGCCCACAGGCCGGCCTTGCCTTCGGCGGCGCCGGCGCGCGAGGCCATGCCGACCTTCAGCACTTCGGCCGCGGCCACGCCTTCAGGGTAGGGCAGGTCGGACTGCGACACCAGCGCGCGGCGCAGCGGCATCGTGTACATCACGCCCAGCACGCCGCCGATGGCGCAGGCGCCGAAGGTCGGCCAGAACGGCACCTTGGCCCACCAGCCCACCATCAGCAGGCCTGGCAGCACGAAGATCACCGACGCCAGCGTGCCGGCGGCCGAGGCGATGGTCTGGACGATGTTGTTTTCCTGGATGGTGGCATCCTTGAAGGCGCTGAGCAGCGCCATCGAGATGACGGCCGCCGGGATCGAGGTGGCGAAAGTCAAACCTACTTTCAGGCCGAGGTAGACCTGAGCCGCCGTAAACACCAGCGTAATCAGAATGCCCAGAATAATGCCGCGAAGAGTGATTTCCTTCGGGTTGGACGGTGCAGCTATGCTCATCTTCAGCACTCCGGTTTGATAAATGGTTGTTTATATAATCAGAAAAATCGAAAAGCGACCCATGATATCCGAAGTCCGGACGGGGCTGCGGGTAAAATAGCGGATTGTCAGAACGATTTTGAAGGTCAGAGCATGTCGATACAATGGTACCCGGGGCACATGAACGCCGCCAAGAAGAAGGCGGCGGAGCAGATGGAGAACACCGATCTGGTAATCGAGGTGGTCGACGCGCGCCTGCCCGAGGCCAGCACCAATCCGATGGTGGAGGAGCTGCGCAAGTTCCGCCAGCGTCCATGCCTGAAAATCCTCAACAAGATCGACCTGGCCGATCCGGCCGCCACGGCGGCCTGGGTGGCGTACTACAACGCGCAGGAAGGCGTGACCGCGTTCGCGATGACGACCAAGAAGCCGGCCGACGTGGCCCGCGTGCCCGAGCTGGCCAAGCAGCTGGCGCCGCACCGCGGCGTGCCGACCAAGCCGCTGCGCATCATGATCATGGGGATACCCAACGTCGGCAAGTCGACCTTGATGAACGCGCTGCTGAAAAAGCGCGTGGCCAAGGTCGGCGACGAGCCGGCGGTGACCAAGCAGCAGCAGAAGCTGTACCTGGACAAGAACACCATCCTGGTCGACACACCGGGCATGCTGTGGCCGAAGATCGCGCTGCCGAGCGACGGCCTGATGCTGGCCGCCAGCCATGCGATCGGCTCGAACGCGCTGATCGAGGAAGAGGTGGCGGTGTTCCTGGCCGACGAGCTGTTGAAGCACTACCCGCAGCTGCTGGTGGCGCGCTACGGCTTCAAGGAGATCGAAACCTTCGACGGCATCGCCGTGGTGGAGGGCGTGGCGGCCAAGCGCGGCTTCCGCCAGAAGGGCGGCGACCTCGATTTCGAGAAGGCCTCGCACACCTTCCTGGGCGACTACCGCAGCGGCATCCTGGGCCGCATCTCGCTGGAGACGCCGGCCACGCGCAAGGAGAGGCTGCAGATCCACGAAGCCGAGATGGCGGTCAAGGCCGCCGAAAAAGCCGCCATCGCCGCCGCCAAGGCCGAAGCCTACGCCAACGGCAAGCGCGGCTCTTAAAGATCCGGGGTCAGATCCGACATTTGGACACGAGCTCTGCCGTAATCGCCATTACGGCAGAGCTCGTGTCCAAATGTCGGATCTGACCCCGGATCTGTTTAGCCGAAGCGGAAGCTGGAGACGGCCAGCGATCCCATGAACGCGTCTTCGTGGTAGGGCACGGCCGCCGCTTCGTCTTCGGCCGCGCCCAGCGCCACCATCAGCGGCAGCAAATGCTCCTCGCGCGGATGCGCCATGCGCGCGGCCGGGGCTTTTTCCCATTCCAGCAGCTGCGCGCTGCGCTCCTTCGGCGGCAAGGCCATCGTCGCCCTCAGCCAGCCGTCGAACGCGTGCGAGGCCGCCGCGCCTTGGGCGTTGAAGGCGCGCAGGTTGCGGCATTAGGGTCAGATCCGACATTTGGACACGAGCTCTGCCGTAATCGCCATTACGGCAGAGCTCGTGTCCAAATGTCGGATCTGACCCCGGATCTGTTTAGCCGAAGCGGAAGCTGG